>JBQDZM010000033.1:20994-29765 GCA_052108535.1 Galactobacter sp. | reverse complement strand
ACTCGAACCTAGAACGACGGTACCAGAAACCGCTGTGTTGCCAATTACACCATATCCCAATGTATTTCTTGTTCGGTTTGAATTCCTTTCGGAACCGAACCGGACGAGAAATAAGTCTACCCGAGGTTGAGGGCAGATGCAAAACCGGCGCCACCCCCAGTTCGGCCCTGACCACTCGGTCGGGCTCACTGACTCGGATCCGCGTGATTCCGCGGATCCGAGCCCACCCTCAGCCGCTACTCGTGGAGCCCACGAACGCCGAAGCCCAGTCAAGCACCGATGTGAGACCGCTCACCGATTCCTGATCCGGGTAACGACCAAAGCGATCCACCAGCAACGCAGGCAATCCCGCAGTCTTGGCGCCGGCAACATCATGGCCGGGATTGTCTCCCACCATCAAGGTGGTCCCAGCAGCCGTTCCCAACGCCGAGACACCGGCAAGGTAAGAACGCGCATCCGGTTTCGGAGCCCCCGCGGTATCGGAACCGATCACCACGGAGACCCTGTCCAACCCGGAACGCTCCAACTTGTTGCGCTGATATGCCTCCAGGTTGTTGGTCACCGCGCCGTAGGGAATGTTCCAGAGATCCAGCTGGTCCAGCACCGGGTGCACGTCGTCGAAGGCGCGCCACCCTGCAACCACCTCTGCCTCAAACACGGCAGAGAACGCATCAGGGTCACTGACGGTACTGCGACCCCACCGCGTCAACGCCGCCACCAAGCGTAGATGTCGCTGCTGAGCGAACCCCAGTTCCCCGGCCACATACCTGTCGTAATACCCCTCCACGTCTCGGGAGAACGCTTCCGCGAAGCGCTCACGCTGAGCGTCGTCCAACCCATGCAGGTCGGGTTCCGCCGCCACCATCAGGGCCCGACGCATCGCCGTGCGCAGGTCCACGAGTGTGTCATCGACGTCGAACAAAACGCCGACGGCGCCGGCCGGCGCACCGCCGCGACCCGCCTCAGCGGGTGACGAGGAGTGCGAACCGGACGGCGCCGTCGCGGGTGTCTGGCTGACCTGCTCAGACATGCTGCGCGCGGAAGGCCCGCAGACGGGCCAGGGTGGAGTCCTTGCCGAGGATCTCAAGAGACTCGAACAACGGCGGAGACACCCGGCGCCCGGCCACAGCCGACCGGACAGGGCCAAAGGCCAGGCGAGGCTTGAGTTCCAGACCGTCGATCAGCGCTGCACGCAACGCCTCCTCCACGGTGGCTGCGGTGAAGTCCTCGACACCCTCGAGCGCGGAGATCGTCGCGTCGATCACCTCACCGAGGTTCTGCGGCATCTTCTTCAGCGCATCCTCGGCCACCACTAGGTCGGCATCTGCGGTGAACAGGAACGCCAACAGGTCGGGAGCCTCACCCAAGAGCTGCATGCGCTCCTGCACCAACGGCGCCGCAGCGGTGAGGATCTCCTCCTCGCGAGCACTCAGCTGCTCCCCCACCAGACCGGCCGCGCGCAGGTACGGCAGCAGTCGGTCACGGAAGTCCGCTGCCTCAAGCTGGCGGATGTGGGTGCCGTTGATGGCGGTGGCCTTCTTCAGGTCGAACTTGGCCGGGTTACCCAGCACGTCCTTGACATCGAAGTGCTCCACGAAGGTGTTCAGGTCGAAAATGTCCTCATCGGCAGACAGCGACCATCCGAGCAGGCCAAGGTAGTTGTCCAGGCCCTCCTTGATGAAGCCCATGTCACGCAGGTTGAACAGGCTGGATTCGGGATCGCGCTTGGAGAGCTTCTTGTTGCCTTCACCCATCACGTAGGGCAGGTGGCCGAAGAGCGGCAGGTACTTGGCGACACCGATCTCGATGAGTGCCTTGTACAGGGCCACCTGACGGGGGGTCGAGGAAAGTAGGTCCTCGCCGCGGAGGACATGGGTGACGCCCATCAGAGCATCGTCGACCGGGTTCACCAGGGTGTAGAGCGGCTTGCCGTTGGCGCGAACCACCACGTAGTCCGGGACAGAGCCGGCGGGGAAGGTGATGTCTCCCCTGACCAGGTCGGTGAAGGTGATGTCCTCATCCGGCATCCGCAGGCGCAGCACCGGCTGGCGGCCCTCAGCGCGGAAGGCGTCCTTCTGCTCAGGAGTCAGGTCACGATCGAAGTTGTCGTAGCCGAGCTTGGGATCCTCGCCCTTGGCACGGTGACGCGCCTCGACCTCGGCCGGGGTGGAGAAGTCCTCGTAGACGTAACCGCCCTCCACTAGCTTCGAGATGACGTCTGCGTAGATGTCGCCTCGCTCGGACTGCCGGTAGGGCGCGTCAGGGCCGCCCACGCGGACGCCTTCGTCCCAATCCATGCCGAGCCATTCGAGGGCGTCGATTACCTGGTTGAAGGACTCCTCCGAGTCCCTGGCAGCGTCCGTGTCCTCAATCCGGAAGATCAGTTTGCCGCCGGTGTGGCGGGCATAGGCCCAGTTGAACAGGGCCGTACGGACCATTCCCACGTGGGGGGTTCCGGTCGGTGAGGGGCAGAAACGAACGCGAACGGGCGTGTCGTCGGAGACGGTAGGCAGGGACGCAGTGAAGCTCATGGTTCACCATTCTAGGCGGGGTCGCACAGCCTCGGTCCGCACCGAGAGCAAACGAACACTTGTGCACATTCCGAACATCCAATAGTGTTCGTTTTAGAGAGAGGTGCCTCACAGGCACCACCCCACCAGGAGGCGCCCCGTGCCCGAGCAAGACCAACGCGCTCGCGAGACCCGTATCACCAGAACCCATCTGGCGGACGGACGGGAGCTCATCTACTTCGACGATCCCGGCTCCCCCGAACGGGTGCCAAGCGTCGACCCTCGTCCGCTGCCCCCGCGCCCGGATACGGCACGGTTGCGCTTTGACCAGCTCTCCGGAGAATGGATCTCGGTCGCCACCACCAGGCAGAACCGTGCCTTCCTCCCCCCAGCCCGCTTGGACCCACTGGCACCCCAGACCCCCGAGAACCCCTCCGAGGTCCCGGATCACTACGACGTCGCCGTCTTTGAGAACAAGTCCCCCTCGTTTGGCCCCGCCCTTCCGGACCCCGCGTGCGAGGACGTCGCAGCCGGCGCGCATCCCCACGACATCTTCACGTCCACCCTGTCCGGAGGCCGCTGCGAGGTGGTGTGCTTCGACCCATCGTCCACCGGCTCCTTCGCCTCTCAAACCACTGTCCGTGCCCGCACGATCGTGGAGGCCTGGGCGCACCGCACCCGAGAACTCTCTGCCCTCCCCGGCATCCGCCAGG
The DNA here is from genome assembly GCA_052108535.1 of Galactobacter sp. Lineage (GTDB taxonomy): Bacteria > Actinomycetota > Actinomycetes > Actinomycetales > Micrococcaceae > Galactobacter. The sequence goes on along the minus strand of JBQDZM010000033.1, from coordinate 26,542 downwards.
TCTTCCCGTTCGAGAACCGCGGGGTAGAGATCGGCGTGACGCTGCACCACCCCCACGGGCAGATCTATTCCTACCCCTACGTCCCGGCCACCATGCGTCGGATCTGCGAATCCGTGGATCGCTACGGGCCCAGCCTCTTCGCTGACCTGGTGGATGCCGAACGCCAAGGGCCGCGAGTGGTGCTCGCGGGCGAGCACTTCACGGCCTACGTCCCCTACGCCGCCCGCTGGCCGGTCGAGGTCCATCTCATGCCGCACCGGCATATCCCCGACCTCGATGCCACCACACCAAACGAGCGCGACGAGCTGGCGGTCATCACTCTGCGCCTCACCCGCGCCCTTGATGCGATCTACGACGTTCCCCTGCCCTACATCGGCTCGTGGCTGCAAGCACCAATGGGTCCGGAACGCGACACCGTGCGGATGTCCTGGCGACTCACCAGTCCGCGACGCGCAGCAGACAAACTCAAGTACCTGGCCGGTTCCGAATCCGGCATGGGCGCCTGGATTGCCGACATCTCGCCCGAGGACGGCGCAGCACGCTTGCGTGACGCCCTGGCCAAGGCGGACAGTTTGCGTCCGACCGAACCTCTGTTCGGCTGACTTCCGCACCACGTCAAACCCGATCACCAGCGGCTCAGCCGCCCGCACCCCAAGGACTCCCCGTGCCGACCTCTCCCCAGCAGCACCCCGCAGGCTTCGCGGAGCGCTTCGGTCACGCCCCGCAGGCGATCTACTCCGCACCCGGGCGGGTGAACCTGCTGGGGGAACACACCGACTACAACGGCGGCGCCGCCTTGCCGTTCGCGATCCAGCGGCGCACCACCCTGTCCTTACGGCTGCGTGAGGACAGCACCGTCCGCATCGCCTCCACGTTCACCGACGAGGTCGTCGAGACCACCGTGCCACGCGTGGTGGATCCGAGCGGCGACGTCCTGCGCGGGTGGAGCGCCTACCCGCTGGGCGTACTGCGGATCCTCGGCAGCATCGCCGAACTCACGAGCGCCCACGGCTTCGACGCCTTGGTGGACAGCGACATCCCCGTTGGCGTTGGCGTCTCCAGCTCCCACGCCCTGGAATGTGCAACGGCGGTGGCCTTCAACGAGGCGTACAGCCTCGGCCTCACCCCGGCAGACCTGATTCCCCTGACGCAACGAGTGGAACACGAGGTGGTCGGCTCCCCCACCGGATTGCTGGACCAGTCCGCAATCCTCCTGGCGCGCCCCGATCACGCCGTCCACCTGGAATTCGGCCGAGCCGCTCCGGCGCCTCACCCGGTCCCCCTGGGTTTCGACTCCGCCGGGGTGCAATTGCTGGTCATCGATTCCCTGCAACGCCACACCCACGCCGCCGGATACGCGGATCGCCGCCGCGAATGCGAACAAGCCGCCAAGCAGCTCGGTGTATCCCAGCTCGGCGAACTCTCCCCTCAGCAGGTTGACCTGGCCAAGGACCGGCTCAGCGATACCGAATACCGGCGAGCGCGCCACGTGGTCACCGACACCGCCCGGGTTCGCCAGGCCGTGGACCTGATGGCCGCGGCAGATATGCAGGGACTGGGCCGGCTGCTCAGTGCGTCCCACGTGTCCCAGCGCGATGATTTCGAGTGCTCCACCCTAGCCATCGACACCGCGGTCGAGGCGGCCCTGGCCGCGGGCGCGCTCGGCGCCCGCCTCACCGGCGGCGGGTTCGGAGGGGCCTGCATTGCCCTGGTGCGCCGGGCCGACGTCGCGTCCACCTCCGCGGCGATAGCCGACGCCGTGCTGCAGGCCGGTTTCCCCCGGCCCACCATCTTCCCCGTGAGGGCGGACGCCGGCGCACGCCGCGACGCCTGACCAGGCGCCGTACAGCGCCGCTGCACCACACGCCGTCGGGCATAAGAAAAGGGGCCCGAGTCGTATGACCCGGGCCCCTCCCGTGTGCATCAGTCCAGCGCTGCGACCTCCTTGGCGCTCAACGCCTTATCCCACACTCCCACCTGGTCGAGGGACCCGACCAGTCGGTCCACGCCCTGACCCTCCCACTGGGCACGACCCAACGTGACCTTGCCCGTCCCGGGAGCCGCACTGAGTGCTTTCGTGGAGTCGGCGAGTTTGCCGTCCACGTAGAGTCGCAGCCGATCGTTGCCTGCGTCTCGCACACCCACCACGTGGTACCAACGCCCAGGTTCCGCGGTGGCCTCCAGGACTGCGCGCGGACCGTCGGCGAAGGAGAACGCGAAACCGTTGACGTCTGCCTCATTGCCGTACTGCAGGAAGAAGGCGCTGTTGCCGTCCTTGCCGTCGGCCCCGACGAAGGTGGCATACGCGCCGTTCTTGGGCAGTTCGTCCAGCTTCACCCAGGCGGAGACCGTGTAGTCACTCAGGGTGTCCAACTGCGGCACGTTCGCAGTGGCCTGCGTGCCGCCGTCCAGGCTCAAGGAGTGCCCCTTGCCGCCCTTGTGGTCCTCGCCCCAACCGGCGCCGGCGTCAAGCGTGAGCTGGTTGCGGAAACGGGTGGAGTCCTTGGCCTTGTTTCCCTTGCCCTCGTCCAGGCCCCAATGGGCCACACCGGTCTTGCCTCCCACGGGTTTGAGGTCGGACCCGGCCAGGGTGCCTGCCTTGATCACCTCGAGGTTGGCCTGCCGCACGGCCTTTTTGTCCATCTTGATGACCTGCCGGTCGTAGGTCCAGAAGCCGTTGACCTCGCCCTCCACGTCGGTGAGCTGGGTGTAGATGGCCCCTGAAAGCTGGTCTTCTGCCGGACGCACCAAGGCAGCGGTGTTAGCGACATAGGCTTCGGTCAGTTCCTTGGAGCTGGACACCTCACCGTAGGGGTTCACGGACCCGCCGGGCCACGTGTGCCCAGCCACGGAGAGGGAGAAGCCACCGTGTTCGCCGTCGATCGCGGCTCGGCGGGCGTCAGGATCAGGCAGGGCCGGACCGGTGTACATGTGCCAGTCGATGATGTCGCCTCGCCCGGAATCACCCTTGGAATTGCAGCAGTTCACGCCGGAATGGGCGTTCACCAGCCGTGTGGGATCCTGCGCGCGGACGTCATCGGCGATCTCGCCCGTTGCCGTGCGATCCCATTCACCCCACCCCTCGTTCATGGGAACCCAACCGATCACGGAAGTGGACCAGGAGAGCTGGTGAACCATGGCGGAGAGCTCGTCCTTGAACACGTTGAGGGCGGCCTCGGTGTTGTTGCCGTTGTTGTTGGAGGGCATGTCCTGCCACACCAACATGCCTTCACGGTCCGCGTGGTAGTACCAGCGGGCAGGCTCCACCTTGATGTGCTTGCGGATCGTGTTGAATCCGAAGTCCTTGGTCTGCTCGATATCCCAAGCCAACGCCTTGTCCGTCGGCGCGGTGAACACGCCGTCCGGCCAGTAGCCCTGGTCCAGGGTGGAGAGCAGGAACGTGGGCTTGCCGTTCAGCAGAATCTTCTGCTTCCCGTCCGCCCCGGCCGCTCCAACCTCGATGGTGCGCAGCCCCACGTAGGAGCTCACGGTGTCTCGTCCCGTCGTCACGGTGAGGTCGTAGAGGTGCGGATCGTCAGGCGTCCAGAGCCGAGGATTCTTGATGTCAACGGCCAGCTGCTTACCGGAAGTACCGGTGCCTTGGCCCACCACGCGGCCGCGGTCCTTGACCACCACGTTCACCTCGACGCCTTCCTTGGGCTCGCCGGCCTTCGTGGTTTCCGGAGTCACGAGCAGCTGCTTGCAGTCGGTGGAGGTCGCCAAACCCAGATGACTCAGCGAGGTCTCCGCCACCGGTTCCATCCACACGGTCTGCCATATGCCGGAGTTGGGCGTGTAGAAGATGCCGGACGGGTTGGCCTCCTGCTTACCGCGGGGCTGATCGCCGGTGGTGTCCTCCACCTACACCACGAGTTCGTTCTTACCTCCGGTGACCGCGTCCGTGATGTCAGCGTCGAATTCCTCGAACCCGCCGCTGTGTTCCACCACCTTGGTGCCGTTGACGTAGACCGTGGCGCGGTAGTCCACGGCCCCGAAGTTCAGCTTGAGCCGTTGGCCGGAACCGATCTTCCAGGACTTGGGCACGGTGAACTCGCGACGGTAGGCAAAGTGGTCCTCGTGCCGTCCCACGCCCGAAAGATCGGATTCGATGGGGTAAGGAACCGTGATGGGCTCGTCATAGTCCGCACCGGCGGTGCCGACCGGGGCTGCTTCATTCTTGGCCAGCGTGGTGAGTCCCCACTGGCCGTTCAGGTTCTCCCAGTTCTTGCGCTGCAGCTGCGGCCTCGGGTACTCAGGCAGCGGCTTCTTTTTGTTCACCTTGGACGCCCACGGGGTGGCCATCCGGTGAGTGGAGCCGTTGGCCACCGGCAAATCGAAGCTCGGCACACTCTCCCCCGCGCCTCCCTTGGCCGGGCGTAGCTTCAGGGTTCCCTTGCCGTTGTAGGTCACGCGCACCGTGGTGCCCTGGTAGATGGGTTCCTTGGGCTTAACCACCAGGTTCTTGCCGCTCACGTAGGCGGAGGAGACGGGGTAGTCCGCGCCATCCACGGTGAGACCCACGTTGCTGTTCCCCGCCTGCCCACTCAGTCCCCCATTGAAGGCAGTGTTGATCTTCTTGCCATCGCCCTCCAAGGTGGCGGCGGCGCCGACTCCCTCGTAGTCATCCGGGAGTTCGAAGGCACTTGCCGGAACCACTTGGCGTTGGATCCCGGGCCCGGACCACTCCAACTTGTTGTTGGCCCCGCCGGCGTTCTGGAACTGTTCGAACTTGAACTCGTGTTCGCCCTTGCTCAGCGTCACGGGCTGGGAGGTCTGAGGCTTCTCCCATTCATCCTTCCACCAATCCAAGACGGGTTGGCCGTCAATCCAGAGCCGGAATCCGTTATCCCCGGTCGCCACGAAAGTGTAATCGCCGTCCGCGGGTGCCGTGATCTTGCCGCTGTAACGCACACCCGCCAGTTCCCCACGGCCCACACGTTGTTCGTAGGTGGGGAGCATGTTCGTGGAGTTGATCTGTTGTTCCACCACGGTGACCTTCAGGGTATCCAGGGCGAAATCGCGTCCCGGATCCACAGTGAAGTAATCGGCTCGCAGTCCCGGGCCGCCGGCGCCGGAGGTCCGCTGTGTGGGCTTCGCTGGTTCCGCTGGTTCCGCGGTGAGAATGCCCGACGGCGCGGCGCCGATCCCGCTCGAGCCGTTGCCTACCGTCAAGGCTTGACTGGCGCCCGGTGGCGAAGCTGCAGCTGTGGTCGCCGGTAACCCGGCGAGTGCGACCGCGAGGGCTGCGACGATGGGCCATGCTTTCCGGGTGCTTCGTTGCACCTTCATGGGATGTCCTTCCTTGGGGGTCAACTGTGGTGGTCCTACGGGGAAGAGCGGTTAGTTCGGGATGTGGTCGACTTGGGACTGTTATCTGACGATGTGATGGTTGGAGGGTAGAGGTTTAGGTTGTGTCGATCGTTGGGTAGGTGGGAGGCAGCGGTTCGCGAATCACTTACGCCGGGTCAGCACATCTCCCGAACCACTTCTGCTGAGTACGGCCCGCTTTACCCAGCACAATCGATTCGCGAAACCTGGAACCCAGCAG
>JBQDZM010000033.1:11510-20894 GCA_052108535.1 Galactobacter sp. | reverse complement strand
AACCAGTTCCGCCGAGTAGGACCCACTCGACCCAGCACAATCGATTCGCGAAACCCAACGGCGCCGTTCCCGAACCATTTCTGCTGAGTCGTCACACTTCGCGAACCACTTACGTCGGGTGGCACACCTCGCGAACCATTTCTGCCGAGTACGGCCCGCTCAACCCAACACAACTGATTCGCGAAACTCCGCACCCAGCAAAAGTGATTCGCCGTTAGGGAGTCGTTCGGGCTAGGCAACAGGACGACCCGCCGCCCCGACCCGAACGACCGCACACATTAGGGCTTCGGATCATCCCTCGCGGATGCAACCCCGGCCTCGGCCAACGCCTTCCCGGCATCGGCTTCGCCTGTTGCTGCTTCCGCTATCGTGGCGCCCTGGCCCTGGTTTCCGGCCTGGACCTTGGAGAGGTAGATCTGAGCCACCGCCACGACGGCGAGCAGGACGCCGTTGACCACGGACTGCCAATTGGAGTTGGTCAGACCAAGGCGGTTGATGAGGTTGGCGACGACCGGCAGCAGGGTGATGCCCACCAGGGATCCCATGATCGTTCCGGCACCACCGGTGAGCACGGTGCCGCCGAGCACCACAGCCGAGATGGCCGTCAGTTCCAGGCCCACACCCAGTGTGGTCACGCCGGATCCCGTGTAAGAGGCCGTCATGGCTCCAGCGAAGCCGGCCAGGGCTCCGGAGCAGGTGTAGGCGATGAGCAGGGATCGACGCACTGGCAACCCCATCAGGCTTGCAGCGTCTTCCTGCCCACCGATGGCCAGCAGCGTCATGCCGTAGGAGGTGCGGCGGGAGATGACCACACCGATGACGAACAGAGCCACCACGATCCATACGGAGTTGCCGAGTCCCAGGAATGAGCCTCCGGCCAAGGACTTGAATCCGCTCTCAGCCGTGACGGGATGGGTGACGCTGCCTTCGTCGGTGATGAACAACAGCAGTCCACGGGCAAAGAGCAGTCCGCCCAGTGTCACGATGAACGCTGGGATCTTGGTTCCGGCCACGTAGGGGCTTGCGGCCAAAGGCCGCCGGCGGCCAGGTTCCGCATCAGATCCTGGCCACGCCCCGCCGTCGGACATTGGTGCTCATGGGCCCGGGTGCACCAGGCGCCCGGGCCCATGAGGATCAGAAGGACTGACCCAGATCATCCTTGGCGTTGGCCTCGGTGTACTCGCCATCCTTGATGATGATGTCCTCGGCTATGCCGTCACCGTCGTAGAACTTCTGCAAGGTGTCGAAGACCAGTGCGCCGAAGCGCGGGTTGGACTCGATCACGGCGTTGTAGTTGCCGTCCACGATCGCCTGGACCGCGTTGCGGGTGCCGTCGATGGAGACGATCTTCACGTCCTTGCCCGGCGTCTTCCCGGCTTCCTGGACGGCCGCCATGGCGCCAAGACCTTCCTCGTCGTTGAACGCGTACACCGCGTCGATCTCGGGGTTGGTCTGCAGCAGCTGAGCCGTCACCTTCTGGCCCTCGTCACGTGAGGCGTTGGCGGTCTGCTCCGCGACGATCTTGATGTCGGGGTACTTCGCAGCGACCTGGTCCTTGAACCCCTTCTGGCGGCCGTCGGTGACGTTGTTGCCGGAGGGGCCGAGCAGAACGGCGACGTTGGCCTTCTCATCGGTCACCTTCGCGAGAGCGTCGGCGGCGCGCTTGCCCTGTTCCTCGAAGTCGGAGCCGAGGAAGGTCAGGTACTGGTCGCAGTAGTTGTCATTGACCTTGCGGTCGATCGTGACCACCGGGATCTTGGCCTTCTTGGCTGCGTCGAGCGCAGGCGTCAGGCCGTCGGAGTTCACGGCGGCCACCACGAGGATGTCCACCTTCTGGTTGATCAGTTCCTGGATGTCGCTGATCTGCTTGGGCAGCTCAGCGTTGGCGTTGGTGACGGTGACCGTGGCCCCCACCTCCTTGGCCGCATCCTTGATGGACTGGGTCTCGGCCTTGCGGAAGGCTGCGGAGTCGGGTTCGGACTGTGAGAAGCCAACCTTGGCCCCCTTCAGGTCCACCTTGTCCACGCCGAGCTTGTCTGGGGTGCAGCCGTCTGCAACGACCTGGTCGTTCACGGCCTCCGCCTTGGAACCCGAATCCTTACCGGAGGACGAGGAGTCGTCGTCACCACTGTTGGTGCAACCGGAAAGGCCCAGGGCCACGACGGCCCCGAGCGCGGCGGCTCCGCGTGCGAGTTTCTGGTGCGAGGTACGCATGTTCTCTCCCTTGAGAAGGTGATGGTCAACACATCAGTGCGATGACACGACCTTAAGCGATCAATCAGAATCGCACACGAGTTATCTCAGAACGAACATGGGCATACGAACATCGCCGTCACGCGATGACCACATCCACACCCTCTGCCCCCAGCGCATCCCGGGCCGTGGACGGCAGAGCAGCATCAGAAATCAGCGTGTCCAAATCAGCGATCGCAGCGAAGGTGGTCAGGCCGACAGTTCCCCATTTTTCCGCGTCAGCAAGCACCAAAGAGCGCCTGGCCCGCTGCAGGAACGAACGGTTCACCTGAGCCTCCAAGAGGTTGGGCGTGGTGCAGCCAGCCTCGATGTCGAGGCCGTGCGTTCCCAGCACCACGGTGTCCAAATGCAGATGTTCGAGCGCCTGCAACGCAATGGGTCCTGCCAACCCCTGCGACGGTGTTCGTTCTCCCCCGGTCAGGATCACTCGCGCGGCTGAATGTTCCCACAACACCTGTGCCACAGGAACACAATTGGTCGCGACCGTGAGATCAGGGATGGACGCGATCAGTTTGGCGAACGCCAAAGCCGTGGTGCCTGAACCGATGCCGACCACCTCGCCCGGGCCGATCATTTCCGCGGCGGCCCGCGCAATGGCAGCCTTGGCCTGCGGATTGAGCAGGGTCTTGGCCGCGGGGAGCGGTTCGGCGGCCACTTGCCCGCCGCGTAACCGGGCTCCACCGTGGATCCGCTCCAGCAGCCCTTCCTCTGCCATGGAGCCGATATCGCGGCGCACGGTCATTGCGGAGACATCCAACTCCTCCGCAAGATCCGTCACGCGGATGGTTCCGCGGTCTCGTACTGCTTGCAGGATGCGTTCGCGCCGATCCGGGCCCAAGTCTGTGGTCGCCATGATCACCATCGTAGACATGGACTCGATCGCTTGAAAGTAAACCGATCAGACACGAACATCTAGACCCGGCGCCGCCCGAGCCCCAGATACAGTCTTAGGCGCCCAGGAACTGATTCCCCAGGGTGCCGATCCCCTCGATGGTGACCTCAACACGCTGCCCCTCACGCACCAGGCCCACGCCGGCAGGGGTGCCGGTCAACAGCACGTCGCCCGGAAGCAGAGTGAATGCGGAGGAGGCCTGCGCCACGAGCGCTCGCACACCGTGGATCATGTCTGACGTGGTGCCGTCCTGCACCACGTCACCATCGAGAGTGGTGCGAAGTGAGAGGCCGTCGGGGTCAAGCTGCGTTTCGATCCAGGGGCCCAGCGGGCAGGAGCCGTCCCAGCCCTTAGCTCGGGCCCACTGGCCGTCACTGCGTTGTTTGTCGCGCGCGGTCAGGTCGTTGGCGCAGGTGTATCCGAAGATCACCTCGTCCGCGCTCTCCGCCGGCACATCCTTGCAGATGCGGCCGATCACCACGGCCAGCTCTCCCTCGTAGGAGATCTCGTCGGAGAACGACGGCAACCTGACCGGCTCCCCCGGTCCCACCACAGCGGTGTTGGGCTTCAGGAACATCAGCGGTTCCTCGGGTACCTCGTTGCCGAGTTCTGCAGCGTGTTCGGCGTAGTTGCGACCAAAGCAGACCACCTTGGAGCGCGGGATGATCGGTGCCACGAGTCGGACGTCGTCCAGGGCGTGACGGGTGCCGGTGGGCTGAATCCCGTGGAAGAAGGGGTCGCCCGCGAGTTCGGCGACGTCATCGCCTTCCACGAGCGCGTAGAACGGTTCGGAATCCAAGACACAACGGGCAATACGCATGGGTCCAAGTCTACCGAGCCAGACGTCCGTCGGCGTTCACGTACATCGGTCGGTGCGGATCGGCCCCTTCATACCGCAGGACGTGCCAACGCACCGACGGACGTGCAAAGCATCTGTGCCCGGCGCGGTAGGTCGGGTCAGGACTCGTCGTCGGAGGCGTACCCGTAGGGGTTGTTGCTCTGCCAGCGCCAGGTGTCGCGAGCGATGTCCTCGAGGCCACGCTCGGTCTTCCAGTTCAGTTCCAGGCGGGCCCGGGACGGTTCCGCGTAGTACTCGGCGAGGTCACCCGGCCGACGATCCACGATCTCGTAGGGCAGCTTCTTGCCCGAGGCGCGCTCGAAGGCGTGAACCACGTCCAGCACCGACGCGCCCTCACCGGAGCCGAGGTTCCAGGCGCGCGAACCCGGGTATTCGGGCAGCGCGTCGAGGGCGGCAACGTGCCCCTTGCCGAGGTCCACCACGTGAATGAAGTCCCGGACGCCGGTGCCGTCCGGCGTGGGGTAATCGCCGCCGAAGATGTTGAGGTGGTCGCGCCGCCCCACGGCCACCTGGGAGACGAACGGCATCAGGTTATTCGGGATCCCCTGCGGGTCCTCACCGATGCGGCCGGACTCATGGGCGCCCACCGGGTTGAAGTAGCGCAGCTTGGCGATGTGCCAGGACGGGTCGGCAACGGCGAGGTCATCGAGGATCTGCTCGATGTCCAGCTTGGTGCGCCCGTACGGGTTCACGGCCTGCGTGGGGAGGTCTTCCGTGTACTGCACCACGCCCGCATCGCCGTAGACGGTGGCCGAGGAGGAGAAGACGAAGGTCTTCACACCGGCGTCGGACATAGCGTCCAGCAGATTCAGTGTGGACAGGATGTTGTGGCGGTAGTAGCGCAGCGGCTGGGCCACCGACTCCCCCACGGCCTTGAGCCCGGCAAAGTGGATCACGGCGTCGAAGTTGCCTTCGGCGAGGATGCGGTGGGTGTTCTCCCTGTCCAGGAGGTCCGCCTCGATCAACTCGATGTTCCGGCCTGCCAGCTCGGAGACCCGACGGACGGCTTCGGGAGATGAGTTGTCGAAATTATCGAGCACCACCGGCTCATGGCCCGCATCGACGAGGGAGAGCACGGTGTGGGATCCGATGTAGCCGGCGCCGCCGGTCGTGAGAACGCGCATGTCCCGATCCTATCGAAATCGCCCAGGCTTTCCGGCAGCACCACATGCAGCGCATATGGTGCGGCGGAAAGCCTGGGCGAAATCGGCAGCGGGCGGAGGGCCGTGGCTCAGATCAAGCGGGTCAGCCAGCCGTGAGTGTCCTCCACCGCGCCGGTCTGCACACCGAGCAGCTGAGCGCGGATGCGTCCCCAGACCGAATCGGACTCGGAGGTGACGGGGAACGTCATCTCGCCCTGGTTGCTCTTCAGCGCTGACAGCGGGGTGATCACCGCGGCCGTGCCGCAGGCGAAGACCTCCTTCAGCGCACCGGACTCATTGGCGCTGCGCCATTCGTCGATGGTGATCTTGCGTTCCTGGATCTCCAGGCCCATCTCTGCGGCCAGCGCCAGCACGGAATCCCTGGTGACACCGTGGAGGATATTGCCGTTCAGGCGGGGGGTCACCAGGGTGTTGTCGATGACGAAGAAGACGTTCATGCCGCCCAGTTCCTCGACGGCGTTGTCGTCGGAGGGGTCAAGGAAGATGACCTGCGGGCAGTCGTGGGCAGCGGCCTCGAGCTGGGGCAGCAGGGATGCCGCGTAGTTGCCACCGCACTTGGCCTCACCGGTGCCGCCGTGGCCGGTGCGGGAGTAGGTCTCGGAGAGCCAAATCGGCACGGCGTGGAGTTCTCCGCCGAAGTAGTTGCCTGCCGGGGAGGCGATGACGCGGAAGCTGACCTGCTTGGCGGGCGCGACGCCCAGGAACGCCTCGGTGGCGATCATGAAGGGGCGCAGGTACAGGGACTGGCCGTCTCCGGTGGGGATCCAGGACTGATCTGCCTCGACGAGCAGCTGGATGGCTTCCAGGAACACGTCTTCAGGCAGCTCCGGCAGAGCAAGGCGCCGGGCGGACGTGTTCAGGCGGGCGGCGTTCTTCTCGGGGCGGAAGGTGCGCACGCCGCCGTCGGAGTGGCGGTAGGCCTTGAGTCCTTCGAAGACTTCCTGGCCGTAATGCAGCACCGCGGCGGCCGGGTCCAAGTTAATGGGGCCGTAGGGCTCCAGGCGGGCGTCGTGCCAGCCCTGGCCCTCGGTCCAGTCGACCACGACCGTGTGGTCGGTGAAGTAGTTGCCGAACCCGGGGTTACTGAGGATTTCGGCGCGGCGTTCCTCGGAAGCGCGGGCCTCGGAAAGGGTCTTGGTGAACTGCAGGGTGCTCACGGTGGGTGATGTCCTTACATCGATGTCCGGGAAACCCCCGGAACGGGGTGTGGCGCGCGGGCCACGATGCAACTACTTCGTCCGGTCGGGGCGAAGTTCTTCGGTTCCAGAGCCTAGTCCGTTGTACCAGGATCTGCCGATCCGGGCCCCGTCGGATGACGGGGCCCGGTGGGTTCCGTCGGTTGAATGCCCGACGGCGGGTGGTGTGGTGGTTGCCGTGCCCTGGCTTTCCGTCAGCGCCGCGCGGATTCCCGCCGTGGTCGCGAGGGGAAGCCTGGGTTAAGCGAACGGTTTAAGGGAAACGGAACGGGTCAGGCGCTGACGCGGGCCTCGGCGAGCGCGGAGACGATGGCGTCGCCGATCTCCGCCGTGGAGCGGGTTCCGGTGCGGGCTTCCACGTCCTGAGCTACGACGGCTTCGATGGCGTTCGCGGCGTCGTCGAGGCCCAAGTGGTGCAGCAGCAGCGCGGAGGAGAGGATGGCTGCGGTGGGGTCTGCGACACCTTGGCCTGCGATATCGGGTGCGGAGCCGTGGACTGGTTCGAACATGGAGGGCGCCGCGCCGTCAATGTTGATGTTGCCCGAGGCTGCGAGGCCGATGCCGCCAGTGACGGCGCCTGCGAGATCGGTCAGGATGTCGCCGAAGAGGTTATCGGTGACGATGACGTCGAAGCGTGAGGGGTCGGAGACCATGAAGATGGTGGCAGCGTCCACGTGGAGGTAGTCCACCGCGACCTCGGGGAATTCGGAGCCGACGGCCTCAACGGTGCGGCGCCACAGGTGCCCGGCGTTGACCAGGACGTTGTGCTTGTGGACCAGTGTCAGCTTGTGGCGGGGGCGGGCTGCCGCGCGTTCGAAGGCGTCGCGGACCACACGTTCCACTCCGTGCGCCGTGTTGATGGAGACCTCGGTGGCGATCTCGTGTTCGGTGCCCTGGCGGATGACGCCGCCGTTGCCGACGTAGGGGCCCTCCGTACCTTCGCGGACGACCACGAAGTCGATGTCACCGGGGTTTTCCAGCGGTGATCCGGTTCCGGGGTAGAGCTTGGACGGGCGCAGGTTCACCGCGTGGTCCAGGTTGAAGCGCAACTTGAGGAGGAGTTCGCGTTCGATGAGGCCAGACGGGATGCGGGTGTCGCCTGGGGCTGCGCCCACTGCTCCGAAGAGGATGGCTTCGTGGTGGCGGATGGCTTCGAGCGTGGAGTCGTTCAGGGCTTCGCCGGTCTCCAGCCAATGTGCTGCACCGAGGGGGTACTCGGTGATGGTGAGGCCGGTGTCGGTGCCTGCGAGTGCCTCGTTCAGGACGCGCAGCGCCTGTTCGATCACTTCGGGGCCGATGCCGTCGCCGGGGATGACTGCCAGGTCGATGTTTCGCGTCATGATGCCAGGCTAGCCCTCCCGTCCGCATAGTGGTCAAGCAGTCTCACTATTTGATACGGCAGTCTGGTATCCGAGACTTACGTCTTCTCTGCCCCGTGTCGTGCCAGCCCTGCACCACCCAGCCCTGCCCTACCCCGACCCGTGTCGCGCCAGCCCTACCCTGCTTTACGTTGCTCCCCTCTGCCCTGACCTCCCCCGCCCTGCTCTACCTCGCCCCGCTCAGCGTTGCTCAGTCCTGCCCTGCCCCGTACTGCGCCCCCGACACCGCGATCCACGTCAGGGCCGGGTTTACGCATGGTAGAACAGGGCCTCGCCGTGGAAACCCGGCCCTGGCCTGTCCCCCGTTGCGCTTGCCGTACCCGTTCGCCATCGTCATCCTCGCTGGCGGGGCCACAGGCATTGCCGCGATCCACTGCGTGTCACACCGTACTTATCCACACTTGGCGGTTGTTGGGCACCAAACGGGCTCGACAGTGACCACCCTTGTCCGCATGAACCAGAACGCACCGAAGGAGTTGATCCTTCCACCTGTCCCCCGTCAGTTGCCGACCAATCTGGTCGTAGCCCCCAATTCTCCCGCCACGCAGCGCGCCTACCAACGGGGTGAGCTCATACGTCTGGGCCCTGGCGTGTACATGCCGACCAGAGTGTGGATCGCGCTGAAGCCGGCCGAGATCTTCACCGCCGTGGCTGCCGCCAAGGTTCTCCGCTGCCAAGAGGTGGTCTTCGGTGCTGAAACCGCACTGTTGCTAGCGGGGCTTCCCGTGTTCGGCATTCCCCGGGGCATGGCTGTGCTCACCACCTCACAATCCAGGCTCGGTCCGGAGCCCCGAACCGTGCGGTTCTCCGCCGCAGCTCCTGACGAGGCCAAGGCCCAGGCCCGGTTCGTCCCCACCATCGTCCGACGACGTGTGGACAGCCTGGACCCGGTCCGCACCGGCGCCTTCCTAACGGTGAAGCCGGGCGTCGCGGTGGCAGATGTCGCCGCACGGCTGCCGTTGCTGCGAGGTCTGACCGCGGCCGACGGGTTGGCTCGTTTCGGTCACTTCTGCCACGCTGACCTGTCTTCCGCTCACCAGGCCACGGAGCTATTGAAAGCCGAAACCCACAAGCGCAAGGCCCACAAGGTCATTGACCTGGCCCGGGCCGGGGCAGCCACCCCGTTGGAGACCGGAAGCAGGTGCGTGATGTTGCAGCACGGATTTCAGGAGCCGGTCCTCCAGCAGCCACATTTCGATGGCCGCGGCTTCTTCTTGGGACGCACGGACAAGCATTGGGAGTCACGCCGAACATCAGGCGAGGCAGATGGGCGTATCAAGTACGTGGATCCTCGCTACCGAAATGGCCGAACCATGGAACAGGTCCTCATGGATGAGAAGCTCAGACAGCAGCGCATCGAGGCCACTGGCGTCCGAATCATCCGGTGGATGTGGGAGGACATGATCCACCCGGAACGTCTGGTGAAGCTCCTGCTCGCTGCAGAGATCCCGCAAGACCCTGCCTGGATGGTCCGGCTGGTGTAAGCAGCGGATCTCGCAGCCATCACCACCCTGACACCCTGACACAGGCTCCCAGGATCCACGTCAGGGCCGGGTTTACGCATGTCAGAACACGGCCTCACCGTGGAAACGCGGCCCTGCGACGGTGGGCAAGGCGAGAAGGCGGCCTCACCGTGGAAACG
>JBQDZM010000033.1:0-11410 GCA_052108535.1 Galactobacter sp. | reverse complement strand
CGGCCCTGGCATGTGCGCCAATGCTCCTTGCCGCACCCGCTACCCGCTACCCACTGCCACTGCCACTGCCACTGCCACTGCCACTGCCACGATCCACACCAGGGCCGGGTTTACGCATGGCAGAACACGGCCTCACCGTGGAAACGCGGCCCTGGCATGTGCGCCAATGCTCCTTGCCGCACCCGCTACCCGCTACCCACTACCCACTGCCACTGCCACTGCCACTGCCACTGCCACTGCCGCTGCCGCTGCCGCTGCCACGATCCACACCAGGGCCGGGTTTACGCATGGCAGAACAGGGCCTCACCGTGGAAACGCGGCCCTGCGAAGGCGGGCAAGGCAAGAAGGCGGTCCCACCGTGGACAGACGGCCCTGACACGTGCACTGGTGCTCCTTGCCGCACACGCTCGCCACAGCCACCACTATCCACGTCAGGGCCGGGTTTACGCATGGCAGATCACGGCCCCACCGTGGAAAGGCGGCCCTGCGACGGAGGACGCGTCGAGAAGGCGGCCCCCGGACCGGCGGGGAGGTTCCGACCACGGGCTGACGCGACACCAACCGCCCCACCTCTAGGCTTGTCCTCATGACATGGTTGCGGCGGCTCGAGGCGTGGATCCGGAAGAACCCGGGAAAACTCGACACCACCGTCGCCGTCCTCTTGATGTTCCCGGCCTCCCTCCTATACGGAATCTCTCTGACGGGCGTCGACTCGCAACCGCTCGTGGTCGGTCTGGTCACCATGGTCTTACTCGCTCTGGCCTTCGCGTGGCGACGGTCCCACCCCAGAAGAGCCCTATGGATCGCAGCAGGAGCTGGTCTGCTCCAGGCCTTCTTCATGATCGTGACCATGGGCGGCCCCGAGGTGTCCCCGCTGATCGTCCTGATTCCGACGATCGCGTACTCCGCCGTGGTGTACGGACAACGCAGGGACGCCCGGTGGTCGGTCATCTGGTGCGTTGTCGGCTCGTTGCTCGGCGGGTTTGCCTGGGCCACCGACTATTACGAAGGTCTCCCGGTCCCCAACTGGCGTAGTTGGGTGGCCGGCACCCTGTTCATTGGAGCGGTCTGTGCTGTGGCCATCGTGTCCGGCTACATGGTGCGCGCCAGACGGCTGGCACAGCAGGCGCTCGCCGACCGTGCCGAACGGCTCGAGGCAGAGCAGGAGCAGGAGAGGGCGCTGGCAGCGGCGGATGAACGCCGCAGAATCGCCCGCGAAATGCACGACGTCGTGGCGCATTCCTTGTCCGTGGTCATCGCCCAGGCGGACGGCGCCCGCTACGCGGCCGCGGCCAATCCGGAGATCGCCACGCAGACCTTGGGCACCATCGCCGCCACCTCACGAGAGGCGTTGAAGGAGATGCGGAGTCTGCTGGGCGTGCTGCGCACCGAGGACGATGAGGCCGCGCCCAAGACGCCCGCCCCGGATCTGTCGCTCATCCCGCAGTTGGTCGAGAATATTCGCGGCTCGGGGTTGCAGCTGCAGTTCCACCAGCTGGGGCAGCCCCGCAGGGGTCTTCCGGCCGGGGCGGAGCTGGCGGCCTATCGTGCGGCGCAGGAGGCTCTGACCAACGTGCTCAAGCATGCCGGAGCTGACGCCCTGGCCGCCCTGACCATGACCTGGACC
This sequence comes from Galactobacter sp., assembly GCA_052108535.1. Lineage (GTDB taxonomy): Bacteria > Actinomycetota > Actinomycetes > Actinomycetales > Micrococcaceae > Galactobacter. Next base: position 9,783 of record JBQDZM010000033.1, on the reverse strand, counting down.
CCGCACGGTCTTGACCTGGAGGTCGCTGACACCGGGGTCGGGAGCACCACCACCGACGGCATGGGTCGCGGACAACAGGGGATGCTAGAGCGGGTGAGCCTCTATGGTGGCACCGCCGATTTCCGTCCCGGACGCTCCGGTTACACCGTGCGCGTCTTCCTTCCCTACGAAGAAATCTGAGAGCAGCACGCATGAATACCGAGTTAACGGCTACCCAGCAGCCCATCAAGGTCGCCATCGTGGATGATCAGGATCTGTTGCGCGGTGGGTTCAAGATGATCATCGATTCGCAACCGGACCTCGAGGTGGTCGGTGAGGCCCGGACCGGACGGGAAGCGGTGGCTTCCCCGGCGGTGGCTCATGCCGATGTGGTTCTGATGGACATCCGCATGCCTGAGATGGACGGGATCGAGGCCACCGCGCATCTTCTGGGGTCGCAGGGCCCTCATCCGCGGGTGCTGATCCTGACCACCTTCGATCTGGACGAGTACGCCATCGATGCGGTGAAGGTGGGTGCCAGCGGATTCCTACTCAAGGACGTCCCCCCTGAGGATCTACTGCAGGCCATCCGCACGGTCCACGAGGGTGGTGGCGTCGTGGCGCCGTCCACCACTCGTCGGCTGCTTGATCACATGGCGCCGGTGTTGCGGTCCCAATCGCAGGCTCCGGTGGAGAAGAACCGCGCCGTGGCCTCACTCACGGCCAGGGAGCGGGAGGTGTACCAGTTGATCGCGGAGGGACTGACCAACACTGAGATCGCCGCCCGATTGTTCTTGTCGGAGGCCACGGTGAAGACCCACGTGGGCCGGATCCTATCCAAGCTGGAGGCTCGCGACCGGGTCCAGGCCGTGCTGATCGCTTACGAGACGGGTGTGGTGACTCCTTAGCTGGGTTCCGATAGCCCAACCACTGCCTGCCTTCGATGCCAGCCCCGCTCTGATGCGTCGCAGCCGTTCTTCTGCGGTGGCATGCAGGTTCTGCAGCCGGGGTCAGTTGGCCGACTGGGCCCGATGAAGCTCCTCGGACTGTCGCGTAGGGGAAGAACTTCGCACGACCAGGACAAAGCTCATCCCTTGACGAGGCTGCTAACGCGCCCTAATGTACAACCCGATGGTTGTACATAATGAGTTGAGTGAAGCCGAGACCGACCTGGTCTTCCACGCCCTGGCGGTGTCCACGCGCCGGGACATTCTGCGCCGCACTATGGCGCAGGAGCAGTCCGTCACCGTCCTGGCGAGGGACTACGACATGTCGTTTGCTTCGGTACAGAAACACGTCTCCGTGTTGGAGCAGGCCGAGCTGATCATCAAGCGCGCTCAGGGTCGTGAACGCCTGGTCCGCGCCAATCCAGACCGCCTGGAGCAGGCCAGAATCCTCCTGGTCCAGTACGAGAGCCTCTGGCGCGGGCGCGTGGACCGGCTCGAGGACCTGCTGGAAACGCAGGCCCTGCCTCAACCCCCAAACCTCCCACAGCCGCCGGAGTCCCCCACCACCGCCCAGACGCCAACCATCCCCAGCTGAATCAGACCACGAGGAGCACACCATGCCCGTCATCGACATCAGCACCGATCCCGAGGCCCTGACCATGACCGTCACGGCGGAATTCACCCATCCGCGTGAACGGGTGTGGGCAGCCTACACCGATCCACGCCAGCCGGAACGGTTCTGGGGCCCCCACGGCTACCCCGCCACGTTCCGCACCTGGGATCCCCAGCCCGGCGGCCGCGCGAAGTACCACATGACCAGCCCCAAGGGTGAGCGCTACAACGGTGTCTGGGAGTTCGTGAGCATCCAGGCTCCGAGCCGCCTGGAGGTCATGGACTTCTTTGCAGGCGACGACGGTGAACCGATCCAGGCCATGCCGACCCAGCGCATGGTGCTGGCCCTTGAGGAGACGGAGACCGGCTGCCGCATGGTCATGACCTCGTACCTGGATTCCCTCGAGGCGCTTGAACAGGTCGTGTCCATGGGCCAGTCCGAGGGTATCCGCGACGCGATGAGCCAGATGGAGCTGGTCCTGACCGGCCTCCGCGCAACAGCCCAGGGCCAGGGCACCCAGGTGGAGCTGATCGACGCAACCCACGTGAGCATCACCCGCCTCATCGAGGGCCCCCGCGATCTGGTCTGGCACGCCCATCACGACCCAGAGCTGATCCGGCAATGGATGCTGGGGCCCAGTGGGTGGGAAATGACCGAGTGTGTTCCACCCGCGCAGCCCGGAGCCACGTACCGCTGGAGGTGGGCACCGGTCGACACTACGCAAGGTGAACCGTTCGGCTTCGAGGGTGAGGTCCTGCTCAGTGAGGAACCTAGTCGCGAGTGCGTCACGGAGACCATGATCGGTGTGGACGGCCCCATCACCACCAATGATCTGAGCCTCTACGAGGAGGACGGCGCTACCCTGATCACCACGCTGATCGAATACCCAGATGAGCAAACGCGCGACATGGTCCTCGCCACCGGCATGGCTGACGGCATGGAGTCCTCCTATGCACGTCTGGAGGGCATGCTCCCCATGCTCTGAACGGGCGCCACGGCCATCCCATCACACTGTGCCGACAACGTGGCCGTGGCACGATCCGGGCCGCATGAGTCATACCGCGGTCTGACATGGGGACTCCCGAGGATCCCCCTTCCGCCGGACGCTTAAGGGCGCAAGGACTCCCTAGTCTTGGATCTATGAGTCATCCTTCTTCCTCAGCACGGCATTCCTCAGCCGCACAGGCGGGCACCACCGGTGCCCCCGCAGTCAGCGCGCATCAGCTCACCAAGACCTACGGTTCAGACGACGCCACCACGATCCACGCGTTGGACAACGTGTCCGTCGCCTTCGAAGCCGGGCGCTTCACCGCGATCATGGGCCCCTCCGGATCCGGAAAGTCCACGTTAATGCACTGCCTGGCGACGCTGGACACTCCGACCTCCGGGGAGATTGTCCTGGGCGGCACGCCCGTGTCCGGCCTCAACGATGATCAGCTCACCGAGTTGCGTCGGCAGCGGGTGGGATTCGTCTTCCAGGCGTTCAATCTGGTGCCGACCCTGACCGCGCAGCAGAACATTGTGCTGCCGTTGGAGCTGGCCAACGCGAAGTATGACAAGGCATGGTTCCAGGAGCTCGTCTCCCGCCTAGGCCTCACCGGCAGGCTGAATCACAAACCGCATCAGCTCTCGGGCGGTCAGCAGCAGCGCGTGGCCGTGGCCCGCGCCCTGCTCGCGCGGCCCGATGTGGTCTTCGGAGACGAGCCCACGGGCAACCTGGACTCGGCATCCGGCTCCGAGGTGCTGGGATTGCTCTCCCGTTCGGCGCACGAGGACGGTCAGACCGTCATCATGGTGACCCATGATCCGGTCGCGGCCGCTGCCGCTGACCGCGTGGTCCTGCTCAAGGACGGTCGCCTAGCCGGGGAAATCGTGAACCCGCAGGTTGACCAGGTCGCGGAGGCGTTGGCCGTCCTGGGTGCGGCCAACGGCGCCGCCGGTTCCGCCGCGGGCGGGACCCGGCCCGGATCGCAAGGCATAACAACCGACCCCACGCAGGGCGGCGGAGCATGAGTTCAATGATCCGTTCCAATGTGGTGGCCTACCGCCGCCGCTATACGGCGGTGATCGCGGCCATCGCGATCGGCGTCGCCTTCCTGACCACTACTTTGTTGGTCTCCTCCACTCTGCGCGCCACGCTGGGCGCCAGTCTCGGCGAGGACTACCAGCACTCCGACCTCGTGATCAACGTTGTACAGAACGACGATGCCGTACCCAGCGGCGAGCGCGTGGACCGGTTGCTGGAAGGTATCGACTCCACACCAGGTGTTGAGCATTCCCTGGCGCTGAACGTGAGTTCGCTTGAAGCGTCGGCCGGTGGCGACACCCAGTACGTCCAGGCGACGGTGGCCAGCGGTGACCTGGGGATGCTGGGTCAGAAGCTGATCAGCGGAGTGGAGGCCGGGGATGATTCCCTCACCGTCTCCGAGAACACGGCGGAGGCTCTGCACCTGGCCCCCGGGTCCTCCGTCACTGTTTTGGGCTACGCGGATGAGGGCGAGGACCCCAAGGCGGAGTTGACGGTCAGCGGTATCCGCGCCGAGTCCAGCAATCCGATGATGGCCGGCTTCCCCACCGTGCAGGTGGGTCCGGAGCTCGCGAAGCAGCTGGGTCTTGACACGGTTCCGGAACAGATCCTGGTCTCGACGACGGGCAACACGTCGAAGGTGTCCTCGGCGCTGGAGACGTTGTTGCAGGAGCAGAACCTGGCTGATTCCACCGTGCAGACCCCGGAGGAGAAAACCGCGGCCACCGTCACCGAGTTCACCGGTGAAACCGATGTGCTCTCGTGGGTGCTTGGTCTGTTCGCGGTGATCGCGCTGGTGGTGACCATCCTGGTGGTGTCCAATACCTTCGCCGTGGTGCTGGCCCAACGCACTCGGGAGCTGGCCCTGCTGCGTACGTTGGGAGCCAAGCGTTCCCAGGTCAGGCGCATGGTCACCGGTGAGTCCCTGCTGATCGGGTTGGTCGGTTCGGTCTTCGGTGTGCTCCTCGGCTTGGTCGTGGTGGCTGGCGGCTGTGCCATCCTCTCCCCCGCGCTTGATCTGCCGTACCTGACCTTCGGGATGAGCTGGGGTGCCGTGATCGCGGGCCTGGTGGTGGGCGTGTTGGTCACCTGGCTGGCCTCCCTTCGTCCGGCACGCGCCGCGACTCGAGTGGCCCCGTTGGCTGCATTGCGTCCGCAGGAGACCGTCACCGCGGCATCCAAGCGTGGTCGCGCTCGGATCGTGTTCGGTGCCATCCTTGCCCTGCTCGGTGCCGTTCTACTGACGGCAGGAACGCTGGGTCTGTTCGGTGCACTCGGCAGCCTGGCGGTGGCCTTCCTGGGCGGGTTGGTCAGTTTCATCGGCGTCCTCATGCTCGGCACGCTGCTGATCCCGTGGGCCGTGCGCATGTTGGCCAAGCCGTTCGGGGCCAAGGTTGCTGGACGTTTGGCTGGCCTGAACGCGTTGAGGCACCCGCAGCGTACCGCGGCCATCGGAACCGCCCTGCTGCTCGGCGTCACGTTGGTGTGCATGATGGCTGCCGGTGCCCAGTCGGCACGCTCCACGTTGAACAAGGAGTTGGCCGGGCAGTACCCGGTGGATCTGACGGTGGCCGCGGCTTCCACTGACGCTGACGGTGACGCCGGCGAGGACACTGTCGAGGGCGAGGGCGGTGCTTCCGCCAGCGGCACGTTCACCGCTTCCCAGGTGAGGGCCGTCGGCACGGTGAATGGGGTCCGCCACGTGGAGCTGGCTAAGCCCACGGCTGTGGCCGGGGAATGTGCCTCCACCGATGAGGACGAGCCGTGGGGAGTCTCGGATTGTTTCCCCGTGACCGCGATGTCAGCGGACACACTGAGCAGCGTGCTCACACCGGGCGCCGCCCTCCCAGCTGAGGGCAAGGTCGCGGCTGGGGCGTACGCCTTCAGCGGTGAATCCGCGCCGACCTCCGTCACCGTGCTGGACGCCAAGGGTGGCAAGCACAACGTCCCTGTGGATCAGGACGCCGCAGCCCCCGACAGCGAGGGCTACGTCATGACGCAGGCCACCGCGAAGCAGTTGGGGCTCACCTCCCCCACCTCCGATCAGGCTCAGCGCGCAAACGCCACTGACAGCCTGTGGATCAGTGCCTCCAACGATGTCTCGGCCAACGAGTTGGTCAAGAATGTGGCGGCCGCTGCCGGTGTGGAGCAGAGCAACGTGAACGGGGCCCTGCCGATCCGTCAGGCCATGAGCCAGATTATCGACGCGTTGCTGCTGGTGGTCTCTGGCCTGTTGGCCGTGGCCGTGGTGATCGCGTTGATCGGTGTGAGCAACACGCTGTCCCTGTCCGTGATCGAGCGCACCAGGGAGAATTCCCTGCTGCGGGCGCTTGGCTTGAAGAAGCGTCAGCTGCGCGGGATGTTGGCCTTGGAAGCGGGCCTGATCGCGGCTGCAGCGTCCGTCCTCGGCATGGTGTTGGGCACCATCTACGGCGCGGCTGGCGCCAAGGCCGCGCTGGCGAGCCTGGGCGCGTTCTCGCTCGGGATCCCGTGGCTGTGGCTCGGCGTGGTGCTCGTGGTCGCGGTGGGCGCATCGGTGCTGGCCAGTGTTTGGCCGGCACGGCGCGCAGCGAAGCTCTCCCCCGTAGAGGGCCTCGCCACCGAGTAGGGTTCCGGCGCGTCGCGCCGGGCTCACGGCCCCATGCCCGACGGCTGGTGACGCACCGATTGGTGCGGCACCCGCCGTCGGGCATAGTTATTTCAATCGCGACTTGGTCTAAGCACGCGGTCCGTCAATCCACATGGATCCAGGCGCAGGAAGCGCAGGGTAGGCGTGATCACGTCGCGGTCGTGGTCCGACATGAACGCCGCGGTCACCGCCTCGGCGCGATCTTACGGTGCAATAGATGGGCCCTGGCTCGGCCTTCCTCGGAGGAGAGCGGGTCCAGAGCATCCGCCAGAGTTCCCGCCAGACCCAGCACGGACACCACTGCGAAAAAGCCACCAAGACCAACACTCTGGTCACCGCGCTCCAAACGCGCCACCATGCCGCGGCTGACTTCCGCTCGGTCCGCGACGAGCTGTTGCGACATTCCGCGAATCAGTCGCCACTGCTTCAGATGCAGCCCAATATCGGCTGCATGATCCTCTCCCACTCCCCACGTAGCCATGGACAAATGCTACACCTCTGAAGCATTTGACCTGAAGATGCGTCGTATACAGAACATCTTTGGTTAGTTCGACGGGCAGCATCAGCACTCCCCACCGGTGCGGCGCCAACCCGCTGGGGACCAGGTTTTCATGAGATGTGCGCCGATACGGTGCACCTCTCATGGAAACCTGGTCCCTGTCGGCGTTCCGGCCAGGCTGCGATCAGCCCAGGTGCAGTTTCTTTTGCCAGTACCCATCCGAGGTCATGGACGTGTAGCCCTTGCGCCACTGCCGCCCCAATTGCCGATACACCTTGCGTAGCCGCAGCGTGTTCCTGAGCAGACGTTTGCTCTCCACCCAGAAACGTTCCTGATCTCGCTCCACGACGTAGTACTTGCTCTGGTCGGCGTTGAGGAACGTGACCTTCTTGGCGCCGCACGTGCCACGCCAGTCCTCCCGATCCGGGGCCTTCAACACCAGCGTGGACCCCAGCGCCCCGAACGCGGGGACATGCCCGTTGCCGGTGAGCCAGATGAGCTTGCGCAACGGCCCGGCACCCAGGCGCGACTTGCGTTCCGCCGGAGGACGCCCGTGGACCGGCTTCCAGGCCTCGGTCACGGTCAGCGCCTTGAGATCGGCACGACGTGCCGCCATGTCCGCGTTGGCGTCGAAGAACTCCGGACCGGCCAGAACATCCTCCAGCGCAAGATTCACCGCTGACAGGCTGTCGTAATGGAAGCGCAGGGTGGTGCGCAGGTAGAAGCTCAACACCATCTTCTGCAGTTGACCCCAGGACCTTTGCTTGCTCGGCAGGCTCAGGTGATGCACCAGGTGGGAACGGAAGTCCAGGTACCAGGTCTGCGGCGAGGCTTTGTCCACGAAGCTCTCCTGGATGGAGGCCACACCGGGCAACGTGACGATGTCGAAGTCATTGACCAGGGAGAAGCTCACGTCGTCCCCGCGCACAAAGAACGGGAAGGGCAGGTGCTGAACCTGGGCCACCGGGAAGGCGAAGAACCACCAGCCACCGTAGAAGTCGGCCGGGGCGGCCTTGGTGGTCTCGAACTCCATCTCGAAGACCTGGTGGTAATCGCGCAGATCCGTCCCGCCGTACAGGGCATGACAACCGAGGTCGAAGGTGGCCCCGTTCTCCCCCAGGCGCCACCGGTGCAGTCCGTCCACCACGGCGCCCGCCACGGCCGTGCGCGGATCCAGGGCGTAGGCCAGGAACCACCAGGTCCGCGTCACGGCTTCCATCTGGATGGAGGCGTCATCGTCCATGAACAGGCAGTGGGTGGCTCCGGTGCGTTGAGCCTCGATCAGCCCGCGCGTGAATCCCCCTGCCCCGCCGAGGTTCTCGTTGGGAATCACCGTGATGCCGTTGCCGTTTGCGATGTCCACCGAGTTGCCGTTGTCCACGATGAGCATCCTGATGTCGTCCCGCAGTGCCGTGGCATCACGGTAGGCCCGGAAGCGTCTGGCCGTGTTCTCCACGGCGGCCTCCCGCTTGAACGTCGTGACGGACAGCATCAGATCCGGACGCTGCCGCGGGGCCTCGGTGGTGGCCCACGCGAAGTCGTCCAGGCGGCCCTCCTCCAGAGCGGTCAGCTTGAAGTACAGCACCGCTTGTTCGTTGGCCTCGGGGTCGGCGGGCACGGGCAACCGCAACGGGCCATCCAGCCGGATTTCCTCGTTGTAGAGCTGGTGTTCCGACATGCCCTGTGAGCCCAGGCGGATGGAGATCAGGAAGCGACCCTGTCCACTCAGCTGCAGTTCCCACGGCAGGTTGCCCGCGCTGCGCGTCCACTTCCCGAGGTTGAAGACGTTGTAGTACGGGTTCGTGGCCAGGCTGCCGCCCTGCCCAAACACCGCTCCGGGGTGGTCCACGGAGATACTCACGGGACCAGTGGTGGTGAAGTGCGCGTGGACCTCCGTGCTCACCTCACGGCTGGGCCAGATGGCCGGTTGTACTCGATAGGTGCCGGTCCGCTCGTCGGCCGTTCCGCTGTCCGCGGCCCGTTCACCGCTGAACTCCGACGACGTGGCTGTGTCTTCTCCGGTTGCCGTCATGTTCATGCCTTGGCGCCTTCCCCGATGAGGGCCGACGGGCTGGGCGCCGCGGCCTGCCCACGTCCGGTCCCGTGCTTGGTCAGGACCAGGGCAGGTTCCACGCGCTTGGAGCGCGGGACCAGCACGTCGCCGTCGTAGTGGCCCACCGCGATGAAGGAGATGAACACCTCATGGTCGGGGATGTTGATCAGCTTCCGGATGGCCGCCTCCTTCTTGGTCCCCATCGCCGTGTTCAACGAGCAGGAGCCCAGCCCCACCTCGGTGAGACCCAGCAGCAAGGACATCATGAACAGGCCTCCGTCCACGAACGCCTGGTTGCGTTCGGTGGCAAAGAGGAAGGCATCCAGGTCCGAGCTGACCAGCAGCAGCCGGGGAGGCATCTCGTAACCGGCGAATCCGCCCTGCAGGTCCAGCACCGCCTTGATGACGGCGGGATCCTCGAACTGATGCACCCGTGCGGCCTGGCGGTTGCAGACCGAGGGTGACTGCATGGCAATCTCCACCGCCCGCGATATCTCCGCGTCCAGCACGGGCTGCGGCGTGTATTCGCGCACGCTGCGGCGGCCGTAGATCACGTCGAGGAAGCCACGATCCCGCGTGATCACGTCGGTGGCTTCGCGTTCATCCGTGGCACGGAGCACTCCACCCTCGCGCTGGTGCGCTGCGTTGATGAGTTGCTGAGCCTGTTCGCCGAAAAGGGACCAGAAGTGGGAGACATCCACGCCCAGATCCTCATGGCGCTGCAGGTAGTTGCGCATCACGCCAGCAGAGCTGATGAAGAACGTGTCCTCAGTGCTGCGACCGGCGGCTAGCCAGGCGTTGATCTCCTTGGCCAGTCCGGGAACCGCGATCTTGCCGAAGCCGGGGCGGAAGTTGCTGCGGCTAAGGCCCTTCTCGATGGCGTGGGCGTGGAAGATCATGCGGGCCCTGGCCCCGGAGAGTCCGTCGTCCGAACGGGCATGCCGGAACGAACGTACCTGCCGCTCGTAGTCCTTCAGCGCCAGGGTCTTGGCCTGAGCGGCGAAACCGGACTTGGGACCGCTGGGAGTCTTCACGGC
>JBQDZM010000032.1:25096-31706 GCA_052108535.1 Galactobacter sp. | reverse complement strand
CTGGACACCGGCGGATTCAGAAACCAACTCCTACACCCTCAACTGTGAAGAGCCGCTATGACACCGTCTCGCTCACCCACGACGCAGGGTGTGTCGTGGGACACGTGCTAAGGTAGTCGGCATTGCGCAGACAGAAGACAGTATTCGCCCACAATGCAGAACGAAACTTATGAGACTACTAAGGATTTGATGTGTGGGATTTTATATCTGACAGATGGCAGCAAATAACGTTTGCAGGCTATCAGCACTTTTCGCTGGTGGTGCAGTGCCTGATCCTCGCCACCGTCATAGCCGTGATCATCGCGATCCTGACGGCACGTATCCCTTGGCTCGCATCCTTGGCCAACGGAATCTCTGCGGTAGGTCTGACGATCCCCTCGTTCGCGATGATCGGTCTCATGATCGGTCCCTTCGGGTTCGGCCCGCGCCCCGCCGTGGTCGTGGTGACCTTCTTCGCCGTCCTTCCGATCCTGCGCAACGCGATCGTGGGACTGCAAGGCGTCCCAGTGGAAACCATCGAGGCGGCCCGCGGCATCGGCATGAGCCGCTTCAGAACCCTGGCCACCGTGGAGTTGCCCATGGCCTGGCCCGTCATCATGTCCGGAATCAGGATCTCCGGACAGATGGTCATGGGCATCGCCGCAGTGGCCGCATATGCGCTGGGTCCCGGACTCGGTTCGTTCATCTTCGACGGCCTGGCACGGCTCGGTGGAGCCAACGCCCTCAACCAGGTGGTGGTCGGAACCGTGACGGTGGTCCTTCTGGCCGTCGTCCTCGATCTGATCCTCATCGTCGTCTCCCGTCTGACCATCAGGAAGGGTATCCGTGCCTGAGAACACCTCGAACCCAAATCCCCCCGCCCAGGACACTCACGGTGCCTCGATCCTCCTGGACGAGGTCACCAAGTCGTACTCCGGGCAACGCAAACCCGCCGTCGGCGGCCTGACCCTCGAGATCCCCTCCGGATCCGTGGTCATGTTCGTGGGCCCCTCCGGCTGCGGCAAGACCACCACCCTGAAGATGATCAACCGTCTCATCGAACCGACGGCAGGCAAGATCGTCATCAACGGTGAGGACGTCACCGATATGGACGGCGACAAGCTGCGCCGGCAGATCGGCTACGTCATCCAGGCGGGTGGGCTCTTCCCCCACATGACCGTGGCAGCCAACATCGCCCTGGTCCCCAAGATGCTCGGCTGGGACAAGGCCCGCATCAAGGAGCGCGTCGACGAACTTCTGGAACTGGTCTCCCTCGATCCCGACATTTATCGCAACCGTTACCCCAAGGAACTCTCCGGCGGGCAGCAGCAGCGCGTCGGCGTGGCCCGTGCGCTGGCCGCGGACCCGCCGGTGCTGCTCATGGACGAACCGTTCGGCGCGGTGGACCCCATCACCCGTCAACGCCTGCAGGACGAGCTGCTCAACATCCAGGCCGAGCTGCACAAGACCATCGTCTGCGTGACCCACGACTTCGACGAGGCGATGAAGTTGGGCGATTGGATCGCGGTGTTCGATGAGGGCGCGCACCTGGTGCAGTACGACTCACCCGAGCGCATCCTCGCTCAGCCCGCCAACGAGTTCGTCGAGAGCTTCATCGGATCCGGCGCCGGCCTGAAACAGTTGTCGCTGACCCGTGTGGGCAACGTGCAGTTGCGGGACGCCGTCACAGGCAAGCCCGGCGAACAGGCCTCCGACCTGCTCTCCCAATTGCAGGCTTCTGGTGAGGACTACGCAATCATCCTGGACTCCCGCCAACGCCCCATCCAATGGCTCACCAAACGACAGCTGTCCAGAATGCAGATGATCTCCGATCAGGTGGATCCCGCACTGCCCATCGTGGGCGACCAGGCCACGCTCAACGACGCGCTCGACGAGATGCTGGTGGCCAGTTCGGTCAACGCGGTGGTCACGGGGAGCCGAGGAGTCTACAGGGGCCTGATCTCCGTGGACACGGTCACGCAGGCCATCGCCGATGCGCGCGATGCCAACCAGACCTCTACCGCGCCCGTCGGACTCAACTCGGGAGCGATGGCCGCCGTAGCCACGGCTGCCGCTGATCAGGCCGACGATGACGCCATCCCGATGGACCAGCCGGGGAGTGCATCATGACAGCCGCTTCGATCGCGACCGGTCAAGCCGGCAACCGAGTGCGTCTGCACAAACGCCATCCGTGGCTCCCCTTGCTGTGGCAGATCCTGGTGCTCATCGTTCTGATCGCTGCAGTGTTCGTCTACCTGGGGCTTGCGGATCTGACCGACACGGAACGTTCCACCCTGGCCCCGGCCGAGCTGTGGGGTATGACGCTGGAACACCTGCAGTTGACCTTCCTCGGTGCCCTCATCGTGGTGGTGATCGGCGTCCCCCTGGGGATCCTTCTCACCAGGGGTTCCATGCGCAAGATCAGTCCTGCTGTGGTGGTCGTCGCCAACTTCGGTCAGGCTGCACCGGCCATCGGTGTCGTGGTGCTCTTGGCCATGTGGCTCGGTTTCGGCGCCTGGCCCGCCACCGTTGCGTTGGTGCTTTACGCCTTGCTGCCGGTCCTGTCCAACACCATGGTGGGACTCGACGGTGTGGACAAGCGCCTGATCGAGGCCGGACGCGGCATGGGGATGAGCGCCGGCGCGGTCCTGCTGAAGGTCGAACTCCCCCTGGCCGTTCCGGTGATGCTCTCCGGCATCCGGACCGCACTGGTGCTGCTTGTGGGTACCGCCAGCCTGGGCACTTTCGTCAACGCGGGTGGCCTCGGTCTGCTCATCAACACCGGCATCACCCTGTCCCAGGGGACCGTGCTGGTGGTGGGCTCTCTGCTGGTGGCTCTGCTGGCACTCGTCATCGACTGGATCGGTCGCGTCGTGGAGTACGTGGCCCGTCCGAAGGGACTGTGAATCATGCACACCTCGCGTATGACCCGAACCCGTACGACAACACGCCGTCGTCGCGGAGCCCTGGTGGGGATGCTGACGGCCTCCGCTCTGGCCCTGACAGGGTGCGGCCTCGAGTCCTCCGGTGCCTATATCGCTGAACCCGGCCCCGGTTCCATCGAGAAGATCGACGGTGCTGATGGGAACCAAGTGACGGTGACGTCCAAGAACTTCACCGAGCAGAAGATCATGGGCAAGATCGGTGTCCTGACCGCACGAGCTGCAGGTTTCGACGTCAAGGACATGACCAGTGTTCCCGGCTCCCAGCCGGCCCGAGATCTGTTGGCGGGCGGCGGCGCTGATGTGCTCTTCGAGTACACGGGTACCGCGTGGCTGACCTACTTGGGACACGAGACCGGCGTCCCGGACCAGAAGGAGATGTGGCAGAAGGTCCATGACGAGGATCTGGGCAACGGGCTGACCTGGGGTGACCCGGGCCCCTTGGACAACACCTACGCCTTCGCGATCAAGGGCTCCAACAAGGACAAGCTGAATGGTGTCAGCAAGCTCTCTGACATCAAGAAGTTGCCGGTGGAGCAACGCACCTTCTGTGTGGAGTCGGAGTTCTACTCCCGCCAGGACGGGTTCGAACCCATGTTGGAGAAGTACGGCCTGAAACTGGGCAAGGACGTCCCAAAATCCAACGTAGCGGTGCTGGACACGGGTGCGGTCTACGAAGCCACCGCACGTGGTACCTGCAACTTCGGCGAGGTCTTCACGACTGACGGTCGCATCAAGTCCCTGAGCTTGGAGGTCCTGGACGATGACCAGGGTTTCTTCCCCTCCTACAGCATCGCCCCGGTGCTGAGGACCGAGGTGGCGAAGAAGTACCCGGAGTTGCAGAAGGACTTCGAGGCCGTGGCTGCCGCCATGACGAACGAGAAGTTCATCGAGCTCAACCGACGGGTTGACGTTGACGGTGAAGACCCGGCGGACGTGGCCTACGACTGGATGGTGGACGAAGGGTTCATCTCGAGGAAGTGACCGGCCATCATCCACGTGCCCGGCCCCCGTATCGGGGACCGGGCACGTGCCGTCTGCGCCGAGTCCGAACTCACTGCGCGGCGGATTCCTCGAATACTGGGTCGGCGGCCCACGTCCCGTCCTCGTTCCACAACCCGGACACGCCGCGCCGATGAGAGGAGAGCAGGTGGGTGTCCACCATGCCGATGGCCTCCATCAAAGCGTGTGCAGTGGTGGGCCCAACGAACACGAAGCCGTGGTGTTTGAGATCCTTGGCCAGCGCCTCGGATTCGGGAGAACGGCTGGGAACGTCCTCGACTCTTGACGGTAGGGGAGTGGTCTCCGGCCGGTGAGACCAGATCAGGGACGGCAGGCCGCCGTCCTCACGCAGTGCCACCGTGGCGGCCGCATTGGTGATGGCGGCCTGGATCTTACGAAGGTTACGCACGATCCCGGCGTCGTCCATGAGACGCTCGACGTCCTGCTCCTGGAAGCCCGCCACCACGACCGGATCGAACCCAGCGAAGGCGGACCGGAAGTTCTCGCGTTTGCGCAGGATCGTGGCCCAGGAGAGCCCGGATTGGAAGGCCTCAAGCGTGAGTCGTTCGAACAGCCCCGCCTCTGAGGTGACCGGGCGTCCCCATTCGTTGTCGTAGTAGGCGCTGAGCATGGCATCCTCCCCACCCCATGTGCGGATCGGCGCCTCGCTGTCCTTGGTCTCCGTGCCCGGCGTCTTGCTGCCGGGTGCTTCGCTGCTAGGTGTTGCGTTCTGTTCCGTCATGTTCTCCCCCTGGTGGTACGGATCGGTTTCGCTGCCCCAGCCTTGCACGTCAGGCCCCACCGCGCTGCCTGTCCAGCCGAAACTGTGGATGACACGCCGTGCCCCAGACATAAAAACACCGAGGCCCGGCCCGCACACCCAGCGGGGGGTGCAGGCCGGGCCTCGAAACGGCCGGTCTCTGTCGGTCTCTGCGCGCAAGCCGGCGCGAGTCTCGGGTCTTTCAACCCAGAGCACCCGCGAGCTCACGAACTAGATTTCAGGCGAGGAGCAATCCTTCGGTGCCTGATCCGGGAGCGGCCCGTTGATGCGGTGAAGCAACTCGGCCAGCTGATCCAACGACTCCACGTCCCAGGTGCGCAGACGTTCCAGCATGATCGTGGGAACATCCTCGGCGGTCCGCTTGAAACGGTGGTATCCGTCCCGGGTGATATGAATCAGCTGCACCCTTGCGTCCTCCGTGCTGACGGTACGAGCAACGAGGCCACACTCCTCCAGCCGCTTCACCGAACGGGAGACCACGGATTTGTCCACGGCCAACAGGTCCGCGAGTTCCTTGCCTGTGAGCGACGGAGTATCCGGAAGCCTGACCGCGTGGTGCCACAACGCATTCATGGTCTTGAAGTCGAACGGGAACAGGCTGGGATCCAGCGATTCTGCCCGCTTGCGGATGGCCTCTCGGGCGCCGACAACCAGGCGTGAGAACTCCTGCTCCACATTGTTCAGGGACCGCTCGAGCCCGGTCAGGCCGGCCTCTTTGAGCAGGTCATGGGGGTCCTGCCCCAGATGGGGGCCGCCGGGGCGGTCCCCATCCAGTGGGTCGGGATCAGAGGTGACGGCCATGAGATTGCTGGTCGCCTTCGTCGCCCTCTATGTCCGACGTCGTGGCGTCGGACTGGGCGCCATCGGCGCCACTCGTCTCCACCGCACCCTGGGTGCTGCGGGCAGCCTGCCGAGCACCTGCGTCGGGCACAAGGTTGGTGGCCCCGGTGACCACCGGGACCGCTCCGGTGGCGATGGGCTCGTGCTCCACAGTGAATGCGGCCTTCTCGGATGCCGTGCGCTCGGAACGGGTCTGATCAGAAAGATCCAGCTTGGGCAGGAAGATGATGCAGATCAGAGTGATGATCGCAATCGGTGCGGCGATGAGGAACAGGTGAGTGATCGAGTCCGCGTAGGCGCCCTCGAAGATCGACTTGAACGGCTCAGCGGTCTTTGCGAACCCGTTGGAGGCGGGCTGCCCGACCTGGGCCATGTAGCCCTGGATCAGTTCGGGATGAGCGCCGAAGTAGGCCTGAAGTCCCTGCGGATCCTGGGCCAGTTCGGGGTGTTCCGCGATGACCTTCGGGGCCAAGGCCTTTGCCGCCGCAGCACCGAGTTTGTCTTGGTGGTCGGCCAGGACGTCGGGAAGCCTGGAGGCCAGAACCGATCCGAGCCAGGTGGTGCCCACGGTTCCGCCCAGCGTACGGAAGAAGGAGACGGCTGAGGTGGCGACACCCAGATCCTTCGGCGGAACGGCGTTCTGCACCACCAGGGTCAAGTTCTGCATGATCATGCCGACGCCCGCACCCATCACGAACATCCACGCGGCCAGCAGCCAGTAATTGGTGTTCTCATCGGTGGTGGAGATCAGGTAGAGCCCGGCGATCAGCAGGACGCCACCGGCGACCATGTAGGGCTTCCACACGCCGGTCTTGGTGATGAGCCCACCGACGACCACGGAGATACCCATCATGCCGAGCATCATCGGAATGGTCATCAGACCTGCCTCGGAAGGCGTGGCGCCACGGGACATGATCATCAGCTGTGACAGGTAGACAACGCAGCCGAACATGGCCACGCCGACGGCGATGGAACCCACGGTGGACATCGTGAAGGTCAGGTTCTTGAACAGGCGCATGTCCAGCAGCGGGTCGGCGACCTTGAGTTCCACGAACACGAAGACGAT
>JBQDZM010000032.1:17184-24996 GCA_052108535.1 Galactobacter sp. | reverse complement strand
GGCGCATGTCCAGCAGCGGGTCGGCGACCTTGAGTTCCACGAACACGAAGACGATCAGCGCAACAGCGGCCACAGCCAGCATCCACACGGTGGTGAAGGAGCCGTACTCGATCTGCTTGGAACCGGAGTCCACCTGAGCGGAGGTGCCCGCCAGGGACAGCCAGATCAGCGCCAGGGACATGCCGCCGGTGAGCAGGACGGTCCCGAGCCAATCCAAACGTGCCTTCTCCTGCTTTTCCACGGGAGGAAGGTGCAGGGTCTTCTGCAGCATGATCACGCCGACCACGGCGAAGGGCAGGGAGAGGAAGAAGTTCCAGTGCCAGGAGAACGCGTCGGTGATCCAGCCACCGATGAGCGGGCCGCCCACAGTGGCGATGGCCATGACGCCGGCGAAGAGCCCCATGTACTTGCCGCGTTCACGTGGGGAGAGGATATCTGCCATCACGATCTGGGACAGTGCCTGCATGCCGCCGGCGCCGAGGCCCTGGAACACACGGCAGATGATCAGCATCATGGAGGACTCGGAGAAACCGGCCACGGCGGAGGCGCCCACGAACAGGATCAGGGAGATCTGCAGCAGTACCTTGCGGTTGGTGAGGTCGGAGAGCTTGCCCCAGATCGGCGTGGAGATCGCCGTGGCGAGCATGGTCGCGACCAGAACCCACGAATAGCTCGTCTGGTTCAGTTCGCCGTCGAGGTCGGTGATGATCTTCGGCATGGACGTTGACACCAAGGTGTTGGCGAGCATCGTCACGAACATGCCGAGCAGCAGCCCGGTCAGGGCTCGCAGCACCTGGCCGTGGGTCATGTGCAGGCCCGAGGGTGCCTCGGGCGCTTGCTCGGTGGTGGACATCTAGGTCCCTTTCGTGCGTGGGGCGGGGCAGCCGTGGGTGCGCGGCCGGTCCCTGTCCCTGGGGAAGGAGGTTTAGGAAAAACGAAGGCCCCGAGTCGCTAGGCGACTTCGGGGACCCTCATTGGTTGCTTGAGTGCAACCATACGCCGGATGGTTGCTTATCGGCAACCATCCTGGTGTGAGTCTCGAAACACCCCTGCGTCGCTGTAACACCACTGAGTCGCTGCAACAGCGCTGAGTCGTTGCAAGACCACCGCGTCGTTGTGATGTGCTTCGCCGTCACTGCAACCGCCCACAGGTGGCGTCTACGATGGAGGACGTGCCTCGAACCGGACCGCGTGATCCGGGCAGCGGCATGTTCCCCCACCCCGACCCGGAAACGGTGACTGACTTTTGAGTACTACTGCGCCCCGCAATCTTCCAGGTCGCGGCGTCCTATGGACCGCTGTGGCCGCCACGGTGGTCATCGCCATCGGCGCCTTTGTGCTGTCCTTCGCCTCCTTGACGGACCTGGCGGTGCGTTCCGGTATCGACTCCACCCTGGCCTGGATCTGGCCCATCATCGTGGACGGCCTCATCGTTGCCGCCACCGTGGCCATCGTCGCGCTGAACGGACACGGGCGGCGGGCCATGGTCTACCCGTGGACCCTGCTGTTCTTCGGCGCCATCGTCTCCACGGCGGCCAACGCCACCCACGCCATCCTGTCGGTGGACAGGGCGCCTGACATCCCGGCCGTGGTCGCCGCGCTCGTGGCCGCCATGCCGCCCGTGGTCCTGCTGCTCATCACGCACCTGACGGTGCACATGTTCCAGAAGCGCGCAGAGGTAGTGCTGGAGATCGAGGCCGAACAGGCGCAGTCCGCGGCCTCGGATGAGGCCTACTACCGGGAATTGCAGATGCGCCGGGCGGAGGCCGCGGCCTCCCTGGCCCGCGCGTTGGAGACTAATGAGGACGACCGCGAGCACCGCGCCTCAGTTGAGTCCCTCGAGGCCGAACTCGCGGCCCTCCAGGATGAGGCCGACGCCCACGTGGAGCGTGAGTCCGGGGGCTTCTTCCCGTCCGCGACCAGCGCCGTGGACGTCCCCAGCCCGTCCCGGGTGAACTGACTTGAACTGACCTGAACTCAGGAGCGGACACGCGAGAGGCCCCAGCATTCGTGTGCGCTCGCGAGGTTTAGCGGAAACTCAGCGGCTGTGCACTTGTCGTGCCCTCAGCGTGCCTCTGCGAATGGGTTTCGCGTCCGCTGCTGGATAGTTGTGTCCGGCTCTCTTTCAAATTAGTCGCTGCTGATACCAGCAGCGACGGGTCGATGCTCAGGCTGGTGCGTGGGCCCATTCTGAGATTGCCTCACGGATAGCGTCTGACCGGCTGCGGTGCTCGCGCTCGGCGCGAGCCATCACTGCCGATAGCTCCGACTCACTCAAACGAACAGTGACGGCTCGAGTGGGTTCCTCAGTGCGCGCGGGACGGCCGGGCGACCGGAACGAAGCACCGGGAAACCCGTCCTGGGCGTTCTTCACGAGGCGAGCGATCACTTCTTCCGTGATTTCCACGCCGTCGATCACGCCATACGAACCGTTGATCGGCTTTGCAATCTTGTCGTTCATCCCATCCTCCTACATCATTACGTACACGTTATTATCAGAGTTTCGTGTACATGATGCTTCGAGCACCATTACTCGCCGGAAGCCCCGGCCGGTTGAAATCGATGTACGTCGTCCGGTCCAGTGAAACCGCCATAGCACGAAGACCGAGAAGCCCCAGTCGTATGACTGGGGCTTCTCGCTATTCCGGCGGATCCTGCGCTCAGCGGTCCTTGACGATCAAAACGTCCAGCGTGCGGGGGCCGTGCACGCCTTCCACGCGTTCCAGCTCGATGTCGCTGGTGGCGGAAGGGCCAGAGATCCAGGTCAGCGGCCGTGTGGTGTCCAGCCGTTCCAGGGCCGCGGGCAGCAGTCGCTCGATGCTGGAGGCGGGCACCACACACACGTGATGGTCCGGCACCAGGGTGATGGCGCGTCGGCCCTGATCCGGGGAACCGTCCAGGATGATGGTGCCGGATTCCGCGACGGAGACGGCGGAGGAGGTGACCACGGCGGACGTGGCGTCCAGTTCCATGACGCCCAGGACGTTCTCCGGGGAGTCGATCACCCTGCGGGGGTCGGAGACCAACTCGCCCAGCACCTCGTCGGCCAGCCCTGGCGGCGTCACGAAGGAGGTGGCGGAGGAAAGCAGCTGCTTGACGGCGCCGGGCACCTGTTCCGCGGGGACCACGTCGACGCCAGCCTTGTAATGCACCAGTCGGTCCACGAGCAGCTCCACGAGCTCGTCCTGGCTCATGTCGCTTCCACGGCGGTACTCGCGCGGCACCTCGACCTCGGCCGGGGCGTCTACCAGCGCGGATCGGATCCGCGCCAGGATGTCAGCCTTGGCTCTGGCAGCGTCGGTCTTAGTGCCCGACGGCGTGGCCGTGGGGTTCTCGGTTCCGTTCACTTGCCTGCCTCCTGATCTGAGGACGCTGCGCGTCCTGCGGACGCGTTCCCCTCGTGTTCCTTGGCCCACCACTGCCTGAAGGACTGGTTGGGCGGCTTGGGAATGTCGCGGAAGGCGGTCCAGCCGCCCAACAGATGGCCGGGCAACTTCTTGATCTTCTTGTCCTTCCCGGCCACGAGGCCGGCCATGGGCAGGCCTCGTTCCAGAAGCCGCATGCGGGAACCCTTGGACATGGCCCAACCGGCACCGCCCATGAGCAGGTCCATCTCGGTGATGCGCTTGGACTTGGCCTTGCGCGCCTTGACGTCCTCGGCACGCAGGTGGACCAGGATTTCCGGGATGTTGATCTTCACGGGGCAGGCCACGTAGCAGGCGCCGCACAATGAGGAGGCGTAGGGGAGGGTTCCGTTCTCCGACTCGTCCACACCGGTCAGCAGCGGGGTAAGGATGGCGCCGATGGGACCCGGGTAGGTGGAGCCATAGGCGTGACCGCCTGCACGTTCGTAGACGGGGCAGACATTCATGCAGGCCGAACAGCGGATGCAGTGCAGTGCGGAGCGGCCGTACTGGTCGGCCAAGGCGTTGGTGCGGCCGTTGTCCAGTAGTACCAGGTGCACGTTCTGCGGGCCGTCGCCCGGGGTGACGCCGGTCCAGTTGGACGTGTAGGGGTTCATCCGCTCTCCGGTGGAGGACCGGGGGAGCAACTGCATGAACACCTCGAGATCCGAGGCGGTGGGCAGAAGCTTCTCGATGCCCATCACGGTGATCAGGGTTTCCGGGAGCGTGAGGCACATGCGGCCGTTGCCCTCGGATTCGACCACGGTCAGAGTGCCGGAATCTGCGATGCCGAAGTTGGCGCCGGAGATGGCCACCCTGGTGGAGAGGAACTTCTGGCGCAGGTGTTTGCGCGCGGCCTCGGCCAGGTGGGCGGGTTCGTCATCCAGGTTCGGGTCCACTTCTGGCATCTCGGCCAAGAAGATATCCCGCACCTCAGAGCGGTTCTTGTGGATGGCCGGAACCAGAATGTGGCTTGGTTTGTCGTGACCCAACTGCACGATCAGCTCAGCCAGGTCCGTCTCATAGGCGGCGATGCCCTGAGTCTCCAGGTGCTCGTTGAGCCCGATCTCCTGGGTGGCCATGGACTTGATCTTCACGACCTCGGTCGCGTTCTGTTCCTTGACCAGGTCCGTGACGATCCGGTTGGCTTCCTCGGCGTCACGCGCCCAGTGGATCACGCCGCCGCGGGCGGTGAAGTTGGCTTCGAACTGCTCCAGTAGTGCAGGCAGGTTCGCCATGACGTTCTGCTTGATTGCGGAACCGGCGTCCCTTAGCTGCTCCCAGTCCGGCAACTCGGAGACCACGTTGGCACGTTTGTCGCGGATGGTGTGGGTGGCGTGACGCAGGTTGGCGCGCAACTGCGTGTTGGTCAGCTCCGACTTGGCGTAGTCGGGGAAGGGGATCTCCTCGAAGAGATTCCCCTCCGCGCGGACCTTCGGCATTCCCAGCGAGACGGCGGTCATCGGGCTGCTCCTTCCGTGACGTTGGCCGCGGTAGCGGCCGCTGACGCGGAAGGCGTCCACGGATCGTCGTGCGTTGAGGCCAGGATGTCAGCCAGGTGAACCGTCTGTCCGCCCGACTTCAGCCGGGACATGCCGCCACCGATGTGTAGCAGGCAGGAAGCGTCGCCGCCGGCGCAGAGGTCTGCGCCGGTCGAGGAGATGTTGCCGACCTTGTCAGCCAGCATGGCGCCGGAGACATCGGCGTTCTTCATGGAGAACGTGCCGCCGAAACCACAGCACTGATCCGCCTCAGGCAGCGGGACGTATTCGATTCCGTCCACGGACGCGATCAGATCGGATTGGCGTGTGCCCAAACCGAGCAGACGCATGCCGTGACAGGAGGAGTGGTAGGTGACGCGGTGAGGGAACCAGGAACCGAGCTGTTCCGCAGCGTTGGTGACGCCTAAGACGTCGGTCAGCAGCTGGGAAAGCTCGTAGGTTTTGGCCCCCACGGCTTCGGCGCGGGAGGCGAGTCCGTTGTCCCCGCACCGGCGGGCGACCATGGGCTGCTGGTCCTTGACGGAGGCCACGCAAGACCCGGACGGGGCAACCGCGACGTCGTACTCCTGGGCCTCGAAGGCCTCAACATGGTTGCGGACCACAGGCAGCGCGCCCTCGAGGTAGCCGGAGTTGACATGCATCTGGCCGCAGCAGCCCTGGCCCGCCGGGAAGACCACCTCGTGGCCCAGGCGTTCCAGGATCTTCACGGTCGCAATGGCCGTGGAGGGGTACATGGCGTCCACGATGCAGGTGGCGAAAAGCGCTATACGCATGGTGTCCTTCCGAGGGTGCGTGAGCCACCACCGTCGGGACAAAAGACGCGTGGGAGCTAAGTCAAGTCAGTGGACTCGACGCACGCCCTTGGACACTTCCCCGGATGCGGCCGGGGGAGGCGCTGTATGTAGTTCCGTCGTGAATGCGGCGACGAACCGGGTGGCCTCCGTGTACAGTGGCGTGGTCTGACTACTGTTGTCTGACCACAGTACCGCACCGACAGCGACGTCGAATTTCAGTTGTGAGGTGTGGCCTGGAGCTGACGGGCTCCCGCATGGGCCCGCGAGTTCAAGCACCCATTGATTTCTTCACGCACACTCGAAAGGTACGTCCGTGGTCAATAGCCTCGTCTTGGCACAGACGTTCACCGCCACCACCGATCCGGTGGGCGGAAGCGTTGCCCTCTCAGCCCTGCTCGGCCTGCTGCCGCTGGTGGCCTTCTTTGTTCTTCTCTCCGGTTTCAAGGTCCAGGCCTGGAAGGCGGCCGTCGGCTCGGTCATCGTGGCCCTGCTGGTCGCGGTGCTTGGCTTCAAGATGCCGGTGGTGCACGCGCTCAACTCCGGTCTGCTCGGTGGCGTCTATGGCCTGGTTCCCATCGTGTGGATCATCGTCATGGCGATCTGGCTCTACCAGGTCACGGTGCGTTCCGGTCGGTTTGAGGACCTGCGCAAGGTCTTCAACGTGGTCGGTGGCGGCGACGTGCGCATTCAGGCCGTGCTGATCGCCTTCTGCTTCGGTGGCCTTCTGGAGGCCCTGGCCGGGTTCGGTGCCCCCGTGGCCATCACCGCCACCATGCTGATGACGCTGGGTATCCGCCCGCTGAAGGCTGCTTGTGCAGTCCTCGTGGCCAATACGGCCCCTGTGGCCTTCGGCGCCGTGGGCACTCCCATCACCACTGCAGGTAACCTGCTCGGCGCAGAAGGGGTGAGCGCGGCGGAGTCGGCGAATCAGATCGGCGCCATCATCGGTCACCAGTCGCCAGTGCTGGCGCTTTTTGTCCCCACGCTGCTGGTCTTCATCCTGGACGGGAAGAAGGGCATCAAGGATTGCTGGCTCGTCACTGCCGTCATCGGCGTGGTGTTCGCCGTGCTGCAGTTCCTGTCCTCCAACTTCTTCTCCTACGAACTCACCGACGTGGTGGCCTCCCTCGGCGCGCTGGCCGCGGTCATCCTGCTGCTGCGTTTCTACAAGCCCAAGCACCGCGACGACGCCCGCGCCCGCGTGCTGGATCCCAACTCCGCCGCCGCGAAGGAATCCTCCGACATCGAGGTGAAGCTCAATGGCACGGATACGTGGATGGCCATACTTCCCTACGTCCTGGTGGTCGCGGTCTTCGGCGTCGCCAAGCTGTGGACCGTGGGCGTGGACATCTCGGCGTGGCTGGCCTCAACCGACGTAAAGATCCAGTGGTTCGGCCTGCACCAGAACGTCCTGACCGCTGCGGGTGACCCGGTCTCCTCCACGACCTACACCCTGCCTTGGCTGTCCGGGCCGGGCTCGCTGATCTTCATCACCGTGGTGTTGGTGGTGATCTTCTACTCGATCTTCAACGGCAAGGGTCGTTACAAGATCGGCCCGGTGGGAGCCATCAAGGAGTTGGGGTCCACGGTTCTCAACATGAAGTTCGCCGGCCTCACCATCGTGTTGGTGCTCGCCCTGGCCTACATCATGAACCTGTCCGGACAGACCGTGTCCATCGGTACCTGGTTGGCCGGCGCGGGCGGATTCTTCGCTTTCCTGTCTCCTATCCTGGGCTGGCTCGGCACCGCGGTGACGGGCTCCGACACCTCGGCCAACGCTCTGTTCACCAACCTGCAGGCCACTGCAGCGCACAACCTCAACGTGGATCCGCACCTCTTCGCCGCCGCCAACACCTCTGGCGGCGTGGTCGGCAAGCTGATCTCCCCGCAGAACCTGGCGCTGGCCGCCACCACCGTGGGCATGGAGGGCAAGGAGTCCGTGATCCTGAAGAAGGTCATCGGCTGGTCCGTGGCGATGCTGTTCGTCCTGTGCTGCATCGTCTTCGTTGAGGCCCAGTTCGCTCAGGTGTGACCGGCTGGCCCAGGTGTGACCGGCTCCAGGTGTGAGCGGCTGCGCGTGACTGGGCAGCGTGAGACCGGACAGTGTGTGAC
>JBQDZM010000032.1:0-17084 GCA_052108535.1 Galactobacter sp. | reverse complement strand
CCAGGTGTGAGCGGCTGCGCGTGACTGGGCAGCGTGAGACCGGACAGTGTGTGACGGCTCTCACCGAACCGTGTCAGGTGACCCCGGGGGTCGATTTTGGGAGGATGAATTCACTATGAGCACTTCATCCACGTCGACCTCCGGGGTCTTCCCGTATGGGGGCGCTTACCCGGCGGAGGCCACGCCGCTGCGCGCGTACCAGAAGGTCCTGGATTGGGTGGAGACGGAACTGCGTTCCGGCCGTCTGAAGGTGGGGGATCAACTTCCGGGCGAACGCGCCCTCGCAGAGGCGCATGGGATCTCCCGAGCCAGCGTGCGGGATGCGATCCGGACGCTGGAGGTCATGGGTTTGGTCAGGACATCGGCCGGTTCCGGGCCCAAATCCGGAGCCATCATGATCTCGCGCCCGGCTCAGGGGATGGCCCTGATGGTGCGAATGCACTTGGCCAGTGCAGGGCTGCACACCGGCGATGTCATCGAGGTGCGCGCCCTGCTGGAGTCGTGGGCGGCCTCGGTCGTGGACCTGCAGGCGTTGCCGGACGGTGGGCAGGCGTTATTGAGCCAAGGGCGTGACCTGCTGGAGGCCATGGAGGACCCGGACCTGGACCGGGCTTCCTTCCAAACCCTGGACACCCACTTCCACCTGGTTCTGGCGCGGCTGGCGGGGAACCGGGTGCTGGACGCCATGATGGCTTCACTGAAGGACGCCATCACCGACTACGTGGCGGTCAGGGCGTCCACCGACGAGACGTGGAGTGGCGTGGTCCCGAGCCTGCGTCAGCAGCACAGACTCATCTTCGAGGCCGTAAGCCATGGTCGCTCGGCGGAGGCCTCGCGGCTGCTGCGCGAGCACATCGAGTGGTTCTACGCCCAGACCTTGGGCGACGGCCCCGATGCTGAGGACCACGCGCCACGTCTGCCGTGATGCGTGTCCGTCAGCGCAGCGGCCCCGAGGCAAGGTAGTCGTCGGTCCCCGGTCCCCAAGGGACCAACTGGCCTTCCATCTCTCGCAGCGCATTGCGCGTGACACCGGTCAATGCAGGGAGGAGCGCCTGGTCCAGGGTGCGCGCCGCAGCCAAACGTCGAAGTTGTGCCCAGGTGGGCTGCATCAGGTCCAGTTCGCGGGTGGCATAGGCGTCCAGCGCGGCGATGGGTCTGATCCAGAAGGACCTCACGGATTCGGTGGAGAGATTGCGCGGTTCCTGGCTTGCGGGCAGCGCGGCGGCGATGAAGCGGGTGTCGTAGCGGCGGGGGAGTCCCTCCGGCGTGATCCAGCGATCCACGTAGTTCAGGTCCTCGGTGTGCGCTCTCAGTTCGAGTTGTGCCAGGGCGTCGGCGATCCCGACCCGGTGTGAGGACAGCGCCGCTCGAAGCTCGTCGCGCGCCATGGTGGCCTGCGGTGCAAGGTCAAGGCCCGACGTTGGACCTTGGGTTTCGTTGTCAGGCCCGCCGGGGCGGGCCAACAGGACGCCACTTTCCTCGAACGTCTCGCGGATGGCGGCGGCCGTCACGGCGGCGGAGGCGGCCGGCCCGCCGGCGTCGTTGGGTTCGTCGAGGTCAGCAGCCGCGGTGGCCGTCCAGTGCTGCGTTCCGTGATGGTCGGAGGGATCCACCGAACCGCCCGGGAACGTGGCCATTCCGGCGGCGAAGGCCATGGAGAGGGCACGCTGCTGCATGAACACCTCGACGCCGCCGTGGCCGGAGGAGGCGGCTCTGAGCAGGAGCACGGTCGCGGAGTCCTTGGCTGGCACTCGTTCGCCTGGGTCGGGGGCTGTGGTGCTCACCATGTAGATCATTCTGCCCGGGAACACACGGGTAGCGTGGGATCCGGAGTCGCTGGAAAAGCGAAGCACATGCGTCAGGAGGCACCATGCAGGGTATCGATGTGGCTGGGGTGGAAGAGATCCCGGAAGGTGAAGCGCTCGCGGTCGAGGCCGTGGTCGACGGTGTGGCCCGGGACATCGCGATCTTCCATACGGAGGATGGGGAGTTTTACGCCCTGGATGACGAGTGCACGCATGAGACCGCGTCGCTGGCCGATGGCTGGATCGAGGATGACCGGGTCGAGTGCCCTCTGCATGCTGCCGAATTCTGCCTGCGGACCGGCAAGGCCATGTGCATGCCTGCCACCGTTGACGCCCGCACCCATGTGGTGGAGGTCGTGGATGGCCGCGTGCTGTTGCACCCGGGGGAGTCGGTGGCTGACGCGGTGCGCAAGTGACCGGGGGCGAGATCCCAGGGTCCATCGCGGTGATTGGCGGGGGAGTTGCCGCGTACACGTTCGTGGAGCAATTGCGTTTGCGGGGATATCGCGGACCGCTGACGATCGTGTCCAAGACGGGACTGCCGCACGATCTGCCCCCGGTCTCTAAGGAGTATCTGCGCGGGAATATGTCGCGTGAAGAACTCGATTTCCGCGACTCGGATTTCTATGCCGAACGCGACATACAGCTGCTGACCGGCGCCGTGACGACCTTGCAGCTTCCCGATGAGGCCGCCGGGCCGGGCGCGATGTGCCACGTGAGCGTGGAACCCGCTGACGACGGGGAGCCCGTGGAGGTGTCCGCTGACCTCGTGGTGCTGGCCACCGGAGCCCTACCGATCAGTGCCACCGCGACGGCGCGGCAGGAGGCGAGCCGGGACTGGATCACGACCCTGCACAGTGTGGCCGATGCCGATCGGGTGCGCGAGCATCTGACGCCGGGCGCACCCGTAGTCATCCTCGGGGGCGGACTGATCGGCGCGGAGGCCGCAACCGCCGCGGTCGAGGCAGGGGCCAAGGTGACCCTGGTGAACCGTTCCGAGCCGGCCGGCGCGCGGATATACGGTCCGGAGATGGCCGCGGAGCTCGAGTCGCAACATGCGACCCATGGGGTTCGGATCATCACGTCGTTCTCGGTGGGGGAGCAGCCGGTGCAGGACGGTATCGACGTCACGCTGGAGACCGGGGAGGTCCTGCACGCCGAGCTGGTGATCGATGCCGGCGGGGCGGTGCCCGCAGATCGGCTGGCCCGGACCGCTGGGGTTCAGGTCTGGGACGACGCCGTGGGCGGGGTCAGGGTGGACGCAGCAGGGCGAACGTCTCACCCTCGGGTGCTGGCCATCGGCGACGTGGCGCGTGCCTCTGGACGCTGGAGTGGCCACTGGGAAGCCGCCATGCACTCCGCGGAAGACGCCGCGGCCACGCTGCTGGGACAGGGGTCCGAGGAACGCGGTGTGCCGTGGTTCTGGTCGGACCGTTACGGCTCACATATCGAGGTGGTCGGCGACCTGAGCGCAGGGTCCATGACAGTCCATCGGCGCGACGACCGTGGCCTGCGGGCCGTGTTCGCCTGCACTCCGGTGCCCGACGCTATGGCGACGGACGACGGCGTGAGGGACGACGAGGCGACGGACGACGAAATGGCGAGCATCGCCGTCGGGCAGGTGGTGGTCCGGGGTGCCGTGACGCTGGACGATTCACGGCTGGCCCGCGCGGCGCGGAGGCTGGCCGATCGCGCCAAACCGGTGGACGCGGCAGCGCTAGCCGACCCGAGCGTCGCCGCCCGCTCACTTCTGCGCTGACCGCTCTGCCTCCCTCCTTTGCGACCGTGTCAGTGATGGACCACGTCATATAATTAGCCAGGTTATATAACCTAGCGATATGATGCTGTCTCGTGAGTGAACACGACGAAACCCCGAGCACCGGTGCGGCACTGCTGGCCCTGATGACCGGCGTTTACGCCATCAACCGCTTTGCCTCCTCCCGCACGCCCGGGCATTCCCCCACGCACTACCGCGTGCTCGCACTGCTCAAGGACCACGGCTCCTACCGTGTGGGCGACCTCGCCGCGCAGGTCCATCTCTCCCAACCGGGGATGACCAAGACGGTCAACCTCCTGGCAGAACTGGGCTTCGTCGAGAAGGGTCCCGACCCCTCCGACTCCCGCGCCACCCTGGTCTCCCTCACCGACGCCGGAGAGGACGCGCTGACGGAACGCACCAAGGACGTGGTGCGCACGGTGCTGCCCGGACTCGGAGAGTTCAGCGAAGCAGAGCGACGCACCCTGTGGGACGCCGCCCAACTCTTGGCCACCCACCTGGACGCCGGAGCACACCCACCCACAGACACCGCTAAAGGACCTGAGACAACGGAGACGGAATGAGCATCGAGACGAACGAGGAGCTCGAAAAACTCCACACAAGCAAACAGGGGAACGGGTCAGGCGGCTGGTGGAGCCAGCCCAAGACGGTGTGGGCCGTGGCCTTCGCGACCATGGTCTCCTTCATGGGCATCGGCCTCGTTGACCCGATCCTCCCGGCCATCGCCGCCGATATGGACGCCACCGAGGCGCAGACCGAGCTGCTCTTCACCTCCTACCTACTGATCACCGCCATCGCCATGTTCTTCACCTCATGGGTCTCCGGACGCATCGGCGCCAAGAACACGCTGCTGCTCGGCCTGGCGATTATCGTGATCTTCTCGCTGCTCTCAGGGCTCTCACCGACGGTCAACGCCCTGGTGGGCTTCCGTGCCGTGTGGGGTCTGGGCAACGCCTTGTTCATCTCCACCGCTCTGTCCACCATCGTCTCCGAGGCCCGCAACCCTGACGGCGCCATCATCCTGTACGAGGCCGCTCTGGGTGTCGGCATGGCCCTGGGCCCACTGCTGGGTGGCCTGCTGGGAACCATCGGCTGGCAGTTCCCGTTCTTCGGCACCGCGCTGCTCATGGCCATCTCCTTCGTGGCCATCGTGACCATGCTGAAGTCCGGCGCCGTGCAGAAGAAGCACACGTCACCGCTGGCCTCGATCAAGGCCCTGGGTCGCCCGCAATTGCTGGCTTTCGGCCTCGTCGCCATCTTCTACAACATGGCCTTCTTCGTGATCCTGGCCGTC
Source organism: Galactobacter sp. (assembly GCA_052108535.1). Lineage (GTDB taxonomy): Bacteria > Actinomycetota > Actinomycetes > Actinomycetales > Micrococcaceae > Galactobacter. The sequence continues at coordinate 12,208 of JBQDZM010000032.1, read as the reverse complement.
TCCCCATTCCCGCTCGGCTTCGGCGCCCTCGGCATCGGCTTCACGTTCTGCGGTTGGGGTATCGCGCTCGCCGTCATGTCCGTGTTCGGGGCACCGGCCCTGACCCGTAAGTTCCACCGCACCACGGTGCTGGCAGGTGGGCTTGTCGCCCTGCTTGCCGTCATGGTCGCGGCCATCTTCCTCGTCGAGAACATCGTGGCCCTGGTGGTGCTGATCGTCATCTCCGGCTTTGTCCTTGGCATCATGAACACGGTCCTCACCGAGGCATCCATGGAGTCCACCGATCTGCCCCGCCCCGTGGCCTCCGCCGCATACTCCGGCGTGCGCTTCCTGGGCGGCGCCGTGGCCCCACCGGTCGCCTCCGCGCTGGGACACGCCTTCGGGTGGAGCGCCTCCTACATCTACGGCGCAGCGGCCACCGGTGTGGCCCTCATCCTCTTCTTCTCCCTGTGGCACTTCGTGAAGTCGGCCAACAAGGCGCCTCAGGTTGACCACCAGGAGATGGAACTGGAGGAAGCCGAGGCTCTGATCGGCGACGCCGACTGACCTCATCCCGGCGGGGGCGCTAGCATGAATCAGTGACTTCCACCGGCCCCGTACCCGCCTCCAGCCGCACGGTTCAGGGCTACCAGGATCCAGTGCGCCCGGGGTGGGTGGCTGGGGTGGCCCTGGCCAATGTGGGCGTCAATACCGCGATTTTCGCGACCCTGAATCAGTTGCTTCCCCTGCAGGCGCTGGCGATCTCTGGAGAGAACGGCAAGGAAGCCACGCTCTCCGTGGCAGGCACGGTCGGCGTGATCGTGGCGATGGTCGTGAACCCTGTGGTGGGGGCGCTCTCCGACCGCACTATCTCCCGCTGGGGTCGTAGAACCCCGTGGATGGTGGCCGGTACCCTGCTGACTCTGGCCTTCCTGCTCCTGCTCTCCGGTGCCGGCAGCGTCGCGACCCTGTGCCTGTTCTGGGCGGGAACCCAAGCCGGATTGAACTGCATCTCGGCTGCGGCGACCGCCTGCGTGCCAGACCGGGTCCGTGAACGACGCCGCGGCATCGTGGGCGGGGTCGTGGTCACCGGGATCACCGTCGGCGTGCTGCTTGGCTCCGCGATCGGCATGATCGTCGCCGGGAACGTGGGCTGGGGCTACATCTTGGCAGCCGCGACCCTCGTCGTGGCCATGGTCCCCTACCTGTGCAACAGGGACGACCCAGCCCTGGACGCCTCGGCTGTGGAGCCCTTCTCCTGGCGCGGGTTCCTCTCCGGATTCGCGGTCAACCTGCGCCGACACCGCGATTTCGCCTGGGCCTGGCTCGGCCGGCTCCTGATGATGACCTCGGTCCAACTAGTGATCGTCTACCTGCTCTACTTCCTCCAGGATCGGCTGCACCACCCCGAACCGGCCGTCGGCGTTTTTCTCCTGACGGCGATCTACGCCGTGGCGACGGTGTTGACGGCGGCTTTGGCCGGGCGGCTCTCGGATAAGACCGGACGGCGCCCGCTCGTCGCGGCCGCCAGCCTGCTCGTGGCACTTGCCGCTGCCCTGATGGTGCTGGCGCCGGTGGTGGGGGCCGCTCCGATGGTGATCACTGCCTTCGCCGCCGCCATCCTCGGCATCGGCAACGGCGCCTTCCTCGGGGTGGACTTTGCCCTGATCACCCAGGTCCTGCCCGGCGAGGCTGCGAATGGGCGAGGCATGGGCCTGGTCAACATCGCTGCGTCCCTTCCGCAGCTCTTCTCCCTCGGCCTGGCCTGGCTCGCCGTCACCCGGCTGGGCGGCTACCCGGTGCTCTTCCTCGGCGCCGCGGTGATCGCCGTGCTTGGCGCCCTGTCCGTGTGCCGGATCAAGTCCGTGCGCTGAACCCGGCGGCACGGCGCTGGAAACCACGTCGCGTGTCATGAGGTTGAGTCGGGGCGTCTCCCTGGTGTCTGATAAGCCTCATGTCCTCTTCTGTCCAGATCCGGCGAGGGACCTCGCGGCCTCCGAGCATTCTCACCGGCCTGTTGGTGTGTGCCGTCGTGGGTGCCGCCTGCCTTGCCGCAGGCTCCCTCGTGACTGGGCTTTCCGCCATGCTGATCGCGGTGGTGCTCGGCGTTGCCTGGCGCAACCTCGCCCCGGTCCCGGCCAAGCTGGAACCAGGAATCGGGGTCGCGGCCAAGCGCGTGCTGCGCTGGGGAGTGGTCCTGCTCGGGATGCAGCTCTCCCTGCCTCAGATCCTGGATCTGGGCCCCGGCGTGCTGGTGGTCGTGGTGTGCGCAGTCGTCATCACGTTCTTCGCCACCCTTGGCCTGGGCCGCCTGTTCGGTATCGACCGTGACCTCACGGTCTTGATCGCTGGAGGCTTCTCCATCTGTGGGGCTGCAGCCGTCGCCGGGATCCAGGGAGCGGTGCGAGCCACGCAGGAAAAGGTGGCCGCCGCCGTGGCCCTCGTGGTGCTGTTCGGAACCCTCATGATTCCGCTCATGCCGCTCCTGGTCGGCGCGATGAACCTGAACGACGGCGATGCTGGCACCATCATCGGTGGCGCTACCCACGAGGTGGCCCAGGTGGTCGCGGCCGGCGGGATCGCCGGTGGCGGTGGCATCCTGGCCGTCGCCGTCTCGGTGAAGCTGGCCCGTGTGGTGCTCATGGCGCCCGTGGTCGCGGGCGTGTCCCTGGCCCGCCGTCGTGCATCCGGCCCGCCCACCGACGGTGGGCGACGCCCGCCGCTGGTACCGCTCTTCGTGATCGGCTTCCTCATCGCGGTGCTGATCGCGACCACCGGCTGGGTGCCCGCCGCGGTGTCCGACGTCGTGAAGTGGGTTCAGCAGTTCCTGCTGGCGACCGCCATGTTCGCCTTGGGGTTGGGCGTGAATGTGCGTTCGCTGGTGAAGTTGGGTCTGCGCCCGGTCCTCCTCGGTCTGTGTTCCACCGTGGTCATCCTGGTGGTCGTGGTCGGTGGTGTGTTGCTGGGCTTCGGGGCGCTGGTTTGAGCGCTGCCCGCGGCTGATTCAACGGCGTACCTAGCCGGTCCCCGCGCTAAAGCCAACGCACAAACTGGACACCTGGTCAGTGTGGGAGTACCCAGTCGATTCATAGCCTTCACTTATGAAGCGACAACGTGTATCAAGATCCGCGCCGATACCTCTGCGCCCGCGTTCCGCCACGCCTTCAACGGAGAGACGACGTCGTCATTTCCGCGGCCTGGTGGCCACCCTGTGTGCCCTGGTGATGAGCCTGTTCCTGGCGGTTCCGGCCCAGGCCATCGAGTTCGAAGACGGCTATCCTCGCCTGGGTTCTGAGAGCCAGGCCATCAGCGGGCTGTCTCTGAAAACGTCCTCCGGAAGTGTCCAAACAACCCTGTTCCCGCTGTACACGCGGCGGGGGAACACACCTGATCAGCTGGCGTACTGCGTGGAATTGAGCGTGAACGCCCGGTACAACACCGACATGCTGGTGGGCGGCTGGGACAGTTTTCCCGGTGACAATAACTTTAGGAATAACCCCGGCGTGCGGACCAAAGTCGCCTGGATCGTCTCTCATTCCTATCCCAAGGTGGATCTGAACGGCCTGGCCGCTGCTGCGGGTGCCAAGGGGCTCACGCAGAAGGAAGCCATCGCCGGGTCGCAAGCGGCCATCTGGTCCCTGACCGATTCCGCCCCCGCCTCCAGCAAGTATGTCTACGCGGGGCTTGCCGGCTCCCAGCCTGCTGCATCGCAGGACCGCGTGACCGCGCTCTTCAAGTACCTCACCGGTGACGCGAATACCGGTGAAACGGAATCCGAGGCACCGCACCTGTCCTCGACCGGACCCGCCGACGGCGAATCCGGCACCGCAGGGTCGTTGGTGGGCCCGGTCCGTTTCCAAGCCTCGTCAGCGACCCTGCGTGTGGCCAACACGTCCTCCCATCCGCTGGTGCTCGCAGACGGGTCGAGTGTTGATTCTTCCGTGGTCCCCACGGACACGGATCTCTTCCTCAAGGTGCCCGCGGATGCGAAGGCCGGGAGCGCGGAGCTTTCGGCCACGCTGGTGGGACCCCAACGCACCGGGATGCTGGTGACCAACACGAAACCGAGGACCCAAACGCTCATGATCGCACGCAGCGATCAAGCAGAGGTCAAGACCTCGGTCAAGGTTTCCTGGGCTGCGCAACTCACGGTCAAGACCTCTGCCCGTGATGGTGTGGACGGCGACGATTTCCTGCCGGCAACGGGTGAGGCGAGCGTCGTTGACGTGGTGAAGTACACGGGCCTGATTCCTGGCAAGGAGTACCGGGTAGCCGGGGAACTCATGCTGCGGGATGGGACGGAATCAGGGAAGCCGACCGGTATCAAGGCGGAGGCCACGTTTACGCCGGAGCAGGCGGATGGAAGTGTCGAGTTGACCTTCGTGGTCCCCGCGGACGCGTTGCAGGGACAGACGATCGTGGTCTTCGAACGTCTCTTCCAAGACAAGATCGAAGTTGCCGTGCACGCGGACATCAACGACGAGGACCAGACGGTTTATCGCCCTGCCATTCAGACGGATGCCTACAACATTGATACCGATGAGCAGACGTTCACGCATGTGGGTGGCACCCTGCATGACAAGGTTTCGTATTCCGGTTTGAAGCCGGGAACGCAGTACCGGGTGACGGGCGAGGTGATGGATCAGGACACCGGTGAAGGGACCGGCATTGTTGGCGAAACGGAGTTCACTCCGGAGACGTCCTCTGGCACCACCACGGTGTCGTTCACGGTGCCGCCGGAGCATGCAGGGAGCACGCTGGTGGTGTTCGAGAAGCTGTACGCCATCACTGGTGATGACCAGGATGACGTGCTCTTGGCTGTGCATGAGGATCTTGACGACCAGCGCCAAACCGTGACGGTGGCGCCCTACGAACCCAAGATCGGCACGTCCGCCCGTGACGGTGTGGACGGCGACGATTTCCTGCCGGAAACGGGCGAGGCGAGCGTCGTTGACGAGGTGAAGTACACGGGCCTGATCCCCGGTCGGGAGTATCGCGTGGCCGGTGAACTGATGGTGCGTGACGGCAGCGAGACCGGAACCGCAACGGGCATCACGGCGGAGGCCACGTTCACGCCTGAGGCGCCGGACGGGTCGGTCGAGCTGGTCTTCACCATCCCTGCCGATCAATTGCAGGGGGAGACCATCGTGGTCTTCGAGCGGTTGTTCCAGGACAAGAAGGAGGTGGCTGTTCACGCGGACATCAAGGATGAGAAGCAGACCATGTACCGCCCCGCCATCGACACCGACGCCTACGATTTCTCCGACTTCGCGCCGGAAGACGACCCTGATCGGGACGAGCTGGACAGGGAACTGCCTGAAACCGGTGGCACCTTGCGCGACTACGTGAGCTACTCCGGACTCAAACCCGGTGCCACGTATCGGCTCGCTGGAACGATCATGAATCAGACCACGGGCAAATCCACCGGGATCACTGCAGAGTCCGAGCTCGTGCCCGAGGAGGCCTCCGGCGTGGCTCACATCGACTTCGAGGTGCCAGCCGAATACGCCGGGGAAACCCTGGTGGTCTTCGAACGGCTCTACCTGACCGAGGACGTGAAACAGCCCGCGGTAGCCGGCGATTCGGAGCCAACCGAGAGGTTTGTCCGGGTGGTGGCGATGACGACGCTGGATCAGCCGCGTCAGGAGACGCGGGAAGATTCCCAGGAGGAGCTGAAGGAGGAACAGGAGGAGCCTCAGGAGACTGATGGCTCCGAGGCAAAGCTGCTGGCCACTCATGAGGATCTGGATGCCGAGCGGCAGACGGTGACGGTGGCTCCGCCGAAGAAGACTCCGCCTCCGACGACGCCGCCTACGACGCCTACGACGCCGCCTACGACGCCTCCGACGGAGTCGAGCAAGCCGCCGGCAGATAAGCCAGATCAGCCGAGCAACTCCACGCCGAAGGGGGACGCTCCGAGCACAGAGTCACCCTCCACTGCGCAGAGTGATGCCTCGCCGAAGAAGTCCAGCCTGGCCCGGACCGGTGCCAGCGTGACCGTGTTCATAGCGATGGCTTGTGCACTGATGCTCGCGGGCGGGGCGACCATGCTGCTCCGACAGCGCAGGAGCCGACGGCACTGATCTAGCCAAGCGGCTCCCGGGACACCACACAGCGTGTGGCGTCCTGGGAGCCGCTTACGGTCTGCTCACCGCTCAGGTGTGTCGAACTGAGGGTGGTGGTCGGTTGCGCCGGGCGCGTCACCGAGCGCGGCGGCGACTTGTCCCCGTGACGACAGATTTAGCTTGCGCAGAATATTGGAGACGTGAAAACGCACCGTTGGTTGAGAAACCACCAGGATCTCGGCGATCTGAGGGTTAGATCGGCCGGTGGCCACGAGCGCTGCGACTTCCTGTTCGCGTTCGGTGAGCTGGTCCAGGCGAGCCGACGCGTGGTCGGCGCTGCATTCTCTGATGCGTTCCAGCGCGGCTCGGGCCCGGCTTATATAGCCATGAGCGCCGATCCGGTCCAGTTCCTCAAGAGACTCGAGTGCGGCGGATTCGGCCCGCTTGAGTTGTCCCTGCGCCGCTAAGAACTCGGCTTGATCGGCCAGAGTGAGGGCGTGCGGCAGCGGGTAGTCACGGATGAGTACGGCGGAGGCGTAGAACTCTGCAGCTCCTTGCGTGTCTCCCTGGGCCTGCGCCAGCCGGGCGCGCAGCCAGTCGAGGCTTCCCCAGTACTCGAACCACACCCATCCACGCAGGAGGGCGAGTTGTTCAATGAGCTTTTCCGCTTCCTCGAATTGCCCCAAGTCCAAGAGTGCATGGGCCCGGTAGGTGAGGTAACCCCACAACGTGTCATGTCGAAGGGGAGTGGCCTCTTCATCCTCGTGCTCCGCACCTGGGTGCAGGACTGCGCCGAGGACCGTGGCGCCTGGATCTGCCGTCGCCTGCAATACTCCAGCTGGATCGCCCTGGGCACGTGCTACTTCACAGGCGGCGAGCAGGGCGGCGTCGCTGCTGTAGTGATCCCAATTGACGTGTTTGGTGAATTGCTCGGTCGGGGAATCGGGATCGCCGGAGCCCGTGATTGCAGCAATCACTGCCTTCAAGGAATTGGCCCCGGTTCTGCTTTCGATGTCCAACACGTAGTCCACGATGTCCTCGAACAGCGCGAGCTGCCGGCCCGCGCTGTCCAGCTCGCCCAAGATCACCAGCGCGTCGACCAGGACGGAGTACGGGCTGCCACCGGCCCAAGGCATGTCCACGGTCTCCATCAGGCGCACGGCGTCTGCGGCCGTGTCCCGCGCTTGTCTGACGTTCCCCGAGGCCATCTGTGCCGCAGCCAACGGGAGCAGACAATCGACCTTGAGCGAACTCTTAGGCAGCAATCGTGCCCGTTCCATGAGGTCCGGAAGGACGCGCTGGAGCTCCTCCTGCCTCCCGCGCTGATAGAGCGGGACCATCGCGTAGCAGTCCAGGAGCAGGGTGTAGGCCCGGGGGGACACCATCCATGCGTAGAGGCGACTGCGCAAGGCGTCCGGATTCTCGGGTGCCTGCGCCAATAGTTGCTGCGTCACGGGGATGAGGGACATGCTTCCCTCGGCACCAGCGGGGCTTCGCATGGTCATCAGGACCAGGAAGAACGCGAGAAAAGCCTGGAGGGTTTGCTCCTCAGGATCTCGGGCCTCCATGCGCAGGGTGGCGGTCACTCGCTCCAGCGGAAAATCTCCGCCAGGGGTATGTGCGGTGATGAGTAGGAACATGAATTCACGCGTGATGGTGCGCTCGAACGTCTCGATTTCCGGCAAGAGATCAAGGCACTCATAGACGGTCTTGGCCTGCGCATGCGCCAGAATCAGCGAGATCATGAGTTCTCCCCGTAATTCCGTTCCCTCGGCGATCCGCAGCGCTTGACGCAGAATCTTGCTGATGTTGGAGAACTCTCCCCTGGTGACCGCGGGGTCGATATAGGAGAGAAGGTGCTCCTCGACGGAGGCGCTCCAGCTCTCCGCGCCGCTCAGCCGGTGGAGAATGGAAGGGAAGCCCGTGGTGACCTCGGCGAGCCCTCGATGCAGGGATTCTGCACGGGCAGGATTGATGGTCTCGCGAACGGCATGGGCGATGAGCGCGTGGCGAGGCGACACGGTTCGCCGGAACCCGGACTCACTCAGCAGATGAGCGTCCACGGCCGCAGCGATGCCTGACTCCGCCTAGGATACGGAAAGCCCGGTCACGGGCGCAAGCGCTGTGCGTTCAAGATCGTGATCGGCCAGGCAAACAGCCTGGGCCACGATTTGTGCCTCTGCTGGAAGCTCTTGGTATTCCGACAGCAGCGGATTGTCGATCTTGACCACCCGTCTGATCGGAATGTTCCAGGCCAGGTGCAGTCGGGAGGCCTCCACCGGTGTGATCCGGGAAAAGATATCGGTGATTTCCAGGAAGGAGCCGCCGGTAGCGTTGCGTAGTTCGTTGGCATGTTTAGCCGAGATCTGGACGCCGAGCTCAACACGTGCGATGGCCTGAATCTCGGATGACGTCAACGAGTCCACGCGTAGGTAGGAGTTTTGCGGGGCGGATTGGGCGGTGGTGCTCAGGAACTCGCCCAAGGAACCGGCCGAGTGAGGTGTGCGTATCCCCACGGCCAAGAGCACCGTAGAGGGGGTGACTCGAGGGATGATGTAGCGCAGGGCGCGAGCGGAAGCTTGGTCGATCCATTGGGCGTCATCCAGAATCAACAGTTGTGCTGCCGGTGCCTTGGCCTCGTCCTTTTGGCCCATCAGCCTTAGGTAGGTTCGCGCCACGGTGAGGGGCTGCAGGGAGTCTTCTGCGTCCGCGCTATAGAACATGTCCAATGGCATCCCGGCGGCGGCAAAAAGGCGCTCCATGAAGCTGAAGGGCAGGCCGTGCTCCAGTCGGTCCGCTGACAGCGCCACGATCTGCCAGTCGCCATCGTGTTGAGCTTGAGTATTGAGCTCGTTCAGCACATATGACTTGCCCATTCCGGAGGGACCTTCGACCACGAACAGTCCGCCCCGACGGGGCGACGCCGAGGAGAGGACAGCTCGGACGGCGTCGGCCCTGATAGACATAGGGGTCGCAACTGTATTCATTCTTTGATTCTACGAATGAAAGGTTTCGGTGTCACTCGGAAACGCATTTCATGTGGCCCATTCCGCTTCCCACCCGAGCGCGGGCGGGAAGCGGAATCTGAGCGGGTTATGCGCGGGAGGGGACCCGTCCTGCCAGAACATCCGCCACCGAGACGTGCTCCAGGCCGTGGGCCTGCGCCGTTGAAGCGTTGGTGAGGTGGCCCTCGAAGGTGTTCAGGCCGTCGGCGAAACCAGGATCGGCGCTCAGCGCCGCCTGCCAGCCGCGATCGGCCAAGCGCAACGTGTAGGGAAGCGTTGCGTTCGTCAGTGAGGCGGTCGACGTCTGCGGAACGGCGCCGGGCATGTTCGCCACACAGTAGTAAACGGCGTTGTGCACCTGGAACGTCGGGTCCGCGTGAGTGGTCGGGTGGGAGCCCTCGAAGCAGCCCCCCTGATCGATCGCGATATCCACCAGGACCGAACCGGGGCGCATCCGCTCCACCATGTCCAGGGTGACCAGCTTCGGGGCGGCCGCGCCGGGGATCAGCACCGAACCGACTACCAGGTCGGCGTCCGCCACGAGGGCGGTGATGGCCAATTTCGTGGAGTACATGGTCTTGATGCGGCCATGGTGTGCCGTGTCCAGCTCCTTCAGCCGCGCCAGGCTGATGTCCACGACGGTCACGTCTGCACCGAGGCCTGCGGCCGCGACGGCTGCGTTCTCCCCAGCGGTCCCCGCGCCAATCACGACTACCTTGGCCGGACGGGTGCCGGGCACACCGCCCATCAGGATGCCGGATCCACCCGCGGGCTGCTGCAGTGTGACCGCGCCGATCTGGGCGGCGAGGCGTCCCGCCACCTCTGACATCGGCGCGAGCAAAGGAAGCGAACGGCCGGAGGTGACGGTTTCGTAAGCGATTGCCGTGGTGCCGGCGGAGAGCAGGGCGTCAGTGCATTCCCTGGATGCTGCCAGATGTAGGTACGTGAAGAGCACCTGGTCGGAGCGCAGGCGGTGATACTCCTCAGCAATGGGCTCCTTGACCTTCAGCAGGAGGTCGCCATGGGCCCAGACCTCGTCCGCGGTGTCCGCGAGGGTGGCTCCAGCCTCCACGTAGTCGGCGTCCTGGTTCCCGGAGCCAAGGCCAGCGCCACGCTGCACCACGACGTCATGTCCGTGGTGGACCAACTCCGATACGCCGGATGGAGTCGCTGCGACGCGGAATTCGTTGTTCTTGACCTCGGTGGGGATGCCGATCTTCATCGCATGGCTCCTGCTCATGGTTCCTACAGTGGCTTGTGCCGGTGCGCTTGAGCGCCGCTCGGCGTTGCACAGAGACTATGGAATCCTGCGGCGAATCAGAAGAGGAGGTGTTGATTCTGCAACCGGAGGTGGAAAACTGGCAGAATAATGCGGCAGAACCGATTGTGAGAGGGGCCACCCATGAAGGATCTGCGGGGCGCGGACGAGCTGGATGAGATCGATGCTCGGCTGCTCGAACTGCTGCAAGAGAACGCTCGGCGCTCCAATGCCTCCCTGGCGGAAGAGCTGGGGGTAGCTCAGTCCACCTGTTTGGCCCGGATCAAGGCGCTGAAACGCAAGGGCGTCATTCGTCGTTTCACGGTGGACGTCGATGCCAGCGCGCTCGGGAAGAACCTTCAAGCCTTGGTCTTCGTCCGGATCCGTCCCGGTGCGCGGCATCTCATGGCGGAGTTCGCGCAGACCGTCCGACAGGCTCCAGGTGTCACCCAGGTGTTCTTCCTCGGTGGCGACGAGGACTTCTTGTTGCATGTGGAGGTCGTCGATGCCCAGGAAGTCCGCGACTTCGTGGTGGATCATCTTTCCTCCAATCCAGCCGTGGCCAACACCCGAACCTCGCTCGTCTTTGAGCATCTGATCGGCTGAGCCGGGTCGCTCGGACCGCCGTGCCCCTTGGGTCGAATATCCCTCGGATCACGTTCGAGCATCGGATCAATAACGACGTCGGACAACAACTTGACGAATACTTGAAGCGTGGCACTGTGGTTTCCCGTCAACGGCCGTTCTTGATGGAACGGACCCGAGGAAACCGCCCGGGGAATGCCTAGGGCGGACTGAGATTGAAGACGAAGTGAAGGGCATATGTCCACTCATTTCAAGCGCACCAGTAATTCCACCGATCGCCACATCGTTCGCAAGATCGGCGTCCCGGTCGCCGCGGCAGCCTTAGTTGCCGCGTCCGTCGCCTGCACGTCGGCCGAGGCGTCCCAGGATGCGTCGCATGATGCCTCAGCGAGCGGCGTAGCCGCGAGTGCCGGAACCGAGGCGAAGACGACGCAGCTTGACTTCACCTGGGGTGACGGAACCCCGGTCCGCGCTACCAACCTCGATGCCGACGACGCCGCCAAGGCCGCCGTGGGGGAGCCGCAAACGGGCACCACGGATCTCGGTACGACCATCGGTGCGGTCGGGGAGGAAACCCCCTTGGTGGACCGCGGCGGTAATCCCTACACCGTGGACGCCAATGGCAAGCATCATCCGTACTTTGCCGGCAAACCCGTGGACAACGACGGCGCCGAGTACAAGGTCTTCGGTTCCTACGTGATCTCCAGCATCGGTATCAGCCACGACAAGATTCGGTTTTTCGAGGGGCCGGAGGCCAAGCCCCGCACCCTGACGCTGAAGGACGTGGACAGGTTCGAGAACATCCTGCTCACCGATGACCGCGTCTACTGGTCGCAGACCGATGAGAAGACCAAGACCTCGCGTGTGGTCTCGCAGCCGCTCTCCGGAGAGGGCAAGCTCCGAGTCGAAGCCAATAACGCGACCAAGCCGTTCGTGACCACCGACGACATCGGTGTGGTCTCGATGACCGGCAAGGGTAAGACCGACCGGGCTGAACGCACTCGGATCACCGGGCTGAAGACCGTCAGCGGCGACACATTGCTGAAGGCTAAGAAGGCGTGGCCCACGAACTCTGAAGGCTTCCAGCTCCTGCCTGTGGCGGAGGGGACCACGCTGATCATCCCGGGCGTGGATTCCGACGACAAGCCGAGCGAGATCATTCTGGATCTTGACGACAAGCAAGCGTGGACGATGAACCGCGATGACGACACTGGCCTCCTGGACGACAGTGGATCGCCGAAGCACATGTACTCGGTTGCCTACTATCAGGCGGCTTGGGCTGTCATGAACGAACAGGGTGAGAACCCTCGGATTCT
>JBQDZM010000031.1:13994-34468 GCA_052108535.1 Galactobacter sp. | reverse complement strand
CCTAACCCACCACAAAACCAGGAACCGAAAGAACACCACTCAAGGGGACTTGACCGCACCGGCTGTGAGGTAGCAGTCGGTATCATCGACGAACGCCGCATTCGTGTTCCCCAGCAGGTGATCGATCTCTACGCACGGGTTATTGAGCTGGACCCGAGTGGTGAAACAGAGGACTACGAGTGGTTGCTTGAATCCCAGCAGGCGCTCGACCAGCAATAGTTTCCCCCAGATCTATGAAGGCGGGGGCCAGCCCACCAGGTCGAAAGACTCGGGCAGGTTTCCCGCCTTCTTCCATACCAAGACACAGCGCAAGGCCTGTCCTCCCACACACTGTGAGGCACGGGCCGATGGCCTCGATCTCTTAGGCAGGAGCGGAGTGAAGTTACTGTGACACCAGAGCAAGCCCAGCAGATCGTAGAAGCCAAGTTGAAGCCGTCATGGAGTTTGGGCACCTTCATGATCGAGGACGTTGAGGATCGAGGGGATTTCTTCTTCGTCTTTTACGGGAACCGTGAATACCTTGAAGGTGACGACTTCGGGTTCCTCATGATCGGTTCTTCCGCGGTGCGTGTCCACAAGGGCACCGGAGCATGTGAATCAGTATTCGGGACGCCCGGACTCGCTCCCATACCGCTCTGATCGTTAACTGAGCGCAGAAGGCGGGGGTCAGCCCACCAGGTCGAAAGACTCGGGCAGGTTTCGCGCCTTCTTCCATACCTAAGAACACGATGAAAGGCCCTTTCGTCCCGCTCGACGGGAAGAAGGGGTCTTTGTCATACCCGAAAGTTTCCCGCCTCGTCACGGGCCCCGACTCCTCGCTGTGTGGGTCACTTTCGTGCGTTCAGATGCTCCCGCTCAAGATGATGCCAGTCGAGCACTGCGGAGCCGCCGCATGCGCTCCGTCGTGGAACGAACCTCGTCGCTGGTGGCTGTGACCACGGTTATCGGCGTCTGTGGAAGCTGTCCCCAGGCGTGCGCAAGGGAAAGACCTGCCGATTGCCAGCTGATCTCGGCAATGGCGGTCACGAGAAGTTCGTGTAGGCGCACTTGTGTGGGGTTGGGATCCGTCTAGCCATCAGTGCGGCGGTACAGGTGTCGGTGGGGTGGCACGTCCGTCGGTGTGGATCCCACGATCTACACCGACGGGTGTGCACTCGTACCGACGGGTGTGACGCCGGGGCCAGAGGTCGGACGTGGCGCGAACCACCTTCCTCCGATTTGGTTCCACTCAGGCGCTCGGGTAGAGTTATCGGGTGCCCAGGACGGTGTCTGGGGGACAAGATGGATCTTTAGCTCAGCTGGTTAGAGCGTTCGCTTCACACGCGAGAGGTCGCTGGTTCGAGTCCAGTAAGATCCACCAAAACGAAGGCCCTGCCAAAACGGCGGGGCCTTCTTCGCATTCCCAGACGCCACTCACGAATTCATCCGACAGCTCCTCGATTCAGTTCCTAAGATGGTGTTCGTCGGGTGCGTGCGCACTCGCTTGAGAGAGCAGCCGTGGTGCAGGAGAGGGTGGGCGTGAGCAAACGTCAGGGGCAGCAGCCCGGAAAAAGGCCTCGACGGCAGCCCACCCAGAATCAACGCGTCGAGAGCAAGGCCCAGAACCCGGACTGGAACCAGAACCCATTGCCTGCGGTCCCTCCGTCGCAGGCCGGTGCGGGACGCCGTCGCGGCGAGACCGAGACCGAGGCCGCACTGTTCTCGAAGGATGCGGCTGGCCAGGCCGGCCGCATCGACGTCACGGCCGCGGACCCACGCACCGATTCCTTGCCGCTCGGCCTCACCGTCACACCGAGGGTCTCCCTGCTTAGACAGCTCGCAGCGGCACCAGTTCCTGAAGCGCAGGTCCCGGACGCGGGACAGGAGGCAGGACCGGAGGCTGGCGCGGGCAACCCCCCAGTCAAGGTATCGCCCCAGAACACGCCATTGGCCTTCAGCTCGCAGCCCGTTCAGGCGGCACCTGACAGGCCGGATATCGCGCCGATCGATGGTTACCGGACCGGGTACCCGGTCACGGGTTCAGGGAACACCGCCGCACCCGGCAGCAACCCCGCACCCGACAAAACCGCTGCCCCAAACAGCAACCCTTCACCAGGCCGCTACGCAGCACCCGCGGAGCCGTCGCAGCCGGAGACCCGCGCCGTCCCGGTGGCCCCGACGGGTGGTGCGCAGCAATATCAGCTGAGGGTTTCGGGCGCCACAACGGCGGTGCCGCAGATTGCCCATCCCGGCGCACGGAACGTGTTGCGGCGCATGTTGGAGGGCGAGGCCCCGGCCACCGTCAGTTTCAACATCGTTGACCAGCTGGTGGGATCGCCGTACGCGAGCTCGCGGAGGGCAGACCGCGAGGCGCAGGCCGAAGAGGCCCGACCCATCCTGGTGCTCGCGCTGGACATGGCGGAGTCGATGCTGCGCTGGGGTGCTGGCGCACAGGATGTGGAGACCAGCATCATCGCCGTGACCACGTCCCTGGGATTGCGGCACGTCGACGTGGACATCACCAATCAGTCTGTGCACCTGAACTGGACGCGTGAGGACGCGTTCCCGGTCAGCGTGCTGCGCGTGGTGCGTTCCATCAGTGACAACTACGCGGGCCTGGCTCTGGTGCACCAGCTGGTGGGTGACGTCTCGGCTGGCCGCAGCAATTACGACGAGGCGCGGAAACGTCTGCGGCAGATCCGCCGCAGGCGGCTTCCGTACAACAAGCTGGTGGAGTTCGCGATGGGTTCGCTGTTCTCCGGGCTGTTCGTGATGTTGATCGGCGGGATGGTGACCTCGGCCGTGGCTTGTGTGGTCACCACGACCATGGCCACGTCCGTCGTCATGCTCTGCAAGAAGTACAAGGTCCCGAACTTCTATGCGGTGGCGCTGGCGACGTTTGTGGTCACCCTGATCGCGTTGTTGCTCTATTCCTGGGAGTGGATACATCAACCGTCCATGGTGGTGGCTGGCGGCATCATGCTGCTGTTGCCCTCGGGCAGGTTCGTCTCCGCCGTGCAGGACGCCATCAACGGCTTCCCCGTGACGGCGGTGAGCCGCCTGTTCTCCGCGACCCTGGTGTTCGGCTCCATCATCACGGGCGTGATGTTGGGTGCCGTGGTCGGTGTGGCCGTCGGTATGCCGCCGATCGACCTGACCAGGGCGCCGGCCAGCCCGGATCTTGCGCTGTGGGCCCTGACGTTCTTGGCCGTGGGCGCGGTCGTGGCCGGTGGCATCACGCAACAGGTGGCGGGTAGGCACCTCGGTACGCTCGCCGTGGTGGCCTTGGTGGGTTACCTGGTGCATTGGTCCGCCGTGAATCAGTGGGGTGCGGGGGACCGTTTGGCTCCGGCGATCGCGGCCGTGGTGATGGGTCTGTTGTCCCGGTTCATCGGGCTGCGAGTCGGGGCGCCTGCGTTGGTGTTGGCCGTCCCGTCCATCGTGATCCTGCTGCCGGGGCTGACGATCTTCCGCTCCATGTACGCCATGGCGGTGAGTGGGACCAATATCAGCGACAGTCTGGGCGGGATCGTGACCGCCCTGATGGTGGTGCTGAGTATCGCGGCAGGCGTCGCGCTTGGTGACACGCTCGCCAGGCCGCTGACGAAGGATTGGAACTCGCGGGTGCGTCGGCGGATTCGGGAGCGCTGAGCGCTCGGTCCAATGCCCGACGGCGGGTCGTCCGATCCGCCGTCCACCCACCTTTGGTGAGTATCGGGCGGGAGCCGGGGACGCGGCCGTCGGGCATGGGGGATCAGGTCAGCGACCAGTCCACCGGGCTGGCGCCGAGCCCGATGAGGGCCTCGTTGGCGCGGCTGAAGGGGCGCGACCCGAAGAAGCCGCGGGAGGCGGACAAGGGCGACGGGTGCGCCGACTCGATGACCGGGTGAGAGCCCAGGAGTGGTTTCAGCTGCTGCGCCTGGCGTCCCCAGAGGATCGCCACCGGGGGTCCCGGGAGGCTGCCGAGGTGTCCCACCACGGCGTCGGTCAGCGCGGACCAGCCGAGACCCGCGTGGGAGCCGGCCTGACCGGCGGTGACCGTGAGGGAGCGGTTGAGCAACATGACGCCTTGGTCCACCCATGTGGACAGGTCGCCGTGGTCCGGCAGGGTTGCGTTCACGTCCGCCTGGAGCTCCTTGCGGATGTTGTTGAGACTGCGGGGGAGCGGGCGGACCGTGCTTTCCACGGCGAAACTTAGGCCGATCGGGTGGCCTGGGGTGGGGTAGGGGTCCTGGCCCACGATGAGGACGCGCACGTCGCGCGGCGCCGTGGTGAGGCTGCGGAGGACGAGCTCCGGGCGGGGGAGGATCAGTTCCTCGTTGGTCAAGTGAGTGGCCAGTCCGTCGCCGATCCTGCCGAGTGCTGAGTCGAGTGAGAGCAGGACGGGTAGCCAGTCCTCCGCGACGCCGAGATCCCGCCAATTTTGTGCCCAGGTGTCCCGCCACCCGGTGGGATCCTGCTGGATCTCAAGGCTGGTTGGCATGACCTTGGCGGGGAAATTCATGTGCTCCATCCTGCCATCCGGTCTTGACGTCGACCCGGTTACGTGGTTAGTTAGTTGAGTAACTAACCAGCCAACCGGAGGCAGTGACATGATCGACGACTCTCGCCCACTGTTCATGCAAATCGCAGAACAGGTCGAGGACTCGATCGTGGACGGCACGCTCGTCTCAGGCGACCGGGCACCTTCCACCACGGAGCTCGCAGCCTTCCATCGCATCAACCCGGCCACCGCCGCCAAAGGAGTGAACCTGCTCGTGGACAAGAACGTCTTGGTCAAACGCCGCGGTGTCGGCATGTTCGTAGCACCGGAAGCCCGGCAACTTCTGCTCGGCGAACGTCGCGCCTCCTTTGCCCGCAACTACATCGGCCCGCTCCTTGCAGAGGCCCGCAAACTCGGCCTCAGCCCCGCCGACGTGACCCGCCTGTTCAACGAACAAGCGGCCACCGGCGACTGAACCGGCCCCTTATGACTACCGCGGCCCGCACGGACCGCACTGACCGCACGACCCGCACGGCCCAAGATCCTCTCCTCCCAACAGAAACGGAAAGTGCCATGGACCCCGTCATCCAGGTCCGCAATCTGACCAAGCGATACCGAGACAAGATCGCGCTGGACGGTGTGGACTTCGACATCCAGCCCAACACCATCTACGGCGTGATGGGACGCAACGGCGCAGGCAAGACCACAGCCATGTCCATCATCACGGCCCAGAACACGGCCACCTCCGGTGACGTGAGGGTCTTCGGAGAGGATCCCTACGAGAACGTCTCAGTGGTCTCACGCATGTGCTTTGTCCGCGAAAGTCAGCGCTACCCCGACGACTTCACCTGTCGGCAGGCCCTGACATCCTCCGCACTGTTCTTCCCGAACTGGGATCAGGACCTCGCCGACCAACTGGTGAAGGACTTCCGACTGCCGGTGAAGCGGCGGATCAAGAAACTCTCCCGCGGACAGCTCTCGGCCGTAGGCGTGATCATCGGCCTGGCCTCCCGCGCGGAAATCACGTTCTTCGACGAGCCCTACCTGGGACTCGACGCCGTGGCCAGGCAGACCTTCTACGACCACCTTTTGGCCGACTACGCGGAGCATCCCCGTACGGTGCTGCTCTCCAGTCACCTGATCGACGAAATCTCCGACCTCGTGGAACGCGTGCTGGTCCTGGACCAGGGCCGCATCATCATGGATCAACCTACCGATGACGCCCGTGCGCAGGCCTCCACTTTGGTAGGGGACACCGCTGTGGTGGACCGCTTCGTAGCCGGCCGGGAAGTCATCCACCGGCAGAGCCTCGGCAAGGTCGCCTCCGTGACCTTCATGGGGCAGCTGGACGCGCAACAGCGGCAGGAAGCAGCGCGAGCGGGGTTGGACACCGCGCCAGTCTCACTGCAGGAACTCATTGTGCGCATTACCCAAAACAGCGCAAACGACAGCGACGAATCCGACTCCGCCTCACATGCGAAGTTGGGCACCAAGGAAGGAGCACGACGATGACTGCCGCAACCACGACCCCCTCAGCGCCGGCCCGCCAGGGATCACGTCTGATGAAGGTCGTCAAACTCCAGTACGTGAACCGGTGGATCTTCATCTACACGCCGCTGATGGTCTTCGCGTCGGCCTGGATTATCACCCTGGCCATCTTCGCCATGGTCAACAAGGTCGCGGACGACTCGGCGACCAGCGCCAACATCTCCGGCGGTACCCAGGCCCCGCTCTGGTACCTGCTGGCCGTGGGCATCATGGCCATGACCTCCACCTTCCCCTTCTCCCAAGCCCTGAGCGTCACCCGTAAGGAGTTCTTCTCTGGGACGCTGCTCTCCGCAGTCTTCAGTGTGGGCGGCCTGGGCATCCTCTTCGTCCTGCTCGGCTGGGTGGAACAGGCGACGGACGGCTACGGGTTCGACGGCTACTTTGGCTACCTTTCCTGGGTGTGGGAGGCCGGTCCGCTCGCGGCATGGCTCACCTACTTCACTCTGGGCATGTTCTTCTTCGTGGTCGGTTTCTGGTCGGGAACCGCGTTCAAACGCTATGGGTCGGTGGTGCTGACCGTCGCACTCATCGCGATAGCCGTGGTACTGCTCGGCATCGTTGCCCTCATCACGCTGACCGAATCCTGGCCCGACGTGGTCAGGGTCTTCATGGATCTCGGATCGATCAGCCTGACCGCCATCGGCCTGGTGCTCACGGCTTTGGTGGCCCTCGGCGCCTACCTCACACTGAGGAAGATGCCCGCTTGAACCGGTGAATCCTTGACCGAAATCCTTGTGCGGAAGGCACGGGCTCGCGCTGCGGCCCGTGCCTTCCGCTCGTTGTGAGGGGTTGCCCACGATCGCGGAGCGTCCTGCACTGACCGGAGGTGGAGCCGGGGTTGAAGGCGGTACAGGAGCGGCGACCATCACGGCGTGTGGGAAAGCCTTGTGAATCACTATGGGCATAGGTATCGTCTGTGGCGCACGACACATTCGAGGGATCTGGTGTCCATCAATTGCGCTGGCACCTCTTTAAGAAGCGCGACCCCTCGTCAAGACCTGTTCGCGACGTCGTCATCCCGGCGTCGTCACCGCGACGTGACCAAAGAAGGTTGCCACTGCCATG
Source organism: Galactobacter sp. (assembly GCA_052108535.1). Classification (GTDB taxonomy): domain Bacteria; phylum Actinomycetota; class Actinomycetes; order Actinomycetales; family Micrococcaceae; genus Galactobacter. The sequence continues at coordinate 27,393 of JBQDZM010000031.1, read as the reverse complement.
TCTCAGACCATCGCTCCCGCACGAAGTCTGCGCGCCCATATAGAGGACGCCCCGATGACGGTCTACCAATGGCTGATCGTCGCCTGCGCGGTGTTGCTCAACGCCAACGACGGCTACGACGTGGCAGCTATGTCCTTCGTCTCCGTCAACGTCGAGAAGGAATTCGGTCTCTCAGGATCGGTGCTCGGTACCGTCATCAGCGCGACCCTGGTCGGCATGTCCGTCGGTGCCGTCCTTGTGGGGCGACTCGCGGATGTGATGGGGCGCCGCTGGACCCTGGTGGCCTCAGCTGCAACCTCCACACTGGGCATGTTCCTGGTCTCCTCGGCACAGAACGTGGTGCAGCTGGGGATCTGGCGAGTCCTTACCGGCCTGGGTGTGGGCGGCATCTTGGCGTGTGTCACCGTGGTCGTCGCGGAATTCTCCTCCGCACGGTGGCGAGGACTCGCCATCGGCATCTACTCCGCCGGCTACGGAGTCGGAGCGTTCCTCGGCGGCATCGCAGCAAACTCACTTCAGGCGACCCTGGGGTGGAGGTCGGTCTTCTTCGTGGGCGCAAGCGTGAGCGTCCTCATCCTCGTGGCCGTGATCGTGATCATGCCGGAATCCGTGCAATTCCTGGTGACGAAACGACCGGCCTACGCGGACAAGGCGCTGGGACGCATCGCGACCCGGGTCAACTTCGACCCGGCCAAGGCGACCCTCGCCGCACACCCGGTTCAAACCTCCGCCGCAGGAACCAAGGTCGGCTTCCTTGACCTCTTCAAGGGCGCGGCGCTGCGCCCCACCCTGCTGCTGTGGACGGTCTTCCTGACCATCATGTTCGCGTTCTACTTCGTGAACTCGTGGACGCCCCGACTGATGGTCGAGGCCGGAATGACCGCCGAGCAAGGCGTCTACATCGGCATGTCGCTCGCCATCGGAGGTGCGGTCGGGTCCGTTCTCTACGGGATCATCGCCGCGAAGCTGTCCGCGGAACGTGTGCTGTTGCTCTTTGTACTCATCAGCGCGGTCAGTATCGTCGCCTTCGTGTTCTCCACGGCCGTATTGGCCTTGGCCATGATCCTCGGAGTCTTCGTTGGACTCGTCGTGAACGGTTGCGTGGCAGGCGCTTATGCCGTTGCCCCGACCCGCTATGACGCAGTCATCCGTGGGACCGGTGTTGGTGTCACCCTGGCCGTGGGCCGAATCGCAGCCATCTTTGCGCCGATCTTCGGCGGCGCCATGCTGGACATGGGTTTGGGCATCATCGTGTTGTACTCGGTTGCCGCAGTGGTGCTCGTCGTCGGAGCGGTGGGGCTCATCGGACTGATCAAGGTTCCTCGACGGCAGGAAACAGCCTGAAGGTGACGGGAATCTCGGCGTGAAAGGGTGGGGTGCCTAGCGAGGCGTCCCACCCTTTCCCTTTCTGTGGGACGGGTGCCCGTAGGATGAGAACACGGGCCCACCTCGCGTTCCGAGGAGATCGGGTCCGAACCAGCGCACCGCAGGAACCACCGCGGAGCATCGAGCAAGGAGACGGAGGGTCATGGCCGGCAGCGTGGGAGCCCAGGACGGGGCAGAGCACGAGTCCAGGCTGGATCTGACGACCCGCATGATGCTGCAGCTGGAGGCCCGCCCGTTCAAGTACGCGGGCGCCAAACAGGAAGCCATCCGTTCCACCCTGCACATGTCCAGCGCTGAATACCACCAGCGGCTCAACTCCGTGATCGACTCGGAGGACGCCCTCGCCTACGCTCCCATGGTGGTGCGGCGACTGCGTCGAGCTCGCGCTGGACGATTCCCCGCCGGGCCAGCCTCCGCCCCACACTCAGGGGCCGACCCCGCACCCGAGATCCGAGACCGAGAAGGCCGCGCATGACCCAGTATCCGCACGATGAGTTCGACGACGTTCCCGAGCGCAGTCAACGAGAAGGTACGCATCGAGACTTCCTCCGGGTGAAGAACCCCCGCGTAGGTCTCTGGGTACTCGTGACCTTCGGGGTCCTGGTCCTCATCTTCGGGCTGATCATGTTCACCTGGTTGCGCCCCGCTGCCCCCAACAACGACGACGAGACGGATCAAGCCACGATCTCGGCGCCTGCGACGACCGGCGACCCCACGGACGGAACTGCTGCAGCCAGCGAATCCGAGGAGCCCACCGAATCGGCGGAACCTGCCGAATCGGAGGAGGCCTCCGAGGAGGCGACGCAGAGCGAGGAACCCGAGCCCACGCCGTCGGCCACTGAGGCTTCGGAGACCCCTGAACCCAGCGAGAGTCCCTCCGAATCCACTGAGGTGAACCGTTCCATCGGCATCGGCGTCTACAACTCGACCGGGCAGACCGGGCTGGCCGCGCAGAAGTCAGCGCAGCTGCGTAACGCGGGATTCACCTCGGTCTCCAATAGCAACTGGACCCGGCGTGGGGACAACTCCGCTGTGTACTTCAAGAACGCCTCCGACGAGGCAACTGCTCGCGAGATCGCCTCCGTCATGGGTATCTCAGCCGTGGCGCAGACGAGCAACATTGGCAACGACGTCGCGGTGGTCATCGGCAACTGAGCAGCCAGCTCCGGCGTGGGCGCGTCCCTGGGTACAGGCCCAGGGACGCGCCCATGTTGCACCCCGCGGAATGCTCCGGATTCACGCCCTGCGCGAACCCCGCTGCCATCGGTCCACGCTCTGTTGCACTCTCCCCTTGAGAGTGCCAACATGGAGTTAGCACTCGGTGGATGAGACTGCCAGGAGAAGGGTTCTTCTCCGGGGCCGTCACAGATCACCGGGACCGGAACAGCAGGTGAGGATCTTCAAGGGATTCGCTACAGATGGCGCAATCACAGATCCGTCCGTCGCGGGCACCCGCTGATTCCGAGAACAGCAAAGCAAGTTCTGGAAAGGACCACGCCTGCCATGGCCAAGACCATTGCATTCGATGAGGAAGCCCGCCGCGGCTTGGAGAAGGGTCTCAACACCCTCGCCGACGCCGTCAAGGTCACGCTCGGCCCCCGAGGTCGCAACGTGGTGCTGGAGAAGAAGTGGGGCGCCCCCACCATCACCAACGACGGTGTCTCCATCGCCAAGGAAATCGAACTCGACGACCCCTACGAGAAGATCGGCGCAGAGCTGGTCAAGGAGGTCGCCAAGAAGACTGACGACGTCGCAGGCGACGGCACCACCACCGCCACCGTCCTGGCCCAGGCCCTCGTCAAGGAAGGCCTGCGCAACGTCGCAGCCGGCGCCGACCCGCTCTCCCTGAAGCGCGGCATCGAGAAGGCCGTCTCCGCCGTCACCGCAGAACTGCTGGACGCAGCCAAGGAGATCGAGACCAAGGACGAGATCGCCGCCACCGCCTCCATCTCCGCCGGTGACACCCAGGTCGGTGGCCTGATCGCCGAGGCCCTGGACAAGGTCGGCAAGGAAGGCGTCATCACCGTCGAGGAGTCCAACACCTTTGGACTTGACCTCGAACTCACCGAGGGCATGCGCTTCGACAAGGGCTTCATCTCCGCCTACTTTGTCTCCGACGCAGACCGCCAGGAGACCGTCCTCGAGGATCCCTACATCCTCATCGTGAACTCCAAGATCTCCGCCGTGAAGGACATGGTCCCCGTGCTGGAGAAGGTCATGCAGTCCGGCAAGCCGCTGCTGATCATCGCAGAGGACGTCGAGTCCGAGCCCCTGGCCACCCTGGTGCTCAACAAGATCCGCGGCACCTTCAAGTCCGTGGCTGTCAAGGCTCCCGGCTTCGGCGACCGTCGCAAGGCCATGCTCGGCGACATCGCCATCCTCACCGGCGGCCAGGTCATCGCTGAAGAGGTTGGCCTCAAGCTGGAGAACGCTGGCCTGGACCTGCTCGGCCAGGCTCGCAAGGTCGTCGTCACCAAGGACGAGACCACCATCGTCGAGGGTGCAGGCTCCGCCGAGGAGATCGCAGGCCGCGTCAACCAGATCCGCGCCGAGATCGACAACACCGACTCCGACTACGACCGCGAGAAGCTCCAGGAGCGCCTGGCGAAGCTCGCCGGCGGTGTGGCCGTCATCAAGGCCGGCGCCGCCACCGAGGTGGAGCTCAAGGAGCGCAAGCACCGCATCGAAGACGCCGTGCGTAACGCCAAGGCTGCCGTGGAAGAGGGCATCGTCGCCGGCGGCGGCGTGGCCCTCATCCAGGCCGGCGCCGTGGCCTTCGAGAAGCTCGTGCTCGAGGGCGACGAAGCCACCGGTGCCGCGATCGTCAAGGTCGCCATCGAGGCCCCGCTGAAGCAGATCGCTTTCAACGCTGGCCTGGAGCCGGGCGTCGTGGCCGACAAGGTCAAGGGCCTGCCCGCAGGCTCCGGACTCAACGCCGCCACCGGCGTGTACGAGGACCTGTTGGCCGCTGGCGTCAACGACCCGGTGAAGGTGACCCGTTCCGCACTGCAGAACGCCGCCTCCATCGCCGGTCTGTTCCTCACCACCGAGGCCGTTGTGGCCGACAAGCCGGAGAAGAACGCTCCGGCAGCACCGGGCGCCGACGAGATGGGTGGCATGGGCGGCTTCTGAGCCTGACCCGCAGTCTCCCTGACACAACGAGAGGCCTCGCACCGTGGATTCGGTGCGGGGCCTCTCGTGTTCCATTACTCAGGCCGGTTTTCGCGTTAGGTCAGTCCAGCTTCCAGCTCAGGCCAGCCCAGTTCCTAGCCCACCGCAGTTCCCAGCCCAGCTTCCAGCTCATGCCAGCTTCCAGCTCAGGTGAGCCGCTGGAGTTCCGCCTCGAGGTTGGCCCTCGCCGCGGCCTCCCACAGTGCGTGACCGGTCGGAGTCGAGAACAGGCGGTCCGCACTCAGTAGATGGGTCAGCACCTGTGCTCTACCCCGAGCAAAGTCCTGGTCACCTATGTGGGCGTAGTCCCGCCTGACGTCTGCGACATAGCGGTTGTAGGAGGCCGACGGGCGGGCCAGCACGCGCAGGTCCGCATCGGAGAGCAACGCCTGGGCCGGATCGTCACCAGGGCGGTGATGAGCGGTCATCTGGATGGCCTCGACGACCCGATTCAGCACGCCACGGGGAACCGCGCCGACCAGATGGTGCTCCGCGAGTTCCGCCGACTCCTGTTCGTCCCGCCCGGCGACCCCGTCATAGACGGCGTCATGCCACCAGCCGGCGAGTTCGGCGACCAGCGCAGTCTCACGCTGGGCCGTCGATGGTGCCGACTCGTTCTGCGTCAGCCGGTCCAGGCCGCGGAGTACATCGGCCAGGTGCCGTTTGTCGTGGTAGTTGCGTTCCGGGCCACTCCACCGGCCCAGCAGATCCTCCAGAAGCTGCTGGTCCCCGGTCAGCCCACCCGAGAGCAGCGTGGCGAATCGTCGGCTCAACCACGCATCATGTCGATCCGTCCGGTCACGGAACCTGATCCGCAGCGGGGAGGCTAGTAATCGGCGGGTGAGCTCGCCCGCCGTCACAGAAACAGCCCCAGCCGCGACGAGCCGCTCGTGAAGCCGAGCGGGGACGTCGTAGTGGTCCCGGTCGAACGCCCGTTCCGAGAGGTCCTGTTCTCGGGCAAAGCCGTGGAGTTCATCCAAGGACGTATCCGAGACCAGGTGGGAGAACGTGGTCCCATGCGCGGGCCACAGGGGTGGATCGATCAACACGGCCATGCCCCCACCTTACGGTTCTCCGCCCGGGTGCCGCCCCACCCGGGGGTTCTCCGGACCGGGGCATAACCCCATCCGACGTTTCCCGCCCGGGGCATAACTCCACCCGACGCTTCCCCGCTCCGGTGACACCCCGACCCGGCGGTCTCCGCCCCGGCGGTGTCGGGTCAGCCGCTGAAGAGAGCCACGTTGGCCTGCTCCACCTCGTCGTACCGGGTGGAGGCGGATGTGAGAGCCTGGCCGATCCTGGACAGTGAGTCCTCCACCTGAGCCTGCACGCCACGCCACTGTGTCAACAATTCCTGGAATCGGGCGCTGGCTCCGCCGGTCCAACTGCCGCTGAGGTCCTGCAGCGAGGCCTGCAGAGCATTGACCTCCCCGCGCAACTGTTCAACGGTGTTCATGGCCTGGGAACTCTTGGTCCTCATGGCCTGCGTATCTGCGGTGAATTGGGTCATCGACCCCACCCCCTCTTGTCTGTTCTGCCTGTACCGGATGGCCTCAGGTGCGGACAAGGTTGCCACTAAACCGCGATGCGGGCCGCCGGGAAAGGGACAGGGAGACGGCCAATGTGGATGACACGCCGGGGCTCGCGCAGATTGGTTTCGAGGCCCCGACTCGGACCTGACGCCCCGATGCCTTGATTCGGTTGTGGTTCACGGCTGCTCTGATGCCCCGATGCGACTTTGATGCCTCAACGCGGCTTCAGGGCTGTCGCATGCGGGCATCAAAGTCGGGATCAGGCATCAAACCCGGATCTCGGATCGGGTTCAGGGAGGGGGCGGTCTCGGAACCCGGATTGGGCATCAAAGTCGTGTTCAGGCATCAAACTCAGGGCCTGGTTGAGGCTCAGCACCCGGCTCACCGGCGGAAGGGGAGTCCTTGACTGCACCCTGACCTTTGCCGTGCCTCCGCTTCTCCTCGCGCTTCCCGTCCCGCTTATCTTCCCGTTTCCCTTCCCTCTTTTCCTCGCGCTTGTCTTCCCGTTTATCTTCCCGCTTCTCGTGCTTGCGAGATTCGGCTGCCTTCTTGCCGACCTCCCCGACGCGACGGGTGGCATCGCCAGCCTTGCGGGTCAAACCGCGCAGCCGTTGCAGCACGCCGGTGTTGGTGCTCGGCTCCTCGGGCTCGTCGGCCGGACCAGCCGGACGTTCCACGACCACCTGATGATCCACAGGATCCATGGGGACATATGGCACATGCAGGGACATGGTGGCACCACCGCCGGGCGTCTCGGAGAGCCTGATCCCGCCGTCGTGCTGTTTGGCGATGGCGGCAACGATGGCTAGGCCCAGGCCGGTGCCGCCGGTTCCGCGCTGTCGTGAGGCATCAGAACGGTAGAAGCGCTCGAAGATGCGTTGAGCGTCCTCCTCCGGGATGCCGTTGCCGTGATCAACCACCGCCAGGACTGCGTCGGAACGCCCCTCCATGACTGGACGGGTACCCACGGCGATCTCGATCGGGGTGCCATCTGGCGTGTAGCGCAGGGCGTTGGTCATAAGATTCACGACCACCTGCCGCAGCTTGGCTTCGTCTCCCACGGTCGAAGCTGACGTCAGCGGCGCGCCGTCCAGGCCAACCAAGCGCACCTTCCTGTCCGGTGCATTCACGTTTGCGTCCGCCACGGCGTCGCCGGCCAGGACCAGCAGATCCAGCGGCTCAGACTGCAGCGGACGTTCCTCATCCAACCGGGCCAGGGTGAGCAAGTCCTCCACCAGCTGGGACATACGCTTGGCCTCGGACTCTATGCGGCCCATGGCCTGGTCAAGCGGCTCCCCCTGGGGGATGCCCCCGTGCCGGTAGAGCTCGGAGTAGCCGCGGATGGTCACCAATGGGGTACGCAACTCGTGCGACGCGTCCTGAATGAACCGGCGCATCTTCTCCTCGGAAGCACCCATGGCCCGGAACGCCGTCTCGATCTGCGAGAGCATCGCATTCAACGAGTAGGAGAGCCGCCCCACCTCGGTCTCGATGGGGTACTCCTCAACACGTCGGGAGAGTTCGCCCTGCGCAATGGCGGCGGCCGTGCGTTCCACCCGCCGTAGGGGTCGGAAAGTGCGAGTAACCACGGCGTAGCCCACCATGGACATCAGCATGGTGGCCAGGGTCCCCGTCACGAGGATGGATGAGGTAGCCCGCTCCACCGTGTCCACCGTGTCCTGCAGCGGAGCAGCCACCACCACGGTCCGGACCTCAGAGGAGGAGTCCACCATCAGCACCCGCCAGCCGCGGGAGCCGGGCTCCGTTCCACGCACCGTGTAGGGGACCCGTTCGTGCTTCTCCACATCGGACGGACGCACCTGCTTCAGCGCTGGGCTGTCGTCCGTCTGATACGTGGTGAGGTCCGTGAGTAGTTTGCCGTCGTCGTCGAACAGGGCCGCATACATCGCGGGGGGCGCCTCGGCCGGGATCTGTGCAGCGTCCGCATCCTTGTCCAGCTTGGACTGGAGGGAGGAATCCACGTTGGCGTACGCGGAACGTAGCCCGTCGTCGATGCGTCCAACCAGAGCCTGTTTGCTGGACTGCGCGGTGGCCCACGCGATCCCGGCCACGCCAAGCATCATCAACACGGCCATGAGCGCCACGAGCTGGGTCCGCAGCGAGATGTGCCGGAAGAAGATCCACATGGGGTGACGACAGGGTCAGCGGCGGTCGGCCGTGCGCAGCAGGTACCCCACACCGCGTTTGGTCTGAATCATGGGCTCCCAACCCTCCTGAGCATCGATCTTCTTGCGCAGGTAGGAGATGTAGGACTCCACGATGGAAGCGTCTCCGTTGAAGTCGTACTCCCACACGTGGTCCAGGATCTGCGCCTTGGACAGCACCCGGTTCGGGTTCATCATCAGATAGCGCAAGAGCTTGAACTCGGTGGGGGAGAGCTCGATGACCTGCCCGGCACGGCGGACCTCGTGGGCGTCGTCATCCAGTTCCAGATCATCCACTGCGAGTACGGCGGAGTCTTCCTCAGCTTGGGTGCGGCGCAATACGGCGCGGATTCGGGCGACGACCTCGTCCAGGGAGAACGGCTTGGTGACGTAATCGTCGCCACCCACCGTGAGACCGGTGACCTTATCCGTGGTCTCGTCGCGGGCGGTCAGGAAGACCACGGGGAAATGGCGCCCCTGCGCGCGGAGTCGGCGGGTGATCGTGAAGCCGTCCATATCCGGCAGCATCACGTCCAGAACGGCGAGGTCCGGTTCGTCCTTCTCCACCGCGTCCAGGGCTTCACGCCCGTTAGCTGCAGCGGTGACGTCGAATCCTGCGAAACGCAGCGACGTGGAAAGCAACTCGCGGATATTCGGTTCGTCGTCAACGACCAGGAGTTTCGCTTCGGGCTGGGTGGCAGTCATGTCTCCATCCTGAAAGCCGTTCCTGAGTGCTTGCTGAACAGAGGCTGTACGTCCTGCCATCCACAGGTGCTCACTGCCATGCCCGACGCGCGGAAGGCGCGTGGCGCCGCGTACTCACCTCACGCCGTCGGGCACAAGGGCGCCGCTCAGCGGCCCAGGACCTTGACGGCCTCGCGTTCGGCGATGCGCCGATCCCGGATCGCAATGCAGATCAGCCACGCCAACCCCACGAAGGCAACCGGGAAACCCCACAAGCCGATCGCCATGAAGGAGGGCCACACGGCCGTGTGTGCAAAATACTGCGCCAGCATGCCGACCACACCGATGAAGGAGATCACGGTGGCCAGCAGCGTGAAGGCCATCACCACCTTGCGGACGGTGTGGCGGGAAGCGGAGGTGCTGGACGCGGATTCGGTTGACACCCGACCATGGTATCCGTATCCGCAGGTAGGCTATGAAGCCGATGCAATCTTGACGTGGGCGGCCCCCGCTTCCCACAACACCTGAAAAGAGGTCCTCCAGTGGCGCGCACGCCGAAACTCGACCCGCAGCTGGCCGAGTCCGTGGACGAGGCCCGGAACGCGCTCAGTGCAGTAGTCCCCGACGGCACTCACATCGGTGAACATCTCGGGGTCGCAGCGGAGGGGGACCGCCTGGTGACACACCGCTTCGCCGCAGCCGAGCACGGATACCAAGGATGGGACTGGTTCGTGACGCTGGGACGAGCCTCCCGCTCCAAGACCGTCACGGTCTGCGACTCCGGCCTGGTGCCGGGCGAGAACGCCCTCTTGGCGCCGACCTGGGTGCCGTGGAGTGAGCGGATGGCCCCGGAGGAGATCGCGGCGGCCAAAGCCGTGGCTGACGGGGCGCACCCCGAGAAGTAACCCTCCCACCGAGTTCACCCGTGCCGGCCCGGCTGCGCCGGTTCAAGGCCCGACGGGCGAGACGACGAAGCCCCGGTGACCTCCCCTTTCGGGGTGGTCACCGGGGCTTTCGCTATGTCGCGCAACCTCAGGCCTGGTGCTCCAGCACGTAGTCGATGCACTCGGTCAGCTTGGTCACGTCCTCAGGATCGATACCCGCGAAGGTGGCAACCCGCAGCTGGTTGCGCCCCAGCTTGCGATAAGGCTCGGTGTCCACGACACCGTTGGCACGCAGCGCCTTGGCCACGGCGGCGGCATCCACAGACTCGTCGAAGTCGATGGTGCAGATGACCTGGCTGCGCTCCTCCGGGTTCTTCACGAACGGGGTGGCCAGCTGATGTGCATCCGCCCAGGAGTACAGACGGGAAGAAGAATCCGCGGTCCGAGCTGTCGCCCAGTCCAGACCACCATTGGAGTTCATCCAGGCGATCTGGTTCTCCAGAGTGACCAGCGTGGACAGGGCCGGCGTGTTGTACGTCTGATTCTTGGCCGAGTTGTCCACGGCGGTCTTGAGATTCAGGAAGTCGGGGATCCAGCGGTCGCTCGCGGCGATCTCCTCGACACGTTCCAGCGCTGCGGGAGAGAACAAGCCGATCCACAGGCCGCCGTCGGAACCGAAGTTCTTCTGCGGGGCGAAGTAGTACACGTCGGACTGGGACACGTCCACGGGCAGGCCACCCGCACCGGAGGTGGCATCCACGAGCACCAGCGCATCGTCGTCGGCGCCGGCCACACGCTGGACCGGCGCGATCACACCGGTGGACGTCTCGTTGTGCGGCCAGGCGTAGACGTCCACGCCCGCCGTGGCGTGCGGTGCAGGTCGCGTGCCCGGCTCCGAGGTCACGATCTCCGACGCGCCAAGGAAGGGCGCCTTGTCCGTGGCCTTGGCGAACTTTGAGCCGAACTCACCGAAGGAGAGATGCTGGGCACGCTCACGCACCAGCCCGAACGACGCTGCATCCCAGAACGCGGTGGACCCGCCCACGCCCAGGACCACTTGATAGCCCTCTGGGATGGAGAAGAGCTGTGCCAGACCCTCCTGGACATCCCGGACCAGGTTCTTCACCGGCGCCTGCCGGTGGGAGGTGCCGAGTAGATCCCGACCTGCTGCGGACAAGGCGGCGACCTGTTCCTCACGGACCTTGGACGGGCCAGCCCCGAAGCGGCCGTCGGCCGGCAACAGATTGGCGGGGATCAACGGATAGTCAGGCACGGGATTCTCCTTGTTTCGCGTCTTGTCTCTGCACGCGAGTCTCGGTCTCGACGATGTGCAGCAGGTCCATGGTCTCGCATCCGGGGGAGCAGGGATCACTCTGTGAGGGGAATGTGACGCTGTCCCGAGTGATTCCAGATAGGGTAGACAGAGCGCGAAGTAGACGCCGCCGTTCACGAACGGCGGCCCATGCGTGCCAGCTCATGACAAGAAGGAGTCGCCAGCGTGTCCGACCTCATCGACACTACCGAGATGTACCTCCGGACCGTTCTCGAATTGGAGGAAGAAGGCATCGTCGCCTTGCGCGCCAGGATCGCGGAACGCCTGGGGCATTCCGGGCCTACGGTGTCCCAGACCGTGGCACGCATGGAACGCGACGGCCTGATGAAGGTTCAGGAGGACCGACACCTGCAGCTGACCCCTCTGGGACGTCAGCGCGCCACCGAGGTCATGCGCAAGCATCGACTGGCTGAGCGACTGCTGGCAGACGTCATCCACCTGGACTGGGAATACGTCCACGATGAGGCGTGCCGCTGGGAGCACGTCATGAGCGAGCGAGTTGAGCGCAGGCTCTTCGAGATGCTGGGCCACCCCGAGGAATCCCCCTACGGCAACCCGATCCCTGGGCTTGAGGCCTTTGGCGGGAACCCGGTGGAGGACTTCGGAGAGGGCGTGATCAACCTCGAGGACCTGCTTGACCAGAACCTGACCGGCACGTTCACCGTGGAACGGCTCGCGGAGACCATCCAGGTGGACCCCGAACTGTTGATTCAGCTCAACGAGGGCGGCATCCGCCCGGGCTCCCGCATCACCACCGAGCGCCAGGGCGAGTACGCCGTGGTTCGGGTCCAGGGTGTGGAGGGCGCCCTGGAATTGCCTCCGGAGGTCGGAGCTCACGTGTTCGTCGCCAGGGGCTGATTTGGTAGCAGCGCTGATTCGGTAACGATTTGGTGGCGGCGTATGAGTCTTGACCCGCCGCCAAGCGTGCTGGAGGACCCTTCGCAGGGCCTGCGCGGTGCATCTGCCCAAGGCTAGGTAACGGTTACGTAGTTCCCTCGGGCAACTCAACTAGCCACCGTTTTGATCAACAGGATCCCCGGAATTCCGGGGATCCTGTTGCGTTTCGAACTGGTGCGTTTGCTCTGTGGCTGATGGAGGCTGCGGCATGCGCCACACTTCCGTGACCTCAGCGTGACATTTGGGTGAGACTTCGTTACGCTGAACCAGTGCCGCACGAACGCGTGGGGCACCCGGGGTCGGTCAAGCCGAGCACTGCCGCTGACATCCGGAGATCTGAGACACAACTCGTTTTGGCAGTGGCGGGGGACCCAATTCTGGTTCCGGAGAAATCCGGGACCTTGGGGTGAAGCGATCGGCCTGGTCTCAGGTCGAACGCCGGGAGACTCCCTTCCGAACCCGACAGCTCACCTCGTAGGCATCAAGGAGAGGTACTAACCATCGTGACCAAGCGCGTAGAAGCAGCCCGCCACCGGGCAGTCAGCACCGGAACGTTCGAACTGCTGTCCAAGGCTGTTGCAGGCAACGCCGGAACCATGTCCCGTCAGGCGGCCGTTGTGGCTGCTGCCGGCGGCCTCGTCGTCACCATGGGTGTTTCGGGTTCCACGGCTGCCAGCAAGATCGAAGCTGCCCCCAAGGCTGATACCAAGGCCGCCTCGTTGGATATCCAGCGTGTTGCGAAGACCGAGATTCACGCCGCTGCCGTGAAGGGCGCCCCGCAGCCTGCTTCCCTGGTGAAGATTGTCGCGAAGCCCGCAGCTCCGGAGCGTGAACTCGCCCAGACCACCGTGACCCAGCCGCAGCCGACTCTGGCCCAGCCGGCACAGGAAGCAGCAACTTCCGAGCGCACGCTGCCGCAGCTCGAGCGCACCGCGGACACCACCCCGGCCACCACCGCTTCGGACTCGTCCTCCAGCGATTCTGATTCGTCCTCGAGCGCTTCGGACTCGTCCGCCGCGACCAAGACGGCCGAGCAGACTGCTGCCAAGCCCTCCGTGAACAACTCCAGCATCGTCTCCACCGCGATGTCTTATACGGGTTCCCCCTACGTCCACCGCGGAACCACTCCGGCCGGTTGGGATTGCGTCGGATTCGTCAGCTACGTACTCAAGCAGCACGGCTACTCCGTTAGCAATTCGTATGGCTCCATCCTCTCGGCCGGTCGCCAGGTGGACTACTCCCAGGTGCAGGCGGGCGATATCCTTGTCTGGCCCGGTCGTCATGCGGCCATCTCTACAGGCGGATCAAGCAATGTCGGCGCCTGGCAGCCTGGCATGGGAACCAAGG
>JBQDZM010000031.1:0-13894 GCA_052108535.1 Galactobacter sp. | reverse complement strand
GAGCGCCGGGAGACTCCCTTCCGAACCCGACAGCTGACCTCGTAGGCATCCAGGAGAGGTAATCACCATCGTGACCAAGCGCGTAGAAGCTGCCCGCCACCGGGCAGCCAGCACCGGAACACTTGAACTGCTGTCCAAGGCTGTTGCAGGCAACGCCGGAAGCATGTCTCGTCAGGCAGCTGTTATCGCTGCTGCTGGCGGCCTCGTCGTCACCATGGGTGCTTCGGGCTCCGCTGCGGCTAGTAAGACCGAGGCCGCCCCCAAGGCTGATGCCAAGGCCGCCTCGTTGGATATCCAGCGTGTTGCGAAGACCGAGATTCACGCCGCAGCCGTGAAGGGCGCCCCGCAGACTGCTTCCCTAGTGAAGGTTGTCGCGAAGCCCGCAGTGGAGCGTGAACTCGCTCAGACCACCGTGACCCGGTCCCAGCCGGCTCCCGTTGCAGCAGCGCAGGACGAGGGCTCGGATACCACCGCCTCCGCGCCCGTCCAGCGGCCCAAGCTGCAGAGCCGCACCGAGCAGGCCTCGGCCAGCTCCGCGAACGCTTCCACGCCCTCCGAGGGCAGCGACGAGGGTAAGTCCAAGACCGCTGCGCCGAAGCCCACCACCGAGTCCACCGCGACCGGTTCGGGTCTGGCCGCCACCGCTAAGAACGGCCTGGGCGTCCCCTATCGCCTGGGCGGTAACACCACCGCCGGGTGGGACTGCTCCGGATTTGTCCGTTGGGTCTACGCCCAGAACGGGAAGAACATCTCCGCACGCACGGCGGCGGGGATCTGGAAGGGTGGACAGTTCAAGGCCACTAACAACCCGAAGCCGGGCGACATCATCATTCAGCGCGGCGGCGGACACATTGCCATCTACATGGGTGGCGGCAAGTACATCGGTGCCCAGAACCCGTCGGCAGGCACCACTTGGCGCGACCTTGGCACCTCTACCGACTCCTTCAACGGTTACTACACCTGGGTCGGCTGATCTGCTCTCTTCATACGGAAGCCCCCGGACCGTGTTGGTCCGGGGGCTTCCGTATGAAGGGTGCTGACCGCGGCGCCGGCGGCCCGCAGGGGCTCGGATCAAACGAGCGTGGGCAAGATGCGTTCGCGGAGCAAGGGAGCCAGATCATCACGCTGCAGGGCCTCGGCCGGATCCATCCAGGTTCCCTCGGCGAGTTCCGCGCCGACCCCAGCCTCCCCGTCCGTCTCAGGATCCCAGGTTGCAGAGAAGAGATGCGCGGTGAGCGTCGTGTCCGGTTCGTTCGCGGCCGGTCCGTCCCACCTGCCCAGAACGCTAAGCCGCCCGGGGCCCCAGAAGACGCCCAGTTCCTCACCGAGCTCGCGCAACGCCGCCTGCATCGGTGCCTCACCGGGTTCGAGCTTCCCACCAGGTTGCATCCACCGCTGCGTCCCCTTCTTGCGAACCACAAAGATCTGACCAATGGGGTTTATAAGACGGACTGCGGCGATGTTCAGATGATCAGGCACTTTCGCAGGCTACCATCACAGTGAACACCTGATCGCTGGAGCCCGGTGTTGTGTTTGGGGCACCGATGACCAACGCAGCTAGAACAGTTTTAGGTCTGGGATCTTGGCGAGGGGTAAGCAAGGCTCGGACACGAAAGGAACCAAGGATGCAGCGAGGAACCAACCTCGGCAGGCTAGGCGGCTTCAACCAGGCGGTGGTCCTGGAGGCGGTGCGCCACCACTCCGATGGGATTTCCCGTGTGGAGCTTGCGGAGGCCACGGGCCTCTCTCCTCAGACCATCTCCAATGTGGCACGGCGCCTGATCGAGGGTGGCTGGATCCGCGAGTCCGGAACCGTCATCTCTGGTCCAGGCAAGCCGCGGACCATCCTGGAGCTGATCCCTGACCGCTACGTGACGTTAGGCGTACACGTGGATCCTGGACAGGTCGCCTTCACCCTGGTCGACCTCAACGGCAACGTGCTGGCCAAGAAGATGTTCCGCCCGGACGAAGACTTGGATCCGGAGGGCACCGTGGACTTGATCGCGGCTCAGGCGGAGGCACTACTACAGGCTAGCGGCTACGAGAAGTCCTCAGTGCTTGGCCTGGGCGTGGCCGTTCCCGGCCCCATCGATCTTGAACGCGGCAGCGCCCTGCACCCTCCGCTGATGGAAGGCTGGGGCGAAGTGGATCTCGTGGAACCCTTGGTGGAGAAACTGGGGCTGGAAGTGATCCTGTCGAAGGACACCGTGGCGACCGCGTCGGCGGAGCAGTGGCTCGGAACCGGTGCCGATGCCAGGGATTTCATCTGCGTGTACGTGGGTGTGGGTGTGGGCGTTGGGCTGGTGCTCGGCGGCCAGATCATGCAGGGACAGACCGGAAACACGGGCGAGCTGGGCCATATGAGCACCGGACAGGTCTGTGATCGCCCCTGTGCCGTCTGTGGGCGTCACGACTGCCTGGCCATTAACCTGAACTACGAGACCATCGTGGCCCGCGGTAAAGCCGCCGGTCTGGATCTGCCTGAGGTCGACGGCGTGTCCGTCCCTGAGAAGCTCGCAGCGACGGAGCAGGTCTTCGAGCTGGCCCGGGAAGGGAACGCGGCAGCGCGCACCATTGCGCTGGAGCTTGCCGAGCAAGTGGCCCGCACCGTGGGCAACGTGACCAGCCTCGTGGACGTTGACCAAGTGGTGATCTGTGGCCCGGTGTGGGAGGCCGTGAAGGACTTCGCGGAAGCGCCCGTGGCTCAGACGCTAGAGAATTCCTTCCATGGAACGCTGGACCGTCTCATCACCGTGCGTACCTCGGAGTTGGGACCCGGCGTCTGTGCCGTCGGAGCGGCGTGCGTGGTGTTGGACGAACTAGTGTCCCCGAAGACTTCGGGTCTGCTGCTGCTCTGATCCGCTGGGGGCAGACCCACGCTGTGTGTTCGTCCTGAGATGGCTGTTGAGCGGGAGGACGCGAAGAAGGCCTCAACTCCCGCGTGATTCTGCGGAAGTTGAGGCCTTCAACTCAGTGCCCCTGACCGGAATCGAACCGATGGCCTTCCCTTTAGGAGAGGGACGCTCTATCCAACTGAGCTACAGAGGCTAGGTGCGCTGTGCACCGCATCCATCTTAACCGCTTCAGCGCGAACGCTGTTGCAAGGACGGGTCTGCCCAACGGCGCCGGAACTCTCGGACGAAGGCCGTGACCAGCAAAACCACGACCGTCACGGTGCAGGCGGCCAGCAGAACCCAGGTCAGGACGGTGAACGTGGAACTGACCGCCACCAGTTCGGACCCCTCCGCCTTGAGCATCCGATCCACCAGGAAGTTCTGGGTGATGTTGGCTGCGGCGAAGGCCAGAGCCATGGCGTAGAGCAGCCAGCGCCAGGCGGATTTGGGGCCCTTCATCCCGACGGTGACGGCCGTGGCCACGGCGGCAAAGAGCGGGAAGAGCATCCCAGCGGTCTTGTGCGTCCAGTTCAACTGGCCGAGCGCATCCGAATCCATGGCCTGTCGCAGCTGATCGACGGCTGCCGTGCCGTACCCAAAGAAACGATGGTCCGGCATGGCCAGCCCGTCAGCGAGATCTTGCATCTGTCGCAGCACCATGCCGTGGTAGTAGAAGGCCAGGAACGCGGCGGCCACCACCAGAGCCCCCAGTAACAGGTTGGGGCTGGAACCGGATTGTGCCTCCGCCTGCCGCTGCTCCCACTCTGGAGTGGCTGACGCTGCCTGGACTCGCGCCGCCCGCTGTTTGGCGGACGTGGGTGAGTCCTGACCGGATGGACGGGCCTTGTTCTTGGAGCGCTTGGAGGACATGACTCCTATTATCCCTGCCCGACGGCCCAGTCCGGGCCCGCGGGCAGGGCAGGGCCTGTGGACCATCGCCTGCAATGTGTCGGGGTGCCAGCCTAGAATGGGCGCGCCATGGATTTTGCCCTTTTTGATGATTCCTCGGATGCCACTGCGGCCTTCACCTCCACGCCGCAGGCCTCCGGGCTGCCCACTCCCGCAAGCCTCGTTGAGGGGCTCAACCCACAGCAGCGCGACGCCGTGGAACACGGGGGTTCCCCGCTGCTGATCGTCGCGGGTGCAGGATCCGGTAAGACCCGGGTCCTGACCCACCGGATCGGCTACCTGCTGGCCACCGGGCGTGCGCGTCCGGGCGAGATCTTGGCCATCACCTTCACCAACAAGGCCGCTGCGGAGATGCGGGAACGTGTCCACGACCTGATCGGTGATCGTGCAGAGAAGATGTGGATCTCCACCTTCCATTCCTCCGCGGTGCGCATCCTGCGGCGCGAGGCCTCTGCCGCCGGAATGAAGTCCAACTTCTCCATCTACGACTCGGCGGACTCCCTGCGGCTGATTACCTTGGTAGCCAAGGGGCTGGAACTGGACCCCAAATGCTTTGCCCCCAAGGCGTTGCAGAACAAGATCTCCTCGCTGAAGAACGAGCTCGTCGACGCCGAGGACTACGCCTCCACGGCCTCTACCAATGACCCGTTCCAGCAAGCCGTTGCCCAGGTCTTCACCGGGTACACGCAGCGGCTGCGGCAGGCCAACGCCTTCGACTTCGACGATCTGATTGCCCAGGTGGTCTACCTCTTCCGGGCCTTCCCGGCCCTGGCGGACGACTATCGCAGGCGCTTCAGGCACATCCTTGTGGACGAGTACCAGGACACCAACCATGCTCAGTACGCCCTGATCCGTGAACTCACGGGACCGGACGGGAAGACTCCTCCAGGGGAGTTGACCGTCGTCGGAGACTCCGACCAGTCCATCTACGCCTTCCGTGGCGCGGATATCCGCAACATCGTGGAGTTCGAGAAGGACTACCCAGAGGCCAAGACCATCAAGCTGGAGCAGAACTACCGTTCCACGCAGACCATCCTCTCCGCGGCCAACGCGGTCATCGCCAACAACGCGGGCCGGCCAGCCAAACGGCTGTGGACCGCCGAGGGACAGGGGGAGATCATTGTGGGCTACGTGGGGGAGTCCGAGCAGGACGAAGCCAAATGGATCGCGGACGAGATCCTGCGCCTGCAAGATGACGAAGGGATCCGCCCTGGCGACGTCGCGATCTTCTACCGCACCAACGCCCAGTCCCGCTCCCTCGAGGAACAACTGCTGCGCGTCGACCTGCGCTACAAGGTGGTCGGGGGCACCAGGTTCTACGACCGCAAGGAGATCAAGGACGCCATCGCCTACCTGCGCGCCCTGGTGAACCCGGACGATGACATTTCGGTGCGCCGCATCCTGAACGAACCCAAACGCGGGATCGGCGACCGCGCGGAAGGCGCCGTCGCGGCACTCGCCGCCCGCGATCGCACTACTTTCATGGCCGCACTGCGCAACGCGGAACAGGCCCCCGGGATCGCGACCAGGTCGCTGAACTCCGTCAACACCTTCGTCAAGCTCATGGACGACCTCGCCACCGTGGCCGAGGGCTCCGGGCCGGTCGCCGCGCTGGAAGCCGTACTGGAGCAGAGCGGCTACCTGCAACAGCTGCGGCTCTCCTCCGACCCGCAGGACGAATCCAGGGTGGAGAACCTGGCGGAACTCGTGGCCGTGGTCCGGGACTTCGCCAAGGAACACCCAGAGGAGGGGCTCGCTGAGTTCCTGGAACAGGTCTCCCTGGTCGCGGACGCCGACCAGATCCCGGACGCGCCGGAGGATCAGGAGGGCCTGGACCAGGCTGCCCGTGAGGGCCAAGTGACCCTGATGACCCTGCACACCGCCAAGGGACTCGAGTTCCCTGTGGTCTTCCTGACCGGCATGGAACACGGCATCTTCCCGCACCAGCGCTCGCTCACCGATGAAGGTGAAATGTCGGAGGAACGCCGCCTGGCCTACGTGGGGATCACCCGCGCCCGGCAGCGGCTCTACCTCACACGCTCCGAGTACCGCTCCATGTGGGGTCAGTCGCAGTACAACCCGGCTTCGGCCTTCCTCGAGGAGATCCCATCGGAACTCATGAGGTGGGAACGAGAAGGCTCCGCCCGCACTCCCGTGGGGTTCAACGGCAGCGGCAACGGTGGCTGGTCCTCCTCCCGTTACGGCGGTTCCGGCTGGGGCGGCCGCGGTGCCACCAAGTCGTGGGAGGTGCCGGGGGCCGGCGACCATCGAGGGCGCCGCAGCGGCGATCCAGAGGAGCATCAGCTCATCACCCAGGCCAACCGCTCCGCCGGTCCTCGTGCAGCCAGGGGTGCCGCACCCGCAGGGGACGGTCCCATCCTGGATCTCAGCGTGGGAGATAAGGTGACACATACCACATTCGGCCCCGGTGAGGTGCTGACCATCGAGGGCGCCGGACCCAAGACCGTGGCCAAGGTGAAGTTCGCCTCCGCCGGTGAGAAGCGCCTGTTGCTGCGGTACGCGCCCCTGTCCAAGGGGTGAGGATACCGCGGACGCCGGGCCGCGCCGTCGGGCATAAAAGCGGCCGCAGGCCGCCCCGTCACCACCGCTCAACGCTTCTACACGTTGTCGAACTGGGTGGATGGGATCAAGCGCGATACCCTGATAGATGGCGCTTGTTCGGCGTCACGGGGCCCTCTCGGACCCCGGACCGCACCGCGTGCCTCAAGGCAGCGTAAAGCGGTGAACCGCGACTTACCAGGAAGAGGACACAAACGTGGACCTGTATGAGTACCAGGCGCGCGACCTGTTCGAGAAGCACGGCGTTCCCGTGCTGCAGGGCATCGTGGCGACGACCCCCGAGGAGGCCAAGGCTGCAGCCGAGAAGATCGGCGGCGTCGTGGTCGTAAAGGCTCAGGTCAAGGTCGGAGGCCGCGGCAAGGCCGGCGGCGTCAAGGTCGCCAAGACCGCAGACGAAGCCTACGAGCACGCATCCGCCATCCTCGGCATGGACATCAAGGGTCACACCGTGCACAAGGTGATGATCGCTCAGGGTGCAGACATTGCCCGTGAGTTCTACTTCTCCGTCCTGCTGGACCGCGCCAACCGCAACTACCTCGCCATGTGCTCCGTCGAGGGCGGCATGGAAATCGAGCAGCTGGCCGTGGAGCGTCCCGACGCCCTGGCCCGCGTTGCCGTTGACCCCACCGTCGGCATCGACGCCGCCAAGGCCGCAGAGATCGTCGCAACAGCAGGCTTCGACGCTGAGACCACCCCCCAGGTCGAGGCCGCCATCATCAAGCTGTGGGACGTCTTCGTGAAGGAAGACGCAACCCTCGTCGAGGTGAACCCGCTCGTCGCCACCGGCGACGGCACCATCCTGGCCCTGGACGGCAAGGTCTCCCTGGATGACAACGCCTCCGAGTTCCGCCACCCCGATCACGAGGCACTGGAGGACAAGGCCACCGAGAACCCCCTCGAGGCCAAGGCCAAGGCAAGCGGCCTCAACTACGTGAAGCTGGACGGCCAGGTCGGAATCATCGGTAACGGTGCAGGCCTCGTCATGTCCACGCTGGACGTCGTTGCCTACGCAGGCGAAAACCACGGCAACGTGAAGCCCGCCAACTTCCTGGACATCGGCGGCGGCGCCTCGGCTGAGGTCATGGCCAACGGCCTCGACGTCATCCTGGGCGACGAGCAGGTCAAGTCCGTCTTCGTCAACGTCTTCGGCGGCATCACCGCATGCGACGCTGTCGCCAACGGCATCGTGAAGGCCCTGGAAATCCTGGGCGACAAGGCCACCAAGCCGATCGTGGTCCGCCTGGACGGCAACAATGTCGTCGAGGGTCGCGAGATCCTCGCCGGCGCCAACAACCCGCTCGTGACCATGGTGGAAACCATGGACGGTGGCGCCGACAAGGCCGCCGAGCTGGCCAACGCCTGATTCCCGGGTCCGAACACAAGTTTTCGAGGAAACAAATATGTCTATCTTCATCAACAAGGACTCCAAGGTCATCGTCCAGGGCATCACCGGCTCTGAAGGCGCCAAGCACACCCAGCGCATGCTGGCAGCAGGCACCAACATCGTCGGTGGCGTCAACGCCCGCAAGGCCGGCCAGACCGTGACCCACGAGGGTCGCGACATCAAGGTCTACGGCACCGTGGCCGAGGCCATGGCAGAGACCGGCGCCGACGTCTCCATCGCCTTCGTGCCCCCGAAGTTCACGAAGGACGCAGCCGTCGAGGCCATCGAGGCCGAGATCGGCCTCCTCGTGGTCATCACCGAAGGCGTGCCCGTGCAGGACTCCGCTGAGTTCTACAACCTCTCCCTGAAGAACGTGGGCGCAGACGGCAAGCCGAAGACCCGCATCATCGGCCCCAACTGCCCCGGCATCATCACCCCCGGCGAATCCCTGGTGGGCATCACCCCCGCCAACATCACCGGCAAGGGCGGCGTGGGCCTCGTGTCCAAGTCTGGCACCCTGACCTACCAGATGATGTTCGAACTGCGTGACCTGGGCTTCTCCTCCGCCATCGGCATCGGCGGCGACCCGGTCATCGGCACCACCCACATCGATGCACTCGAGGCCTTCGAGAACGACCCCGAGACCAAGGCCATCGTCATGATCGGTGAGATCGGCGGCGACGCCGAGGAACGCGCAGCTGCCTACATCAAGGACAACGTCACCAAGCCAGTGGTGGGCTACGTGGCAGGCTTCACCGCTCCCGAGGGCAAGACCATGGGCCACGCTGGCGCCATCGTCTCCGGTTCCTCCGGAACGGCCCAGGCCAAGAAGGAGGCCCTCGAGGCTGCAGGCGTGAAGGTCGGGAAGACCCCGTCCGAGACCGCCCGCCTGCTGCGCGAGGTCTACCCCGCCTGATCTTCTCAGGATCCCCTGATCTTTTCAGGTCATGGCCGTGACGTAGCTGCGGTCGTGAAGCACAACTACGGTGTCCACTGTTCAGTGGGCACCGTAGTTGCGTTTTGGGAGCGCTGGGCGTTGGTGTTCGGTACGTCCGTCGGCGTTGTGGCACGTCCTGCGGTGTGGATCGTGGGATCTGTACCGACGGGTGTGTATCTGTGCCGACCGGTGTGTTAGCAGCCGACCACTTCGGCGAGCGGCCCGGGTTCGCGAATCAGTTGTGCGGAGTGGTGGGGGTTGGCGAATCGTTTCTGCCGGGTTCTCGGTTTCGCGACTCGATTCTGTTGCGTGGGAGGGCCTGGACTCTGCGGAAGTGGTTCGGGAATCGGCTGACTTTGCAGAAATGGTTTGGGAGGTGCGCTGGGTGTGGGTTCCCCGGGTTGGCGAATCAGTTGTGCGGAGTAGTGGGGTTCGCGAATCGTTTCTGCTGTGTGGGAGGGCCTGGACCCTGCAGAAGCGGTTCGGGAATCGGCTGACTCTGCAGAAATGGTTCGGGAAGCACCCCCCCAGGCGATGCTGCAGGCACTGTTGGGGAGCGCGGAGAAACCAGGCATGATGGTGCAGCGGGCCACACAATGGCCCAAAACCCCTAGCACCACCCCCGCGAGAGGAAGCCTGTGCGCATCACCATCGGCGAATATCTGCTCAATCGCCTGGTCCAGGCCGGCGTCACCGAACTCATCGGCGTCCCCGGCGATTTCAACCTGAATCTGCTGGAGCAGGTCGACGACGTGGACGGCATCCGCTACGTCGGTACCTGTAACGAACTCAATGCAGCCTATGCGGCCGACGGCTACGCCCGCTCCCGCGGCCTGAGCGCTCTTCTCACCACCTACGGCGTGGGCGAGTTGAGCGCGCTGAACGGGATCGCAGGAGCCGCCGCAGAGCACGTGCCCATGATCTCCATCGCCGGCGCACCACCGCTGTATGCCACGGAGGGCCGCTACGACCTGCACCACACCATGGCGGACGGCGACTTCACCAATATGCTCGCGGCCATCGGGCAGTTCACTGCGGCAGCCGTGCGCATTACTCCGGCCAACGCAGCGGAGGAGATCGACCGGGCCATCCACACCGCTCTGCGGGAGAAGCGCCCAGTTCACCTCCAGGTCCCCTCGGATGTCAGCTACCTGACCATCGAGGTCTCGGGGGAACCGTTCGACGCCACCCCGGCCAGCTCGGACCCAGAACGCCTGCAGGCCACCGTGGAGGCCGTCCTGGAGTTCTTCCACACGGCTCAGCGGCCCGCCATGCTCATCGACCTGGACGCCGACCGGCACGGCTTTGCGCCCAAGCTGCAGGCCTTCGCGCAAGCCACTGGCACCCCGTACGCCCAGCTGAGCACAGGTAAGGCCACCCTGGACGAGAGCCATCCGCTCTTCCTCGGTACGTACAACGGCGCCTTCTCTGCCCCCACGGTTCGTGAGGCCATCGAGGGTGCGGACTTCCTGCTCACCACCACGCCGCGCTTCATCGAGTCCAACTCCGGCGCGTTCAGTCATGCGCTGAACCCGGAGGTCTGTGTGGATTTCGGGGATCAGCACGTGGGGATTAAGGGCGTGGATTACATCGGGATCTGGACTTCGGAAGTGCTCGACGTCCTGGTGCAGCGGGTGCGCGACTCGGCCCCCGCCGGGGGCGCCGTGGCGCCGGAAGGCGGGCACGCGTCGTCGGGCATGGAATGGGAGGTCCGTGCGGAGGCGCCGCTGACGCAGGAGCGGCTGTGGCCACGCATGGCTCAGTTCATCCGTGAGGGCGACGCAGTGTTCGCGGAGGCCGGGACGTCCAACATTGGGCTGGGCGCGCAGCCCATGCCCACCGGTGTGAAGTACGTGAACCAGGGGATCTGGGGTTCCATCGGATACACCCTGCCCGCCGTCATGGGGTCCCTGCTGGCGGATCCGGACCGGCGGCACTTGCTCTTCATCGGCGATGGGTCGATGCAGCTGACGGTGCAGGAACTCTCCACCATCCTGCGGGAGGGGCAGAAGCCCATCATCGTGGTGCTGGATAACGGTGGGTACACCATTGAGCGTTGGATCCTGGGGATGGACGCCGCCTACAACGACATTGCGGCGTGGGACTACACGGCGCTGCCGCAGGCCTTCGCACCGGGGACCACCATGGTGTCGTATCGGGCGCGGACCGAGGGGGAGTTGGAAGCGGCGCTGGCCGCCATCGAGGCGTCCGATGCCGGCGCGCTATTGCAGCTGCGGCTGGACCCGCACGACGCCCCGGCGGGGTTGAAGGGTTTTGGGCCTGCTACCGCGGACTTCGACTTTGGTCCCAGGGGTCCGCGCAACGCCTGAAAACGCTCGGAAACCACCACTGCGGTGCCCACGAATCAGTGGGCACCGCAGTGGTGATTTATGACCGTCAAGGGGTCTGGCTACTCGGAGAGCAGTTCCCTGATGTCGTCAGCCGTCAGTGCCGAGCCGAATCCGTCGCCGCCGTCCATCACGGAGGAGATCAGTTCCCGCTTGGCATCCTGCAGGGCCACGACCTTCTCCTCGATGGTGCCCTCGGAGACCAGGCGGTAGACCATCACGTTGCGGGTCTGACCGATGCGGTGGGCGCGGTCAACGGCCTGGGCCTCTGCCGCAGGGTTCCACCACGGGTCCAGCAGGAAGCAGTAGTCGGCCTCGGTCAGGTTCAGGCCGAAGCCACCGGCCTTCAAGGAGATCAGGAAGACGGGTGCGTCCCCGTCCTTGAACTCGTTGATCGCATCCTCGCGGCGCCGGGTGGAGCCGTCTAGGTAGGCGTACTTGATGCCCTGAGCGTCCAGGCGGTCCGCCGCCATCCGCAGGAAGGACGTGAACTGGGAGAACACCAGGGCCCGGTGGCCCTCGGGGAGCAGCGCGTCCAGGTGCTCCTGCAGCACGTCCAGCTTGGCTGAACCAACCTTGGCGTACTCGTCATCAACAAGTGCCGGGTCAAGAGACAGCAGGCGCAACAGGGTCAGCGACTGGAAGATCGTGAACCGGTTGCGGTCCATCTCCTCCACCAGCTGGAGCACCTTCTGGCGCTCGTGCTGCAGGTGCGTGTCGTAGATCTTCCGGTGCTTCTCGGAGAGCTCCACCTTGATCACCTGCTCCTGCTTGGAGGGCAGGTCGGTGACCACGGCGTCCTTGGTGCGGCGCAGCATGAAGGGGCGCACGCGTTTGCGGAGCAGCTGCAGCTGCACGTCGCCCTCACCACGTTCGATGGGGCGGGCGTAGTGCTCGCTGAAACGGGTGGAGGAGGGGAACAGCCCGGGCGAGGTGATGGCCAGCAGGGCCCACAGCTCCATCAGGTTGTTTTCCATGGGGGTACCCGTGATGGCCAGCTTCACTCGGGCGTTGAGGTCACGGGCCGTGTGGTGGGCCTTGGTGGCCTTGTTCTTCACGAACTGCGCCTCGTCCAACAGGAGAGTGGACCATTCGTGGGTCTGGTACTCGTCAGCGTCCAGTCGGAAGAGCGTGTAGGACGTCACCACGATGTCCGCCTCCAACAGGAGGGAAGACAAGGACTGCTTGGACTTGGCCTGCGTGTCCTTGATGGACGCGGTGCGCAGATCCGGCGCGAAGCGCTTGATCTCCGCGATCCAGTTGGGCACCACGGAGGTGGGGGCCACCACGAGAATGGGGCCGGGACCGCCGGCTGCGGGGGAGAGGCCCGCGCGTTCCGGAGTGCGCCACACGCGTTGCATGTGGGTCAGCAGAGTAATCATCTGCAGGGTCTTACCCAGACCCATGTCATCGGCCAGGATGCCGCCGAGGCCCTGCTGCCACAGGGAAGCCAACCAACGGTAGCCCTCCTCCTGGTAGGGGCGCAGGGTGGCGTCGACGCCGTCGGGCACGTCCACGGGGACGTCCTGACCCAGGTTGGCCAGCCCGGAGATGGCGGAGGTCCAGGCGTCCGATCCCTCCACGTTGGTGGCGAGGTTCTCGAATTCCTCCCAGAGCGACACCTGGTAGCGGGTCAGCCGCAGCGGGTCCTTCTTGTTATCGGAGAGCTGGCTGGCCTCCGCGACCAGAGACCGCAGCTTCTCGAAGAGCGGCTGGTCCAGGGACACGTAGGTCTTGTCGCTCATCAACAGGCGCTTCTGACCGTTGGAGAGGGCACGCAAGATGTCCGAGTAGGGGATCTGGCGGTCTCCCACGGTGATCATCAGGCCGAGGTCGAACCAGTCATGCTTCTCCGACTCCACGGTGGTGACGGTCAGCTCAGGAGACTCCGTGAGTTCGCGGTAGGCGGGACGGTGGCCTTGCTCCGCGACGGTGACGTCCTTCAACCCCTCCAGCTTGGGGAGGGTCTTGCGGACAAAGTCCACGGTGTCCAGACCCTGCAGCACGCGCGGGGTCAGGTCTCGGCCGGAGAGAGCAGGATTGGATTCCAACACGGCCATCACGGACTCCTGCACGGACTGCTCCGCGGCACGGTCGCGGGCGTCGGGGTCCACGCCGCCGGGGCCGTAGTCGATGTCGAAGTCCACAGCCACCACGTCGTCCGGGCGGAACTGCACCGTGACGCGCATCCGAGGCGGGGCAATCTTGGGCAGGTTCACGGAGCCGTCCGGGCTCTCCAACGCGACCTTGCGGCCCAGGCGGGCGTAGGTCGTGGAGAAGAACGAGGACACCTCGTCGGCTGGCACCGTGAACGTGGACGGACGCACCACATAGTGGCGGGTGGACTCGTCCACCCGCTGGTCCGTCGGGGCCAACTCCAGGGTGTGGCCGTCTGCGGCCAGCGCGTAGACGCCGAACCGGCCCACGGTCCCCAGCGCCACGTCGTCGGCCAGCGTGATCCGGCGGCCGCCGACGGTGGCCACGGGCACGATCACCATGTCAGCTGACTCGGAAGCGCGAGTGGCCTCCAACGCCAGGTGGCCGCTGCCCAGCAGCTCCACGTTGTCCACCAGGCCGGTACCGATCAGCTCGATACCCAGCGAGGAGGCCTCATCCAGCAGGGACCAGATCAGGGGGGAGGAGAAATCGTCCAGCAGCAGCCAGTCGTTGTCCTCGCCGAAGTACAGTTCCCCGGTGGCGCGGTAGAGCGGCACAAACTGGCAGAACCAGCGGTGCTGTTCAGGGTCGAGCGCGAGCCCGTAAGTTTTGAAGCTGATGGTGTTCCAACGGAGGTTGCCGCGCACCCAACGTTCGCCGCTGGCGACCATGGGCCGCACCGCCA
>JBQDZM010000030.1:23071-34922 GCA_052108535.1 Galactobacter sp. | reverse complement strand
AAGCACAAGACCCGCACAGGAGACTCCACCGAGCAAGATCGTCACGCGTTCAGAGTGGTCCCGACCAACAGCCCCGCATGCCTCACGCGTCGATATTCCCTGCCCCAGCGCCCCCTGCGCTCACAGCCCACGGAACCGCAGCAGTGACTGCCCGGCGTCGTCCTTGATGCGGGTGACGGAGACCCGGCCGTCCAGCTGAACCGGGCCGGGCGCTCCTGTTCCCGCGGCAAGTCTCTCCAAGGCGGCGGTGCGTTCTGCCGTGGGCGGCTTGCCCCCCACGGCCACGGCCACCTGTCGCAGCACCCGTGATCGCAAGGCGGCCGGGGCCCCCAACACCACGTGCCTGCGCAGATCCCAGACCAGCGGAGCGCGCCCGTCCACACGATCACCGACCCCACCCAGGACGGTCGGATCGTCCTGGACCGCGGCGGTGGCGAGCGTCTGCTGCGCCAACTCGTCCAACAGGTCAGCATCCTGCCGCGCCAAGCGGGCCGTACGCACCAGAGCGTCATCCACGCCACCGCCCAGCACCTCCCGCATCACCGGCAGCAACTCGTGGCGCACCCGATTACGGCGCGCATCCGGCAGATCGTTGGTGGGGTCATGCCAGGGATTCAGTTCCAAAGCATCACAAATCGCGTGCGTTTGCTCCCGCCTGATATCCAGCAGAGGTCGCAGTACCCGGCCGCGATGCTCCGGGATCCCGGCCAACGCCCGCGTACCGGACCCACGGGCCAGGGAGAGCAGCACCTGCTCTGCTTGGTCATCCGCTGTATGGGCCGTCAGGATGTAGTCCGCGCCAACGTCAACGCGGATCTCCTCGAGCGCGTCGTACCGAGCCTGGCGGGCGTCGGCCTCGTTCCCCGTTCCCGGGACCTGCACCCGCTGAACGACCACCGGACTCAACCCCAGTTCCGCGCACTTCTCCCCAGCATCTGCTGCCACGTCGGAGCTGCCCTGCTGCAACCCGTGGTCCACGATCACCGCACCAACCCGGCCTTGCAGCGCACCCTCGCTTTTCAGGTGGGCGGCGGTCGCGACGAGAGCCAACGAATCCGGCCCACCGGAACAGGCCACGAGGTAGTTCAACCCGGCCGGTAAATGCTCGCTCAGCGCGGTTCGTGCGGCCACGATGGCCTCATGCGTGGCGCGCGGCCACCTGGCGGTGGCCACGCTCAGCCTAGGTCTTCGGTGCCTAGCGGCGCCGTCCCCGGCTCCGCGGCGTCAGGCACCGTGGCGGCAGGCACCGTGGTGGCAGCGGATGAGTCGGCCGGGGCGCCGACCAGTGCGCTGTCCCGCATCCTCTGCACCCATGTCTCAGGGGCATGCAATTCTTTCTCAGTGGGCAAGTGCTCAGGGGACCGCCAGATGACGTTGAAGCCTTCCATCCCCAGGGCATCCACCGCGGCGCGAACAAAGGTAGATCCATCGCGGTACTGCGCCTGTTTGGCGTCCATCCCGATGACCTTCATCAACAATTTCTGCAGGGTGGAGCGCGTTGACCCGCGCTGATCAAAACGCTTGCGGATCTTGGCGACCGTAGGAATCACCGTGCGATCCACCGAATCCATCACCACATTGGCGTGCCCCTCGAGCAGGGACATGATTGCCGTGATGCGGGACAGTGCTGCCCGCTCGGCCTCACCGGTGATGACGGTGAGCAGGCCGGACTGGCCGTCTTTGCCTGACTCCTCGACTCCCTCGCCACCAACAGATGGGGCGGTGGCGGCGGTAGCCGGCTCCGCGTCGTCGGACACTGAACCCGGATTGTCCCTACGGGCCACAGAACCAAGCGCGCTGATGCGCGCCCTGAGTGTGGACTCCTTGCGGTCCTTATCCTTGTGACGGTTCACCAGCCCGGAGGCAAGGATCCCGACCTGTTCGGAGAGGACGTCTCGCAGCCACGGCGCGGCGGCGAACTGCACGCGGTGAGTCTGCTCATGCAAAGCCACCCAGAGCCGGAAATCGGCGGGGTCCGCCTTGAGCTTGCGCTCGGTCTCCACGATGTTCGGGGCGACCAGCAGCAGACGCCCGGCGGGGGCCGCCGCCGTGGTGGAGTACGGGTCAAACTGACCGAGAACGTGAGAGGCCAGGAACGCGACGAGGGAACCCACCTCTGCCCCGACTCCGTAGCCGCCCATCTTGAGAGTCAGCGGCAGGCCCTTGGGGAAGCGCTTCATCAGCGCCGCGTCCAACGGGGCGCCAAGCATCTCCCGGTACCCGGAAACGGAGGCCACGGCCCATCCCGGACGATCCACCACGAGTACCTGAGAATCCTTCAACGAGGAGACAACGTGCAGGCCGGTGATGTTCTCGACGTGCTGCTCGGCGGCAAGCGCGTGGTCGCGGATGTCCTCCACGATGCCGATGGCAGCGGTGGTGGAGGCCTTGGGGCCGGCCGAGGCGAGCGTCTTCGCGGTGGACACGGCCACACCCCAACGCACCACGGAGGGTCCCTTGGCTGTCCGGTCAGTGGACGGGGTGGTGGGCGACGTCGCGTCTGTGGTCATAGACACCATCACACCACGGACAGTTGGGAATCCGGTGAGAAGACGCGTGACGTGACATCTTCGCGTCGTTCCAATCCGCGCCCGCATTCCGACGCCATCCCCCTCGCAAAAGCGGGCAGCCCGTCCCCTACTTGACCGCGCCCTCCACCATGCCGCGGATGAAGTGCCGCTGCAGGAACAGGTAGACGATCACCACAGGCAGCGCCACGATCACGGCACCGGCGGCCATCAGGGAGAGCTCAGTGGAGTGCTGGGACTGGAAGAAGTTCAGGCCGAGCGGCATGGTGCGCCAGGCCCCAGTGGGAGACATAACCAGGGGGATCAGGAACTCGTTCCAAGTCCACATGAACACCAGCACGATCAGCGTCACCAGGGCAGGACGGGCCATGGGCACGTGGATCTGCCACAGGATCCGCCCATTGGAGGCGCCGTCCAGCCGGGCCGCCTCGGTGATGGCCCTGGAGGAAGACCGGAAATAGGTGCGCATCCAATACGTGCCGAACGCGATGGACTGCGCCGCCTGAGGCAAGGCAACCGCCCAGATGGTGTCGGTCAATCCCAACGGCTGCAGATCGTGGAAGAGCGGCACCACGATGGCCTCTGCCGGGACCATGATGCCCAGCAGGAAGAGGTAGAAGAGCACCGTGGATCCGCGGAAGCGCATGGTCCCGAAGGCGTATCCGGCCAACAGGGATAGGGGCACGGCGATCAGCAGTACCAGCGCGGAGACCGACAGGGAGTTCGTCAGGTACTGGCCAAAGCGCCCACCGGTCCAGGCGTCGGCGAAGTTCTCCCAATGCAGCCCGCCCGAGGTGACCCCCGACTGGGCCCCGAACGCCCCCACCGCGATGGTCCCGATGGGCCACAAGGCCACGAGTGCAAACAGGGTGAGGATGACGTAGTTGGCTGCGATCTCGGTCCGCGAGGTCATGAGTCCTCCCCCGTGGAACGGTCGGCGATGCGATTGACCACCAGATTGATCAGGAAGATCAGCACGGTCAGGGTCACGCCGATGGTGGAGGCCATACCGACCTCGTGCAGATTGAAGGCCTGGTTGTACACCTGATAGCTCGGCACCACCGTTGAGGTCCCGGGCCCTCCCTTGGTAGTCATGTAGATCAGGTCGAAGGTTTTCAGTGCGGCCACGATGGTCAGGGTCAGGGCCACGGCGATCTCACCGCGCACGGCAGGCAGGGTGATGGAGAAGAACTCCCGGATGGCGCCCGCGCCGTCCAGTCGGGCGGCCTCGTAGAGGGAACCGTCGATGCGGCCCATACCGGCCAGCAGCAGGATGGTGACGAGCCCGGTCTCCACCCACGTGCCAATCAGGCCGATGGCTGGCAGCGCCAGGAGTGAGTTCCCGAGTGCGGTCTCCCCCTCCGGCACGATCCTCAGCACCTGCAGGAGGTCGTTCAGGGTCCCGTCGGTCCCGTACAGCCGCGACCAGGCCACGGCCACGACCACCATCGCGATGACCTGCGGGGCAAAAATGACGGTCCGGTAGAAGCCCAGCCCGCGCACGCGCGCCCGGTTCAGTACCGCAGCGAGCAGTAGCCCGATCACTAGGGGAAGCACCGCGTAGAAGAAGATCAGCACCAGCGCGTGAGTGAATCCGGAGCGCAGTTCCGGGTCCTGGAACATGTCCACGTAGTTCCCGAAGCCCACGAAGTTCACCACGTTGGTGACGGAGTTCCACTGATACAGCGAGTACTGCGTGGCCCGTCCAAGCGGGTAGAGCATGAACGCCGCGTAGACCACGAACGCGGGGAGCACATAGAGGTACGGGGCTAGGCGCCCGTGGCCGTCGGCTGCCCGGCGTCGCCGCGCCGAGGCCCTCGGCAAAATGCGTTCCATAATGCCCGACGGCGCGTGCCCGCCCTCGGTGGGCACGGCGCCCCCGGGCACGGCGCCGCGGCGGCGGGCGCCGGGAAGGCGCCCACCACCGTCGGGCCTAGGTGCTCCTGTCATGCTGCGGTCAACCTCAGCCGTTCTTCTTCACGAAGTCGCCGTAATCCTTCTGCAGGGCCTCGCCGAACTCTTCCGGGGTCTTCTTGGACTGCAGCAGGGTCTGAAGTTCGTTGCCGAGCTTGTCCCCGAACGTAGGCGTCGCGTAGTCCAGGTACGGCAGCAGCGAACCGTCGGTGGTGACCTCAGAGTAGGCCTCGTAGGTGTCCTTGCCGACGCCGGAGGCCGGAGCCAGCTCCGCGGTGTCCAGCACGGGCATGTTGCCCTTCTCCGCGTAGACCTTCATGGCGTCATCGGAGGTGATGAAGTCGATGAAGGCGGCGGCAGCATCCGGGTGCTTGGAACCGGAGGTCACGGTGAAGGGAAGCGAGGTGCCGCCGGTGGTGGCGCGACCCTCATCCGCGGAGGCGGCCGGCGGAGCGAAGAAGCCGTAGTCGTCCTTGTTCTCGGACGCCTCGATGATCTCGTTGTTCCAGGAACCGGCGATCATGTAGGCGCCCTCACCCTTGGCGAAACGCTGCGCAACCGGCTCGTCCTTGGTGCCCAGGTAGTCCTTGTTGAGGTAGCCGTCCTTGGACCAGCTCTGCAGCTCCTTGGCGGCCGCCACATTGTCATCGCTGGTCCAGTCCGCGCCCTCGTTGCCCAGGGCCAGATCCGTGATCTCGTCGGCGTCCACGAAGGCGCCCTGGACGGGACCGAAAACATGCACGGCAGGCCACTTCTCGGCGTCGCCGAGCATGATGGGCGTCTCGCCCTTGCCCTTCAGGGTCTTCAAGGATGCGGTGAACTCATCCCAGGTTTGCGGCTCGGAGACCCCGGCGTCCTCGAGGATCTTCTTGTTGTAGTAGACGCCCACGATCTCGCCGCCCTGCGGCAGCCCGAAGAGGGAACCTGAGCCGAAGGTCTTGCCGTCCGTGGAGTAGGAGGACATGGTCAGCACCGACTCCGGGAAGCGGTCCTTCCACCCGTAGGCCTCCGCGTACGGATCCAGGTTGATGACCTGGTTACCCTGCACAAACGAGCCCAGGATGTTGCGGCCGTTGTTGCCCTGCACCACGTCAGGAACATCCTTGGCATTTCCGGACAGGGCCAGCGGCAGGGTCTTGTTGAGATCGTCGAAGGACTGCGAGTTCCGCTCGATCTTGATGTTGGGGTACTTGTCCTGGAACTGCTTGATGAGTTCCTTCATGGAGGCGTCCTGAGCGCCGCGGGACTCCTGATCCCACAGGTTCAGGGTGATGTCACCCATCTTGGAGGCATCGGTCTCCACCTCGGCGGCCTTCTTAGTCTCGGTCGGTCCGGAGGACTTGTTGTTGGACCCTGGTGCGCAGGCGCTGGTCAGCGCCACACCGGCGATCGCGAGTCCTGCGGTTGCGATCCGTGCCGCACCGCGGCGGTTTCGTCGAGACGTCATGGCTATCCCTCTTCTTAGTTGGTGGAGCGATCAATGAGGTGTTGTGAATGACTATGGCAGATGCGGGCCGTGCGTGACGTCCGCGAGTTTGGCGATGGTGGCTTCTGCGCGCCTGACGGACCTGGCCGGGCCGGGCGGAATCAGGTCGGGGAGGAAAGCGTAGTCCTGGCGCAAAGTTTCTGCCTGCGCCTCACCTGCTGCGGCCTTGTGCCCGACGGCGGCCCACCAGTCCGCGACGTCGCCCCAGCCGGGTGCGGCGAGGGATCCCCCGAATTGCTGCACCGCCAGTGAGGAGCACAGCGCGGAGAACTTCAGTCGTTGCTCCAGCGGCCAGCCGTCCAGGGTTCCCACCACGAAGGAGGCGCCGAAGACGTCTCCCGCACCGGTGGGGTCGATGGCGGTGGCCGGGACGGGGGCCACCCGGGCGCGTTCGCCCGTGGTGGAGTCCATGGCGATGGCGCCCTCCGAGCCCATGGTGACCACGGCGACCGGAACCAGGTCGGCGAGCGCCTTCAGGGCTTCCTCCGGGGTGTCCGTGCGGGTGTAGGCGCAGGCCTCCACCGCATTGGGCATGAAGCAGTGGCAGTCATCGAGCGCGCGCAGCACCTTGGGGTCCCAGGCCTCGGTAGGGTCCCAGCCCACGTCGGCGAAGACCAGGGAACCGCGGCTTGCGGCAGGTCCCCACCAGGGTTCGTCGTCGAGATCGGCCAGGATGGCCCGTGGCGTGGCCGTACTGCCCACCAAGTCCGCGGTGGGGATGGGCGAGCGGTGACCGTGGGTGAGCATGGCACGGTCGCCTTCATAGGCCATGGAGACCGTGACCGGGGTGTGCCAGTGTTCCAGGGTCCGGGTGTGGGTGAGGTCGATCCCCTCGTCGTCCTCGAGGATGGTGCGCGCCCAGGAGCCATAGCCGTCGTCCCCCATGGTGGTCGCGATCCCGGTGTTGAGGCCAAGCCGGGCCGTGGCGACCGCCAGGTTGGCGATGCCGCCTGGCGAGGTACCCATGCCGCCTGCCCAGATCTCCGTGCCCGGTTGAGGGGCAGAGGGCAGATCGGTGAAGACGATGTCCATGAAGAGCATTCCGGCCATCAGGACGTCGAGCTCGCCCGCGTGGGGTACAGCTGGCTTCGGGGCGTTGGTAACCATGGTCCCCATCATGCCGCTTACTGACCTGTATGGTCACCCGGCGGGACCTTAAGCCCCTACGCCACGAACACCCGATCCTGTTAGCGTTCAAGCCATGACGAATGCGAGCGCCGGGGAACGTGGCGTGAAACTGGCAATTCTTGGCGGCGGTGGCTTCAGGGTCCCGCAGGTGATCCAGGCGGTCGCCGCGGCAGACGCCCCGGTCCGCGTGTCCCAGGTATCCCTCTACGACACCGATACCGCCCGGCTCACCGCGATCTCAGCGGTGATCGACGGCCTCCTCCCCGGACTGCCCGACGCGCCGACGGTGACCGCGACGACGGACCTGGACACCGCCGTGGAGCAGGCGGACTTCGTCTTCTGCGCCATCCGCGTGGGCGGCACGGAAGGCCGCACGCGCGACGAACGCGTGGCGTTAGATCTCGGGATCCTTGGCCAGGAGACCACCGGCCCGGGCGGGCTCGCGTATGCGCTGCGGACGCTGCCGGTGATGCTGGACATCGCCGAGCGGGTCAAGGCGAAGGCGCCGGAGGCTTGGTTCATCAACTTCACCAACCCGGCCGGCATCATCACCGAAGGATTGCGCACCGTCCTGGGCGAGCGCGTGGTCGGGATCTGCGACACCCCCATCGGCCTGCTGCGCCGCGCGGCGATGGCCGTGACCGGCCAGCCGGAGGCCAGCGAGTTCGACTACGTGGGCCTGAACCACCTGGGCTGGTTGCGCTCCTTCACCGTGGACGGCCGCGACCGACTGCCGGAGCTGCTGGCCGATCCTGCGAAGCTGGACACCATCGAGGAGGCGCGCGTGGTGGGGCAGGACTGGGTCCGCGCCTTGGGGGCCCTGCCGAATGAGTACCTGTACTACTACTACGACAACCGTGAGGCCGTGGCCCGGATTCGGTCCGAGGAACAGACTCGGGGCGAGTTCCTACTGGACCAGCAGGCCGGTTTCTACTCCGCCGCGACCACGGACCCTGAAGCGGCCTACGCCCTCTGGCAGCGCGTGAAGCATGAGCGTGAGGCCACCTACATGGCGGAGGGCCGCGAGAAGGGCCAGGAGGCAGAGCGCGAGGAAGCCGATATCGAGTCCGGCGGCTACCAGGAGGTGGCGCTGAACATCATGGCTGCCCTGCGCACCGGGCGTCCCTCCACCATGATCCTCAACGTGCGCAACGGTTCCACCGTGCCCGGCCTCCCCGAGGAGTGCGTGGTTGAGGTGCCCTGCACGGTGGACGGCAGCGGCATCCACCCGCATGAGATCGCTCCCGTGACCGGGCACATGCTGGCCCTGATGCAGTCCGTGAAGGCCGTGGAGCAGCTCATCATCGCCTCGGTGCTGCAGCGCGACCCGGAGCTGGCATGGAAGGCCATCGCAGTGCACCCGCTGGTGGACTCCGTGAACGTGGCCCGGGAGCTCTTGGATCGCTACCGGGAGGTGCACCCGGAGTTGGGTGAGCTCTTCGGCTGACGCCGGGTGGTGAGGTCCGGCTGACGCCGGCCACCGACGTCGACCACTGACGTCAGCCGCCGAGCTCGGCCGCCGAGGTCAGTGGCGGCGCCGGATCCTGGTCACGATCATCGCGATCGCACCGCCCACCAGCAGAATCGCGCCGATCAGGAACATCCAGCGGACATTGGCGCCCGTATCGGAGAGCCGATCCCCTGCCTGAGTGGAACTCGCGTCGTCGGTATCCCCGTTCCCGGCACCGGCCGAACCGTTCGGAGTCGCGGTGGTGTCGGTGGAGCCCGACGGCGCCGTACTTCCGGAGGGACTGGTGCTGCCTGAGGGACTGGGCCCACCGCTCGGGTCCGGGTCATCGGTGGCCGTGGGGCTGGGGTCCGGGTCTGCTGCGGTGACGGGGATGACCCACGCCTCGGTACTGCCGTCGGTCCCGTCCACGGCTTCTACTGAGCGGAAGGACACCAGGATGCTGGTGTCCTTGCCCGGATTCGCGAGGGTCTTCTGGGATGCCTTGAGCGTCAGCTTTCCATCCGACGTCGTGGCGCTGGCTTCCGCGAGCACGGTGCCCGCCATGTCCTGGCCCCAGGCCGCGGCCTTACCGTCGTCAGCCGAGCACGAGTCGTGACCGGACGTGTCCTCACACGTGGAGGTCCACACCGGCAGGTGCGTCGGGTCGCCCTGATAGAGGTAGGCATGGAAGGTCCCGGCCGTGCCGTCCAGGTCCAGATCGATGCCGCCAGAGGACCGCACGGCCTTCACCGTCGCGCCGGACTCAGGGGTCAGACCCGCGATCGGAACACCTCCCGTGGCCGACTGATAAATGGTCTGCGGCGAGTCCGCTCCGGAGAGCGCTGTGTCCGGGATGATCGGCTTGACCTCAGCAGCTTTCGCTGCGGCCTTCGCGCCCGCCGGCTCATAGCCGCTCAGGTACGCGTGGCCCCAACGGTAGGGCTCGGATTGCTGCGACCCGAACGCGGACCAGGCCAGGCGCGTCTGCCCAATGAAGTCGTCGGTATCGGAGTCGTAGGGGGTGACGTTGAGGCCCAGGTAGTCCGGATCCACCTCGTTGGTGTCCGCGGAACCGGTGGGGGCCTTGGACGGCGTGAGCAGCGACTGCGGCAGGTTCTCCAGCGGGATCTTCACCTCGACGTTCCACTGCCCGTCCGCATAGCTACCGTCGGCGTTGCGCTCGGCCTTGGCGGCCACCTCGACACCGGGGGCATTCGGGGCCTTCAGGACCGTGTCGGCCAGCGGACCCGTGGAGAAGCCCTGGTGGAAATCCGCGTCGCGGGACCAACATGGGCCGTTGGCTCCATTGCCGTTGTAGTTCTCCGGGTCATCGGTGAAGGGGAACACCCCGAGCTTGAAGGTCGTGGAGGTGTCGGCAGAGTCCCCTCGGGGATCCAGCAGGACCTCGGTGGAATCCACGAGCCAGTGACCAAAACAGCGGCGAGGGGTCGCCGCGGCCGAGGCCCGTTCGTCGCGCACGGTGATCAGCGCGTAGAGGGAGTCGTCGTACCAGCCCACCTTCGCGTTGGATCCCTTGCCACAATCAGTGCCGTCGGGGTCGCACTCATCGCCCTCCCAAACCTTGGAGAGATCCAGGGTGGACTCGTAGCCGTCGTCGTTCCCGTCGATCGTCGGCGCCGCCGCCAACTCGGCGATCTCGGCACTCGGCACCACTTCCAGGGTGACCTTCTCAGTGCTGGTGCCCTCCCCTGACGTCGTGGTGACGGTGAGCTCAGCGGTGTCCCCGCCTGCGGCCTCGGGATCGGTGTGGGTCAACACGAAATCCTCGGTGACGGATTCACCGGCGGGGAGTGCTTCGAAGGAGACCTCCGGCCTGGACACCTCGATCCCGTCGGGTGCCGCGACCTTCACCGTGCCCGTTGCCGGATGTGAGGTGTGGTTGGTGACGGTGATCGGGACGGTCACCGATTCGCCCGCACCGATGTCTCGATAGGCCTGCGACGACCCACCGGAGTAGGCCGCAGTCTTCTCGGTCCATTCGTCGTACTCCGCGGTGTTGCCCCAGCGTTCAAAGCGTCCCTCGACGCCGTCCACCGGCAGCACCGTGGTCTCGTTATAGGCCGTGATGTCGCCGCCGTCGAAGGACACTCGCAACCGAGCCGGCGTGGAATCTGCGGACTCCGGGGCGGTCACCGTGAACTCCAGGTCGCGACCGGATTCCGGGATGTCCTGAACGTTCTGCGGGTCGGAGACGGTCCACCCCTCCGGGGCCGCCAACGACACCGTGCCGCCGCTCAACGTGCCCTTCCCTGAAACGGCATGCACCGTGACGGTGGTGGATTCGCCCTCGCCGACCCGGTAGTCCTGAGGCTCGGCGAAGAACTCGGATCCCAACGGCATGCCTCCGGGATCCGCGATCGCGGCGCCGTAAAGGGCGGATTCGTCATTCCTCCCCGCAGCCTCTGACTCCGGCTGCATCGGTGCTGCGGAGAACGGGACGGACCACTTGAGGCAGCTCGGGTCCACCTTGTCCTTCTGCATGGTGCGCGCCTGGGTGGCGTGCATCTTGGCGCCCTCTGTCCCCACTTGCGCCCAGGTCTTCTTGGTCCCGGCCTTCACCCCCGCAGTGTTGCCCTTGGCCCAGGTGTACGGCGACTCATACCCCGTCCAGAGTCCCACCACCGGGTATGGGTTCGTCTCGGCTGACTCGAAATCGGCCAGGCAGTTGCGCTGGTTGGCCTCCCCCGTGCCATCAACGTTCGGCATCTCCAGGATGCGTTTGACCTGCCAGGTTTTCACCGCGTTGGCACCGGTCAGCTGCTCCGGGAACTGCTCCGGGTCCGCCGCCGCCCGCGCTACCTCCCAGGTGAGTCGACCGGCCTCCTGATGGTTACCGTGCCCCGCGGCCAGCGACGGCGTCCAGGTCGTCAGGATCTCCGGGCGGGTCTCACGGACCACCCGCACCGCACGCCGCAGCGTCTCATCGTGATCCCAGACCTCCTGGGTCAGCGGGGCGGAGGTGTTGTAGAAGAAGTCCACCCGGTCCAGGTAGTAGATGTTGTCGGAACCGGTGCGGTGGTGGGAGGTCCGGTCCTCGTTCTCTCGCCTCAGCGCCAGGTCCGGCCCGGCCTCGTCCCCCACGGAGTTGGAACCGCCCTCGCCGCGGGTGGTGAGCATGATGCCGCACGTCAGGTCGTTGCGGTCTCCCCAGATCCCGCACGGAGTGGTGAGCCCAGCATCATCGTCCGGGTGAGCCCAGACGCCTAGGACGTCCAGCTTGGTGGCGTCCTGGTCGCTTGAGCGACGTGCCTCGCCGAACGTCACATCATCAGTGCCCGACGCATCGGTGAGGGCTGCCGCCGTCCTGGCGGCAGGCGCGGCGGC
>JBQDZM010000030.1:13728-22971 GCA_052108535.1 Galactobacter sp. | reverse complement strand
GGCGGCAGGCGCGGCGGCTGGCACCGCCGCGGGTACCGCGGCCGGTGCGGCCACGACGGATCCCGACGCCAGGACGTCGGGCATAGGCGAGGCCGTTGCCGCCGTTGTGGCCAGGGGGGTGAGGCTCGCGGCGAGCGCCGCGGCGCCGAGCGTGGTGATGAGTTTGAGACGCATGGAGGCTCTTCCCGCGGACGAGTGATGGTTGCGCGGAACCTGGTTTGTCCAGGACCCCAACGAAACCTGACACCATCAGACTATGACCGAGCCCACAGGTTGGCAATGCCGTTTGCGTCAGCCCTCCAACAGCGCCTGGGCCACCGCATCGGTGGCGGCGCGGGCCTCATCCAGCACGCCGGTGACGTCGGAGGACATCACCGAAAAACTTAACAACCGCCCGTCGCGCGTAGTGACAATTCCTGACAAGGAGATCACGTCCGCGAGGGTTCCGGTCTTGGCGCGGATCAGCCCCTTGGTGTCCCAACCCGCAAGCCGGTTGGACAGCGTGCCAGACACCCCGGAAGCCGGCAGCAAGCGGGACAGGTCCCGCAGGTTTGCGTTGGGGCTGGTCTGCGTCACGGCCAGCAGGTGAGCCAAGGTGGACGGGGAGACCTGGTTCGTGGCGGCCAGCCCCGAGGTGTCCTTCATGTCCAGGCCGGTGGTGTCCACGCCCAGCTCTGCCACGGCCGCACTCACCGCGGACGTGGCCCCGTCGATGTCCCCAGGCTGCCCGGACTCCACGGCCACCAACCTGCCGAAGGACTCAGCGAGGTAGTTGTCCGAGTGGGTCTCCATGTACTCCAGCTGCTGAATGACGCTCGCGGAGGAAACCTTCGCGAGCGTGTCCCCTGAGGCCCCTTCAGCCCCGTCCGCGCCGTCCCGCGTCTCACCGATCAGGAACGTCAGGTCGAGGCCCTCATCCTCGGCGGCTTCCTGGAGGCGGGTCACAAACGTCTGGCGGGCCGCGGAGGCGGGATTGCGCACCACCTCGGAGTGGTTCGCAGCATCCGCCCTGCCCGCATACATGGCAGGTGTCTGCACCTCGGTGATGTTGTGCATGGTGACCAGATCGGCCGCCCAATCAGGGTTGAGTCCCGGCCCAGGGAACATGCTGGAGTCCAGGCCTACGTTGATCTGCCCATGGACGCCCCGCTTTTTCAGGGCGGCCACGGTCTTCTGTGCCAGGGTTCCCAGGCCGGCATGGCCGTTGACCGCGGAGTCGTCCGACTCGCCTGCACCCAATAGGACGTCGCCCCCGCCGACCAACCACACCTGGTCGCCGTCCAGTACGGCCGACGTGTCGAAACGAGCCTCATGCCCCAAGGTCCCCAGCGCGGCCGTGCCGGTCAGCAGCTTCAAGGAGGAGGCCGGCACGCCAGCGTCCGTGCCGTCCTGATCCACCAGGGACTTTCCGGTGACCACGTCAACGACGGAGACCGCATACGTCCCCGGCCGCCCAGCCAAGGCGGAGGAGACCGCGGAATCCAAAGCATCCGCGCTGGGAAGCGGCGCCTCGGCACCCGAGGCTCCCCACGGCGGCTGCGCCGCACTGGGCAGGGGCGAAACCTGGACCTGTGCCTTCGTGGCCGGATCCTCCGGTGCAACCACGTGCCAGGCCACCAGGCCCGCGCCGAGTGCGCCGACCAGGACCCCGTACGTGACCCCTACGCCCTTACGCATCCGGGCTCCTCTCCAAACACGTGTCCGACACCATCTGCGCGGAAAAGTAGAATGACCTGCGAACCACAAGCCTAGTGCGCTTTCCATCGCGCCAGAGCGTCACATGAGTGCGGCCCCTGAGGGCTGCGCAGACAGGAAGAGGACACATGGAGCACGACGTCACCATTGAGATCCCGGCAGGATCACGCGTCAAGTACGAGATCGACCACGAGTCCGGCCGCCTGCGCCTTGACCGCGTCCTGTTCACCCCGATGCAGTACCCCACCGCCTACGGCTACTTCGACGACACCCTTGGCCTGGATGGCGATCCGCTGGATGCCATGGTCTGGCTCCCCGGCGTCGACCTGGTCCCCGGCGTCATCGTCGAGGCCCGCCCGGTCGGCGTGTTCAACATGACCGATGACGGCGGACCGGACGCCAAGGTGCTCTGCGTCCCCGCGGACAAGCGCTACGACCACATCCAGGAGATCGAAGACGTGGACGAGTGGACCAAGAAGGAGATCGAGCACTTCTTCACCCGTTACAAGGATCTGGAGCCCGGCAAGTGGGTCAAGGCCGAGGGTTGGGCGGGCCGTGAGGCCGCCGAGAAGGAACTCGCCGACTCCATCGAGCGCTTCAAGACCGAGGGCCACTGACCGACTGGGGATCGTTGAACGGCCGCGCTCACTGTAACGCCGCGCTCACTGACCTCCGTTGTCTTGTGCCCGACGCCCGCGTGCCCACTTCCGTGGGGACGCGGGCGTCTGCGCGTCCTCCCTGGGCGTCTGTGCGTCCTCCCTGGGCGGCTGCGTCGCCGCCTCCCCCAGACTTTCCGTCGGTTTTGCCCCTGAACTCGGATATGCGGCGCTGCTTCGGTGCCTCATATCCGAAAACGCGGGCCAATCCGAGAACGTGGGCACATTCGAGAGCACGCGCCACGGGTCCAGGCCGCCCTGTGGATAACGCCAGCGGCGGGACGAGGAGTAACGATAGGGTGCTGGGACGGCGCTGGGGGCGCTCCCGCCAGAAGGTCGCGGGGCGCTGAGTCGGAGCAGGACTGAGTCGGAGCAGAAAGGGTGCAGATGATGGGGACACAGCAGGATCCGGACCAGACGGCGGTGTATGCGGCTGAGGCGGATGTGAGGCTCTGCCTGGATGAGTTGGCTCGCGCCGCAGACGGGTCTGGCACGGGGATCGAGTTCCTCGGTAGCCACTACCGCCCGGAGACCGAACCGCGCTTCTCCTCACCTGACGAGGTGGGCGTCTACGTGGGTCGGATCTGCGATCATCTCGTCTCGACGGGAGTGGACTTCTCCGGTCGGCAACACGACGTCCCCCGAGTGCGGGCTCGGAGGGGCGACCGCGCCGCACACTACGAACCCGAGAATCTGACCATCGCCATCCCCGACGATCTTGTAGCGGGTAGCTGGGCCTTACGCGCGTCCGTGGTGTGGCACGAACTGGCCCATCACCTGGCCGGAGACGCACAGGACGGGGACCACGGGGCCACGTTCCGGGCCACCTTCCTGCGACTACTTGAAGCGATCGACGTCCCTGAAATCGCGGGCATGCTGCTGCGGGCATACGAGAGCAGGGGCCTGAGTGTGGTCGGGTTCAGCGTGGACGAACGCACGCTGGAGACCATGCGTCGGCTGCTGGCTCAGGCGGAGGCCACCGACTCTGAGGCCGAACGCGACATCTGCATGGAACGTGTACAACGCCTCGCTACTCGGCACCAGGTTGCGCTCGCGGTGTTGCGGGCACGGACCACCGACCAGGAGTTCTCCGCCGGACCGGTCGAGGAGACCCTGCAGATCGGAGAGCCCGGGCAGCGCAGCCTGTGGTGCCACGTAAATCTGATGACGGGCATCATGCACGCCAACAACCTCAAGGGCACGGTGGCCTACGGGAACACCTCGATGACCATGCTGGGATTCCGGGAGGACATTGAGCTCGCCAAACAGCTCTTCTACTCGCTTTCCAGACAGATGCAGGCGGCTTGGGAGGCACACTTGGCGCTCAACCCGGTGGAGTACGCGTACATGAGCCGCTCCGGGCAGCGCAAGAAGATCGCCACGATCACTCGGAAGAACGCGTTCTTCGGGGAGTTCGGGAACCAGATGACCAGGCGACTGATCAAGGTCCGGGATGAAGCCATGACGCAGGAAGTCCAGAAGGCCGCTGCTCGGGAGGCCCAAGACACCCATCCGATGGGTCTGGGCCCCGACGGTGGTCGTGACTGGGCCGGTGATCACGACTGGGACGGCTCGCAGGACGGGGCGCCCTTGGCGCCAACGCCAGACGGTCAGGCATCACCCAGGGGAATCGGTCGCGGTCAGCAGCACCCGAGGGACACCCGGGACCCCGGTTTGAGGTCCTACGCCCAACCGAGCGGCGGCGAAGCCCAAGAACTCGGTACTGTGGCCGGCGTCGAGTTGGCGCTGCGGGACCGTGAAATCGCGGTGACGGATGCCTTCAAGGCCATGGTGGAAGCGCGTCGAATCCGCCGCAGCTGGCGCCAACCGTCGGACGCCGTATACAAGGCACCGGGTACCGCATTGGCCGGGCAGGATGCCGCAGAACAGGCTTCCCTGGGAAGCGAACGCGAACTGGGCGCCTGATTCGGTTTGCCGCCACCTGCAACACTGGTGACGTGTTCACCCTGACCATCACGCAGCGCACCCCCGACCACGATCGCGTCCCCGAACTCCTCAATGCCATCGAGTCGATCGATGTCGGCGAGACTGGCCATGCGTTCCGTCGTACCTTCGGTTCCCAGGCCGTGGGCGTGGTGGAGTCACCGGAGGCAGCCGTGACCGCAACCGTGAAGGCGCTACGGTTCGGAGCCGGAGCTGACGGTCGGGGGAAGCGCACCTGGGCCATCGGCATCGGCGTCGGAGCCGTCCTGCCAGACGGCGAGGCGCTAGCCGGAGCGGGTCCGTCCCGCTCCCGTCGGGCATCCGAGGCGGCGCTACGCATCCCCATGCCGGTACAGGTGGAGGCCGGGCCAGCGGGGGTGACCTTCGACGGAGTCCCCCCAGCGCCCGAATCGGCAGCGGCGGCGCAGGGCGTCCTGCGCTTACTCGGGGATGTGGTGGCCGCCCGATCCAAGGCGGACTGGGAGGTCGTGGACCTGGTGATCCCTGGGGTCAGAGGCCAGCAGAAGGCCATCGCCGCAGCGCTC
The DNA here is from genome assembly GCA_052108535.1 of Galactobacter sp. Lineage (GTDB taxonomy): Bacteria > Actinomycetota > Actinomycetes > Actinomycetales > Micrococcaceae > Galactobacter. Next base: position 18,131 of record JBQDZM010000030.1, on the reverse strand, counting down.
GGTGTCAGTGTTCAAGCTGTTTCGCAGACCATGGCTCGGGCGCGGGTCTCCCAGGAGACGGAGGGACGTGCAGCCGCGGCACTCCTTCTCCGCCTGGCAGCCTTCGCCGTCGAGTGAGGTCCCCGTATCCGACACGGCGAACCCGGAACGGGGTACCTCCGTCGGATGCGGGTGCCGAGCTGGGCGCATAAGGCAACCCGGACCCGACGCCTGAAAACGGGTCAGGCCACCAGAGAATTCAGCACGGTCGCCAGCCCATGCTCCTCGACCGCGCCGGTGACCTCGTCCGCCGCAAGCTTCACCTCGTCCGGAGCCTGCCCCATGGCCACACCCCGATGGGCCCAACCCAACATCTCAATGTCGTTGCGGCCATCGCCCACGGCCACGGTGGCGGAACGGTCGATACCGAGCCGGGAGCGCAGACGTTCCAGTGCGGAGGCCTTGGTGACGCCGCGGGCCGCGATATCCAGCCACGCCGTGAACCCGACCGAGTAGGTGACGCCGTGAAGGCCGATCGACTCGACCGCCCGACCGAAATCCTCCGCGTCGTCGTCCACGGAGAAGACGACCATCCGCACCGCATCCGAGATCAGCAGATCGTCGAACGGGACGGCGCGCGCAGGAGCCCCGAAGCTCGGGTCCTGGAAACGTTCGGTAGAAAGGAACTCGCCGGTCGCGGTCTCCACGGCGTACTTGGCGGCGGGAAGGACGTCGCGGACGGCCAACAACGCCGGAACCGGATCGAAGAGCCGCTGGTTGACGACCTCGTAGCCGTCCTCGAAAACAGGGTTCAGGCGAACGGTCATACCGCCGTTGGCGCACACGATGTAGCCCGTATCGATACCGAGGACTTCCGCCACGGGCAGTGCCGCGCCGATGCTACGTCCGGTGGAGATCACCACTTGGTGGCCGGCCGCGAGGACCGCCTGAGCGGCCGAGAGCACCTCGGGATGGAGGTGTCCGTCGTGATCCACGATGGTCCCGTCCACGTCGAGCGCGACGAGCTTCGGCTCGATCGCTGCCGGAGCCGAGTCGGTGGTCTGGTTCTGGGTCATCCGGTCATCGTTGCCGGTTTCATTGATGATGGTCATGTTTGTCAGTGCATCACACCTGGGTCGTGGTTTCCATGATCTACGCCGCGCAGTTCATGAAGACCACCCGCATATCCGGCGTCCACACGGTGAATAGCCGCCGCGACAGCCCGAACCAAGCTGTGCACCGCCTGAGCCCCACGTGAACATTCGCGCATTGTTCACCGATTTCACCCCCGGAACTCGCTGAAACTCGCTTATGGTGGAGTTCCGTTTCAATCGATGGCGCGGCCGGCACACCAACCGTGACCGCCCCTAACGAAGGAGGCACTACATGAGTTTCGAGAATTCCAAGGATGAGTTCGTCGGCAAGGCGAAGGAGACCGCAGGCAAGGTCACCGGAGACAAGGGAACCGAAGGCGAGGGCCTCGGCGAGCAGCTCAAGGCCAAGGCCTCCGACGCCAAGGACTCTGCCTCAGACAAGCTTCAGGACGCCAAGGAAAAGGTTGAGGGCGTCTTCGACGGACTCAAGGGTGGCAAGTAACCCCCGCTGAAAGCAGCAAAAAGGTGCCCGACGCCGCCAACTCAAGTTGGCCGCGTCGGGCACCTTTGTGTTCGCGGTCCCGCCGGGACCGGCAAGGGTCAGAGGACCGGCAGAACCTCGAGGCCGCCCAGGTACGGGCGCAAGGCCTCGGGAACGGTCACGGAACCGTCAGCGTTCTGGTGGTTCTCCAGGATCGCGACGATCCAACGAGTCGTAGCCAGGGTGCCGTTCAGCGTCGCAACGGAGCGCGTTCCCTTGCCATCGGCCCGTTCACGGATGTTCAGGCGCCGGGCCTGGAACGTGGTGCAGTTGGAGGTGGAGGTCAGTTCCCGGAAGTCCTCCTGCGTAGGCACCCAGGCCTCGCAATCGAACTTACGGGCCGCGGACATGCCGAGGTCCCCGGCAGCGGTGTCGATGACCCGGTAGGACAGGCCAAGCGCCTGCAGCATTTCCTCTTCCCAGCCCAGCATCTTGCGGTGCATTTCCTGCGCCTCTTCCTGGGCGCAGTAGACGAACATCTCCAGCTTGTTGAACTGGTGCACGCGGATGATGCCGCGGGTGTCCTTGCCCGCAGCACCGGCTTCACGGCGGTAGCAGGAGGAGTAGCCGGCGTACTTGATGGGGCCGTCGGAGAGATCCAGGATCTCGTCGGCGTGGTAGCCGGCCAAGGCCACCTCGGAGGTGCCCACCAGGTAGAGGTCGTCGCGCTCCAGGCGGTAAATCTCGTCGTCGTGGGCCACGTCGAAACCGGTGCCCTGCATGGTCTCGGGGCGCACCAGGGTGGGGGTGATGACCGGCGTGAAGCCGTTGCGCAGGGCTAGGTCCATTCCCATCTGCACCAGGGCCATTTCCAGGCGAACGCCCACGCCCTTCAAGAAGTAGAAGCGGGATCCTGAGACCTTAGCGCCGCGCTGCATGTCGATGGCACCGAGCAGCTCACCGATCTCCAGGTGGTCACGGGGCTCGAATCCCTCTGCCGCGAAATCGCGCGGGGTGCCCACGGTCTTCACGGTGACGAAGTCGTCCTCACCACCAGACGGGACACCCTCCTCCACGAGGTTGGGCAGCAGCCTGGCGATCCGGTCCAGTTCATCCTTGGCCTCGCCTGCTGCGGCATCGGCGGCCTTCACGTTGGCGGCAAGTTCCTTCACCTGCGCCAACAGGGCCTGCTTCTCATCGCCTGCAGCCTGTGCCACCTTCTTACCGAAGGCCTTCTGCTCCGCACGGAGAGACTCGAACGAGCTCAACGCACTGCGGCGCGCCTCGTCTGCAGCGAGCAGGGAGTCCACGAGTGCCGGGTCGGCACCGCGGGACACCTGCGAGGCGCGGTAGGCATCGGGCTGATTCTGAAGATCCTTGAGGTCGATCACAACTCCAAAGTCTATCGTCCACGCGTGGGGCCGTGTTCTTCTCCCTCTGCGGACCATCCTGCGGTGCACATGCACACCAAGCGGCGTCCAGGGCCCGTCAGTACCGCACGACGTGCCAACACACCGCATGACGACGTGTGCCACTAGGTACGTGGGATGATGGGGGCATCCCACCGTTGTCTCCTCCATGGAAGGCGTCACCTTGTCGAGAATCGCCCTCGTCATCAACCCCTCCAAGGCCAATGCCGACCTGACCAAGACCCTATTGGAGGACGCGATCGCCCAGGCAGGCCTCGCAAAGCCGCTGATCCTGGAAACCTCCGAGGATGATCCGGGGGCTGGAATGACCTTGGCCGCCCTGGAAGCGGGCGCAACCACCATCATCGCCGCGGGTGGGGACGGTACGGTTCGAGTGGTTGCAGAGACCGTAGTGCGCCACGCTTCCTCCGTGAATATCGGCATCGTCCCGCTTGGCACCGGCAATCTCCTGGCCCGCAATCTCGGCATGAACGTCGAGGAGCTGGAGTCAGCGGTGAACGTGGCCGTCACCGGAACCGTGGCCACCATCGACGCCATGAACATCCGGGCGGAACTGCGGGACGGATCCGAGACCGAACACATCGGCCTCGTCACCACCGGCATGGGCCTGGACGCCGAGGTGATGGTCGGGATCGACGACGACCTGAAGTCCAAGCTTGGCCCCCTCGCGTATGCCGTCCAAGCCGCGCCTAAGATGCTGGGACTGGACCATCGCCACAAGATCCGCTTCAGCGTGGACGGTTCCGCGTGGGAAACGCGGAAGGTCCGCACGGCCCTTCTGGCCAACGCCGGTTTCATCCAGGGCGGTATCGAATTCGCTCCGGGCGCTCTGTTGGATGATGGCATCCAGAACGCCGTCCTGATCATGCCGCGGGGTTTGATCGGCTGGACGCAGGTGGCCATCAAGACCCTCTTCCACCCGTCTCGCCGTGTGCCCACGGTGGAGTACCTCGAGGGTCAGGAGATCGTGGTGCGACCGTTCTACCCGCTCGAGGCTGAGGTAGACGGCGACCCCATCGGACCCACCGTGACACTCACGTCCACGATCATGCCCCACGCCCTGAACGTGCGTGTCCCTAGCCCAGAGGACCGCACGGATCCAGCAGGAATCCTGCCCAAACTCCTCCAGCTCACGCAGTTCTCCGAACTACAGAAACTGCCCCCTGTGATCCGGGTGAAGCGCGTTCGACGCAAGATCCTGGGAAAGTTCCGGCTGCATTTCTTCCACTGGTTGCGCCGCTAATTCCACTGGCTGCGCCACTGGGGAGCCGGTCCAACCCCTCAACCTCTCCCCCCCCAACGTCCGTTAGACATTCGAGCGGTGGGTTTGGGGGGGGGGGGGGGAGAAAACACCGCCCGGGTTGAGTAAGGGGGGGGGGGGGGGTGGGGGGGTGGTGGGGGGGGGGGGGGGGGGAGGGG
>JBQDZM010000030.1:0-13718 GCA_052108535.1 Galactobacter sp. | reverse complement strand
CGGGCGCCCGGCGCAGCTGTCCGACGGCGGCCCGGGCAGCGGCCCCGGCGGCCGCAGTTCGCCGCGGGGGGGGTACGGCCCCCCCACGCCCCGTTCATCGGTTGGGCGGTTTTGTCCACCGGCCCTGCCCAAACCCACCGCTCGAATGTCTAACGGAGGGGAGAGGTCAAGAGGGAGAGAGTTCGCGGGTCAGAGTTCGCCAGAGGCCACGTGCTTGAGCCGACGAATCCACTCTCCAGCCGCCGCATAGGCTTCCGGACTCGCATGCACCGGCACAGGTGAGGAGAGCGGCGTGGCGGACGGGTAGGAACCCAGGAAGCGCACGTCTGCCGCGATGCGATGGGCACCCGCTAGCGCGTCCGCGATGCGTGGCTCGGCCAGATGGCCTTCCAGATCCATGGAGAAGAAATATTGCCCCAGGCTGTTCCCGGTGGGGCGGGACTCGATCCGCGTCAGGTTCACCCCGCGCGTGGCGAACTGGTCCAGCAGCTCCCGTAGGCCACCCGGGTGGTCCACTGTCGGCGTGATGACCACGGTGGACTTGTCCGATCCGGTGGGGGCCGGGAGTTTGCCCGGTTTGCGCACCAGGACGAAACGGGTCACCGCTCCGGCATGGTCTTCCACGCCTTCTGCCAGGACGTTCAACCCGGTGAGTTCGGCGGCGAGCGGGTTGCACAGCGCAGCGTCGTAACCGCAGTCGGCCTCCAGGAGTCCCATGGCTCCGGCCGCCGTGGAGGAAGCCGGCATGAACTCGACGCCGGGCATGGTCTTCTCGGCCCAGCCTCGGCACTGCGCCCAGGCGTGTGAGTGCGTGGAGATGGTGCGAACCTGGTCCAACGTTGTGACGCCGTCCCGCGCGACGAGCTGGAACGTCACGGGAATGACGGCCTCGGCGATGATCTGCAGGGCGTCCCCGGTGGCGATCGCGTCCAGGGTGGCAGAGACGCCGCCCTCGACGGAGTTCTCGATGGGCACCATGGCTGCGTCGAATTCGCCGGAGCGCACGGCCGCGAGCGCGGTGTCCACGGAGGTGGAGGGAACTCGCTCCTCACGGACCGCGTCGGGCAGGGTCAGCAGCGCCGACTCGCAGAAGGTGCCGGCCGGCCCCAGGAACGTGTACGTCACTTGATCACCGGAGTCTCGCCGTTCTCGGAGACGATCTCCTTGCCCGCGTCGATCCAGGCCCCGGACCCACCTGCCACGTTGATGGCGGTGTAGCCCTGGGCCGTGAGCCACAGGCTGGCCTGGGCGCTACGGCCACCGGTACGGCAGATGACGTAGACGTCCTCGTCGGGATCCAGCTCCTCGAAACGGTCCGGGAGGTCCGCCATGGGGATGTGCGTTGCGCCGGGAACGTGACCGGCCTGGAACTCGTAGTCCTCACGCACGTCCAGCACGAAGCCGGCCTCGGGGATTCCGTCCACGCTGACGGTCTCGATGTCGCTCATGGCTTCTCCTGAGTCCTTTTTGCCCCCGGTGCGCAGCCCGGGATACATGATGTGTTCGGTGCGGCCTGGTTCCGGCCGCGCGATCCACCATAAGCCGGTGACCGCATGAGACGCGAGCCCGTGGGCGCGGCGAGCCGCCGGATGCCAGGATAAGTCGCATGGATAGTGCAGATGTAAACCGCCCAGAGGCTCGGAACGCTTCGCTTTCGAACCCTGACACAACCCGTCCTGGCCATGCCCGACGGGTGGATGGCGGCCTGGACTCCGCCGTCGCCTTGCGCACGGCGCTGCGCGCAGGCGAGACCACCTCGGTGGATCTGACCCAGCGCTGCCTTGACCGGATCGAGGAGCGCAATCCGGAGCTTGGCTCCTTCGTGGCCCTGGATCCGGAAGGTGCGTTGGAGCGGGCAGCCCATGCGGATGAGCTCTTGCAGGCGGCTCGGGCCGACGGAACCCTGGAGCAGGTGCCCGCCCTGACCGGGTTGCCGACCGCGTTCAAGGATCTGGTCGAGGTGAAGGGTTTCGTCACGACCTATGGGACTGCCGCGGTTCCGCACGTGGTCTCTCGTCAGGACGCTCCGATCGCGGCGCGACTGCGGGCCGCTGGGGCGAATGTGATCGGTAAGACGGCGGTGCCGGAGTTCGGCCTAAGCACATATTCCGAGAATCGCATACATCCGCCTGCTCGCAATCCGCTCGACCCGAAAACCAGTCCAGGAGGCTCCAGTGGGGGTGCCGCAGCGGCCGTGACGGCGGGCATGCTGCCCTTCTCCCCCGGCAATGATGGTGGCGGATCCGTACGTATACCCGCATCCGCATGTGGCCTTGTCGGTTTGAAAACCGGCCTGGGCACGCTCCCGGAAGACCTGCTCGGAGCGGACGGCTCCGCCCACACGACCGACCGCTGGGGAGCGCCTCGCCTGGCGACCACCGGACCATTGGGAAGGGATGCGGCGGACGCCGCCCTCCTCCTGGACGGGCTGCGCTTCGACGCCGACGCACCCTCCAACACCCCCGCGTTGGACGCCGTCCAGCAGGCCCTCACGGCAGGGGACGCTTTCGATGGGCTTAAGGTCGGCGTGACCACCGCGGGCCCGTTCGACACCTGGATTCACCCAGCGCTCTCCCCCGAGGCCCGCGCGGCCTATGACCGTGGGGTGCACCTGGCCGGAGAACTCGGAGCACACGTCGAGGAATCCTCCTGGGTTCCCGACCCGGGGTACCCCGATGCCTTCCGAGCCGTCTGGACGGCCGGTTTGGCTGACGCCCAGATGAGCGACGAAGCCGTGTCCCGGATGGGCGCCCTGGCGCGGGCGTTCCGCCATGAGGCCACGCATCGCGGCGCCGATACTCAGCGCGCCGCCGCAACAGAACTGACGCGGATCGCGGCCGGTTTCCGGCAGGCGTGGGGCAGGTACGACATCCTGCTGACCCCCGCGATGGCCCAGACGCCTCGACCGATCGGCTACTACTTCCACGGCGACGCCGAGAACGACTACGAACTGCAATGCAGGTACACGCCCTACACGTCCATGGTGAACGTGTCCGGGCTTCCCTCCATCACGGTCCCGGTGCTGTGGACACCCGATGGTTATTCGATGTCAGTGCAAATGATCGGACGCTCAGGGTCCGAGGTGCAGTTGCTCCGTCTTGCCGCGCTGCTGCAGCGCGCAGCGGCCTGACGCCCTGAGCCACGGACTGGCTGGACAAGCGAGCGACCCCATCCGCCGTCACTGGCCCGATCCGACGTCACTAGACCAGCCCGTTCCCCGGCGAGGGTCCGCGTTCAGCCGGCCACTGCCACCTTGGCTACCCGGGCGGCTGTCGCCAACGCCTTGAGCACGCCGAGACCGGATTCACGGACCTCGGCATCGTCCTTGGGGTGCTGCTGCGCGAACCGTTTGTGCACGTGGCCCAGCTCCAACCGGGGCTGGTCAACGACCTCTGCCCCGGCGATCTTGAGGGCGAGCCGACCATGATCATGAGCCCAAACGCCACCGTACTGTCCCATCGAGGTGCCCACCACGGCTGCCGGAAGCCCCTTCAGGGCCCCAGCACCGAAGGGTCGGGAAAGCCAGTCCACGGCGTTCTTCACCACGGCAGGCAGGGTGGCGTTGTATTCGGGAGAGACGATGAGCAGCGCGTCTGCGGCCTTCGCGGCCTCGCGCAGGTCAACGACTTCCTGCGGGACGACGCCGTTGTTCTCGATGTCCTCGTCGTAGAAGGGGAGCTGTGCAAGGTCCTGGCCGGCCACGATCTTCACCTCGATCTCTTCAGGCGCCAGTTCGGCGAGCGCCTGCGCCAGCTTGAGGTTGGTTGAGTCCTTGCGGATGGAGCCGACCAGGGTGAGGACGGTGGTGCTCATGCGACGGGAACCTTTCTTGGGCCTGCACGGGATCTGGCTCCCAACCCTGCCACCGCGCAGGTGACGGGCGCAGCCCGGTCCGTCACACGACGTCGTGCATTCACGTCATATGACGCCGGCGTCCCCTCGTGGCGCTCCGTCCCCTCATCTCGCCCGAGGAGCAGTCCCTCACGTCGGCGCGGATTCCAATGCAGGCGCAGACGCCCCGTTTGCGCCTGCATTGGAATCTGCGCCTGCATTAGGAGGCGGGGCGGACCAGAGAACAGCTGGGCGACGGGGTCAGGTCAGGCGGGGTCGCGTTGGGAGCCGTGCGGGAGACCAGCTGAGTGCCCGGGCGACGGGTCAGACCAGCTTGCGCAAGAGCGCGGACTTCGCCGCCCCGTAGGGAGGGTAGAGAGCCTTGAGGGTATCCAGTCGGATGTTCTTGGACAGAGTGGGGCGAGACTGGGAGAACGTCTGGAAGCCGGCCCGCCCGTGATATGCCCCGATGCCGGAGGCACCCACTCCGCCGAAGGGGAGTTCCGGGACGGCCAGATGCAAGATCGTCTGGTTCACCCCGACGGCACCGGCTCGGACGCCGTCCTCGAAAGCGCGGACGGTGTGCCCACGTTCGGAGAAGATGTACGCGGCCAGCGGGTCGGGGCGCTCACCGATGAACCGCAGCGCATCGTCCACGCTCGGCATCGCGATGACCGGCAGGATCGGACCGAAGATCTCCTCCTGCATCACCGGGTCCTCCCCGGTCACGTCTGCCAGGACGGTGGGGGCCACATAGCGTTGCCCTTCATCCACCTGCCCACCCGCGAGCACCCTTCCCGAGCCCATCAGCGCCTCGAGGCGACGGACGTGGGATACGTTAATGATGCGCCCATAGTCCTTGGATTGCTGCGGGTCAGCACCATAGAACTCCTCGATCACCTTGGGGAGGGCACGTTCCAACTTCTTGGCCGTAGGTCCCACGGCCAGAACGTAGTCGGGCGCCACGCACGTCTGACCGGCATTGGCGAACTTCCCGTAGGCGATCCTGCGCGCGATCCCCATGGGATCGCCGTCGGCCACGACGGCCGGGCATTTCCCACCCAGTTCCAACGTCACCGGGGTCAATTGTTTGGCAGCTGCCTCGTAGACGATCCGGCCTACGCGTTCACCGCCGGTGTAGAGGATGTGGTCAAACTTGTGCCCCAACAGTTCGGTGTTGACCTCCGCGCCACCGTTGACCACCGCCACGGCCCTGTGGTCCAGGTGCTGCGGAATGATCTTCTCCAGGAGCTGCGCCGTGGCGGGTGCCAGTTCCGAAGGCTTGAGCACCACGGAATTGCCCGCCGCGATCGCATCCACGAGCGGGAGCAGGGTGAGGTTCACCGGGTAATTCCACGGCGCGATGATCAGGACGAGGCCCAACGGCCTGGGCGACACCGTTGCGGTGGCCGGGGAGAGCGCGAACGGCGTAGGGATGGAGCGAGTGTGCATCCAGTCATCCAGGTGACGTCTGGCGTGATCCACCTCGTTCCCGACCATCGCCAGCTCGGTCAGCTGGGCCTCTGTGGACGACTTGCCGAGGTCCTCCTGAAGAGCGTCCAGCAGCTCCTGGCGATGCTGCGTGAGCATCCGATCGAAGGCCTCCAACTGGTTCGTGCGGAACCGTTTGGAGTGCGCCAACCGAGTCCGGGTGTGGGAGCGGAGGTGCTCCACGACTTCCGACGGAGTGCGTGCCGCTGCCCCGACGGGGTCCAGCCGGACGCGGTCGGTAGGTGTGGTGGGCTGCACAGAAGGCTTCATGTCCTAGAACATACCGGCGCGGGACGCGCGGCGCCGAGCAACGTGCCGGGGCGGTGTCATCATGCCGGGGCAATGGAGGACAGTCTTGCCCCGGCAGGGCAGACTGGCTCGGGACAGCGTCGTCACGTCATCGCCCCTTCGATCCACCGCTCGATCCGTCACGAATGCGCGGGATCCATCACGGACTGCCTCGGCCTGCGTGCCGTGGTGCCTGATCCATGCCCGACGACGCACCACACCGCACAACGAAGCACAACGACGCATCTGGCATCCCCGTCGCGAGGAGAAAAGACCATGCCTTCCACCCCCGAGCCTCAGCAGCCTGAGCCACAGACTCCCGAGCCACAGAACTCTGCAGAATCCCGGCCACGAACCCTGGGCTGGCGCCTGCATGGGAACGGCCGCACGGTTCGACCGGGCGCCGTCGTGGCCCCGGACGAGCGCCTGCGCTGGCCGCAGACCATCAGCATCGGCGTCCAGCACGTCATGGCGATGTTTGGTTCCACCGTCCTGGTGCCCGCCCTGACCGGCTTCCCTGTCACCACGACCTTGCTGTTCACCGGCATCGGCACGCTGCTGTTCCTGGTCATCACGGCCAACCGGATCCCGTCCTATTTGGGCTCCTCGTTCGCGTTCATCGCCCCGGTCGGCGGTGCCATGGCCTCGCACGGGATCGGTGGCGCGCTGGGCGGCATCGTGATCGCTGGTGCGGCGCTGTTCGTGGTGGGCCTGGTGGTCCAGTTCACCGGGACCGGTTGGATTCACGCGCTGATGCCGCCTGTGGTGATGGGCACCATCGTGGCGCTGATCGGCCTGAATCTGGCGTCCTCGACGCTGGCTCCCATGCAGCAGGTTCCGCTGACCACGTTCTCCACGTTGGCCGCCGTGGTGATCTGTTCGGTGCTCTTCCGCGGGTTGTTGGGCCGCTTGTCCATCCTGCTCGGGATCGTGATCGGCTATCTGGTGGCGCTGGCGCAGGGGCAGGTGGACTTCAGTGCGCTGCAGCAGGCCGATTGGGTGGGCCTGCCACCCTTCCACACCCCCGAGTTACACCCCGAGACGTGGGTCCTGTTCCTGCCCGTGGTGTTCGTCCTGGTCGCGGAGAACGTGGGGCACGTGCGCACGGTGGGTCTGATGACGGGCCGCAATCTCGATGCCTACAACGGCCGGGCCCTCATGGCCGACGGCGTGGCCTCCATGGTCGCGGGCGTGGGCGGTGGTTCGGGAACCACTACCTACGCCGAGAACATCGGCGTCATGGCCTCCTCCCGTGTGTACTCCACGGCCGCATATTGGGTGGCAGGCATTTGCGCGGCGCTACTGGCGTTCCTGCCGAAGTTCGGTGCGTTTGTGGGTTCCATCCCCGCAGGTGTGCTGGGCGGGGCCGGGATCGTGCTTTACGGGATGATCGGCATCATGGGCGCCCGGTTGTGGGTGGAGAACCACGTGAACTTCTCCGACACCACGAACCTGATGACCGCGGGCGCCGGACTGATCACGGCCATCGCGGTGACCAGCGGCGATGCCGCGCTGCACATCGGTGATCTGGAGATCGGCGGAATCGCGCTCGGCTCCGCCGTGACGTTGATCGTTTACCACCTGATGCGAGGGGTCTCTCGGCTGCGTGGGGAGGAGCCGGGGACGGCCTGATCCCTGCCGCACCTCAGGCTGTTTTCGTCAGAGGCGGTCGCTACAATAGGGAGATCATGGCGAAGTGGGTTCAGCAGTGGGAGTCTCAGACCTGGGTCGACCAGGTCGACACCTGGGTTTCCCGCGTCCTGGCTACCTACGGCGTGGAACGCACCGGGGGTCTGACCCTGCACACCCGCAGCCTCTCCTCGGTGGTCTTCACCTCCCTGACGCAGGCGGGCCCCGTGTACGTCAAGGCACCGGCCCCGCTCCGTGCCACCGAGGCGGATCTGGTTGCGCTGATTGCACCGCATGCTCAAGGACATGTGGTGGCTCCGTTGGCGGTGGAACCTGAGGAGGGCTGGCTGCTTTCCCCGGCCGTGGGCCACAGTCTGGCCGAGCTAACCCGGACGGCCCGTCGGCGCGGGAACGCGTCCCCAACGGACTGGCCGCGGGTGATGAGAAGCGCCACGGAGACCCAGCTGGCCCTGAGTGGAACAGCGGAGGAACTCACCGGTGCCGGTTTGTTGGCGGGCCTGCTCCCTGGCGACCTGGAATTCCATCTGGAAGACGCCGTTGAACGCCATTCCTCACTGCCGCCCGAGCATCCGCTGTCCCTGACCCGTGCGGACGCGGGACAATTGCTGAAAGCCGTCCCGCGGGCGGCGGAGTCCGGGGTGCGCTTGCAGTCAGCAAAGATCCCGGAGACCCTGGTGCCGTCCGCGTTGTCCCTCTCGGATGTGTTGGTCCCCCGGTCGAAGCGTTCCCCGGTGGCCTTCCTCGGTTGGGGTATGGCGCGCTGGTCACATCCGTTCAGCTGGGTGGCGCCCTTGTTCAAGGAGTTGAGCGTCCGCTCCACCGAGTCCGACCTCGCGGCCGCCGTCGAAGCCTATCTGGATGGTTTCTCGTCCTACGGGAATGTGGAGCAGCTCGCCAACCTGTTCGGCCCGGCCGAATCCTTGGCCGCCCTGCAGCAGCACCAGAACCTGATGGACCTTCTGCTGGCCGCTGATCCAGAAGATCAGGCGGCGGGTGCTCCTCAGGCCTTCACGCTGCTGCGTGACGCCCTCGAGCTGCCTGCTAAGAGCCTCAAACGTAGGCACTGACACCCGGTTTCAGGGGGCCGGCTCCAGGGGCCGGCGTCAGGCTCGCCTGCGCAGCAAGTCCATGATGGTTGCTGCGACGGAGTCCTCGCCCACGGGGCCGATCACCCGGTCAGCCGCGGCGGAGACCAACGGCTGGTCGCGTCCCACCGCATAGCCGGTGCCCGCCCACGTGAGCATGCCGATGTCGTTGGGCATGTCCCCGAAGGCCACCACATCCTCCCGCTGGATCCCCAGCGACTGCGCGTACTTGGCCAAGGTCACGGCCTTGTCCACACCCAGCGCGGCCATTTCCAGCAGCGGTACCTGGGGAGCCGACCGGGTCAGCGCCAGCATCGGACTGAGGGCGGGCTCCACGAGATCGTGGAAGGCCAGCGACGAGCCGGAGGCTCGTTTGGCAAGCAACTTGACGACCCCCTCGTCGGCCAGCCGCCGGGCCTCGAAGGCGGCTTCCGTGATGCCCTCCCGCTCGGCAGCGCCCGGCGCGAACCCTGGTTCCAGGTGCAGGCCGGTCACCGTTTCCGCCGCGAACACCGCGTCGGGGGCCAGGGACAGGATGGCCTCCTGCGCCTGGTGGAGAACGTCGACGTCCAACACGGTGGATTCCAGCACCGTCGAGTTCTGGTCGTCGTAGAGGATGGCCCCATTGGAGCAGATGACCGTCCCGAGTTCGCCCAAACCCTCACGGATGACGTCGAGCCAGCGGGTGGGGCGCCCCGTCACCGGCAACACCACGACCCCGGCCTCGCGCGCGGCACGGAAGGCGTACCTCGTGGCCGCCGAGATACTCCCGTCCGGGCACAGGATGGTGCCGTCAAGGTCCGTGGCAATGAGCCTCACCGGGCGTCCAACTCCTCACGTGTGGGCGGGTTGGGGCCAGATCTGGCGACACTGATCGCGGCGGCTCGTGCCGAGAAGTCCAGGACCTCGCGCACGGTGGCCACCGAGATGCCCTTCAGCTGTTCTCGGCGGTCCGCCCCCAGCAGCCCGCGTTCCTCGAGGGCCGCAAGAAGGGCCGACGACGCGGCGTCGCCCGCCCCGACGCTGTCCTCCACGTCCACCTCGATGGCTGGCACCCGCGCCACTCCCTGGCGGGTGTAGCCGACGATCTCCCCCGACCCTGAGCTGACGACGACCAGCGCGGGGCCCATCTCCAGCCACTCCGTTGCGGTGCGTTCCGCCCTGCGATCCGGGTAGAGCCACGACAGGTCGGATTCGGAGGCCCGCACCACGTCAGCAAGACGCACGTAGCGCTCCACGTTCTCGCGGGCCACCGCCCGATCCGGGGTTAGTCGAGGGCGGACGTTGGGATCAAAACTCACGCTGGCATGGGGCCGCGCGTCCTCCACGATGCGCTGCACGGTCTCGGCACCGGGCTCCAGCAGGCTGGCCAAGGAGCCAACGTGCAGCACGTGAGCGGCTTCCACCACTCTGTGCGCGCTTTCCCCAACAAACCCTGACAAGTCCCATTCGACCTGATCGAAGTCGTAGTCGGCCGCACCTGCGGGATCCAGCACTCCGTGGGCCGCTGACGTGGGGAGCTGATCGCGAGGCACCACCTCGGCGATACCTTCTGCTTGCAGCAGCGCATGCACCTGGTCCCCGGCCGGGTCCGTGCCGTAGCGCGTCACGAGAGTGACGGGCAGTCCCAGGCGAGCCAGCCCCACGGCCACGTTGAGCGGGCTACCGCCCACGTGGGAGCTCGGCGGCTCCACGCCTCCGGCCACGACATCCAGCACAGCCTCACCGACCACTAGGAACATGGACCCTCCTTGAGCACTCGTCCTCGAAGGTCGATTCTAGTGTGAGGACCCGCCTAACGAGCCGGAACGGTTCCTGGTCACAGTGCCCACGACTCGGGCGATCCGCTCGGACAACCCTGAGACACAGCCGGCCGGCAGCGCAGCCAATGGCCACCACGCCACGGACTCGCTCTCGTCACTGACCTGCAGCGCCGCGGCGCGGTCCGCGACGAAGGCAAAGCCCACATCCCAGTGCACTCGACAGCTTCCGAAGCGCGACGAGAGGGCATGGCGATCCAGATCCGCAGGGGCCGCATCCACCGGGGTCAATTCCGCCAGACCGCTCTCCTCCAGTCCCTCACGCTGCGCAGCCGCGGCCAAGGATGCATCCGAGGCTTCGAGGTGCCCGCCGAACTGGACCCAGAAGCGGCCTTTGCCGTGGAAACAGAGCAGGATGTTCTCAAGCTCGGCATCGAACACGAAGGCGCTGGCGGTCAGGTGCTGTTCCGCGGAGGTCTCGCGCAGATGGTGGGCTGGGTCCTGCGCAAAGTTCACGTACTCGGGCCACAATTGCCTGTCTTCAGGGCTATGCGGTGCCCACGAGGCCAGGGTTGCGGCCGGTGTTTCGGGATGATTCATTTGCCCGGGAACTCCGGGCGCCGCTTCTCGACGAAGGCGGTTCGACCTTCCACCGAGTCCTGGGAGAGGAAGGCCGTGCGGAAGGACTCCGCTTCGACTTCCAGGGCCTCAGCCGTGTTGAGGCCCACCATGGCTTCCATGGCGGTCTTGGCATTGGACACGGCCGTGGGGGCGTGAGCAGCAATGCTCTCCACGGTGGCCACGGCTGCCGCGAGCAAGGCGTCCTTGTCCTCGTGGACAGAGTTCACGAGTCCGATCCGCAAGGCTTCGTCGGCCTTGACCTGACGCCCGGTGAGAATGAGTTCGCGCGCCAATCCCGGAGAGATCCGGCGCGGAAGCCGCACCGATCCGCCGAACCCCGGGACCAGTCCCAGACCGACCTCCGGCTGGCCGAATCGGGCTGAGGAGGAGGCAAAGATGAAATCGCAGGCCAGGGCGAGTTCGCAGCCTCCCCCCAACGCGAATCCGTTGACCGCCGCGATGGCTGGAACGGGAAGTCCTTCGAGTCCCTGGGTCACACGGTGCATGGAGCGCCCATACTCGGACGCGGCCGTGGCATTCATGGAGTTCATCTCCACGATGTCCGCCCCTGCCACGAAGGACTTCTCGCCCGCACCGGTGAAGATCACCCCGCGCACCGGCCAGTCTCCGTCGCGTCCTATTTCTGCCAGCCTGCGAGTCAGATCGGCCAGGTCGGCAACCACCGCCTGGGAGAGCGCGTTCAGGGCCTTGGGTCGGTTGATGGTCACCACCAACGCCGGTCCCCGAACCTCGGTCAACAACGTGTCGTACTGGGGCAGCTGCATGCGCGTCTCCTCCTCGTGACTCCCTCGCAACCCGGCCGGTCCGCGTTCCTGCGGCTCGAATCGACCGGTGTGGATTCGAGTCCAGCATGCCAGAGCGCTGGGTCCGGTATCTGACCACAGAGACCGGATCTGGCCGCAGGGCCCGGATGCGGTCAGGGGGCCGGGGTTGATCCCTCGGGGTCAAAGTGCTTCTCCAGGGAGTTCCTGAGCTCCGCGACCACGGCACGGGACGCTGCCTCTGCTGCGTCCGCGTCTGCCTCGGCCACCGCGAGTGCCAAGCGGACGTGGTCCGATACGGAGGTGTTGGCGCCAGAGAAGGGCAGGACTCCGTCTCCGCCACGGCCGGCGAGGACGGCACGGACCACGGGTTCCAGCGTGCTGAAATGAGAATTTCGGCCTGCCGCTAGGAGCAGGGAGTGCAATTGGGCGTCGAGCTGCAGGAACCCGGGCAGGTCCCCCGCTGCTCCGGCTGCTTCCATGTCCCGGGCCAGGCTCTTGAGGCGCTCGCGTTCCGCGTCTTCTGCTCGCAGCGCCGCCAGGCGTGCCGCATAGGGTTCCATGGCGACACGGAGCTCAGCCAGTTCACGGTATTGCTGCGTGCGCCCCGGGCCCTTCAGCCGCAGACGGATCACCCTGGGGTGGTTCACATTCCATTCGGTGCGGGCCAGCACCTGCAATCCGACCCGCCTCTTCCCCATCACGAGGCCGAGGGATTCCAGGGAGCGCATGGCGTCGCGGGCCACGGTGCGTGACACGTTGAAGCGGTTCTGAATCCGCTCCAACGTGTAGCTGTCACCGGCGTGGACCACCTCGTCGACGATTTCGCGTCCCAGCTGCTCCACGACGTGGTCCTGGAGTACGGCGGCTGCCGTCACCATGAGAGTTCTCCTTGCCTTGTTTGCCGGAGGAACCCGCCTTCGGTTGACTGGATTGACCGGATTTCGCTTTGCCGCCTGCCCCACCCCCGGAGGCTTTGGGCTTCCCGCGTCCGGCAAGACGTTCCTTGCGCTGCGCCTGCTCGTGTTCGCGGACGGATGGCTGCCTGGAGCTACCCGCCCTGCGCCCACGGACCACACCGATGAATTCCTCCACCATGGGGTCGGCTTGTGCGGCGAGCGCCAACGGTTGCTCGGCGTCTGACAGGGTGGGGTCGATACGAGGCCAGGCCAGTCCGATCACCGTGGCGGTTTCGCCGTCCACGAAGCGGGTGACCGTGTCCTTGCGGGCGTGCAGGCGCGCCAATGATTGCGGCAGCACGGCCACCGCGGTGTCGCCTGCTGCCACGACCTCCAGCATCATGGCCGTGCCACCCACTGCCTCCGGGTAGTCGGCCGGATCCAGCCGCGGCCAGGTCGCGGCTTCCTCGGCCGTGAGGGCGGTTTCTTCGTCGTGGTATTCCGCGTCGTGGTCCTTCGGCGCCACGAGCACGGGCCGTTCGGTGTAGAGCGGGATGACGTGCAGGCGAGGGTTTGCCGGTGAGGAACCCTCGGGGAATCGCAGCAACACCAGACGCGCGCGCCCGGCCGTGAGCTCTTCGAGGGGGTTCTCCCCCTCACTCAGCGGCCGGGCGTCGAGCGTGTCCTGCTGGTGCGTCTCCCGGAATCGACCGACCCACTTCCCCGGCATGACGCCGGGGACGTAGGCCACGTCCAGATGACCCACGAGCGATCAGTCGGCCGTGCGGACCACGTACACGTCGCACGGGGCGTTGTGGATGACGCCGGTGGCGACGGAACCAAGCACACGGCCCAGTCCGTGGGTGCCCACGTTGCCGACGAAGATGACCTGGGCCTCGTGGTCCTTGGCCGCGTTGATGAGGGCGTCCACCGGCTTACCGAAGACGGCTCCGGAGGTGACGATGGCGTCGGGGTGCTCCTCGCGGAGGCGGGAGGAGATGCGCTCGGCAAGGCGGCCGGCCTGATCGGAGTCGTCCAAGATCCAGGTGTCGGAGCCGATGGTAACGACCTCGGTGTTGTCCTTGGAGTGTGCGGAGAGCACAACCAGCTTGTCCCCGGTCTTCGAGGCCAACTCAGCTGCGCGCTTGGCGGCCTTGTATGCGGTATCGGATCCATCTACGCCGACGATGTAGGTGCTCATCAGTTCCCTTTCGGAAAAGTGCGATGCCCTTGCACCGCTGGGTGAAAAATACGAGTTCTATGACCTGTCGAGTGACGATTCTAACGTCATCGCCCCGCCTTGGGCAGTGG
>JBQDZM010000029.1:11831-35698 GCA_052108535.1 Galactobacter sp. | reverse complement strand
GACGAAGTCCTGGCTAAAGCCAACCCTCAACCAACTTCAGACACGAGACACTAGCGGGTCGGTTGACCTGCACCACACACCCTAAGAAGGCGAGACGCGCATTACCATGTGCACTCTGCTCATATTCTCAAGTCAAGCTATGCAGTCCGCACACGCAACGCCTTCTTCTGCGCGTACCGGTTCACCGGCAGCGGTCTTCTACACTGAAACGGCTCACGTCGACCTACTTCAGGGTCGACATTGTTCAGGTCAGGAACCCTCATGCCCGCAGCAAGCCAAACGATCACTCTCCGCGCGGAGGTCCAACAACAGGGTGAGCGCTCCTTACTGCGCCTGCCCCAAGAGGCCAGCCAGGCGCTCCCCTCCCGCGGCCAGGTCGCCGCGACCGTCACCGTGAACGGTCACCAGGCACAGACCGTGATCGAGCCTGACGGGCGGCGCGGGCACTGGCTCAATCTGGACGCGCTCGGCGTCGAGGCCGACTGGGCCCCTGGCACCGAACTCCAGGTGAAGGTGGAACCCAGCAAGACCTGGCCGGAACCCGAACTCCCGGATGACCTGGGTAGCGCGCTGGAGGCCGCACCGGACCTGGCCGACACCTGGGCGTCGCTGACCCCGATGGCCCGCTGGGAGTGGGTGCGTTGGGTGCAGGCCACCCGTAACGAGGCGACGCGCACCAAACGCGTCGGCGTCAGCGTGGACAAGCTGCGCAACGGGAAACGTCGCCCGTGCTGCTTCGATCTCTCGTCCTGCACCGATCCCGCGGTGGCCAGGAGCGGGAAGCTCCCAGAGGCCTAAGCCGCTCGACTCAGCGGGCCCTCGCCGCCTCGCGCTCCAGCGCGGCGGCCAGCGAGTACTCCTCACGCCAGAATTCGCTGGTGCCGTCCAGGGCCAGTTCGGCGGCAACTCGTCCCCACAGGGGCGCGAACTTGAAGCCGTTCCCGGAGAACCCTGCAAACGTGATCACGCGCCCGTGCGCGGACCTATCCAGAACTGGGATCGAGTCCGGGGTGACCCCATCGTGGTGCAGGCTGTGGTGCACGGGTTCCGGCAGCAGATCGGGGAACGCACGCACGGCCCGCTCCCCCAACCAGCTCAGTTGTTCCGGGGTGAGCACGGAGGGGAGCGTCTCCACGTCCCCGCGCAGTTCCTCCACGGGGGCGGCGGGGCAGACCTTCAACGCATACCCATCCAGGCTCGGCGCACCGAAAATGTGGATCTCCCCCAAGTCATCCGTGGTCAGATCCCGCATGAACACGGGCAACACCTCCGGCGTGAACCATTCCAGGTGCCGCGGCATGAACCAGGTCAGCAGGAACGGTTGCGCCTGCACCACCCGGCCCAATTCCGGGTTCAAGCGCGACGCCCAGGACCCCGCCGCGACGACCACATGAGACGCATGGATCGAGCCGGACTCGGTGTGCACCACCACTCCATCGGAGACCGTCTCCACCGACACCACCGGGGTGTGGAAACGCAGCTCAGCACCGGCCTCCTCGGCGAGCGCCAGACCGGAGGCCACCGTCAGTTCGGGGCGCAGGCCGCCACCACCCAGGTCCAAGATCCCCTGATCCGTGTCCTCAACATGGAATTGCGGGTAACGCTGACGCAGCTCATCCGCGGTGAAAACCTCGTGGTCCAGCCCAAAGTCCTGGATGGCCTTGAGCGTCGCGACCATCTCGGGCCGGTCCGCGGCACCGACGCTGAGCGCGCCGATGGGCAGCAGCAGGTCACGCCCCACGCGCTCGCCGAGTTCCAGCCACAGCTTCCGGGCCTCCACCAGTGCGGGGACGTAGCGAACGCCCTCCTTCGCGGCCACCCGGAAGAGCCTGGATTCTCCGGTGAAGGAACCCTGCGAGTGCACCCGTCCACGGGCCTCAACGCCGACCACTGACACCCCGCGCTCGGCCAGTTGCCAGGCGGCCATGGACCCCATGGTGCCCAGGCCGACGACGACCACATCAGTACGGGTCTGGCTCATGTTCGCTTGGTCCTTACTTTGTCGTTTCGGTGACGGCGCCGCCAGGCGGCGGGTTCGGTGCCCGACGGCCGGTGGGCACCGCGCGTCGGGCACTATGTGGGTCTCAGGCCATGGGCGGGGCGCCCCAGAGGGGCAGCTCGATCCCGAGGCCCTTGGCCTCGGCTTGGCGCAGAACGTCGGTGGCCCACGCTACGTCCTCGACTGGGATGCCGCCGATGGCGAGCACGCTGATGACGTCCTCCTGGTAGCCGGGGGCCTTGCCGGCAACGATGTCGCCGAGTTCCACGCGTTCCTCACGCGTCATGTCACCGGAGTCCAGCATTTCCTGGAAGCGCATGCCAATGAGGTTGAGGTGGTCGTACCAGGGGCGAGGGACCTCGTTCTCCCAGAGTTCATACATCCGGCCGCAGTCGACGACCTTGCGCACGTCAGAGCGTTCCAGTCCCGCGTCGAGGCTGGAGGCAGACGGCAGGGCGATGAAGGCGCCGGGTTTGACCCACTCGCGGCGGATCATGGGGTATTTCTCGCGGCCGGTGGAGCCGGTGTTCGTGTAAGTGACGATGTCCGCACCGCGGACCGCGGCCTCCTCGGTGTCCTTCACCTCCACGGTGACCTGTGGGAACTCGGCCCCAACGAATTCGGTAAAGGAGTCCAGCGTGGCCTGCCCGCGGCCCTTGACCTGGATGGTGGTGATGGAGGGGCGGGCGGACATGAAGGCGCGGACGGCGGTCCTCGCCATGACGCCCGGACCCACCAGGCCCAGGATCTTGGCGTCGGGGGCCGCCAGGTAGCGTGCGCCCAGGCCGGAGACCGCGCCGGTGCGCATCGCGGAGACCAGGTTGCCGGACATGATGCCCAAGGGCGCTCCCGTGTCTGCGTCCGACACGATGATCACGTGGATGGAGCGCGGTAGCCCCTTGTCGCGGTTGGCCGTGTTGGAGCCGTACCATTTCACGGCGGTGGTCCCGAAGCGGCCGCCGAGGTAGGCGGGCATGGCCGTGAACCGGCGGTCGTCGCCGGTGTTCAGTGGCATCCCGGGGATGGGCGAGGAATCCGGGAAGCCGATCTCCGCGCCGTGTGAGTGCCCGTTGGCGCCGGTCATGATGTAGTCGCCGTGGCCCATCAGCCGGAAGGTCTCCTCCATGACGTCCACACAGCGATCCATGTCCTCGACGCCTGCGGCGATCATGGCTTCTTCGTCCAAGTAGCGGAAGGAAAGCGCGCTCAAGGGAGTGTCCTCTCAACAGATGTGTTCCACCCAACTCTGCCGCCGCAGGGTGCATCAGTTCAAATAGGGGTGGATGTTGTTTTGCATCTATTGACCAGATGTTACAGATGGCGGGGACACGGCCCGGAGCAGGGATTCGAGCGATAGCGTGACCGCATGAGATCGACCCTTTTCCGCAATGCCTCGCTGCATCTGGGCTCCCAGCCGGACGGAGCCCCGCTGTCCCGACAGGGGGGTTTGCTTGTGGTGCACGGCCGCATCGCCGCCGTCGGCGAACGCCTCGACGCACCGCGGGACACCACCGTGATCGACCTAGACGGCCGCAGCCTGCTACCCGGATTCCAAGACGCCCACGTCCATCCGGGCACCGCTGGCCTGGCGCTGCTGGGCATCGATCTCTCCCCCGTTCACAGCCTGGACGGCTACCTGGACCTCATCGCGGCCGGCGCCGCAGCTTCTTCGGCACCCGTCCTCACCGGCGTTGGCTGGTACTCCGACGTGTTCCAGGGAGGTTCCCCCACCGCGGCCCTGCTGGACAGCGTGGTTCCCGACCGGCCCGTGATCCTCACCGGGCACGACGGCCACTCCACGTGGGTGAACTCCGCCGCGCTGACGGCGGCCGGGATCACCGCGTCCACCACCGACCCGTCCGACGGCGTGATCGTCCGGGACGCCGCGGGCGCCCCGACCGGGGTCCTGCTCGACGGCGCGATGCGCCTGATCTCCTCCCTCACCCCGGTGGTCGACGAGGACCGGCTCGTCGCCGCGATGCTAGCGGCCCAGTCACGCCTGCACTCGGTCGGAATCACCGCCTGGCAGGACGCCATGGTGGGCGACTCCGACCTAGGCCCCAACCCGCAGGGTGCCTACGCCCGCCTGGTGGCCTCCGGTGAGCTGACCGGTCGCGTGGTGCAGGGGCTCTGGTGGGACCGGACGCGCGGACTGGAGCAGATCCCCGACCTCGTGGAGCGACGCGCATCGGTACGCTCGCTGCCTGGTGTCACGGCCAACGTGGTGAAGGTGATGCAAGACGGCATGGTGGAGAACCTCACCGCCGCGATGCTCTCGCCCTACTGCGGGCCGGGCATTGCAGCGGGGACGGGGCCGTCCTTCATCGAGCCGGCCCTATTGACCGCCGCGACCGTGGAGTTGGAACGCCACGGTTTCGATATCCACTTCCACGCCGTGGGAGACCGCGCGGTCCGCGAGTGCTTGGATGCCGTGGCTGCCGCACGCGCCGCGAACGGACCCACCGCGTTGCGGCACCAAATCGCCCACCTGGATGTGGTGGACCCTGCCGATATTCCGCGCTTCGCTTCCCTCGGGGTGATCGCGAACCTGCAGATGCTCTGGGCCAGGAGGGACGAGGAGATCGTCACCCGGAAGCTGCCGCTCTTGGGACCCGTCCGGGAAGACTCCCACTTCCCCTTCGGAGCCTTGCAGCGGGCGGGTGCACGGCTCGCGGCTGGGAGCGACTGGCCGGTCTCCGCACCCGATCCCCTGCTGGCCGTTCACACTGCGGTGCACCGAACCGCCCCAGCCCAGGACGTCCACGCCATCGGGGCCGATGCCCTGTCGGTGCCGCTGGTGTTGGAGCAGGCGCTTGGACTCGGCACCGCGCTGGAAACGTTCATGACCGGGGCCGCGTACGCCAACCGGCTCGAAACCTCCACCGGTGCGCTGCGCGTAGGCATGGATGCTGACCTGGTGGTGCTGGATGCCTCGCTGGAGTCCGCTGCTGCCCAAGGCGGTCCCGGCGTCGGTTCCCTCGGCGTCACCGAGACGTACGTGCGCGGGGAGGTCGTCTACCGGCGGGAGGCCTAGTGCGCCGAACGCAGGTGTTCTCTCAGCCCAGGAATCGCGAATTCGACCAGACCGTATCCTGCCGGTTGCACCAGGCCCGCGTCGATGAGCCGCGCGCGATAGTTCCCAATGGTGCTGCGGGATGAGTTCAACCGCTGCGCGATATCCGCCGTCCGGGTCGGCCCGTCATCCACCGCCATGGCCTGGAGGAAGTCCAGATCCTTGGGTGAGGCGGAAACGAGTGCGGCGGCCAGCACCATGCGAGCGTTACGTCGCAGTGCGGCCGACACGGCAGCGTTGACGTCGTCCTCAGACAGTGGGGCGGCCTGCCGCTCGGCCAGCTGCCAGAGGTGATATCCCACCAGCTGGATCAGGAACGGGTATCCCCCAGTGGCCTCTGCCGCCGTCCGCAACAACTCCGGCCGAATCTGCGTCGGTAGGGCCGCGAAGACGTGCTTGTAGGACTCCTCGACCTCGTCGATGGCGGCCGCGTGCAGGTCGATCCGGTCGGCCCGCCGCAGGAAGGTGGCGACCCCCTGGTCCAACAAATCGGATACGGCCGCCGGGAGCCCGGCGAAGACCAACGCGATCGGCAGCCCCTCACGAATGAAGTGCTGCACTGCGGCGGCCAGGTGCGCCAGCTCGTCCCGATCCGCACCGTGGATCTCGTCCAGGGTGATGACCAGTCCGGTCTGCTGGGCGGCCAAGAGTTCGAGCACTTCCTGACCCAGGTGCCGCCACGTGGCCTGCTGCTCCGGAGGCAGCTCCGTGCGAATCGAGAAACCCGCAATGCCCAGCGCGGTGATACGACGCCCCGCCGGTCCGCTGCCGAGTTCATCCAGCAGTCCGCGCATCGATTCGCCGATGCGCCCCAGGAATCCTCGTGTTGCCGTTTCTGCGATAACCGCCCAACCAGCCTGACGCGCCGCGTCCTCCGCCTCGCTGAGCATCACGGTCTTACCGACGCCGCGGGCGCCCGTGAAGATGGTCAGCAGCCCAGGAGCACCGGAACCGATCCGCAGCCCATAGACAAACTCGTCCAGCACCCCGGCGCGCCCCACCAATTGTGGCGGCTCGGCTCCCGCAGTGGGACGGAAGGGGTTGAGCAGTTCCGGCATGACCATCACCCTTGTGAACACGTGTGAACGTTGTGAAAACTTATGAATCTTGTGAACACTTGTGGGTCCGAGTGTAACCGGGACCGGCCCGCGGCGTCTCAGCCGAATCGGACTCAGCCGAACTGAATCCAGGTGGTCTTCAGATCCGAGTAATTGTCGAACGCGTGCAGCGACAGATCACGACCAAAGCCGGACTGCTTGAAACCACCGAACGGGGTGGTCAGACCCAGAGCATCCACGGTGTTCACCGAGACCGTTCCTGCCACGAGGCGGGAGGCCACACGGTGAGCACGGGAGATGGACCCGGTCCACAACGAGGCCGCCAGACCGTACTCCGTGGAGTTCGCCAGCGCCACGGCCTCCTCCTCCGTGGTGAAGGTCTGCACCGACAACAGCGGGCCAAACACCTCATGGAAGTGCAGCGGGTGGTCGCCCGGCAGATCCACCGCAATGGTCGGCACCACGTACGCGTCGGAGCCGGTGATGGTGACGCGCTCGCCACCGGCCACGATGCGACCGTCGGCCCTTGCGCTGCCGACCGCGGCCCACACGTCGTCAGCGTGCGCGGCCGAGACCAGCGAGCCGGCGCCGGAGGCGGCGTCCAGCGGATCACCGGGCGCAAAGGCCTCCGCATGTTTGGCCACCAGCGCCACAAACTCGTCGCGAATACTCGCCTGAACCAGCAGGCGGGAGTTCGCCGAACACACCTCACCCTGGTTGTAGAAGGCGCCGAAGGCCGCCGCCTTGGCCGCAGCGTCCAGGTCCTCGGTATCGGCGAAGACCACGTTGGCGCTCTTGCCACCGGCCTCCAGACTCAGGCGCTTCATGTTGGAGGCACCCGAGTAGCCCAGCAACGTCTTGGCCACAGACGTGGACCCGGTGAAGGCCAACGCATCCACCTGTGAGTGCAGGCCGAGCGTCTCCCCGACCAACCCGCCGCGACCGGGCACCACATTGAGCACACCAGCAGGCAACCCCGCTTCCAAGGCCAACTCCCCCAGCCGCAGCGCGGACAGCGGTGAGGCGGAGGCCGGCTTGTGAACCACGGAGTTCCCCAGCGCCAGCGCGGGGGCCAGTTTCCACGCGGCAATCTCCAGCGGGTAGTTCCACGGGGTGATCGCGGCGACCACGCCCAACGCCTCACGCGTCACCAAGGCGGTGGAACCCTGCGGCGTCGAGGGGACCTCATCCACCAACTTGTCCACGGCCTCCGCGTAGAAGCGGAAGGTCGCCGCCGATCCCGGCGCGTCCACGGTGGAGGATTCCCCCACCGGCTTGCCCATATCCAAGGAATCCAGCAGCGCGAATTCCTCGGTGTGCTCGTCAATCAGATCCGCCAACTTCAGCAGGACCGCCTTGCGGTCATCCGCATCCGTGCGGGACCAGCGGCCGTCGTCGAAGGCGGCACGGGCGGAGAGCACGGCCGCATCGACATCGGCGGCGGAGAGAGACGCGACCTCTGCGGTGGTCTCACCCGTGGCCGGGTTGATGTCCTTGCTGACGGACCCGTCGGAGGCGTCCTTGCGTGCGCCGTCCACCACGGCTCGGCCATCGATCGTGAGGGAGGCTGCTAATGCGTGCCAGTCGGTCATAGTTTCTCCTAAAGCGACGAGTGCCCGTGGATGGCTGGTGAGGCGGAGTGAAGGGGCAGCGGGTTGATGGGTCAGTGCGAGACCGGGGGCAGGTCGTCCGGGATGGACGTCATGGCCGCCGTATCCGGGGCAACGGACACGGCCCGCACCCGCTTACCGCGCGCATAACCGACCAGGGCCAGGACCACGAGCACCCCGAGCGTTCCCAAGGTCAGGGATTCGAAGGCCAGCTGAGAGACGCCCCACTCATCCATGAAGGAGTACTCCATGCCGAAGAGGTGCTCCAGCGTTCCCGGGAACACCGCGACCCAGGAACCCAACAGGATCCAGAGGAAGCAGATGGCGCCGAGGAGGGCAAAGAACCCATTGGACCCGGGAACCTTGAAGGGGCGCTCCACATCCGGGTGCTTGTAGCGCAGCCGCACCGCTGCCGGGATGATCAGCAGGTAGGAGAGCAGGAAGGTGGAGATCGAGATGGACAGCACCACGCCGAACGCCCCCTCCGACCCACCGGTGAAGATCATGGCGGCGATCAGGAAGCAGGTAGAGATGGTGCCGGAGAGCAGATTCAGGTGGGTCGGGGTGCCCAGATTCTTGCTGAACTTCCCGAAGAACCCACCGAAGAAGGCGCCATCGGCGGCGGCGAGCGCCTGCATCCGGTCAGACATGATCATCCAGGAGGCTCCCTGGGAGGCCAGGATGACCACGAACATCAGGGCGGCCAACCAGGTCAGGGGCTCCGCGGCCGGGCCGTAGACGGAGAAGACCGACTTCACGGCATCCATCAGACCACTGACACCGGTGATGGTCTGGGCGGGCAGCACCAGCACCATCGCAAGGATGGGCAGCAGGTAGCAGAGTGCGGACACGATGCCGGAACGGGCAATCGAGGCTGGGATGTCCTTCTTGGGGTTCTTCATCTCGCCGGAGGCCGAGTTGGAGGCTTCGAAACCCAGGTAGGAGAAGAGCAGGAGCGGGGCCAAACCGAAGAGTCCGCCCCAGGTCGGCGCGAAGTCGGACCCGGACAGCGTCTGCACGCCGTTCTGCGCCGCGTAGATGATGGTGGTGATCAGGAAGAAGCCCAGGAACACGAGCTTCAGCACGCCGCCCATGGTTGGCAACCACTTGGCCTTGGCCAGCGAGAGGATTGCGGCGAGCACGGTGATCCAGATGAAGATGATCTTGAAGACCCAGTCGATCAGCGATCCGTGCGGCAGCGGCGACAGGAACGAATTCCAGGTCTCGGCGGCCAGGAAAGCCATGGATCCGCCCACCCAGACGGGCTGAGTGAACCAGGACAGGATCGAGGCCAACGCGCCGGCGGGACGGCCAAAGGCGCGGCGCACCCAGAGGTACGCGCCGCCCTCACCGATGAAGGTGGAGCCGGTCTCGGCGAAGATTAGGGCGTACGGGACCAGGAAGAACACGGCGAGGATCAGCGTCCAGGTGAACGTCTCCCCTCCGTAGCCTGCGGTCTCCGCGAGCACTTCGATGCTGAGCACCGCGGACATCACCAGGAAGATGATGTCGAAGCGCCCCAGGGACTTCTTCAGATGGCCGGTTTCTTGCTGGGCCATCAGGGTCGAGTTCTCGCTCACGCGGTCGACCTCCTTCGGTTTTGGTGTGATGGGGCGGCGTCGTTGCCGTTGGCTATCTAGCGGGTAGTGCCCGACGGCGCGGAAAAGTTCAGTTCGTGGCTAGTTCAGTTCCTGGCGCGGGCCAGGGAGACGGCCGTGGCGGCCAGCGCCACGGCGCCGTCGACGACGGCGCGCCTGGCGGCGTCGGTCATGGTGGCGTCCGCGAATTCGGCCTGGTGGTTCACGGCCGGTGCGGAATCGATACCGAGGTAGGGGTGGATGGCGGGCACCACGTAGGACACATTGCCCATGTCCGTGGAGGCAGAGTTCATGCCCGTACGGGTTCGGTCCTCGGGGTGGAGGTCGCGACCCAACTGCGCTGAGGCGTCCACGAAGGTGGCGAGGAGTTCCTCATCGGTGACGAAGTCCGCGTAACGTCCCGAGGTCTCCTCGATCCTGAGTTCGCAGCCGGTGGCGGTGGCACCTGCCTCGAAGCAGGCCACCACCCGCTGGTACAGGGTCTCCAGCTCGTCCAAGGAGTCGGCACGGACGTACCACTTGCCCGTGGCGGTCTCCGGGATGGCGTTGGGGGCGGTGCCGGCGCTGGTCACGATGCCGTGGACGCGGGTTCCGGACGGGAGCTGCTGGCGCAGCAGGCCGATGGCAACCTGCGCCACGGTGAAGGCGTCGGCGGCATTCACGCCGAGCCAGGGGTAGGCCGCAGCGTGGGTTGCTTTGCCCTTGTAGGTCACGTCGAAGTGGGCCACGGCGAAGGGGGCAGCCCAGGCCCGGTCATCCGGGCCTGGATGGATCATCATCGCGGCATCGAGGCCGTCGAAGACGCCTGCCTCGATCATCGGGATCTTCCCACCGCCACCTTCTTCCGCCGGGGTGCCGATGACGCTCAGACTGAGACCGGCTTCCTCCAGCAGCGGCACGGCACCGAGCGCCGCGCCCACCGCGGCTGCGGAGATCAGGTTGTGCCCGCACGCGTGGCCCAGGCCCGGTAGCGAGTCGTACTCGGCGACGATCCCCACCCGAGTGGCGGCATCGGCCGGCCCGGCCGTGGCCGTGAAGGCCGTGGGCAGGTCGGCGACACCCGCGACCACCCGGAAACCGGCGTCGGCCAGAGGTGCGGCCACTGCGGCGGACGAGCGGACCTCGGTCCACGCGGTCTCGGGGTGCTCATAGAGGTCCTGGGCCAGTGCGTACAGCAGGTCAGCCTGGGATTCCACGGTGGCGCGGATCCGCTGAAGATCTGCGGGATCCAGGGGTGCGGGCGTCGTCATCTGCTCAACTCACTTCGGTTCTTATTCGTCGCCTGGCACGCCATAGGACGGCGCAGCCGTAGGGTCCAGACCGCGGGTGCGGTAATCGGCCTTCTGTGGCAGCCAGATGCCGAGCAGACGCTCAAGCTCCGCGATGGGGTCGTCGTGGTCGTCCACGCGCAGATCCGTGGTGGGCCACGGGACGTCGTCCACCACGCCCAGGCCGGCGCTACGCACGGGCCCCGCTTCGCCGCCCTCCGCCAGGCCGGCCTTGAGGCCGTCCAGCAGACGCTCTTCGAAGGTCGGCGCCTGAGACTTCAGGTAGCCGTGAAGCACCTTGGTGGGGACGTCAGGGGTAGCCAGCATGTTTCCTGCTGCCACGGCTTGGTCGCCCTCAATATCGGTGTGAATACCGAGCGCATTGGGGCCGGAATGCAGGGCCGTGATCCCGTGGGAATCCACCACGGTGACCTGTCGATACGCAGCGTGTTCCTCGGTTGCGAGCACCTTGGCCAACGCTTCCGTAGCGTCCTCGCCACCGGCCAGCGCATCCAGGACCGCGGGTCCCAGAGCAGGATTGGTCACGTTCTGCGAAGCCACAACGCCCACGCCCGCACGCAGGTGCATGCAGCGAGACGCCACCGCCGGGGACGAGGAGGAGACCACCATGCCGAACGCGCCGCTCTCCGGGTCGCGGGCCACGAGGGAGAACGTCATCGTTGAATCCCCTCGGCGTCCATGCGCGCCTCGACGGCCTTGCGCTCTTCCTCGGTCAGGACCGCGGTGGCGTCGATCTCGACGTGCCACTCGGGGCGGGCCAAGGTGGAGATGGTGAGGCCGGTGGAGACGGGGTGCACGCCCTTGAGCCACTTGCCCATGGTGCGGTAGACAATCTCGCGGTACCGGATATCCGTCAGGTAGATGGTCACCTTGACGATGTCCTCAATGGTGCCGCCGGCCTCCTCCACGAGCATCTTGATGTTGGCCATGGCCTTGTCGGTCTCCGCCTCGAGATCACCGGCACCCACGTTCTCGCGAGTGTCCAGGTCCTGACCGATCTGCCCGCGGATGTAGACCACACCGCCGGCCACCACGGCCTGGCAGAGGTCGTTGTCCAGGTTCTGCTCCGGGTAGGTGTCCTTGGTGTTGAAAGGACGAATACGCAGGTGCTTGGTCACTTGGCTGCCTCCAAAGGGGTAGGACGCCCGGCGTCGCCGGAGTAGTCGGAGTAATTGCGCTGGATGCTGATCTGGTCCGCGATGTACTTCGCGTCATGCCAGGTGCCCCAGATGAAGCTGGAACCACGGCGGGAGAGCCACGGCAGGCCCAGGTAGTAGATGCCGGTCACCGGGGTCACGCCGCGGGCATGCAGGGGGCGGCCCAGATGGTCCACGACGCCGGGGACGTTGAGCCAGGAGTAGTCCACGCGGAAGCCGGTGGCCCAGATGATGGTGGTGATCCCGGCCTGCGCCAGGTCCAGCTCGGAGAGCGGGTTCACCATGCAGTCTGGGTCTGGCAGGAAGGTGCGTGCCTCCGGCTCCTCCGGCAGGTCCAGGCCGTTGGCCTCGATGTAAGCATCCGCCTCGTCCAGTACGGAGAGATAGTTCTCGTCGCCCGCCTTGACGTTGGCCACGAGGTCGTCGTTGAACGTGATCGCGCCGTCCTTGAAGCCCTGGGTGCGTCCCACAAGGGTCACGCCGCGGTCGGCGAGTTCACGGAAGTCGATGGTGTAGCCGTTGCGGAAGCCGGTCACCGCGATGGTCGTATGCTCCTTGCCCGGACCCGGAGTGGCCATTTCCCACTTGCCGAGAACTCCGAGCCACCACACGTTGTCGCGGTCGCGGTAGCGCCGCGGCGGGCGGTCGTGCTGGCCAACGGAGAGGTAGACCTTGCGGCCGGCCGAGTTGAGCTCCTCGGCGATCTGCACACCGGATGAGCCCGCGCCGACCACGAGCACGCCACCCTCGGGAAGCTGCTCGGGGTTCTTGTACGCGGAGGAGTGCAGCTGCGTGACGGGGGTGTCCTCAGGGACCACCTTGGGCACGGCCGGGACCTGGAACGGGCCGGTAGCCGCGATGACGAAGCGAGCCTCGTAGGTCTCGCCGTCCTTGGTCCGCACCTCGTATCCCTGGTGGTTCCAGAGCTTGGTGACGGACTCGACCTCGACGCCGGTCTTGATCGGCGCCTCAATCATCTCGGCATAGTCCTGCATGTACTGCGCCACGCGGTCCTTGGGGGCAAAGTCGTCCTGTTCGTAGTCGTCGAACGTGGCGCCGGGGAAGCGGTCATGCCAGCACGGACCGTTGGCACGCAGGGAATCCCAGCGTGCGGTGCGCCAGGCCTCGGCGATGCGCGCCTTCTCCAGCACCACGTGGCTCACACCCAACGCGGACAGGTGCTCACTCATCGCGACGCCGGACTGTCCTCCCCCGACCACGACGGCCTCGACCCGAGTGGACATGTGCTCTCCTTAGCTGGTGATGCTGGCCTCTGGCCTGTCCGGCCGGAGATGGTATTGGCGGATTCAGGGCCACAGTGTGGCGCCCGTCTCCAGCCACGAGCATGAACGATCACCACCTCAACACTCAAATAGGTTGATGAGACAAACCGCATCTCTAAAACAGATGCAGGTGCGTATGGCCCGCCACCGCGATCGACTCCCCCAGCGGATCACACCTTCTGCAGGCTCGGAGCGATCTCCTTGATCAATTCGGAAACCGCCTGAGCACGAGCACTGTGTCGCACCGAGCGCAGCGAGGCCAGGACCAGCGGCAAGGAGGGCACGTCGCCGCTCAGCGGCACGGTGGCCACCCTGGATCCGTCGTACGTGTACGGATGCGCCGGATGCAGATTCAGTACGGAGAACCCCAACCCCTGCCCCACCAGCGCTCGCACCGTCTCATAGTCCTTGGCGCGGTGTCGCACGTCCGGTTCCAACCCGGCCGCATCCAACATCCCCAGGAAGTATTCCCGCGACGAGGGCAGGTCAAGCAGAACGAAGCGTTCCTTGTGCAGTTCTCGCAGGTGAACGGCGTCGCGGCCGGCCAGCGGATGGTCGGCTGGCAGCACCACGTGGGGCGCCATCTCGGTCATGACCTCCTTCTCCACCTCCGCCCCGAACCCGAAGTCGTAGCCGACGTGACACTCCACCCGTCCCGCGCGCAGCGCATCGAGCGCTTCCCCGGCATTGAACTCCTGGACGTGAATCTCCAGATGCGGATGCCGCTCGCGCGCCAAGGAGATCAGCTGTGGGACCAGGAACGGGGAGAGCGTGACGAAACAGCCCACGCTGATACTGCCCCTCACCTGATTGTCGATTCCTCTGGCCACGTCGAGGGCGTCATCGAGGCCGCCGAGCAGAGCCCGCACATCCCCCAGGAATTGCAACCCGGCTGGGGTCAGAACCAGGCCCTTGGAGCGCTGGCGGATGAATAGTTGCGCACCGACCTGGGACTCCAGCTGGGCAATCGCGGAAGAAACGGCCGACTGTGCCACGAAGAAGTCCCGGGCGGTCTCCGTCATGCTCAAACGCTCCGCGGCACCCACAAAGTAGCGCAATTGGCTCAGCGTGATCTCGGGTTTGCGTGCCATCTGGTCCTACCTCGCGCCCAGTCCGTCAGTCCGCCCGTCACTCCCCTGTTCTGGAGATGAAACATAGCGTCCTGCATCTGTTTTCCTGATTCAGTGCAGCATTCTTCCATGCTTGTGGCCCGCGTCTCACGCCATCACGCTAGTGCTCATGAAATCTGCTGAACCACAGGGTCCCGCACCGAGCGCACCCACCGTCGAGGTCCGCACTATCGACCACGTCCCCGAGAACGAACGCCATGGGAAGGCCCGCAACCTCTTCACGGTGTGGTTCGGCTCCAACATCATGCTGCTGACGGTCGCCACCGGGGTGGTCTCCACCGTGGTCTACGGCCTCCCCATCTGGGCCGCCGTGATCGCCCTGATCCTCGGCAACGTGGTGGGCGGAGTGGTCATGGCACTGCACGCCGCCCAGGGCCCCCAAATGGGCGTGCCTCAGATGCTGCAGACCAAAGCACAGTTCGGCTCATATGGTTCCTTGCTCGTGGTGATCATCGTGGTGCTGATGTACCTGGGCTTCTTCGCCTCCAACATGGTGTTGGGCGGACAGGCCATCGCCTCTCTGACGCCCTTGGGGGTCAAACCCTCCATCGTGGCCATCGGCCTGATCTCCCTGATCGCGGCCGTAGTGGGGTACAAACTCATCCATGCTCTGGCGGGGCTGTTGAGCATCGTCTCCGGGACCGTCCTGGTGCTCGCGTACGTATGGGCGTTCGGCGTCAACGGCATCCCCGAGGCAGCCTTCTCCTCTGGATCCGTGACCGCCGCAGGCTTCATGTCCACCGTCACCCTGGCCGCCCTGTGGCAAATCGCCTACGCCCCGTACGTCTCCGACTACACCCGGTACATGCCCAAGGGCACCGGCGTGAAACCCGCGTTCTGGGCCACCTACTCCGGCGCGGTGCTCGGCTCCCTCCTCCCGATGCTGCTGGGCGCGGTGGCCGGCGCGGCGATCGGGACCGACGACACCGTCGCCGCGATCAGCGGCCTTACTCACGGCATCGGTGGGCTCGTCGTGGCCGTGTTCGGCATCGCGATCGGCTGCACCAACGCCATGAACCTCTACTGCGGCGCGCTGTCCACCATCACCGTGGGCCAAACGTTCTACCCGCGCTGGATGCCGCAGGCCAGGGGCCGCGGCCTAGTGGCCACGCTGCTCTTCATCGCGGCTCTCATCATGGCGTTGCTGGGTGCGGACAACTTCCTGACCTACTTCACCAACTTCATGATCCTGTTGATGTGCGCGCTGATCCCTTGGACTGCTGTGAACCTGGTGGACTACTACCTGCTGCGGCACGGCGAATATCACATCGGCTCTCTCTTCATGCGAGATGGCGGCCTGTACGGCAAGGTCAATTACTCGGCAGTGATTTGCTATGCGGCAGGCGTGCTCATCCAGCTGCCTTTCATCGCCACGGACATGTACACCGGTCCCGTCGCCACAGCCATGAACGGCACCGACATCTCGTGGATCGTGGGCCTCGTAGTGATCTGCCCGCTCTACTACCTCCTGATGCGCAAGAATCCCGGCCTGAACACGGGGCCGCTGAAGCCCGGACCGCCCACCACCGCCGTGGCGCAGGTCAGCGACGCGGAGTCATGATCGGCGCCGATTACGTCGTCGTAGGCGGCGGCACCGCTGGTTCGCTGTTGGCCGCACGGCTGTCCGAGGACCCCGACGTCAGCGTGCTCCTCGTTGAGGCCGGCCCATCGGACGTCAATGAGGACCGCGCACGGACTCTGCGGCGCTGGGACGAGATGGTGGAGTCCGAGTACGACCTGGACTACCGCTCTGTCCCGCAGGAACGTGGGAACTCGGAGATCCGGCAGACCCGCTCGCGAATCCTGGGAGGTTGTTCCACCACGAACACCATGATCGCGTGGACGCCGCTGGCCTCCGATCTACAGGATTGGGTCTCCCGCGGAGCCGAGGGGTGGGGACCGGAGGAGATCCTCCCCTACCGGGAACGCCTGCTCACCCCGATCCAGCCGGTCGCGGACGCGGACCGGAATCCGTATGTGTCCGACGTCGTGTCTGCGGCGTCCGCCGCCCTCGGACTGCCACTCAAGGCCGACGGCTGGGACGACGGCGCGCTGAACACGGACGCTCGCGGGGCGGGCTTCTTCGACGTGGGCTACACGCCGGAGACGAATCTGCGTTCCTCCACCTCGATCCACTACCTGCATCCGGCCGTGGGAGAGCGGCCGAACCTGAACGTGATCACGGAGGTTCAGGTGGCCCGGCTGCACTTCTCGGTGGAGGCGGACGGTAGCCCCCGTGCCTCCGGCGTGCAACTGAAGAACGGGCGGGTCATCGACGCATACCGCGAGGTGCTGCTGTGTGCCGGCGCGATCGACACCCCGGCCCTGCTGCAGCGCTCCGGGGTCGGCCCCGCAGCGGTGCTGGCCGCCGCGGGGGTCCAGGTGCTCGTCGACCTGCCCGGTGTGGGCGAGAACCTGCAGGATCACGCAGAGGGACTCGTGGTGTGGGAGGCCGTCAGGCCGGTGCCAACCACGTGCGCTTCGGGATGGGACGCGGGTGCCATGCTGACGCTGGGAGACACCCCGGGCGCCCCGGATGTCCTGATGCATTTCCCGGTGGAGGCGTGGGCCGTGCACCCGGAGAATCACGGATACGTGTTCCCCGAACACATCGTGTCGATCGCACCGAACGTTGCCAAACCGGCCTCGCGCGGGCGCGTGTGGATCACGTCGGCGGATCCTGAGGTGGCGCCCAGCATCGACTACCGCTATTTCACCGACGAGCAAGGGCACGACGAAGCGATGCTGCTGGCTGGGGTACGCGCGGCCAGACGCATCGCCGAAGCGGAGCCCATGGCCTCCTGGGTGGGACGCGAGTTGTTCCCGGGGACCCACGTGGATTCCGATGCGGAACTCTCAGAGGTGGAGCGGGCCAACCATCAGACCGTTTACCACGTTTCCTGCACCTGCCCCATGGGCTCCGAGGACGACCCCATGTCCGTGTTGGACCCCCAATTGCGAGTGCGTGGCGTCTTCGGTCTGCGGGTCGTGGATGCTTCCGCGATGCCCACCCTGACGGCCACCAATCCGGTGGTGACCATCATGATGCTGGCCGAGCGAGCGGCTGACCTGATCCGACGTTAGAGTGCGAACCGCCTGGTGTTGCGGAGCCTCGAGCCCACACGTAAACGTGTGGGCTCGAGGCTTTTCTGCCTCAGTTTGCCCGGATTCCAGTGAGACGCATCACATGAAAACTGCGGGATTTGCATTCGCGGGTGGACTGTTGCAGTGACCGTGAGAACGCTGTCATTCGGCGGAAACCCAACGGTGATCACACCCATGTAGCCTGTGATCCACGCAACATCAATACTGCACTCCAGCCCAGACTCCTTGCTATGGTCAAAGTGAAAGCCACCGCCGTGATGCCGGGCAATGGCCTACGACGACGGCACTTGAATTGCATTTCTGACCACGACACGAATCGAATAATCGACACGATGACGAATCAGTCCGCAGACCATCTCAATCCGCCGGGAAACAACGCAGGCTCCTCGCCCGTGGCCCCGGGGACCATCCCACCCTTCCCGAACCCCATCGAGACCAAGTCGCCCAAACCCAACTGGGTGGTCTTCATCGGCTCCGCCGTGATGATCGTGGCGATCGCGCTCTGGGCCATCATTGTCCCCGACAACGCGGACACGGTGATCGGATCCACCGTTGGATGGGTCAGTTCCAACCTCGGCTGGTACTACATCCTCACGGCCGGGTTGATTCTGCTCTTCGTGATCTTCTTGGCCATCGGCAAGACCGGCAACATCAAGCTGGGCCCGGATCACTCCAAGCCACAGTTCAACATGTTCACGTGGACGTCCATGCTCTTCGCTGCCGGCATCGGCATCGACCTCATGTTCTTCTCCGTGAGTGAACCGGTCTCCCACTACTACGCACCGCCCGTCGGCGAGGGCGAGACTGTGGAAGCCGCCAGGCAGGGCGTCGTCTGGACGCTCTACCACTACGGCCCCATCGGCTGGGGCATGTACGCGCTCATGGGCGGCGCCTTCGCGTACTTCGCCTACCGCCGCAACATGCCGCTGTCCATCCGCTCGCTGCTGACCCCCATGTTCGGCAAACGCGTCAACGGCTGGTTTGGCCACACCGTTGACATCGCGGCGGTGCTCGGCACCATCTTCGGCATCGCGGTGAGCCTCGGCATCGGCGTGGTGCAGCTGAACTACGGCCTCAAGTTGGTCTTCAACGTCCCCGAGGGAATCGCCACGCAGACCGCCCTGATCGTCATCTCCGTGGCGATCGCGATCATGTCAACGCTCTCCGGTGTGGAGAAGGGTATCCGCCGGCTCTCCGAGCTCAACGTGGCACTCGCGATCCTGTTGATCGGTTACGTCATCGTGGTCGGCAAGACCCGCGAGCTGTTGGACGGGCTCGTCATGAACATCGGCGACTTCATGAGCCGGTTGCCTGGGATGCTCTTTGACACCTTCGGATGGGATCAGCCCGACGACTGGATGGCCGCCTGGACCCTATTCTTCTGGGCCTGGTGGATCGCCTGGGCGCCGTTCGTGGGGCTCTTCCTTGCCCGCATCTCCCGCGGCCGCACCTTGCGCCAGTTCATCTTCGGCGTGCTCGTGGTGCCGTTCCTGTTCATCACCCTCTTCGACTCGATCTTCGGTAACGCAGCACTCCAGAAGGTCCGCGACGGCGACGACGCGTTTGGCCAGACCGCCATGAACCATGCCGAACGCGGATTCTTCGACCTGTTGAACTCGTATCCGGCCGCACCCTTCGTGGTGGGCTTGGCCCTCATCACGGGTCTACTGTTCTACGTCACCAGCGCCGACTCCGGTGCCCTGGTGCTGTCCAACTTCACCTCCCACATCGAGGACCCCAAGCAGGACGGCGGCAAGGGGCTGCGACTCTTCTGGTCCATCGCAACCGGCCTGCTGACCCTATCGATGCTTCTGGTAGGTGGTGTGAGCACCTTGCAGAACGCCACCTTGATCATCGGCCTACCGTTCTCGGTGGTCATGTACTTCGTGATGATTTCCTTCTACCGGGCCCTCCGAGCCGATCTGGCTCACGGTCACGGATACAAGTCCGCTGCGGCCAACCGTCCCACCGCCAGCAGCAACTGGCGGCAGCGACTGCGCCGCTCCACTGTGTTCCCCAAGGTGGAGCAGGTGGCCCGCTTCATCGATGCCACCGCAGCGCCCGCGCTGAGTGACGTGGTCACCGAATTGCGCCGCACCGGAAACGACGCCGAGTTGACCCGGAGCCGGGAGGCCGGAACGGAATTGGATTGCCTGGTGCTCTCCGTCCATTACGAGAAGGACGAGGACTTCAGCTACCAGCTGCACCCGGTGTCTCACGACGTCCCGTCCTTCGCCTTCCGCAACCCCAACCAGGCCGAGCGCTACTACCGGCTGGAGGTCTTCACCGGGACGGGCTCCAAGGACTACGACGTCTTCGGGTACACCACGGATCAGCTCATCAGTGACGTGCTCTCCCACTACGAGTCCCACCTCGAGTTCCTGCGGGTGACCGCAGGCGAGCCGCTGGCCACCATCGTCGAAGACGACCAGGCCGTCACCGACTGGCACGAGGACTTCGAAACCGCAGAGGACGAGGAAGCCTCTAAGTGAACCTACTTTTCCCCCATCAGTTCAGTGCGTTAGGAGCATAAAGAACATGCCAGAGACCCTGTTCATCAATGGTCGTTGGGAGTCCGCCGTCAACGGTGGCACTCGCGATATTCATTGCCCTGCCAACGGTGAGTTCGTTGCGACGGTTGACGAGGCAAGCGAGGAGGACACCAACGCGGCGATCGCTGCAGCGCGGGCGGCCTTCGATTCCGGCGTCTGGTCTTCGGTGCCCGCTCCTGAGCGAGGGGACTTCTTGTTGAAGGTTGCCGAGCAGATCAGGCAACGCAAGGACGAGTTCGCTCGCGCGGAGTCCCTGGACACCGGCAAGCGCTTC
The DNA here is from genome assembly GCA_052108535.1 of Galactobacter sp. GTDB lineage: Bacteria > Actinomycetota > Actinomycetes > Actinomycetales > Micrococcaceae > Galactobacter. Next base: position 15,570 of record JBQDZM010000029.1, on the reverse strand, counting down.
TACGAGTCGCAGTTGGATATGGATGACATCGCCGCGTGCTTCACCTATTTCGGGAAGTTGGCAGGCAACCAAGCCGGACGCATCGTGGATGCAGGAGACGCGAACGTCCTCTCCCGGATCGAGTACGAGCCGGTGGGTGTGTGCGCTTTGATCACCCCGTGGAACTACCCGTTGTTGCAGGCGTCGTGGAAAATCGCCCCTGCCATCGCCGCGGGTAACTCCTTTGTCCTCAAACCTGCGGAGCTGACCCCGCACACGGCCATCCTGGTCATGGACGTCTTGGACAAGCTCGGACTGCCTGCAGGCGTGGCCAACCTGGTGTTGGGCGCGGGCAACACTGCCGGTGGCCCGCTCTCCACTCACCCGGATGTGGATATGGTCTCCTTCACCGGTGGCCTGGTCACCGGCCGCAAGCTGGCCGCCAACGCCGCAGCCACGGTGAAGAAGGTGGCTTTGGAGTTGGGAGGTAAGAACCCCAACGTGATCTTCGCCGACGCTGACTTCGACGCGGCCGTGGACAATGCCTTGAACGGCGCCTTCCTGGATTCCGGTCTGGTTTGCTCCGCGGGTTCGCGGCTGATCGTGGAGGAGTCCATCAAGGAGAAGTTCGTCGACGAACTGGTGCGTCGCGCCAAGGGCATCAAGCTTGGTGGCCCCTTCGACGACACCGCCGAGTCGGGTCCGCTGATCTCCGCCGCGCATCGTGAAAAGGTCGCCGCCTATGTTCAGTCCGGTATCGATGAGGGCGCAACGCTGCTGTGCGGAGGCCAGTTTGGCCAGGGCGACCTCGAGTCCGGGTTCTTCTATGAGCCCACCGTGCTAGATAACGTCCATCGCGGCATGAACGTGGTCGTGGAGGAGGGCTTCGGTCCGGTCATCACCGTGGAGACCTTCACCACCGAGGAGGAGGCGGTCGCTACCGCCAACGACACCATCTACGGCTTGGCAGGAGCCGTCTGGACCCAGGACGCTGGCCGGGCTCAGCGCATCGCCCGCCAGCTGCGCCACGGCACCATCTGGATCAACGACTACCACCCCTACCTGCCGCAGGCGGAGTGGGGCGGCTTCGGTCAATCCGGAATCGGCCGTGAGCTGGGCCCCTCCGGCCTGGGCGAGTACGTGGAGGCCAAGCACATCTACCAGAATCTGGCCCCGGCGGTCTCTGGCTGGTTCGCTTAAAGGACCACGCCCCTTTGCGATCGTGCGCGGACCCGGGGTGCGGGTCCGCGCACGCCCCGGGCCGCGCCGTCGGCCACTGACAAGACTTAACATCAGACCCTTAAGGAAGTGACCATGGAAACCACCCACACCTTCGACTACCTCGTGATCGGCGGAGGCTCCTCCGGTGCCGCCGTTGCAGCGCGCCTGTCAGAGGACCCCACCGTGCAGGTGGGTCTCGTCGAGGCCGGCCCGTCAGACGTGGACGAGGACGTGGTGCTGCGCCTGGATCGCTGGATGGAACTGCTGGAGTCCGGCTTCGACTGGGACTACCCCATCGAGGAACAGATCAACGGCAACTCGTTCATGCGTCACGCCCGCGCCAAGGTCCTGGGCGGCTGTTCCTCCCACAACTCCTGCATCGCCTTCTGGGCGCCCAAGGAAGATCTGGATGCTTGGGAGAACGTCTACGGGGCCACCGGCTGGGGCTCGGACAGCACGTTCCCGCTCTACACCGCGCTGGAAACCAACGAGGATGACGGCCCGCTGCACGGACACGACGGGCCCGTGCACCTGATGAACGTGCCCCCGAACGACCCGGCGGGCGTGGCCCTGCTGGAGGCGTGCGAGCAGGCCGGCCTTCCCAAGGCCCACTTCAACACCGGTGAGACCGTGACCAACGGTGCCAGCTTCTTCCAGGTCAACCGCAAGGCGGACGGCACCCGTTCCTCCTCCTCCGTGTCGTATCTGCACCCCATCCTGGACCGTGAGAACTTGACCGTCCTCACCGGTTTCCATGTGAAGAAGGTGCTCTTCGAGGGCAACCGCGCAGTGGGTGTGGAGTACGTGGACAATCCGTTCTCCCGCCCCAACAGGATCGCGGTGAACAAGGAAGTCATCCTCTCCGCCGGTGCCATCAACACGCCGCAGCTGCTGATGCTCTCCGGCATTGGACCCTTGGCCGAGCTGGCCGAGTTCAAGATCCCTGTGCTCGTGGATGCCCCCGGTGTGGGTTCCAACCTGCAGGACCACCCGGAGGGTGTGGTGCGCTGGGAGTCCAAGCAGAAGATGGTGCGGGAGTCCACGCAGTGGTGGGAGATCGGCATCTTCGACACCACCGAGGACGGCCTGGATCGTCCGGATCTGATGATGCATTACGGCTCGGTTCCCTTCGACATGCACACCGCCAGGCAGGGTTACCCATCTGCTGAGGAAGAGATCGCGCTGACGCCCAACGTCACCCGCGCCCGCTCCCGCGGCACCGTGCAGCTGCGCTCCAACGACTACCGTGACAAGCCCAAGGTGGATCCGCGCTACTTCACGGATCCCGAGGGGCATGACATGCGGGTGATGGTGGCCGGCGTGCGCAAGGCCCGCGAGATCATGGCGCAGCCGGGCATGGCGGAGTGGGCGGGCCGCGAGCTCTCCCCCGGTGTCGAGGCGCAGTCCGATGAGGAGATCGCCGACTACATCCGCCGCACCCACAACACCGTGTACCACCCCGTCGGCACGGTCCGCATGGGGGCCGACGACGACGCCGCGGCGCCCGTCGACGCCCGCCTGCGGGTGAAGGGCGTCTCCGGGCTTCGCGTCGCGGACGCCTCCGTCATGCCGGAGATCACCACCGTGAACCCCAACATCACGTGCATGATGATCGGCGAGAAGGCCGCGCGCCTCATCAAGGAGGACAACGCGGGCTGACGTTCGGTCAGGTGTCCCGCTCGGGACCAGGCTTTCGTGAGACGTGCACCGAATCGGCGCACGTCTCACGCAAACCCGGTCCCGCCAATGCCCGACGGCGTGTGGTGACCACACGCCGTCGGGCATCATCGCGTTCGGGCGGCTTCCTCTGGGCTGAGCGCGAGCGACGACTGCGCAGCGCACCGGATCCAATGTGATCGAAGAATCAGATGTCGGGAACCAAAGTGTCAGACCCCGCTGGCAGGATTGTCATGGTGCGATTCATCGCATCTTTCACTCGTATCTGCCAGGAGCATGCCACCCATGAGCACCCCGTCGCCGTACTTTCCCGAGCAACAACCTCACCTACCCACCACACCTGCGCAAGAGCAGTCATGGCCGGCCCAGCCGTTGCCTCAGCCGAGTTCGCAGGACCCGAAGAAATCGAAGTTCGGCACTCGAGATCTGACCTTCGGCCTGATTGGACTAGTGGTCGGAGCCGGAGTCATGGGCGGGATCTGGGGAATCACCTCGAGCCACGGCGCCGATTCGAGCACAAACAAAACGTCGGCAGTCGATTCAGCACAGGAACGACTTGCAGCCGCTGTCGAAGAATGTGGGATCACCACCGGGGACTTTGCCTCAATCGAAGAGGACTCCGTGACCCTGGATGCAGTCGGAAAATACGACTTTACAGCTGACGGCATCACCTACGATGACGTGACTTGCCTCTTCGAAAAGACCGGTGCGCGCGACTCCATGATGGACAAGATCGGTCAAACGCGCGCTCTCGATGGCCGTCAAGAAGACGCTTGGGGCGGTTTCAAGGCTTCCTGGACCTACCATCCTGATGACGGTTTGAACCTCGTCATCGAGATCCAGGATGCACCGGTCGGCTGAT
>JBQDZM010000029.1:0-11731 GCA_052108535.1 Galactobacter sp. | reverse complement strand
CCTGATGACGGTTTGAACCTCGTCATCGAGATCCAGGATGCACCGGTCGGCTGATCCGCCACCCGCGCCCCGGGCGGCTGGCGCGACACTAGGCTGAAGTCATGAAGATGGCATGGAAAGTCGTTCTCGCGACGGTGATACCGCTGGCCATCATGACGGCTATCGGGCTGTACCTGCTGAACACCGGAGAGACGTCGGACGGACGGTCCGTGCTCTGCGTGGGAGTCATCGCTGCCTCGGTCAGTGGCTCAGCTTTCATCTATCACGTCGAGCGCTGGTCGTTGAAGCGGCAGTCCCTCATGCATCTGGCCGTCATGGCCGTGACCGTTCTTCCCGCCCTGCTGATGACGGGGTGGTACGACCTCAACTCGGCCCACGGCTGGTGGGGTGCAGTGGCCACCTTCGCGATCTGGGGCGCGGGACTCTGGACCATCCTGTACCTGGTCTTCACCTGGCTGGACCGGCGCAAGGCCCGCCAAAAGTGATCACCGGCAACTCCCCCAGGCCCCGTCATCAGAGGCACCTCTGAAGTTTGATGCCTCGGTGCGACTTTGATGCGTGAATGAGGCTTTGATGCCTGAATTCGACGGGTCCTGGGCCGAACCGAGGCATCAAACCTCAGCCACGGCGCTCCAGGCACGTCATGAACGCGTCATGAAGCGGTGGCACGCTTCGCAATCACGTAACAGAGCGACAGGACCCGGCAGCCTCCGTAGGCTCCAAACCACGTTCACGAGTCGCGGACCAAGGTACCTGGCCAGCCGCGCGGCAACCCGTCGACCGGGTGCCCCAGGGGAAGAACGGGTCCGCCGTAGCCGCGGTGGGCAAGCATCGACCGGTGCAGCAGGCCCGCAGTGCCCCACCGGAGTCAGGAGCACGTTTCCCGCGTCCACCCCCACCATCGCCGCGACCACGCAGGATCTGCGTTTCGACATCACCACCACACCGTTCACCACGGACTACTCCCCGTCCACCACGTCCCGCGCCACCACGAATTTCGCGAACCTGGCCCGCGGCGAGCACGCCAGGGAGAACCTCAGCAACGCGCTGGAGATGATCAACCACCGTTTCAACGACCTTATCCACTGGGACAACCCGACCCAGGACCGCTACCGGGTGGAACTCGAGATCGTCTCCATCGACCTCAAACCCACGGAGGACCACCAGATCAGCTTCCCGCTGATGGAGATCCTCGACGTGGGGATCCTGGACACGCTCACGGGAGCACGGATCAAAGGGATCCCGGGGAACAACTTCTCCTCCTACATCCGCGACTACGACTTCAGCGTCCTGCTCCCCACACATACGGCGGCACAGGAAGGCGTCCCCACGGACTTCGGCGACCTGCACGGCAAGATCTTCCAGCACTTCCTGGAATCCGAGGCCTACACGCAACGCTTCTCCACGGCTCCGGTGGTCTGTATCAGCGTCTCGACATCGCGCACCTACAGGCAACTGCCGAATGAGCACCCGGTGCTCGGGGTCGAATACATCCAGGACGACTACTCGCTCACCGACGAGTACTTCCAGAAGATGGGGCTGCAGGTCCGCTACTTCAAGCCCCGTGGCGCGGCGGCACCCCTGGCGTTCTACTTCCGGGGCGACCTGCTCAACGACCATTCCGATCTGGCGCTGGCTGGCACCATCGCGACGATGGAGAGCTTCCAGCGGATCTACCGCCCTGAGATCTATAACGCCAACTCCTCGGCGGCGCAGGTGTATCGGCCCAGCCTCACCAGCAGCGACTTCTCCGTGCCGCCGGTGTCCTACGACCGAGAGGAGCGCAGCCAGCTCGCGGTGAAACAGGGCAACTTGGCCCAAGAACAGTTGATCCGCCCGTACGGGGACCTCCTGGCCGGATGGGCGGCCCAGTGGGCCGATCAGCGGGACCAGTACTGACGAGCACCGAGACAAGAAAGAGGAACGATCATGACCACCTTGCTCCCCACCGCGCTCGTCGGCTCTCTCCCCAAGCCCTCGTGGCTCTCCGATCCCGAGACCCTCTGGGCGCCGTGGCGCCTCAGCGGCCCGGAACTGGCGGAGGCCAAGCACGATGCCCTGCGCCTAGCCGCCGCGGAACAGCGCCGGGCCGGCCTGGACATCATCTGCGACGGCGAACAGACCAGGCAGCATTTCGTCACCACCTTCATCGAACACCTCAGCGGCGTGGACTTTGAGCATCGCGCGACGGTGCGGATCCGAGACCGCTACGACGCCAGTGTCCCCACCGTCGTCGGAGAAGTGCAACGCAGGCAGCCGGTCTTCGTCGAGGACGCCAAACTGCTGCGCGCGCAGACGGACCAGCCCATCAAATGGACGCTGCCTGGCCCCATGACCATGATCGACACCCTCGCGGACCTGCACTACGGCAGCCGCGAGAAGCTCGCCTGGGAGTTCGCCCGCATCCTCAACCAGGAGGCCACGGAGTTGGAGGCGGCTGGCGTGGACATCATCCAGTTCGACGAGCCGGCGTTCAACGTCTTCTTCGACGAGCTCAAGGACTGGGGTGTCGCCGCACTCGAACGCGCGGCGGAGGGCCTCAACTGCGAGACCGCCGTTCATATCTGTTACGGATACGGGATCAAGGCCAACAACGAGTGGAAGGCGACGCTGGGTGAGCAGTGGCGGCAGTACGAGGAATCCTTCCCGCTGTTGCAGCGTTCCAGTTTGGGAATCGTCTCGTTGGAGAGCCAGAACTCGCGTGTCCCGATCGAGGTGCTCGAGTTGTTGCGCGGCAAGAAGGTCATGATCGGTGCCATCGACGTTGCAAGTGGCATTGTCGAGACGCCTGAGCAGGTCGCGGATACGCTCCGGTCTGCCCTGCGTTTCGTGGACCCGGACAACCTGATTGCGAGCACCAACTGTGGGATGGCGCCGCTGAAGCGAGACGTCGCCCGCGGGAAGATGGTGGCACTGGCCCAGGGTGCAGAGTTGGTCCGCGAGGAGTTGGCCTCCGGTGCCATCACTGCCACTCCGGCAGTTGCCCCCGCGGATACAGTGGGCGTGTGAGCACCACCCTCTTCGAGAACCTCGATGCCATCCTCTTTGACTTGGACGGCACCCTCATCGATTCCACCCCGGTCACGTCGCGAGCCTGGGCCCGGTGGGGCCAGATGCTCGGGATCGGCCGCACCGATTATCACGAGCACGGCATCCCGGCCCGGCAGGTGGTGACCTCGGTGGTCGAGTCCGGCGATCTGGCCGCCGATCGGTGGGACGAGGCGTTCGCGCTGATCAACGAGCTCGAGGAATCGGATGCGGAGGGTGTCACGGTCCTTCCCGGTGCGGCGGAGTTCCTCGACTCGCTTCCGCAGCACCGGTGGACCATCGTGACCAGTTGTACCGACAACCTGATCGCGGTCCGGCTGGGTGCCGTGGGTTGGTGCCCGCCGGCCACCATCGTCACCGCCGATGCGGTCAACCGCGGCAAGCCGGACCCCGAGGGGTATCTGCTGGGCGCCTCACGGCTCGGCGTGGACCCGGCCCGTTGCCTGGTGGTGGAGGACGCCCCGGCCGGCCTGGCCGCCGGCCGCGCCGCTGGCATGCGGACGCTGGGCCTGATTGGCACCTACGGGCCTGAAAACCTTATGGCCGACGTCGTGTTGCCTTCTCTTGTGGGCGTGTCCGGGTCCGTTGGACCCGACGGCAGCCTGCGGGTCACCGTGGAACGCTGAGGTGCCTGGCCCCGGTGTATTCCACCGGGGCCTCTCCAACCTCGGCTAATCAGAAGGTGGAACGGATCAGCTTCGAGTTCACGAACTCGTTGGCCGCCAACAGGCCCAGCTCGCGGCCCGTACCGGAGCGCTTGACGCCGCCGAAGGGAAGCTCCGCGGAGTCGGCGCCGACCAGGTTCACGTAGACCATGCCGGCCTCGATTCGGTCGGCCACGCGTTCCGCCTGCTCTGCATCGGTGGTGAAGACGTAGGAACCCAGGCCGAACTCCACATCGTTGCCGAGCGTCAGGGCCTCGTCCTCGTCCGCCACCTTGAACACGGCGGCCACTGGACCGAAGAGTTCCTCGGAGTAGACGTCCATGTCCTTGGTGATGCCGGTCAGCACGGTGGGGGCGTAGAAGTTGCCCTCACGGGTTCCGCCGAGTTCCAGGGTGGCACCCTGTGCCACTGCACGCTCCACCTGCTCGGCGATGCGATCGGCCGCGGCAGGGGAGGACATGGGGCCAAGCTCCGTCTCCGCGAGCGTGGGATCGCCCGGCTGAACCGCAGCCATACCCGCCTTGAACTTGGCCAAGAACTCGTCGTAGTACTCGTCCAGGATGATGAAGCGCTTGGTGCCGTTGCAGACCTGACCGGCGTTGTCGATGCGACCGGCCACGGCGGCTTCCACCACCGAGTCCAGGTCGTCCGTGGAGAAGAGGTAGAACGGGTCGGAGCCGCCCAGTTCCAACGCCACCTTCTTCAGGTTCTTACCGGCCTCGGCCGCCACGGCAGCACCTGCACGTTCCGAACCGGTCACGGACACACCGGCGATGCGGCGGTCGGCGATGACCTCGGCTGCCTGTTCGTTGGTGAGGCGCACGTCCGTGTAGACACCCTCCACGGCGCCGGCGTCCAAGAAGATCTGCTGGATGGCGGCCGCCGATTCCGGGCACTGGGGGGCGTGCTTGAGCAGGATGGTGTTGCCGTTGATGATGTTGGGTCCGGCGAAACGAGCCACCTGGTAGTAGGGGAAGTTCCAGGGCATGATCCCCAGCAGCGGCCCCAGGGAGGCGCGGCGGATGATCGCGGAACCCTCACCGGAGAAATCGGCGATGGGCTGGTCCGCGGTCAGGGCCTCGGCGTGATCGGCATAGAACTGGTAAATCTCAGCGGAGAAGTCCACCTCGCCCAGAGACTGCTCCAACGGCTTGCCCATCTCACGCACGATGATCTCGGCCAGTTCCTGGCGGCGCTCGGTGTGCAGCTCGGCGACACGACCGATCAGGGCGGCGCGCTCTGCCGGGCTCGAGGAACGTGACCAACCGTCATGAGCCGCGGCGGCCGCAGAGAGTGCGGCTTCGACCTCCTCCGCAGTGTTGACGGGGTAGGTCGCCAGCGTCTCGCCGGTAGCAGGATTGGTGACGTGGTAATCGCTCATGGGGTTCTCCCTGTTCGGTCGGTCAGTCTGCGTCTCAAGTGAAGCTCGGTTCTGCGCCGCGGCCGGCGAGACATCGGCTATAACTGCACCGACCAGTTGGACGGCACGTTTGTGACCCACGCTACCTTGGTTCGGCGCGTGTTCCTAGACCGCCAGGGCGTATCCGGCTCCCGGATACGCCCTGGCGGTGGAGGGCTCAGTTGGCCTTGAGTGCCTCGGCGATCACGCCAAGCCCCTCGGCCAGCAATTCGTTCGAGATGCTCAGCGGGGGCAGGAAACGGATCACATTGCCGAACGTGCCGCAGGTCAGCGCGATGACGCCTTCAGCGTTGGCCTGCGCAGCAACGCGCTTGACCAGGTCCGCATCCGGAGCGCCGGTGGCCGGGTCCACGAGCTCGATGGCGGCCATGGCGCCGCGCCCGCGAACATCGCCGATGCGAGGATCCGCGGCCTGCAGCTCGGTCATGGTGCGGGTGATCAGCTCACCGATCTCCTGGGCGCGCTCAATGAGCCCGTCCTCTTCGTAGGCCTCGATGGTCGCAAGGGTCGCAGCGCAGGACACCGGGTTGCCGGTGTAGGTGCCACCCAGGCCGCCGCCCTGAGAGCTGTTCATGATCTCGGCGCGTCCGGTCACCGCGGAGATTGGCATGCCGCCGCCCATACCCTTAGCGGTCGTGACGAGGTCGGGTTCCAGGCCGAACTGCTCGGAGACGAACATGGAGCCGGTGCGGGCAAAGCCGGTCTGGACTTCATCCACGATGAAGACCACGCCGTTGGCGCGTGCCCAGTCCTGGATCGCGTTGAGGTAACCGTCCGCGGGAACGATGAAGCCGCCCTCACCCTGAATGGGCTCCGCGATGATGGCAGCGACCTGGTCTCCGCCCACCTGCTTCTCGATCATGGAAATGCTGCGCTCCGCGGCCTCGGCCCCGGTGAGGTGGTCGCGGTACGGGTACGAACCCGGCACGCGATAGATCTCAGGGGCAAAGGGACCGTAGCCGGACTTGTACGGCATGGCCTTGGAGGTCAGTCCCATGGTGAGGTTGGTACGCCCGTGATAGGCGTGTTCCAGTGCCACGACGGCCTGACGGCCCGTGTAGTGACGGGCGATCTTGATGGCGTTCTCCACGGCCTCTGCGCCGGAGTTGAACAGGGCGGTGCGCTTGTCGAAATCGCCGGGGGTCAGCGCGTTGAGCTTCTCTGCCACCGCGATGTAGCCCTCGTACGGGGACACAGTGAAGCACGTGTGGGTGAAGCGGGCCACCTGCTCGGTGACCGCCGCGACGACGCGCGGGTGGGAGTTGCCGACGCTGGTCACGGCGATGCCGGAGCCCAGATCGATCAGCGAGTTGCCGTCCGCATCCACGACCACTCCGCCGCCTGCCGCAACGACAGCGACCTGGGCCGAGTGGGTCACGGGGGCGGCCACGGCCGCGACCTTCCGGTCCAGGATGGCCTGAGACTTGGGGCCCGGCAGGGACGTGACGAGCAAGCGGCGCTGGGGGAGGTCAGGTCCGCCGACCAGCGTGGCGGGGGTATCGATCGTGGAAGTCATGAGCAGAACGCTAGACCTCCACAGACCACGCGGGCACTGTACGCTCTGGAGAATGATGGGTAGCACTTTCTCCGCAATGGATAATCCGGTTTCGTTGCGTTCCCTGCTGAACGCCGAGGGCCTTCACCTCCGCCCCGTTGACGATCCCGACCTGCCTGCGCAGGCCTGGGACAGCCCCGTTTCCTGGGTCCACAGCTCAGATCTCTTGGACCCCAGCCCCTTCCTGGAACCGGGCATCGTCCTGTTGACCACCGGAACCCAGTTCTCCGACACCTCGGAGCACCAAGAGAGCACAGCGAACCTGGACTGGGACGCCTACGTGGCCCGGCTCGTGAGCGCCGGCGTGACCGCTCTCGGTTTTGGCACCGAGGTGGTGCGCGACGGCGTTCCCGCCCCGCTCGCCGCCGCCTGCTCCGCGGCATCGTTACCGTTGTTCGAGGTCCCCTTCCAGACCCCCTTCATCGCGGTGACCCGCACCAACGCCGCTGCGGTGGCACTGCGCGACGACGCCCAGCGCACCTGGGCGCTGACCGCGCAGCGCGCGCTGACCCGCGCCGCGCTGGGACCCGCCCCGCTTCCGTCGACCATTCGTACGTTGGCAACCCAGTTGAACCGTTGGGTGGGACTGGTGGACGTCTCAGGCGAGCTCGTCCTATCCCACGCACCCACGGCGGCCGGCCCGCCCTCCGCCGAGGACCTGCTGGCCGTGACGAGCAAGGCGACGGCGCTGTTGCGCAGAGCCTCCCGTGCCGCAGGTTCGGTCGGATCCGCCGGGGCCTCCTTCGGGCTGCAGACCGTCAGCGGCAACGGACGACTCACCGCTGTGCTCGCGGTCTCCGATGTACCCAACACGCCTGAGGCCCAGTCCGTGGTGTCCTCCGCCCTGGCCCTGCTCGGCCTGGCCACCGGCCAGGCGGAAGGTCTATCGAACGGCCGGCTCGCCCTACGCACTGGCCTGATCACCCTGCTGTTAGGCGGTGAGGCCGAGCTGGCCACCCAGGTCGCGGAGGCTTCCGGCGAACCGCTCCCTCCTGCTCCCGTCGCCGTTCTCCTGGGAGGCCGGGCGGAGCAGGCACCACAGCTGTCCGAATGGCTGGCGGCCAGGCCCGCACGAACCCGCTCCGGCGTACTAGCCGGACGGTACGGCGCCAGTTGCCTGGCCCTGATCTCCCCCGCGGCAGCCCCCCACGCTGCGGCCGAGATCGCCCGCCATCTGGGCGGGACCTGGGGTTTGTCCGAGGTGGCGCCCCTGACCGACCTGGCCCGCGCGGCCGTCGAGGCGGAAGCGGCACGCGAAGCGGGCCACCAAACTGCCTCAAGGGGCACAAGTGGCGACGGGCTCACGCGCTACAGCGACGTCGTCGGGCATGATGTCCTCCCGCTGCTGCGCAGCGAGAAGGCGGAGGCCGCCGCGAGGCACGCCCTCACGCCGTTGATAGTGCACGACGAACGCCACGGGACCGAGCTGGTCACGACCCTGACAGCGTGGCTGCAGCACGACTGCCGCCATGAGGAGACCGCGCTGGCGCTGGGCGTACACCGCCACACGATACGGGCTCGGATCCGGCTGGCCGAGCGGATTCTGGGGCATTCGCTGAGCGACTTCCAGCACCGTGCGCAGCTATGGACTGCGTTACGGCTGACGCAGTACTGAGGTTGGCCTCAACCAATGAGGTCACTAGACTGTTGCCGTTCATCACCTCATGCCCAACGGCCGCCAGAAGCCGGACCACCATGCAGATTCCGTCCCCACCAGATCCGGACGATGCTGACAACACCATCAGCCACGACGATTCCGCGGACGCAGAAGCAGACTGGGCCGACCTGGAAGCTCTCGGCGTCCCCTACGTGGACCCCGAAGACGAGCGAAAGCGCCGACGCGGGCTCAACACGGCCATCGCCCTGACCCTCGCCGCGGCCGTCGTCGCGGGAGGCATCGCCCTGGTGGCGCCGGCCATCAATAAGGCCGTGGCGGGATCGGGAGACTCCACCCCGAAACCGACGGCTGGCCCCACCACCATCAGCGCAGGCGAACTCGCTGCGGAACGCAAGGCCGAGGAGGCCTCCAAACGCGCCGACGCCGCGGAGAAGAAGGCCGAAGAAGCCAAAGCCACCCCCACATCGGCAGCGGAAACCGCACCCGTCGGGGTCAACGTGGCCGACCTCGCGGATGCCACGTGGGTGCGGCAGGTCTCCCAGCAGGCCAACATTCCGGAACGGGCGCTGGCCTCCTACGCCGGAGCGTCCTTGCGGGTGCAGCAGCTGCGGCCACAGTGCGGGCTGGGATGGAACACTCTCGCGGCCATCGGCAACGTGGAATCCCATCACGGCAGTATCAACTAACAACAGTCTGGGCGCGGATGGCGTGGTGCGCCCGGGCATCTACGGGATCGCGCTGAATGGTGGGGACAAGGTTGCCGCCATCCCGGACACCGACCAGGGCAAACTGGATGGCGATACCAAGTGGGACCGTGCCGTTGGCCCCATGCAGTTCATCCCCTCCACCTGGGCCTCCGTGAAGCAGGACGGCAACGGGGACGGCATGGTGGACGTGCAGCAGATCGACGACGCAGCCCTCTCCGCAGGCATCTACTTGTGCGATGCCGGGGCGATCTGACCGTTGACGCCAACTGGATCAAGGCCATCGCCGCCTACAACCCGTCGCTGCAGTACAACAACGACATCGCCCGCATCGCCACGGAGTACGCGGGGATCAGCTGACCGCTAGTCCTCGCGGGGCGCACCCGCGAGGGCTCACCGCCGACGGCTCATTTGATCCACGTCGGTGCCGTGACGTTGTCCATCATGAACTGTGGGGCCTGGTTCGTGCGGATCTGTTCAGGAACCTGGACCGCATTGATGATCGCGAAGACGAACAGCACCAGGGAGCCGATGCCACCCACGATCCAACCAAGCACGGGGATCGCGGTGACCATGCCCACGATGAGGCGGATCAGGGCGAAGTTCATGTTCTTGGTGTGGGCCTCACGTACCGCCGGAATGGAGTTGTCACGTGAGGTCAGGAAGAAGATGAGTGCCGGAATCCACCCGAAGAACACGGAAAGCCAGAGGTTCAGCGTCAGGGCGGAGAGGCCACCATCCGCGGCCATGGGCGGGCCCTGCTGGTAGCCCGGCTGCTGTCCCTGGTAGCCCTGGTTGTAGCCCGCACCCGGCTGCTGATAGTAGCCGCCCTGCTGGTTGGGCTGGCCCTGCCCGCTGGGTTCCTGCGGATTCTGGGCGTAGGGATCGTAGGGATTCTGGCTCAAAGGGTTACTCCTGTTCACAGTGGGCGAGTGCGTGGCTGACAGTGTAGTGGCTGACCACGATCACCGGTCGCTCGGGCGATGCCGATTCAGGAACTCATACACCTCGGTGTCGTCCACTCCGGGGAACGCGCCCTCCGGCATCGCCGCCAGCAGGTGAGTGTTGGCGCGGGCTGCGGGGAAGGCACGACCGCTCCAGACCTTGGCCAGGTCAGCCGGAGGATTGCGGCAGCAACTCGGGTCCGGGCAGGTGGATTTGGATCGATGCGGCGTGCCACGTCCGCGGAACCACCGCACATGCTCAAAGGGCAGGCCGATGGAGAGCGAGTACTCACCCGTGGAGTGGCGTTCGGTGATGGCGGTGCACCAGAACGTCCCGGCCCCGGTGTCCGTGTACTGCTCAAAGGCGCGGAATTTGTCCGGAACGTCGAACACCTCGCGGCTGGTCCAGTGCCGGCACACAGTCTGCCCCTCAATGGCTCCCGTGTGGTCGGCTGGGAAGTTCACATTGTCGTTCTCGTAGCCTTTGTGCAGGATCCCGGAGGAATGCACCTTCTGGAAGTGGCAGGTGATATCCAGATGACTGGTCGCGAGATTCGTGAAGCGGTGGGCCGCGGATTCATAGGACACCGCGAAGGCGTCGCGGAGATCCTCGATGGACATCTCACGCCGCTTCTTGGCATCGCTGAGGAAATCCACGGCCGCCTTCTCAGGCATCAGGAGCGCCCCGGCGAAGTAGTTGGTGTTCACCCGCTGGCGCAGGAAGTCCGCATAGTCCTCTGGTTCCCCGTAGCCCAGCTGGTGCCGGGCCAGCGCCTGCAGCAGAACCGAGCGGGGGTCGTGTTCCGGGCGGGTGGACTGCTCAAGGTAGATCACCTTGTTGACCTCGTCCGTGACCGAACGCGTTGAATGCGGCAGGTCGGAAACGAACCGGATGGAGAAGCCCAGGTGTTCCGCCAGATCCGCGGCGTCGTGGTGGGAGAGCGGGCCGCCGGAATGCCCGACGGCGGTCAGCAGCTTTGCTGCCTCCGCCTCCAGGTCCGGGTAGTAGTTGTCGCATTCGCGCATCTCCGCGCGCAGTTCCGTGTTGGCGCGGCGGGCTTCTTCCGGGGTGGCGAGGGCTTCGTCCAGGCGACGGGAGAGCTCGTTTTGAAGGCCGAGTAGGGCTTCGATGACCTCAGTTCCCAGGCGTGGCCCCACTTTCACGGTCGGCAGCCCGAGTGAGGTGTAGAGCGGGCCCTGCTGCGCGCGGACCAGTTCGAGTTCCAGTGCCGCACGGCGGTCCAGCGGTTCCGCTGCAAGCAGGTCATCGAGCGTGGTCCCGAGCGCCTTGGCGATCTTCATCAGCATGGTGATCTTGGGCTCGCGTTTGCCGTTCTCCAGTAGGGAGAGCTGGGACGGGACGGTGCCCACGGCCTCTCCCAGCGCGTCCAGCGTCAGACCTGCCGCTTTTCTGAGCGCGCGGATGCGCCGGCCCACGGCGACGGTGTCGAGGGCTGGTTCTGCTGCGGCGGAAGCTTGTCCAGTTGGCTGGGTCCCCATGCCCGTCATCCTAGTCAGGTCGTCCCGGCCAGGTTGTCCCCGTCAGAGAGTTCCGGGGCCCGCTTTCCTTACCGACCGTGTCCACCGGTACCCGGCCCCACGATCCTCATAACCTCTAATGCCCGACGGCGCGTGCCCGCCTCGGTCGGACAGGTGCAGTGCGGGCAAGTGCAGTGCGGGCAAGTGCAGTGCGGGCCCGTGCCCGCCTAGCCCGTGCCCGAATCCTCTGCGGGGCGGACCTGCTCGCGAGCAATCTGTCAGACCCCTCTGGCATCGT
>JBQDZM010000028.1:20177-36159 GCA_052108535.1 Galactobacter sp. | reverse complement strand
GGTCACACGGTGCGGCGGGCTGGGGGCGCTGTGTGGCTGGCACCGGCGCTGGGGTTGGTGTTGGTTTTGAGTGGGTGTACCGGTGGCCCCGATCCGGGGAAGACCTTCACGCCCACGGCGTCGGAGAAATATGTGCCGCCGACGCCGAGTAGCAGTGGGGATGCGTCACCGAGCGCCGGATCCGGCACGGGGGACAGGGAGTATCAGCCAGCCACCGAGACGTCTCCGGCCAAGAACGTTCCCGTGCCCGAGTATCCCGAAGCCGCCAAGGCCAACACCGAGGACGGGCAGAAGGCCTTCATCGAATATTGGTTCAAGACGTATGACTATGCGATGGATACCGGGGATCCGTCGCTATTCAAGGCTGCCTCTGATCCGGACTGCGAGTACTGCACCTACAACATCAAGAAGTTGAAGGAGATGCACCAGGAGAAGAAGGCATGGCGCATTGGGGGTGGTACCACTGTCCAATCTGAGTCCATGCGAGCGGGACCTCCGACGGAAGAGACTCTGCCTTGGGACGTCGGAATTGTCTCTGCAGGTGTGCGGATTTATGACGATTCAGGACCTGCTCCGGACTATGAGGTCGGGACAGAGGAGACAGTAACCATGCGAGTGTGGTTGGTCCGGAACGGTGACTCATGGCTGGCCTGGGACGCAGCCACTGTTGAAGGATCCGTGAAGAACAGATGATCGGCGGATCCATAGGTATCGGAGTGCTGGTACTGAGTTTTCTCATCCCAGCCGCGCATGACGAGCGCGATGAACGCTGGGCATCCGCTGCTGGCGACGCTGGCTTTCGCGTTTCTGCTGATAGCTGGGTAGGAAGGCAACCAGCTTTACCCAAGCGATCATGGACTAGCGCAGCTGCAAGTGGCCCATCTGTTCAAAAGTCATCGACCTCATCTCCCCGTCAGCGGAGGTCAAGTTCCGTAGGAGCGTCGAGTCCACCGAGGGCCCCGCGGGTGGTGACGCGGGGGTGGGTGGATACGCGGACTCCGGTGGAGAAGGATCGGGATAGGACGTTGGGGTCCATGCAGCGGGCGGCGTGGGGGCTTTTGTGTGCCTTGGGGGACGGCGCGTATTGCCCGGCTGTTCCGGCCGCCGTCGGTGGTGGGAATGCTGCTGGTGGTGGCACCGGCGTGGGGACTGGCTCGAGTGCGGGCATCGGCGAGGCGGATGCCGGTGGTGCGGCGATTGCGGGGGTGTCGTTGTCGGAGTACACGGTGTTGCCGATTGCCGCTTCACGAGTGGAGGCGGATCTGGGTGGGTTCGGGCTGCGGAATGCGGTGACGAATGTTTGGGCTGTGGGGGATGAGCAGGAGTTGGAGGCGCAAGTTCTGGGGCGCAGTGTTCTGGTTCGGGCTAAGCCGGTGTCGTATTCCTTTGATTATGGTGACGGGTCGGGGCCGAGGGTGACGCAGGAGCCGGGGGCGGCGTTGCCCGCGTCGGTGTTGGAGGATTCTGCGACGGCGTTCGAGACGGAGACAGTGACCAGTCACCGATACAAGGAGACGGGCACGTATTCGGTGCAGGTGGTGACCACGTTTGAGGGTGAGTATCAGGTCGGTGATGGTGCTTGGGTGCCGATTCCTGGCTCCACGCAGGTGGCCTCCGACCCGTACACGGTGGAGATCTGGCGGACCAAGCATCTCCACGTTTCCGGGCCTTGCCTCCCCGGAACCCAAGCACCCGGCTGCCCGGGGTGACGGCGCAATAGTGCCGCATGAGTACTGCTTCCGCTACCGCGGCGAACTGGGGCTCAAGCGCGACTCAAGGCCCCCGCCACG
The DNA here is from genome assembly GCA_052108535.1 of Galactobacter sp. Taxonomy (GTDB): domain Bacteria; phylum Actinomycetota; class Actinomycetes; order Actinomycetales; family Micrococcaceae; genus Galactobacter. The sequence goes on along the minus strand of JBQDZM010000028.1, from coordinate 34,369 downwards.
GAGGCCGCGATCCCGTCGGCATGCCCGGCTGTCCGGTCCACGAGCAGTGCCTTCATCCCGGCTGCCACGGCGTCGTTTACATCGTGTTTCGTACTGTCCCCGACGAAGAGCACCTGAGAAGCGTCAACCCGTAGCTTCTGGGCCAGGAGACCGAAAGCCCTCGGATCCGGTTTCTGGACTCCGATGGCGCCGGAGATGCACACAGCATCCAGGTGTGGTTCCAAGCCGGTGGAGTCCAACTTGTCCAGTTGCTGTTCCTCATCGCCATTGGTCAGCAGGCCGGTGGCGTAGCCAGCAGCCCGCAACGAACTCAACAAGTCGATGACGACAGGGAACACGGCCCACGCAGCGCGGTAGGCGTGGCGGTAGGTGCTGAAGACCTCGTCCACGCCGTCCGCGGATTGCGGCAGCGCCACACCGATCAGGGGCAGGAAGTCCCGGAGTCGTTCGCGGCGCTGCTCGTCGAAATCGATGAGGCCTGAACGCCACCGTTCGAAGTGTCTGGAGGCGATGGAGTCCCAGCTATCGTGCACCTCGGCACTGTACGTGCCACCCCATTGCGCCACCGCGCGCTGGAGTCCGGTGCGTGCGGCGCCGGAGTGGTCCAACAACGTGTCGTCCAGGTCGAACCCGACGGCCTTGATGGACGTCGGGGCCGGCATTACGATCACGGGAGCGTGGGCCCCATGACGGACCCGTCCTCGCGTTTGAGCCGCGTCATGTGGGAGAAGGACGGCCGCCCCGTGAGCGCGGGGCCCTGGTCGTCCAGCTTCACGGTGACTGGGCCGCCGTCCAGCACCACCTCGTAGGAGCGCTCACCGACAAAGAACGTCACCGGACGAGTCCCCAACTCCACCTCGGCCACCAACGCAGCCGAGGTGAGCGTGAACCGCACGCGCGTGCCCGCCCGGGTGAGCCGGAACGTGAGCCCGTCCCAGTCCCGGGGCAGCCGCGGCGAGAAACGCCACGACCCGTCATCGTCCCTGAGCCCGCCGAAGCCGTTCACCAAGGCCGCCCACACACCGCCCGTCGAGGCGACGTGGACACCGTCCGAGGTATTGCGATGCAGATTGTCCAAGTCAACGCGCAGCGCATGGTTGAAATACTCCAGGGAAAGGTCCGCGTAGCCGACCTCGGCCGCAATGATGGACTGGACGGAGGCCGAGAGCGTGGAGTCACCGGTGGTCAGCGGGTCGTAGTAGTCGAAGTCGGCCTTCTTCTGCTCCAGGGTGAAGCGCGACGAGCGCAGCAGCAGGGCCAGCACCGTGTCAGCCTGCTTCAGCACCTGGTACCTGTAGAGCACCAGCGGGTGATAGTGCAGCAATAGCGGCTTGCGGCGCTGCGGCGTGTTCGGGACGGCCCAGACCTCTTTGTCGAGGAAGGACTCGTCCTGCGGGTGGATGCCGAGGTTCTCGTCGTAGCCCACGTACATGCCTTCGGCCGCGGCAGCCCAAGCCTCGGGTTCGGTGGGGTCCAGCTGGACGGCCGCGACCAGATCCGTATAGCGTGCCGGGCTGCGCTGCTCCAGGGCCTGCACCACGTAGGCGGCCACCTGCAGATTGAAGGCCGCCATGACGTTGGTGTAGGTGTTGTCGTTGACGAGGGCCGTGTACTCGTCCGGTCCGGTGACGCCGTGGATGTGGAAGTGTCGCCCGTCGGATGATGTCCTCCAGAAGCCCAGAGAGGTCCACAACCGAGCCGTCTCCACGAGCACTTCCGCGCCGCCATGGGACAGGAACTCCGGGTCGTCCGCCACGCGGATGTACTGCGCCATGGCCGTCGCGATGTCTGCGTTGATGTGGTACTGGGCGGTTCCGGCGGGGAAGTAGGCTCCGGCCTCGTCACCGTTGATGGTCCGCCACGGGAACAGGGCGCCGTGTTCAGCCAGCTGTCGGGCGCGCAGGCGGGCCTTGGGCAGCATGTTGATGCGGGCCCTGAGCGCATTGCGTGCCCACTGCGGGTTCGTGTAGGTCAGGAACGGGACCACAAAGATCTCCGTGTCCCAGAAGTAATGCCCCGAGTAGCCGTTGCCGCTGACGCCCTTGGCGGAGATCCCGAGCCCGTCTGCGCGAGCCGAGGCTTGGGCCAGCTGCCACAGGTTCCACCGGACGGCGCGCTGCGTCTCTGCGGACGGCCCCTGGATCTCCACGTCGGACCGTTCCCAGAAGCCCTGTGTCCAGCGCCGCTGCTGACGGTAGAGATCTGACACACCGATCTGCTGTGCGCTCTTGACGGAGCGCAGCGCCCGTTCACGCATCTCCAGGGACGACTGCCTGCGTGAGGAGTGGTACGTGACGTACTTGACCAGCCGGATGCTCTGCCCCGGCTCCAGGTCGATATCCGCCCACGTGTCCACCCGGTCCTCCGCGCGGCGGGTACCGGTGCGCAGATGGTGATGGTCGCCGGGCGGGTAACGGAGGTCGTGGGCGGCCGCGGCGGCCACGGTCATACCGGAGTTACGCACGCGGAAGGAGAGCACATCAGCGTTCTCCTTGTGATCCGCCCCGGAGGGCACCAGCGGGTGCTCCGCGGTGCGCTCGGACTTGCGGGGGTCTTCGATAGTGCCCGACGCGTCGTCGGACTGTGCGGGGGACGGCACCGCATCCGCGGCGCCGGGATCCACCAAGGTGGATCGCAGGTGGATGTGGGCGGCGCGATCCAGGGGCCGAACCGTGTATTCGAACATGGCCAGGTGGCGTTGTTCAAAGGAGACCAGCTGGCGAACCTTCACGTTGACGCGGTCGCCGCGGGCGGTGCGCCATTGGGTGGTGCTCGTCAGGGTGCCGTCCCCGAAATCCAGCCTGGTGTCGGTGAAGTCCACCTCGGTACGGCCCAGTTCCAGAGCCTCGTCATCCACATAGATCAGGAAACCTGCGGCATCCGGTGCGGCGATCATGGTCTGGCCGGATTCGGCCTGGCCGTAGGAGTTCTCCGGGTAGGTGATCTTCCACGCCTCGTAGAGGCCGTTGATGAACGTACCCTCGCGCTTACGGCCGCCGTCGGCGCCCTGCCACTTCACCCCGAGGTAGCCGTTGCCGGTGGCAAAAACGGTTTCGTCCTCCGGGGAGGGGGAGTGCTCGTTGCGCGCGGTGCTCAAGGACCAGGCATCGGCGTCCGCGTTCTGGCCGTCGGTGATGAGTTCGCTCAGGTCACCGACCACGAGGTCCGCGCCTGCAGCCTCCAAGCGAGCGGCCGACGCCTCCCTTGCCACACCAATTACCAACCCGAAGTTTCCGGCGGCTCCCGCCTGGACACCGGAGACGGCGTCCTCCACCACGATGCATTCCTCCGGGAGCCAGCCGAGTTCTTCCGCCCCCGCCAGATAGGTGTCCGGGGCGGGTTTCCCTGGAAGTCCCTGCTCGGCGGCCGCGAGCCCGTCCACGATCACGCCGAAACGATGGTCGATCTCCGCTGCGGCCAGCACGGAGCGTGCGTTGCGCGAGGAGGACACCACGGCGACCTCCAGGCCGCACTCGACCGCGTGGTCTAGGAAGGCGAGGGACCCCTCGTACGGGGACACGCCTTCGGTGTCGAGGATGCGGCGGAAGGCCGTGTTCTTCTGGTTGCCCACGGCGCAGACCGTGCCGAATCCGGGGGCGTCGTCCGGGGTACCCTCTGGCAGGTCGATGCCACGGTCCACCAATACGGAACGGACGCCGTCGTACCGGGGTTTTCCGTCCACCAGGTGCAGATAGTCCTCGTCGGTGAATGCGGAATCCAGCCCCACGTGGGTGAAGAGGTCCGTGAAGGTGGCCTTCCAGGCCGCAGTGTGCACGTCGGCTGTGGGCGTGAGAACTCCGTCGAGGTCGAACAAAACTGCACGTAGATCGCGCAGACGGAGGGGGAATTCGCTGGTCACGGTGTCCTTCCCGCAAAGGGGTCACGAAGGGAGTGAGACGGCACGGGGACGCTCGCGCACCGCATTCGGCAAGACCCAACCTAGGAAAGGGCGTCCAGTCGGTCAAGCATCTGCGTGCCCGTAGACTGGTGAACATGTTGGATTGGGAGACCGCCTCCACCGCGACGAAGGTGACCTTGCTCGGGGCACTGTCCCTGATGGGACTGGGAATTCTCGTGGCAATGATCGGCGTCGCGACGGACACCAAGTTCGTGATCTTCACCGGTGTGGGGCTGATGGCCTTGGGCATCGTGTGCCATCTTGTGGGTTACGCGGTGCGTTTCTCCTCGGCCCGCAAGACGCTGCGGTCCCGGACTCCCCAGAGATCAGACACCCGGAAGGGGAATAAGCGTTGAGCATCAACACGCAATTGCAGGGCAGCGCCTATCCGGCAGCCGCGCCGTATCAAGTGGGTCGGGAGAAGGTCAGGGAATTCGCGCTCGCCGTGGGCGCAACGCACCCCGTCCACGTTGACGTGGAAGCGGCCCGTGCGGCCGGGCATGCAGACCTGGTGGCCGCACCGACGTTCGCCGTGATCATCGCTCAGCAGGCCGAAGCGGCGTACATCACCGACCCAGACTCCGGTATCGACTTCTCCCGCGTGGTGCACGCAGAGGAACGTTTCACACACCACCGCCCCATCGTGGCCGGGGACGAGATCACCGCGACCGTGCACGTGGACCGTGCCCGCGCAGTGGGAACGGGCGGCATGGTCACCACCCGCACGGAACTCGTGAATGCTGCGGGCGAGCCGGTCTCCACCGTGCTCTCCACCCTGATGGTTCGAGGAGAGGACTGACATGAGCACCCCCAGCATCGAGACCTTGGAAAAGGGCCAGGAGCTCTTCTCCACCACGTATTCTTTCAACCGCGGCGACCTGGTCCGTTACGCGGGAGCCTCAGGCGACCTGAACCCCATCCACTGGAACGACCGCTTCGCGACGGAGGTCGGGCTGCCCGGCGTCATCGCCCACGGCATGCTGACCATGGGGACCGTGGTCCAGGCCGTCACCGATTGGGTGGGGGACCCCACCGCCGTCGTGGATTACCAGACGCGTTTTGCCGCCATGGTCCCCGTACCGGATCCGGCGGGCTCCAACCCGTCGGACGCGGAGGGCACCGAGATCGCGGTGGTCGGCACCGTCGGCAAATTGGACCCGGACGCCGGCACCGTCAGAGTGGATCTGACCGTCACCCTGGGTGACGAGAAGGTGCTCACCAAGGCCCAGGCCCTCGTGGCCCTTGGGACCACGGAGGCTGCCGCGTGACGGAAACCCGCTTGAGTTCCCTGACCACCATGGGAGTGGGCGGTCCGCCCACCACCCTCGTGGAGGCCCAGGACCGCGAGGCCATCGTCGAGGCTGTGCGAGCCGCGGACGCGACCCACACCCCGCTGCTCATTGTGGGCGGTGGCTCCAACCTGGTGGTCGACGATTCCGGTTTCGCCGGCACCGTGGTGCGGATCGCGAGCAGGGGTGTGGACTTCGGCGAGCCCGACCTCACCTCAGGTTCCAGCCTGGTCACGGTGGAGGCAGGGCATCCGTGGGACGAATTCGTTGAACAAAGCGTGATGGAGGGCTACTCCGGCCTCGAGGCGCTCTCCGGAATCCCGGGTTCTTCGGGGGCCACTCCCGTCCAGAACGTCGGCGCGTACGGGGCGGACGTGTCTCAGCGACTGGTCCGGGTCACCGTGTATGACCGCGGTACGGACCAGATCAAGGAACTTGGCGTGGGGGACCTCCGCCTGGAGTACCGCGACTCCATGATCAAGCGCAGCATCGACCACGGCGCCCCTCGCTACGTGGTGCTGGCCGTGACCTTCCAACTCTTCGCTACGGAGGAGGGCCGGCCGGTGGCCTACCAGCAACTGGCCGACGCGTTGGGGGTCGCCTTGGGCGAGCGCGTCTCCGCGGCGCTGGTGCGCCAGACCGTGCTGAGGCTCCGCGGTTCCAAGGGCATGGTGCTGGATCCCGACGACGCCGATACGCGTTCCTGCGGGTCCTTCTTCACCAACCCGATCGTGGCCAAAGACAGCGTGGCCTCGCTGCCGGAGGACGCCCCGCGGTTCCCGGTCCCCGAATCCTCCGACCGAGTCAAGCTCTCCGCAGCATGGCTGATCGACCACGCCGGCTTCCACAAGGGTTTCGGCCTGGAGGGGACGCCGGGTGAGGCCCTTGCAGGCGGACGGGCTTCCTTGTCCACCAAACATGCGCTCGCCGTCACCAATCGTGGCGAGGCCGCGAGCGAGGACGTTTTGGCCATCGCCCGTGCCGTGCGTGACGGCGTGGAGCAGGCGTGGGGGATCAGGCTGGAACACGAGCCGCAGCTGGTTGGCTGCGTGCTTTAGGGTCGGCTCCAATTCACGGCAGAACCTACAAATTACGGTGCCCACTGTGAAGTGGGCACCGTAATTTGAAGAAAGAGCCGTAAAGCGGAGCGGTCTAGGCCTAGAGACGACCCTGGGCGATCGCCAGCATGCGGCGCAGCGGCTCTGCCGCACCCCAGAGCAGCTGGTCTCCCACGGTGAAGGCGGAGAGGTACTGCGGCCCCATCTCGAGCTGACGCAGGCGTCCCACCGGCACGGTCAGCGTGCCGGAAGCCGCGACCGGGGTCAGGTCCTCCATGGAGGCCTCACGCGTGTTGGGCACCACCTTGGACCACTCGTTGTCGTCCTCCAGCAGACGCGAGACCTCGTCGAGGGAGACATCCTCACGCAACTTGATGGTCAGCGCCTGGGAGTGGGAACGCATGGCGCCGATGCGCACGCAGAGCCCGTCGACCACGACCTTGTCTGACTCGCCGGTGCCGAGGATCTTATTGGTCTCGAATCCGGCCTTCCACTCTTCCTTGGACTGGCCGTTACCGAGATCCTTGTCGATCCAAGGGATCAGGTTTCCGGCCAGCGGCACGCCGAATTGTGAGGCGTCGAGCTCGCCGGAACGCTGCTTGGCCAGCACCTTCCTGTCGATATCCAGGATGGCTGCTGCCGGATCAGCCAATTCCGCACCTACGGCGGTGTTGATCTCGCCGAACTGGGTCAGCAGTTCCCTCATGTGGCGGGCGCCGCCGCCGGAGGCCGCCTGGTAGGTCATGGACGTGGCCCATTCGACCAGGCCGTTGCGGAAGAGGCCACCGAGGCCCATGAGCATGCAGGAGACGGTGCAGTTACCGCCAACGAAGTCGCGTACGGAGCCGGCCAAGCCGGCATCGATCACGTCGCGGTTCACGGGGTCCAACACGATGATGGAGTCCTCTGCAGTGCGCAGCGTGGAGGCTGCGTCGATCCAGATCCCATCCCATCCGGAGGCCCGCAGCCGCGAATGCACAGCGGTGGTGTAGTCCCCGCCCTGGGTCGTGACGATGATCGGCAGTTTCGCCAATTCGTCCAGATCGTGAGCGTCCTTGAGAGCGGGAGCGCCAGCGGCGAAGGCCGGGGCAGGAGCGCCGGCCTGGGAGGTGGAGAAGAAGGTGGGGTCGATCGAGTCGAAGTCGCCCTCGTCCTGCAGGCGCTGCATCAGGACGGAACCGACCATCCCTCGATATCCGACGAACCCTACGGCCTGTGAAGTCATGCCTCCCATGCTACGGATAGCACCGGCAGCGACGGAACGTGTGACGCCCCACTGCGCACAGGCACCCTTCACAACCCGCCCTTGACACGGCATACTAAGCGGCCCAAGTCGAGGACCCGACCAGCAGACAGGGAAACACCATGACGAAGAATCTGGCCACCTACATCTCACTGCGCGGAAACACAGGGGAGGCCATGCAGCACTGGCACGAGGTCTTCGGAGGCGAACTGAACATCATGAGGTATGGCGACACCCAGATGTCCGGGATGCCCTTCGAGCCGGATCCGAACGCGGTGGCTCATGCGACCTTGGACCTCCCAGGCGGGAGCCTCGCCGGTGGCGACGTCATGGATGACAATGACTACCCGGTGCGGGACACGGCCTATTCACTGCTCTACACCACGGACAGCCCGGAGCAGGCGCGCGAGCTGATCGCCAAGTTGGTGGACGGCGGCGGCAATGTCGGCATGGAATTCGAGCAGGCACCGTGGGGTGGCTACTACGGGCAGGTATTTGACCGCTTTGGGGTCATGTGGGCCTTCAGCTGTGACTGAGGCTCAGGCCTCGCCGCGTCGTTCCCGTTCGGCCTTCTCCCGCTCCTCGATCGCCAGCGCCTCACGGGCGTTGAATGCGTCGATGGCTTCCTCGTCGCTCATCTGTGCGTCGATGTCCTCCAGGGTGTGCGAGAGCAGCTTCTTGCGTTTGCCGATCGCGTAGACGGCACCCCAGACGAACACCTGGGTGAAGACCACGATCAGGATGACGCCCAGAATCTTGCGGTCAATGATGATGGACCAGATCCCCATCGCCACCGTCACGAGACCCAGGATGGGCAGCAGCATGTAACCCAACAGGAACCAGGTCTCCTGACGCTGGCTCAACGGGGTGGGTTCGGTGGGAGCAGCCATGAGTGTCAGTGGGCCTTTCGGTGCAGTTCGAAGCGGTAGGCCGGTCCGGCCTGAGAAGGATGGAAGCCGTGCTGCGGCCAGGAGGCCGTGAGCTCGAAGTCGGGTCCCAGCGCGGGCGCGCGGGTATCGGCGTCTGGCACCTCGAGATCGAGGATGGTGACCACGGCGGCGTCCACGGCGTTGGAGTCCAAGGCGTTGGCGTAGACCCGCCCGCCGCCTGCCACCCACACTATGCCCGACGTCGTGATCTGGGTTCCGCGCGTCAGCGCGGCGTCCAGGGTGGGCGCCGGCTCCGCCGGCGCGTCCGGGCGGGAGGCGGCAGCCACGTCGTCGGCCATGGCTGGCTGCGAGGTGATGACCAAGGAGGTGCGCCCGGCGAACGGGCGGAAACGGGCGGGGATGGACTCCCAGGTGCGCCTGCCCATGACCAGCGGAGATCCCCAGGTCAGGGCGGCGAAGTTCTTCATGTCCTCAGGGGCATGCCAGGGCATGGTGCCTGAGCGGCCGATGAAACCGTCGCGGCTCTGAGCCCAGATCGCACCGACCGTGATCGGGGGCAGGGAACGGACGGCGAGCACAAACGGATGGTCCTCACCCAAGGGATGCAGGGGAGCGGTGCCTGCCATCAGACGGCGATGGGGGCCTTGATCCCCGGGTGGTGCTGGTAGTCGTTGACCTGGAAATCCTCGTACTTGTAGTCGAGGATGCTCTCCGGGACACGGGTGATGGACAGCGTGGGGTAGGGATAAGGATCGCGCGCGAGCTGCTTGTTCACCTGCTCCACATGGTTGTCGTAGATGTGGCAGTCGCCGCCGGTCCACACGAACTCACCGGCCTTCAAACCGGTCTGCTGCGCCACCATACGGGTCAACAGAGCGTAGGAGGCGATATTGAAGGGGACGCCCAAGAACAGATCCGCGCTGCGCTGATAGAGCTGGCAGGAGAGCTCGCCGTCCGCCACATAGAACTGGAAGAGTGCGTGGCAGGGCGGTAGCGCCATGTTCTCGAGCTCTGCGACATTCCAGGCGGAGACGATGTGCCTGCGGGAGTCGGGGTTGGACTTGATGGAGTCCACGACCTGAGAGATCTGGTCGATGTGGCGGCCATCAGGCGTGGGCCAGGACCGCCACTGGACACCGTAGACCGGACCGAGATCACCTTGGCTGTCCGCCCACTCGTCCCAGATGCTCACACCCTGCTCCTGCAACCAGCCCACATTGGAGTCACCGCGCAGGAACCAGAGCAGTTCAAGGGCCACGGACTTGAAGTGCACGCGCTTGGTGGTGATCAGCGGGAAGACGTCATGACGCAGATCGAAGCGCAGCTGCCTGCCGAAGACGGACGTGGTGCCCGTCCCGGTGCGGTCACCCTTGTGGGTGCCATTGGCCAGAACGTCTGCGAGCAGATCTTCGTAGGTGGAGGGTTGGGACGGCATGTGCATCAGATCAATCGTGGTTGACGTTCAGGACTGGTGGAGGAGGACCTTGTACTGCGGGAAGCGTTCCAGGTATTGCACCACGTAGGAGCACGTCGGGATGATCTTCTCGTCGCGCGCCCACAGGCGTTCGAGGACGATCGTCACCAGAGCACGGGCGTACCCCCGGCGGGAGAACTCCTCCTTGATGATGGTGTGCTGCAAGTCGACGACGCCGTATTCGGCGGTGTAGCCCACGAAGCCGATGAACTGTTCCCCATCGAAGAGGTCGTAACGTTCGCGGGCGAGATCCTGGACAACGTGGACGGAATCGAACGGGATCAGTGCGGTGGAGCGGGGCATGACTACTCCTTAGGCCTACATGGTGGTGCGTGCGGGTGGGTGACTCACGATCCTAGTCGTCGAAGGGCTCGTGCACCTCGACGGAAACGATCCGGGTGAGGTCGTCAACGGGACGATGGACCACGACGACGCCTCCGGGGTGCAGATAGGGATCCTTGGCCGGCAGCGTCCTGTCACATTTTTGAACGCAATGGGATGCGAGCACCGACAGCAAGCCTGGAAGCACCGGGCGGTGGGTGCACACCACCTGGCTGTGGGACTTGGTCAGCAGCTTTTCCAGGGCCCGGGCCGCCTTGGCCGGGCGCTTCGTGGCGGCACGCTCCGTCAGCGCGTTCACGGTGCGCAACTGAAACCCCTGCGCGGCCGCATAGGGGGCCATCGTCTGCATGCAGCGCCGCCAGGGACTGGACCGGACCCGCGACGGCCTCCACGCCGTGAGGAGTTGGGCCAGCGATTCCGCCTGCCGCACGCCAGAGGTCGCCAACGGCCGCTCGCCCTCGGCCCGGGTCCAGCCGGAACGCGGCTTGGCCTTGGCATGCCTGGACACGATGAGGACAGAGGTCTCCAAGGCACCCGCAGCCTCGGCAGCGGCCAGGGCCAGCAGCGGGGCCTGATCGGCCGTGTTACTGAGTCGTTCCAGAGCAGCGTCGACAGACAGCCAACTGCACTCGTCCACCTCGCGGCCATCGCTGTGGGGCGTGGAGGAGGTGTGGGCCGCCCAGTAGTAGACGGCCTTGGTGCCCTTCTGGACGTCATAGGTGATGGCTGGCAGCGGGATGCCGAGGGTGATCTTGAGTCCCACTTCCTCCCGGACCTCCCGCACGGCGCACTCGGCCAGGGTCTCACCCTTCTCCAGCTTGCCCTTGGGAAAAGACCAGTCGTCGTACTTCGGGCGATGGATCAGCAGGACCTGCAGGCGGCCTTGACGACGTCGCCAAGGCAGGGCACCGGCCGCCAGGACCTTGAAGGACGTGCCGGCAAAACCCTTGGGATCGCAGGATCTCAGCGGCAGGGGTACGGATGAACTCATGAGCGCCGGGCCGCGGCACGTTCACGTGAGCGCAGCAGGTATTCCTGGATGTCCATGAGCGCCTCGCCATCCTGGTCCAGGTGGTGACGCGTCCAGGTGCCGTCCGCGGCGAGATGCCACGAGGCCGTCCCGGCATCGAGGTAGGTATCGAGCAGCGTGAGCAGATCGGCCTTGTCCTCCGCGTTGGACAGAGCCACGAGGGCCTCCACCCGGCGGTCCAGGTTGCGGTGCATCATGTCGGCGCTGCCGATGTACACCACCGGGTCGCCCTGGTTGGAGAACGCGAAGACACGGGAGTGTTCCAGGAAGCGCCCAAGGACGGACCGCACCCGGATATTCTCGGAAAGACCCGGAACGCCAGGCCGCAGGGCGCAGATGCCGCGGACGATCACGTCGACCTGCACACCGGCCTGGGAGGCTCGGTAGAGCGCATCGATGATGGCCTCGTCCACCATGGAATTGACCTTGATGATCACGCGGGCGGCGAGTCCCTTGCGGCGGGCCTCGATTTCCCGCTCGATCAGGTCGATCAGGCCGGAACGCAGCGAACGTGGAGCCACAAGTAAACGCTTGAAGGTGGTCTTAGGCGCGTAGCCGGAGAGCTGGTTGAAGAGCTTGGAAACATCCTCACCGACCTGCTCGTCGCAGGTGAGCAGGCCCAGGTCCTCGTAGTAGCGGGCCGTGCGCGGGTGATAGTTGCCCGTGCCGATGTGCACGTAGCGGCGCATCACCCCCTTCTCCCGGCGCACCACGAGGGAGAGCTTCGAGTGGGTCTTCAGGCCCACGATGCCGTAGACCACGTGAACGCCTGCCTCCTCCAGCTTCCTGGCCCAGGAGATGTTGGCCTGCTCGTCGAAACGAGCCTTGATCTCCACGAGGGCCAGGACCTGCTTTCCTGCCTCAGCGGCATCGATCAGAGCATCGACGATGGGGGAGTCCCCAGAGGTGCGGTACAAGGTCTGCTTGATCGCCACCACCTTGGGGTCGGCCGCAGCCTGTTCCAAGAACGCCTGCACCGATGTGGAGAAGGAGTCGTAGGGGTGGTGGAGCAGGATGTCGCGGCGGCGCACTGCCGCGAAGACGTCCGCGGCCTTAGAGGTCTCCGACTCGTTCAGGAAACGCGACGTCCGGGCCAGATGCTTCGGGTAGTGCAGATCCGCTCGGGCGATCCCCGCGATGTCCCCGAGCCCACGCAGGTCAAGGGGGGAGGGGAGAGAGAAGACCTCGTCCTGGGTCACGCCCAGCTCGCGGATGAGGAGGTCGCGGACCGAGTCGGAGATATCGTCGGCGATCTCGAGGCGGACCGGCGGGCCGAAACGACGCCGCAGCAATTCCTTCTCCAGCGCCTGCAACAGGTTCTCGGCGTCGTCCTCTTCGACCTCAAGATCCTCGTTACGCGTGACCCGGAAGCTGTGGAACTCCACGACCTCCATGCCCGGGAACAAGGCCTCCAGATGAACTCCGATGACCTTCTCCAACGCGATGAAGCGGGCCGGTGCATTCTTGGAATGGCCGGCGCGCGGGCCATCCACCGACACGAGCCGCGGCAAGGCATCCGGGACCTTGAGCCGGGCGAAGAGCTGTTTGTTGGTCAGCGGGTTACGCACCAACACGGCGAGGTTGAGACTCAACCCAGAGATGTAGGGGAACGGGTGCGCCGGATCCACGGCCAAGGGCGTCAGAATCGGGAAGACCTGCTCCTTGAACCACGTACCAAGCCGATCCTGTTCCTCCTGCGCCAGCTCATCCCACGTGACCACATGAATGTTCTCGGCCGCCAGGTCCGGGACGATGGACTCGGCGAAGGCACGAGCGTGCCGCACTTGCAGTTCATGGGCCCGGTTCAGGATGGCCTCGAGCTGGTCAACGGGGTTCACGCCGGCCGCGGTGGGAACGGCGATGTCTGCAGCGATGCGGCGCTTCAGGCCGGCCACCCGGACCATGAAGAACTCATCAAGGTTGGAGGCAAAGATGGAGAGGAAATTGACGCGTTCCAGCAGATGCAGGTCAGGGTCCTCCGCCAGCTCCAGCACCCTGGCGTTGAAATCCAGCCAACTCATCTCCCGGTCCAAGAACCGGTCTAAGGAGAAGCCGCCTTCGGGCTCCGCCGCAGGGGCGAACTCGGGTAGTTCGATACGGTCCACCGTGGCTTTGGACGGCGTCGTATCGCGATCTGGCAGGGCGCTGTTCTCAGAGTCGTTGTCCACGGACACGAGTTTAGTCGCGAACGGGTTGCCGCCAAGTGACGCGGAGCGGTCTAGAAACGTGAATACAGCACATCGGAGTCGGCCACAGTGAAGCCGAGCGACGTGTAGAGGCCCACGGCCGGGGCGTTGTCCGCCTCCACGTAGAGCACAATCTTGGGAGCTCCGGCGGCCGCCAGGTGACGCAGCCCGGCCAGCGTTAGACTCCGGCCCAACCCAGAGCCCTGCGCGTCAGGGGAGATCCCCACCGCGTAGACCTCTCCCTCCGTCACCGTGCCATCGGTGGATTCGGTGAGCTTGGTCCAATGGAAGCCCAGCAGCTCACCTTCCGCGGAATGAGCCAGGAAGAACCCCTGCGGGTCAAACCACTCCTCTGCTTCCCGAGACTGCAGATCCGCTAGCGTCATCCGGCCCTGTTCCGGGTGAAAATCGAAGGCGGCTGCGTTCACGGCCAACCAGTCGGACTCGTCCACTCCCACGCGGAACGTGTCCAAGCTGACCGAGTCAGGCAGGGGGCTCTCCGGGAGCGCCGCCACCTTCGAGGGGTCCAACTCCATGACCCAGAGTTCGCGGACAGGTTTCAGGTCGAAGCGTTGCGCCAACACTGCGGCTGCGGGATGGCCGCCGTGTGACCAGGCTTGCACAGGGGCGGTTGGCGCCACGGACTCCATGACCCAGTCCGCCAGTGCGGATCCCAGCCCGCGGGCGCGGGCCACCGGATGGACTACCAGTTCCACGAGAGCGCCGGTGTCATTCGCTGCGTGAGGCTCGCCGTCGTTCACGGCGTCGGACCCATCGTCGTT
>JBQDZM010000028.1:0-20077 GCA_052108535.1 Galactobacter sp. | reverse complement strand
CGTCGTTCACGGCGTCGGACCCATCGTCGTTTACGGCGTCGGACCCATCGTCGTTTACGGCGTCGTCGAGGTCGGTCACGACCGCCGCGGCGGCCCAGGCGTCACCGGACGGAATGACGACGCCACGCACCCCGTGGTCGCCGGAGCGTAGAGCCGCCCACGTCTGATCGTTGAAGGGGGGATGTCCGTCTACGGCGTCACCCGCCGCGGCCAGGACGCGCAGGGACTGAAGGGAACTGGCATCGGGGGCACCGGTGAACGGCGTCAGGGGGAACTCCATGGTCCCCACGCTACCTTCGGCGCCGGCCCCGGCACGGCATCACGCCGCCTCGTTGTCCTCCGGGCCAGCGGCAGCGAACCTGTAACCCACGTTGCGCACCGTCCCAATCAGCTGGTCGTGGTCGGAGCCCAGCTTGGCGCGCAGTCGACGCACGTGCACGTCCACGGTGCGGGTGCCACCGAAGTAGTCGTAACCCCACACTTCCTGCAGCAGCGCTTCACGCGTGAAGACCCGCCCCGGATGACCAGCCAGGTACTTCAACAACTCGAATTCCTTGAACGTCAGGTTCAAGGCCCGGCCCGCGACCTTGGCAGTGTAGGAATCCTCGTCGATCACCACGCCGGAGACCTTGATCTTCAACGGGCCGGGATCGGGATCTGCGTGATGACGACTGGCCAGACGCAAACGTGCTTCGACCTCGGCCGGGGCAGACGTGGCCAGCATGACGTCATCCGCACCCCATTGCGGCCCAACTGCCGCCATCCCGCCCTCGGTGAGGATGAGCAGCACCGGAACGTCCAAGCGAACCGTGGAGGCGGACTGGCACAGGGAACGGGAACCGGCCAAATCGGTGGTGGCGTCCACCAGAACCAGGTCGAAACCGGTGGCCTTCACCAGGGCAGCCGTCTCCGGCGCGCCGATTTCCACCTCGTGGCCCAGAAGATCCAAGGAGGGGAGGACGGCACCCACCGCCGGCGCGGTGGTGAGCAACAAGACGTGTGCCACGGCCTCAACCTTTCTTAAACATGCACGGACTTCAATGGTGGACCCACACGGGTCCCCTCCGACGTGTCTCTCGCTTCCTTGCGGGAACCGGTTGAGGTCCAGGTCACGGGTCAGATTCTATAAGGCATCGTGTTCCGGGCATGTTTCCGGCATGTTCCGTGCGTCACCATGAGGTCACGAGGGTGCTGCGATCAGTCTCCGTTGTCATCACCGTGACGTGACTCAAGGGCGCCGGATATGTCCCAGGCCGTGTCCATGAGGGAGGATGAACCCCGTGAGGATTCTGGCTGCACTGATTTCGTTCCTCGTCGCCGCTGCCGCGACGTTGCTTCCGCTCACCCTGGATCAGGACGCCTGGGGCGTGGTGCCGGAGCTAGTCGTGATTGCCTTGTTGTGCGCCGTGATGGTGGCGCTGCTCCCACGCGTGGCGGTAGACGCGACCCCCCTGATCTCCACGGTGATCGGTGCCCTCAGCGCAGGAGCTGCCTTGGCTGTCGCCGCAACGGCCTCCTCTGCGCGTCCCTTCCAACACTGGATCTTGGTGCCCGCCGTCGCGACCCTCATCGCCTTTATGGCGCAATTGCTGCGCGGTACAGGTGCCAGTGCACGCACCGATTCCCTCTCCACCTCGCTGGCCACCATCCTGCTCGGCGCATCGGGCTCCGGATGGTTCGTAGCCTGGCAAGCCGATGCGGCCAACCTCGGTCTCATGGTCGCCGCGGTCGGCATCGTGATCGGTGCCGCTGCGTCCATCGCACTCGCCGCCCGTGGCGGCAGGGAACGGGATCCCGACGTGGAGCACAATCTGGACGCCGCCTCTCGGGGCGCCGTCGCGGCGCGCTGGGTTTTGGGCGGGTCGGCTGGCGTCGTGGCGGCTGGAGCGCCCGTCGCCTTGATCATCACCGTGCTCCAGGATCGACTGTCCTGAAAACCGGCTCGGAACCGATAGGATGGCCCCATGCATGGTGAATACATCGGTCTCGAAATCTTCTTCTACTGCCTGCTGGGTATTGCAGGCGTCTCCATGGCCGCCTTTGCCGGCCTGGTGGTGTCCAAGCTCTTCAAGGGCCAGAAGTAAGTAGAACCCCCACGATGGTGATCGAACTCCCAGTCGACCTCACGCCTGAACTGGTCCCCCTCTCTTGGCTGCTTGGCAGCTGGGAGGGCTACGGCATGCTCGGCGAAGGCGAAGACGGCGACCAACACATCTTCCAACGTGCCACGTTCGTGGACACCGGCCTTCCCGTGGTCGAGTACCGCGCGGAGACCTGGATCTCCGACGCTGACGGCACCGTGGTGCGCCCACTGAGCGTGGAGAGCGGCTTCTGGCAGCTCGACCGCGAGCTCGTGGATGCTGACGGTGGCCCCGGACTCATCCCCGGAGACGTGGTCCCAGCCCTGCGCAACGCTGACGCGGTCGAGGAACTGCGCAACGAGGAGGGCGGATTCGATCTGCAGGTCAGCATCAACCACCCGCGCGGAGTCTCCGAGCAGTACTACGGCGTCATCAAGGGACCCCAGGTGACCCTGGCCACCGACGGCGTGATGCGTGGCAAGAACTCCCGCGAGTACGCCTCCGCGACCCGCATCTTCGGCCTGGTCAACAACGACCTGCTCTGGCGTTGGGACGTCTCCACCGGAGACGGCCTGAAGGCACATGCCTCCGCGGCGCTGAAGAAGGTTGAACAGCGCAAGGGCAAACATCACGGTGGCGACGAGGACCACGGCGAAGAAGCCCATGGCGAGGAAGACCCCAACGTATGACCGAGCTCAACGCTCCGACGGCCGCCTCCACCCCGGTGGAGGCGGCTTCGTCGTACCAGTCGCCGCTGTTGGCACTTGACGGTGCGATCGAAGCGGCCGGGACGGGGGTGGCAGACCACTACGGCGCCCCGTTACGCGAAGGACGAGCCCTGGCCCAGGGTCGGGCTTTCACTGACCTCTCCCACTTCGGTGTGGTGACGGTGACCGGCCCCGATCGCCTTTCCTGGCTGCACTCCCTCTCGTCCCAGGCGCTGACCGGGTTGGCAGACGGCAGTAGTACCCGCACGCTCTTCCTCGACCTCCAGGGACGGATCGAGTTCGACGTGCGGGTGCTGGAGCACTCCGGGACCACCTACCTGATCGTGGAGTCCGGGCTGGCCCCCGGACTGGCTAGCTGGCTGGATTCCATGCGATTCATGCTGCGCGTCGAGGTTGCAGACGCCTCACAGGTCTGGGCCATACTCGCCACCGGCGCCGAATTGCCCGCGGATGCCGCGGATGCGGCCTCGCCTGTCCTTGAATGGATCGACCCCTGGCCGGAAATCCCCGCAGGGGGATACCCTTACGGCCCTGTGGAGGACCACCCAGGCTACGAGACCGAACGTCGGCTGGTGTTGGTGCAGCGGGAGTCCCTGACATCGGTGGCGCAAGCTTTGCAGGACGCGGGCTGGCGTCCCGCCGGGCTGGATGCCTACGAACAGGTTCGCATCGCGGCCTGGGAGCCCTCTCAAGCCCACGAGGTGGACCACAAGTCCATCCCCCACGAACTGGACCTGCTCCGCAACGCGGTTCACCTCAACAAGGGTTGCTACAAGGGCCAGGAAACCGTGGCCCGCGTGCACAATCTGGGGCACCCCCCGCGGCGGCTGGTATTCCTCGACCTGGACGGGATGGAACACACCGTGCCTGCGGCAGGAGCCGCCGTGATGGCAGAGGGCCGCAAGATTGGCACGGTGACCTCGGCGGTGCTGCACCACGATGCCGGTCCCATCGCCCTGGCCGTCATTCGGCGCGCCGTGGACCCCGAGCTGCAACTGAGCGTGGTGGACGGCGAGACCACGTATTCGGCAGCGCAGACCGTCATCGTGGCACCTGACGCTGGCTCCGTGGTGGGACGGCCTCAGGGCATTAAACGTCTCTGAGACCGTCCCCTCGGGCCACCGTTCTCCTACGCCCGGACGGCCGTGAGATTGGGCTGCCGCGGACGGTCAGCCGAAGAGGATCGCTGCCTCGTCGTACCGGCTCCGCGGCACGGTTTTCAACGATTCCAGGGCCTCGGACATGGGAACGCGTTCCAGGACGGTGCCACGCAGTGCAGGCATCTGATCCCACCCCTGTGCCGCGACCAGGTCGGAAGCAGCCATCCCCATACGGGTGGCGAGCACCCGGTCGAACGCGGTGGGCGTCCCGCCACGCTGAATGTGACCCAAGGTGGTGGCACGGGTCTCCACACCGGAGAGCTCCTCGATGATCGGAGCGATCCGATCGCCGATACCGCCCAAACGCATGCGCCCATCCCGGGCCGCGCCCTGAGGTGTGTAGTCGCCCTCGTCTCCGGCCGGGCTGAAGCCCTCCGCCACGACCACCAACGGCGCACGGCCACGATCGAAGGCCTCCTTCACCCAACCGGCCACCTGCTCCATGGACACCTTCTGCTCAGGAATCAGGATGGCGTGCGCGCCGGCTGCCATCCCAGCGTGGAGGGCGATCCAACCGGCATGGCGGCCCATGACCTCGGCCACCATGCACCGGTGGTGCGACTCTCCGGTAGTGCGAAGTCGGTCCATGGCCTCGGTGCCGATCTGGACGGCGGTGTCGAAACCGAACGTGTAGTCGGTGACCCCAAGATCGTTGTCGATGGTCTTCGGCACGCCGACGATGGGAAGCCCCGCCTGCGCCAAGCGGTGAGCCCCGGCAAGGGTGCCCTCGCCGCCGATGGCCACCAGCGCCTCCACCCCCTGTCGCTCCAAAGCTTTCGCGATCTTCTCCGGGCCGCCGTCAGGGTGGTTGTACGGATGGGTGCGGCTGGTGCCCAGAATGGTGCCGCCCTGCTTGGAGATTCCGCGCACCAGATGGCGTTCCAGCTCAATGGCGTCCCCTTCGATGACGCCCCGCCACCCGTCGAGGAAACCCACGTATTCCTGGTCGTGAGTCTTGATGCCGTTGAGCACTGCCCCGCGGATGACCGCGTTCAGGCCTGGGCAGTCGCCGCCGCTGGTCATGATGCCGACACGCATGAGGTTCCTTCTTTGGTTAAGCGTGAGGCGCGCCTTTGGGCCCCGTCGAATGTTTCCGACACAAGTCTAGTGCTTCAGATCACTGAAATGTGGGTCGACGGTACGGCCGCGCACGGGTGTGCACGGACGCGCCGCTCAGTTGCGACGGCGTTCGGCCGCGCCATCGACCAGGCGTTCAAGGACGATGGACCCATCGCGATAGGGGATCAGCAGCCAGGCCAGCGCGTAGGCCATCCAACTCACAAAGGGCAGCAAGAGCGCCACCATCGCGATCAGCCGGACCAACCCCGGATCGCAGCCCACGCTGCGGGAGATCCCGTGACAAACGCCCCCAAGAATCCTGCGGGGGCCACGGCGCAGAGACTGCCTGCGCAGCAGATTGAAGAAACCGTTCAGCATGGGCACGCTCAGGAGAGCAGGTCCCGGATACGAGTCACTCCCTGCACCAGATCCTCATCACCCAATGCGTAGGACAGCCGCAGGAAGCCGGAAGGACCGAACGCCTCGCCGGGGACCACTGCGACCTCGGCACGTTCCAGGATCAGATCGGCGAGTTCGGCCGACGTGGTCGGGGTGACCCCGTGGTAGGTCTTACCGAGTGCGCCGCGGACATCCGGGTAGGCGTAGAACGCGCCCTTGGGAACCGGGCACTGGAAACCTGGGATGGAGTTGAGCAGCTCCACCATCAAGCGGCGCCGACGATCGAAGGCCTCCTTCATCTCATCGACCTTGGTCAACGGGCCAGCAACGGCTGCGGCTGCGGCCATCTGCGCCACATTGGAGACATTCCCGGTGGAGTGGGACTGGAGGTTGGAAGCGGCCTTGATGACGTCCTTGGGGCCTACCATCCAACCGACCCGCCAGCCGGTCATGGCGTAGGTCTTCGCTACACCGTTGAGCATGACGACCTTCTCCTGGCCGGCCGCGTCCGTCCACAGGGCGGGCGCCGCGGCGGCAATGGGAGTGAAGACCGCCTCGTCGTAGGTGAGGTGTTCGTAGATCTCGTCGGTGACGACCCAGAGGTCGTGTTCCACGGCCCAGGCACCGATCGCCGCGGTTTCCTCCGGGGTGTACACGGCACCGGTGGGGTTGGACGGGGACACGAAGAGCAAAACCTTGGTGCGCTCGGTGCGAGCGGCCTCCAGCTGCTCCACCGTGACCTTGTAGTCCTGCTCGGGGCCGGCGAACACCTCGACCGGAACGCCTCCGGTCAGCTGAATGGCCTCGGGATAGGTGGTCCAGAACGGGGCGGGGACCAGCACCTCGTCGCCCGGATCCAACAAGGTCTGGAAGGTGTTGTACACGGCCTGCTTGCCGCCGTTGGTGACCAGCACCTGGCCATCACCGACCTCGATACCGGAATCGCGGCGGGTTTTCTCCTTGATGGCCGCGACCAAATCGGGCTGGCCCGTGGTGGGGGAGTAGCGGTGGAACTTGGGATCGCGTGCGGCAGCGACGGCCGCCTCCACAATGTCATCGGGTGTGGAGAAATCTGGTTCACCCGCCCCGAAGCCGATTACAGGACGACCTGCGGCCTTGAGGGCCTTGGCCTTCGAGTCCACGGCCAGGGTCGCGGAAGGGGAAATGGAGCCGATGCGTGCGGAGATCCGTGCCATGTATCCGATCCTAGTCAGTGATGCGCCGCCAAGCCCAAGGCGGCCATCGTCACATTCCCCACGGTTCGACGTCGGGCCTAAACGCATGTAGACTCTTACCTCGGTGTGGGGCGCATGAGTGTTCCTTGACCAACGTAGGGTAGTGGCGCAATTGGTAGCGCAGCGGTCTCCAAAACCGCAGGTTGCAGGTTCGAGTCCTGTCTGCCCTGCTCATCCCGGGACGTCCGGGCACATGCGGCGTGGATCGCCTGACTCCTCGGTATAGAGGGGCAGGGGGCCACGCCGCAGCGACATGAGGCACATGGAGGCAGAAGGTGACCGACACCGCAGTGAAGGGGTCCGGATCGGGACGCCAGAAGAAGCGTGGCTTCTTCGGCGCCATCGGTCTGTTCTTCGCACAGGTCATCCAGGAACTGAAGAAGGTCGTCTCACCGACCCGCAAGGAACTGGTCAACTACTGGTTGGTCGTTCTCGCCTTCGTGGTCCTCGTAATGATCATCGTCGGACTGCTTGACCTGCTCTTTGGGCAGCTCGCCACCTGGAGCTTCACCGCTCCGGGTGACCAGTAGTCCACGGTCCACCGGTATCGGTCCGTCATCCACGGAACCGTTCATGATCGCCTGAAATCGTCAAACCCAAGAAAGCAGGAAGTTCGCGTGTCCGAGCAGGATCTCGAAGCCCAGACAGACGCTGGTACGGAGCCTACCCAGGACGTGCCTGCTGACGAGGTGGTCGTGGACAACGCTGCAGAGCAGCCCGCAGTAGAGGTTGAGGCCGACGTCGCGGAGAGCGGCGAGGAGTCTCCCGAGGCTGAGGCCGAGTCCGACACCGCAGAGGCTGAGGACATCGTGGAAGGTGACGAAGAGTCGCCTGAGGCGCAGGTCCAGCGACTGCGTGACGAATTCCGTTCCAAGCTGCGTCGGCTTCCCGGCGACTGGTACGTCATCCACAGCTACGCCGGTTACGAGAACCGTGTGAAGCTGAACCTGGAGACGCGTATCCAGACCCTGTCCATGGAGGATTTCATCTACGAGATCCAGGTCCCCATGGAAGAGGTCGTGGAGATCAAGAACACCACCCGCAAGACCGTTCGGCGTGTGCGCATCCCCGGGTACGTCCTGGTTCGTATGGAGCTCACCGACGAGTCCTGGGGCGCGGTTCGCCACACCCCCGGTGTCACCGGCTTCGTCGGTAACGCTCACGACCCGGCGCCGCTGAACCTGGATGAGGTGTACTCCATGCTGGAGCACACCATCGTTCCCGCAGCCGTGGCAGAAGAAACCGGCAAGGCCATGAAGATCCCCGTCACGGACGTGAAGGTGGACTTCGAGGTCGGCGAGGCCGTCACCGTCAACGACGGACCGTTCGAGACCTACCCGGCCACGATCTCGGAAATCAAGCTGGAAGCCCGCCAGCTCGTGGTGTTGGTCTCCATCTTCGAGCGCGAGACCCCCGTGACGCTCTCGTTCTCCCAGGTCACCAAGATCCAGTAACAAGCTTGGTTCGTTGGTCGACGGGTCAGATACCTGATCAGGCGCCACGGATCACGAACCGGCATGTTCCCCGTCATGGAGCAAGCCGGACAATCTCGGAGGCACGCTCCTGTGTCCCGAGGACGCAAGGAAGAGAAGAAGGACCCTACATGGCTCCCAAGAAGAAGGTCTCAGGCCTCATCAAGCTGCAGATCCAGGCCGGCGCCGCAAACCCGGCTCCGCCCATCGGCCCCGCATTGGGCCAGCACGGCGTGAACATCATGGAGTTCTGCAAGGCGTACAACGCCGCGACCGAGTCGCAGCGCGGCAACGTCGTCCCTGTGGAAATCACGGTCTACGAGGACCGCTCGTTCACGTTCATCACCAAGACCCCCCCGGCAGCTGAGCTGATCAAGAAGGCAGCTGGCGTTCCCAAGGGTTCCGGTGTGCCTCACACCCAGAAGGTCGGAAACCTGACCCAGGCCCAGGTTGAGGAGATCGCCAACACCAAGATGGAGGATCTCAACGCCAACGACCTGGCCGCGGCCTCCAAGATCATCGCAGGTACCGCCCGTTCCATGGGCATCACCGTCGAGGGCTGAAACCCTTATCCCGACGCGACCGTCTTTCCATGACGGGACGGCGTCACTATTCATGACGTCACCCACCCCGGCTTAGGCCACAGGGTGACGGTGGAAGGGTCAGCGCGACCCGACATCACCACGACTGCATCAAGGAGCATCAAGCAGATGGCACAGCGCAGCAAGGCATACAAGGCAGCCGCCGCCAAGATCGAGGAAGGCAAGCTGTACTCCCCGGCAGAGGCACTGGACCTCGCCAAGGAAAACGGATCGGCCAAGACCGACTCCACCATCGAGGTCGTCTTCCGCCTCGGTGTGGATCCCCGCAAGGCTGATCAGATGGTGCGCGGCACCGTCAACCTCCCCAACGGCACCGGTAAGACCGCCCGCGTGGTCGTCTTCGCCAACGGTGACAAGGCTGAGGCCGCCCGCGAGGCCGGCGCAGACTTCGTCGGTTCCGACGACCTGATCGAGAAGATCCAGGGCGGCTGGACGGACTTCGACGCCGCCGTCGCCACCCCGGACCTGATGGGCAAGGTAGGTCGCCTGGGTAAGGTGCTCGGTCCCCGTAACCTGATGCCGAACCCCAAGACCGGCACGGTCACCATGGACGTCGCCAAGGCTGTCAACGACATCAAGGGCGGCAAGATCGACTTCCGCGTCGACAAGCACTCCAACCTCCACTTCATCGTGGGCAAGGCGTCCTTCTCCGCCGAGGCGCTGAAGCAGAACTACGCAGCCGCTCTGGAAGAGGTGCTTCGCCTGAAGCCTTCCGCTTCCAAGGGCCGTTACATCTCCAAGGCCACCGTGGCCACGACCTTCGGCCCCGGCATCCCGGTGGACCCTAACGTCACCAAGGTGATCGCTGACTGAGACGCGTCTTAGCTACCGAAGGCCGGTTCTCCCCGACAGGGGAGGGCCGGCCTTCGGCCGTACCGGGGCCGGTGTGGGTGAGCAAGCTCACCCGTGAATCACTGCCCGACGGGGGAGCCTCGGCTTGGACCCACGACCCCCTTGCGTTAGACTGGTTCGGTACCGAAGACCGTTGGTCGCGTCCGCAGCATGTGGACGCTGAAGGTTTCCTCGCACCTGCAAGGAACGACCCACGCAGGTGACGAACTTGAAATGGATATCTACTCCTTGTGGGTGAGTGTCCGCTCGAGCCCCGTGCCCTGCGCCGGGGCTCTTTCTTTTCAGCTGCAGAAGTTGCCTGACCAGCCACACCCCGGAAGGAGGGTTATGGCAACGCCGCAGAAGGAAATCTCCATTCAGGAGATCACCGCTGACTTCAACGAGTCGGACGCAGCTGTCCTGACCGAATACCGTGGGCTCACCGTTGCACAGCTGAAGACGCTGCGTCGCTCCCTCGGAGCAGACACCAAGTACGCAGTCGTGAAGAACACCCTGACGGGCATCGCGGCAAAGGCCGCTGGCATCGACGCTTTCGATGGCCAGCTTTCCGGCCCCACCGCTATCGCCTTCATCAAGGGTGATCCGGTGCAGGCCGCTAAGGGCCTCACCGACTTCGCCAAGGACAACGAGAAGCTCATCATCAAGGCCGGCGTTTTCGAGGGGCAGTCCATGGACGCCGCCGAGATCGCCGCTCTGGCTGCACTCGAGT
Organism: Galactobacter sp.; assembly: GCA_052108535.1. Taxonomy (GTDB): domain Bacteria; phylum Actinomycetota; class Actinomycetes; order Actinomycetales; family Micrococcaceae; genus Galactobacter. Next base: position 9,780 of record JBQDZM010000028.1, on the reverse strand, counting down.
CCCGCGAGCACCAGCTGGCACGTGTTGCCGCAGTGCTCAAGGCCCCGATGTCCACGATGGCCCGTGCTGCTGCCGCTCTTCAGGCGAAGCAGGACGAGTCCGCGGAAGCCCCGGCTGAAGCCTGATCAGGCTCCACCACCCACAACAAAACTTTTACTGTGGCCCGCGGTTTCTCCGCAACAGGGACACACTTTGAGAAAGGACGCCTGACATGGCGAAGCTCAGCAACGACGAGCTCCTTGATGCCTTCAAGGAGATGACCATCATCGAGCTCTCCGAGTTCGTGAAGCAGTTCGAAGAGACCTTCGACGTCACCGCCGCCGCGGTGGCCGTGGCCGGCCCCGCCGCCGGTGGCGAGGCTGCTGCAGAGGAGAAGACCGAGTTCGACGTCATCCTCGAGGCTGCAGGCGACAAGAAGATCGGCGTCATCAAGGAGGTGCGCGCCCTGACCTCCCTCGGACTGAAGGAGGCCAAGGAGCTCGTCGACGGCGCCCCCAAGGCCGTCCTCGAAGGCGCCAACAAGGAAGCCGCAGACAAGGCCAAGGAGGCCCTCGAGGCCGCCGGCGCCACCGTCACCGTCAAGTGACTTCATCCCGGCTTGCCGGGTAGCGGCTCTCGGCCACGCGCCGAGATCCAACGAGAACAGGACCCCCACACCGTCATGGTGTCGGGGTCCTGTTCTCGTCTTCGGAGGGCAGCCGAGGCTGGCCGAGGCGCCTTAGCGGGTGAGGATGAGTGCCTCACCCTGACCGCCGCCTCCGCAGAGGGCCACGGCCGCGGAGCCCTGGCCTCGTTCGAAGAGTTCCAACGCGGCGGTCAGCGCCAGCCGGGCGCCGGAGGCCCCGATCGGATGTCCCAGAGCCACCGCCCCGCCGTGGACATTGGTCTTCTCCCACGGGTAGTTCAGGTCAGCCAGTGACTGGACCGCCACGGCGGCGAAGGCCTCGTTAATCTCCACGAGGTCAAGGTCGGCGACCTCGATCCCCTGTTTAGCCGCTGCCGCGGAGATGGCGTTGGACGGCTGGGAGTGCAACGAGGTATCGGGGCCAGCGACCTGCCCGGCCGCGCCGATCGTCGCCCAGATCTCCAGACCGTGTTTGACAGCATACTGTCGTGAGGTGACCACGACGGCGGCAGCGCCGTCGGACAGCGGGGAAGAGTTGCCTGCGGTGATGCTTCCGTCCGCGGAGAAGGCCGGACGCAGTCCGGACAACGACTCGGCGGTCGACGAGGCGCGCACGCCCTCATCGGAATCCACCACGACCTCACCCTTGCGACTCTTGATGGTGACCGGCGCGATCTCGGAGCGCAGGCGCTCTGCGGAGGCTGCCGCGCGCAGGTGGGAATCCAAGGCAACGGCGTCCTGAGCCTCACGGGACAGGCCGAGTTCCGCGTTACGTTGTTCGGTAGAGACTCCCATCGCGATACCAAGGTCGGCGTCGGTCAGGCCGTCGTTGGCCAGCGAGTCCACGGCAGAGATGTTTCCGTAGGTCCATCCGGCACGCGACCCCGGCAGGAGATGAGGTGCGTTGGTCATGGATTCCATGCCGCCAGCCACCACGACCTCTGCCTCGCCCAACCGGACCAGTCGGGCCGCGTGAATGACGGCCAACAGGCCGGAGAGGCAGACCTTGTTGAGCGTCTCGGCCGGCACGTCGATGCCGATGCCGGCCGCCACGGCTGCCTGCTTGGCAGGGTTCTGGCCGCAACCGGCTTGGAGGACCTGACCCATCAGGACCTGATCGACGTTGGCGGCGTCCACCGCGGCCTGCGTGAGTGCTGCGGAGATGGCGTGAGCACCGAGGTCGACTGCGCGCAACGAACGCTGTGCGCCCAAGAGCTTGGTGAACGGGGTGCGTGCGCCACCGACGATGACGGCATCAGTGGGGGAGGGGGAAACGGTCATGGTGAGCCCCTGACTTGGTATCGGATGAGGTGGTCCAGGACGCAAGGCATCCTGCTGTTCGACACTACCGCGCCGAAGCCTTCCAGAGCGGGGCGCCATCCTGCCTGCTGGTGATACGCATCATCACGATTGCGACTCGACACCTGGCCTGGTACGCGCGTAGGATGGACCTTTGCGGCTTCCCTGTGTTCAAAATAAGCGCTGACCTTCATATAGCGGTGGGTCACCGAATCTGAACATACCTCGTCCTCCATCGTGGGCGAGATCGGGAGACCGCATCCGGAAACCATCATGGTCTGTGGAAGGATCCCTCTTGGTCGCCTCGAGCACCTCTACGAACTCAACCGCTAGTTCGGCCCGTACCGCGGAAGCGGCCGGCCGTCTCTCCTTCGCCAAGATCCACGAACCCCTCGACGTCCCCGATCTGCTTGCATTGCAGACCGAGTCCTTCGACTGGCTCGTCGGAAACGAACGCTGGCAGGAACGCGTCGTCAAGGCCGACGCCGAAGGTGACAAGGGGGTGTCACGCACACCCGGCCTCTCCGACATCTTCGAGGAGATCTCTCCCATCGAGGATTTCCAGGGCACCATGTCCCTGAGCTTCTCTGAACCGGAGTTCGCCGACCCCAAGTACACCATCGCTGAATGCAAGGATCGCGACGCGACCTACTCGGCCCCGCTGTACGTCAAGGCCGAGTTCATGAACAACACCACCGGTGAAATTAAGCAGCAGACGGTCTTCATGGGTGACTTCCCCCTGATGACCGACAACGCGACGTTCATCATCAACGGCACCGAGCGTGTCGTCGTCTCCCAGCTGGTCCGTTCGCCCGGCGCCTACTTTGAGCGCACCCCGGACAAGACCTCCGATAAGGAGATCTTCTCCGCGAAGGTCATCCCGTCCCGCGGCGCCTGGTTCGAGCTGGAGATCGACAAGCGCGATCAGGTCGGCGTGCGCCTGGACCGCAAGCGTAAGCAGTCCGTGACCGTGCTCCTGAAGGCCCTGGGCTGGAGCGAGTCCCGCATCCTCGAGGAGTTCGGCGGCTACGAGTCCATCCGCGCCACCCTGGAGAAGGACACCGTCCTGACCGAGGACGAGGCCCTGCTGGACATCTACCGCAAGCTGCGTCCGGGGGAGCCGCCCACGGTCGAGGCCGGACGTTCCCTGCTGGAGAACCTCTACTTCAACCCGAAGCGCTACGACCTGGCCAAGGTGGGTCGTTACAAGCTCAACCGCAAGCTCGGCGTCGAGGTCGAACTCGACGACCCGAACGCTTCCGTGTTGTCCGAGAACGACGTCACCGCGATGATCCACTACCTGTGTGCACTGCACGCAGGTGAGAAGACCGTCAAGGGCCACCGCAACGGTGAGGAAGTCGACCTCAACGCCCAGGTGGACGATATCGACCACTTCGGTAACCGTCGTATCCGCGCCGTCGGCGAGCTCATCGAGAACCAGATCCGCACCGGCCTGTCCCGCATGGAGCGCGTGGTCCGCGAACGCATGACCACTCAGGACGTCGAGGCCATCACGCCGCAGACGCTGATCAACATCCGCCCCGTCGTGGCCGCGATCAAGGAGTTCTTCGGAACCTCCCAGCTCTCGCAGTTCATGGACCAGAACAACCCGCTGGCCGGCGTGACGCACAAGCGTCGCCTGTCCGCGCTGGGCCCGGGCGGCCTGTCCCGCGATCGCGCCAACATGGAAGTCCGGGACGTTCACCCGTCTCACTACGGACGCATGTGCCCCATTGAGACCCCTGAAGGCCCCAACATTGGCCTGATCGGTTCGCTGGCCACCTACGGTCGGATCAACCCGTTCGGTTTCATCGAGACCCCATACCGCAAGGTCGTCGACGGTCTGGTCTCCGATCAGGTGGATTACCTGACCGCGGACGAGGAACTCGACTTCCAGATCGCCCAGGCCAACGCCCCTCTCACCGAGGACAACCACTTCGAAGAGGACCTGGTCCTCTGCCGTGAGCGTGGCGGCGGCGGCGAGCCCGTGTTGGTGGCCCCCGCAGACATCGACTACATGGATGTCTCCCCGCGCCAGATGGTGTCGGCAGCTACCGCGCTGATCCCGTTCCTGGAGCATGACGACGCCAACCGTGCACTCATGGGCGCCAACATGCAGCGTCAGGCAGTGCCGCTGTTGAAGACCGAGGCACCCGTGGTCGGTACCGGCATGGAGAAGTTCCTCGCCGTTGACTCCGGCGACGCCGTCATGGCCAAGAAGGCCGGCGTGGTCACCGAGGTTTCCGCCGATCTGGTCACCGTCTTCAACGACGACGGCACCGAGACGCACTACCCGATCATGAAGTTCGCTCGCTCCAACCAGGGCAACGGCTACAACCAGCACGTTGTGGTTTCCGAGGGCGACCGGGTTGAGTACCAGTCGCTGATCGCAGACGGCCCGTCCACCGACGGTGGCGAGCTGGCACTCGGTAAGAACCTGCTCGTGGCGTTCATGTCCTGGGAGGGACTGAACTACGAGGATGCCATGATCCTCTCTGAGCGCATGGTCTCCGACGACGTCCTCACCTCGATCCACATCGAGGAGCACGAGGTCGATGCTCGCGACACCAAGCTCGGTGCTGAGGAGATCACTCGGGATATCCCGAACGTCTCCGAGGAGGTGCTGTCCCAGCTCGACGAGCGCGGCATCATCCACATCGGCGCTGAGGTGGACGCAGGCGACATCTTGGTTGGCCGTGTCACCCCCAAGGGTGAGACGGAGCTGACCCCCGAGGAGCGCCTGCTGCGCGCCATCTTCGGTGAGAAGTCCCGCGAGGTTCGCGACACGTCCCTGAAGGTGCCTCACGGCGAGTCCGGCACCGTCATCGGCGTGCGGATCTTCGACCGTGAGAACGACGACGAACTGGCCCCCGGTGTTAACCAGCTGGTGCGCGTGTACGTGGCACAGAAGCGCAAGATCACCGTGGGTGACAAGCTCTCCGGCCGCCACGGCAACAAGGGCGTCATCTCCAAGATCGTGCCCGTCGAGGACATGCCGTTCCTGGCTGATGGCACCCCGGTGGACATCATCCTGAACCCGCTTGGTGTTCCTGGTCGTATGAACGTGGGACAGATCCTCGAGATTCACCTCGGCTGGGCAGCCAAGCAGGGCTGGCACGTCGAGGGCGAGCCCGAGTGGATCAAGGATCTGCCGAACTTCCCCCGTGTCTCCGCTCCGACCAAGGTCGCCACCCCGGTGTTCGACGGTGCCAGCGAGAACGAGATCCGCGGTCTGCTTGACCACACCAACGAGACCCGTGACGGCATGCGGTTGATCGGCAATTCCGGTAAGGCGCGTCTGTTCGACGGCCGCTCCGGCCAGCCGTTCCCGGATCCAGTGTCCGTGGGCTACATGTACATCTTGAAGCTTCACCACCTGGTTGACGACAAGATCCACGCCCGTTCCACCGGCCCGTACTCCATGATCACGCAGCAGCCGCTGGGCGGTAAGGCCCAGTTCGGCGGACAGCGATTCGGTGAGATGGAGGTGTGGGCACTGGAGGCTTACGGTGCCGCCTACACCCTGCGAGAGCTGCTGACGGTCAAGTCCGACGACATCGCCGGACGTGTGAAGGTCTACGAGGCCATCGTGAAGGGCGAGAACGTCCCGGCACCCGGCGTGCCCGAGTCGTTCAAGGTCCTGCTCAAGGAGATGCAGTCCCTGTGCCTCAACGTGGAGGTCCTCTCCACCGACGGCGAGACCATCGACATGCGTGACTCGGATGACGAGGTCTTCCACGCAGCCGATGAACTGGGGATCAACCTCTCCAACGTGGAGCCGAGCTCCGTAGACGAGGTCTGAGGGGCTTAACCCCCTCCGACTTCCCTCAAGACCTTCTTCCTGACACGAGAGAGACAAGGACCACATGTCCAACGATTCCTCATTCGGCCTCATGCGCATCGGCCTGGCGACCGCGGAACAGATCCGCGGTTGGAGCCACGGCGAGGTCAAGAAGCCCGAAACCATCAACTACCGCACCCTGAAGCCGGAGAAGGACGGTCTGTTCGGTGAACAGATCTTCGGTCCCACCCGCGACTGGGAGTGCGCCTGCGGCAAGTACAAGCGTGTCCGCTTCAAGGGCATCATCTGCGAACGCTGCGGCGTCGAGGTGACCAAGGCCAAGGTGCGCCGTGAGCGCATGGGCCACATCGAACTGGCCGCCCCCGTGACCCACATCTGGTACTTCAAGGGCGTTCCGTCCCGTCTGGGGTACCTCCTGGATCTGGCTCCGAAGGACCTCGAAAAGGTCATTTACTTCGCGGCCTACATGATCACCTCTGTGGACGACGATCGTCGCCACGAGGAACTGCCCAACCTGCAGGCAGCACACGACATCGAGATCAAGAAGATCGCCGATCTGCGTGACGCCGACATCGCAGCGGTGGGCCAGGATCTCGAGAACGACCTTGCCCGCCTCGAGGAGGAGGGCGCCAAGGCCGCCGAGAAGAAGAAGGCCCGGGACGCCTCCGACAAGGTCATGACCCAGATCCGTAAGCGTGCGGATCAGGAGATCGACCGTCTGGAGCAGGTCTGGGACCGCTTCAAGAACATCAAGGTCGGCGACCTGGAAGGCGACGAGGGTCTCTTCCGTAAGATGCGCGAGAAGTACGGACTGTACTTCGAGGGCTGCATGGGCGCAGAGGCCATCCAGAAGCGTCTGCAGAGCTTCGACCTCGTGGCCGAGGCCGAGTCCCTGCGTGACACCATCGCTAATGGCAAGGGTCAGCGCAAGACCCGCGCGTTGAAGCGCCTGAAGGTCGTCAACGCGTTCCTGGCCACGGACAACTCGCCCGAGGGCATGGTGCTTGACGCCGTTCCGGTGATCCCGCCGGAGCTGCGCCCCATGGTGCAGCTGGACGGTGGCCGCTTCGCGACCTCCGACCTGAACGACCTCTACCGTCGCGTGATCAACCGCAACAACCGCCTGCGCAGGCTGCTGGATCTCGGTGCCCCCGAGATCATCGTGAACAACGAGAAGCGCATGCTGCAGGAGTCCGTTGACGGCCTGTTCGATAACGGTCGTCGTGGTCGCCCGCAGACCGGCCCGGGTAACCGCCCGCTGAAGTCCCTGTCAGACATGCTCAAGGGCAAGCAGGGTCGTTTCCGTCAGAACCTGCTCGGTAAGCGCGTGGATTACTCCGGTCGTTCCGTGATCGTGGTGGGCCCGCAGCTGAAGCTGCACCAGTGTGGTCTGCCCAAGCAGATGGCGCTGGAGCTCTTCAAGCCCTTCGTGATGAAGCGCCTCGTGGACCTTTCCCACGCGCAGAACATCAAGTCTGCCAAGCGCATGGTGGAGCGTTCCCGCCCGCAGGTGTGGGACGTGCTCGAGGAGATCATCTCCGAGCACCCCGTGCTGCTCAACCGTGCACCCACCCTGCACCGCCTCGGCATCCAGGCGTTCGAGCCGCAGCTCATCGAAGGTAAGGCTCTGCAGCTGCACCCGCTCGTGTGTGCAGCGTTCAACGCCGACTTCGACGGTGACCAGATGGCAGTGCACCTTCCGCTGAGCCCTGAGGCTCAGGCGGAGGCGCGCGTGCTGATGCTGTCCTCGAACAACATCCTGAAGCCTTCAGACGGCCGCCCGGTCGCCCTGCCTGCACAGGATATGGTCATCGGCCTGCATCACCTCACCACCAAGCGTGAGGGTGCCGAGGGTGAGGGTCGGGCCTTCTCGAACCTGCCCGAGGCGCTGATGGCCTTCGACCGCGGCGAACTGCACCTGAACGCCGTCGTGAAGATGCGCGTTGACGGTTTCGTTCCCTCCGAGGGCAAGCCTGCCCCCGAGGGCTGGGAGCCCGGCACGCCTGCGCTGATCGAGACCACGCTTGGTCAGGTCCTCTTCAACGAGACCCTGCCAGACGACTACCCGTGGTTCTCCGGTCTGGCCACCAAGGGCGCCTTGGGTGACCTGGTCAATGATTTGGCCGAGCGTTACCCCAAGGTGGACACGGCTGCCACGTTGGATAACCTGAAGAACTACGGCTTCGCCTGGGCCTCCCGCTCCGGTGTGACCGTGGCCATCTCTGACGTGACCTCCAACATGGACAAGGCCGCCATCCTGGAGCCCTTCGAGGAGCAGGCGCTCAAGGTGCAGGACCAGTACGAAACCGGTCTGATCGCCGATGACGAGCGTCGTTCCGAACTGATCGACATCTGGACCAAGGCCACCGATGAGGTTGCCGAGGCCATGAAGAACGGTATGGAGAAGCTCAACACCATCAACCGGATGGTGACCTCGGGTGCACGTGGTAACTGGCTGCAGCTGCGTCAGATTGCCGGTATCCGTGGCCTGGTGGCCAACCCGCAGGGTGAGATCATCCCGCGTCCCATCAAGTCCTCCTACCGTGAGGGCCTGTCCGTTCTCGAGTACTTCATCGCCACCCACGGTGCCCGTAAGGGCCTCGCTGACACGGCACTGAAGACCGCGAACTCCGGTTACCTGACGCGTCGTCTCGTGGACGTCTCGCAGGACGTCATCGTGCGTGAGCACGATTGCGGCACCCGCCGTGGCCTCACCGTTCCGGTGGCCGCTTACGACGAGTCCGGCAACCGTAGCCTGCACGAGACCGTGGAGAACTCGGCCTACACTCGGACGCTCGCCGCGGACGCGGTGGACGCCAACGGTGAGATCCTGGCCTCCGCAGGCGAGGATGTCGGCGACGTGCTGATCGAGAAGCTCTACAACGCCGGTATCGACGAGATCCGCGTGCGCTCCGTGCTCACGTGTGACTCCGCCGTCGGAACCTGTGCGCTGTGCTACGGCCGCTCGTTGGCCTCCGGCAAGTTGGTGGACATCGGTGAGGCCGTCGGCATCATCGCTGCACAGTCCATCGGTGAGCCCGGTACCCAGCTGACCATGCGTACGTTCCACTCCGGTGGTGTGGCCTCCACGGGTGATATCACCCAGGGTCTGCCCCGTATTCAGGAGCTCTTCGAGGCGCGTACCCCCAAGGGTCTCTCCCCGATCTCGGAGGTGGCCGGTCGGGTCACCATCGAGGACGGCGACCGGACGCTGCGGGTGGTCGTGACTCCGGACGACGGTTCTGAGGAAGAGGCCTACCCGGTGCTGCGTCGTGCACGCCTGCTGGTCACGGAGGGTGAGCACATCGAGGTTGGCACGCAGCTGGCCTCCGGTGCCATCGATCCGAAGCAGGTTCTGCGCGTGCTCGGCCCCCGTGAGGCTCAGCGCTTCCTGGTCCGCGAGGTCCAGAACGTGTACCAGTCCCAGGGTGTGGGCATCCACGATAAGCACGTGGAAGTCATCGTGCGTCAGATGCTGCGTCGCATCACTGTGATCGATCAGGGTGACACCGGCCTGCTGCCCGGCGAATTGACGGACCGTGCCGCGTTCACGGCCGCTAACCGCAAGGCTCTGACCGAGGGGGGCCGTCCGGCCTCCGGCCGTGACGAGCTGATGGGTATCACCAAGGCATCGCTGGCCACGGATTCCTGGCTGTCCGCCGCGTCCTTCCAGGAGACCACGCGTGTGCTCACGCAGGCCGCCATGGAGGCCAAGTCGGATCCGCTGATGGGTCTGAAGGAGAACGTCATCATCGGTAAGCTGATCCCGGCCGGCACAGGCCTCGATCGCTACACCCAGGTGGACGTTGAGCCCACGGACGAGGCCAAGGCCAAGTTCTACTCGGGCCCCAGCGCCTTCAGCGGCTTCGACTACCCCGGAAACGAGGGAATCGGCGGGGAGTTCACCGCCATGTCGATGGATGACTACGGCTACGGTCAGGACTTCCGCTGAGGAGGTCCCCGAGCATGAGGACCCCGTAGGGGTCTGAATCCACCTGCCCGACGGCGGTGGGGGGCGCCCCCGGGGGGGGGGGCCCCCCCCCGGGGGGGGGGG
>JBQDZM010000027.1:0-36462 GCA_052108535.1 Galactobacter sp. | reverse complement strand
ACTGGGATCGAACCAGTGACCTCTTCCGTGTCAGGGAAGCGCGCTACCGCTGCGCTAATCGCGCCGAACAATGCCCTCCGAATTTCTTCGAAGGGCCAATGTTTGGGAGATATGGAGCGGACAACGGGATTCGAACCCGCGACCTCCACCTTGGCAAGGTGGCGCTCTAGCCAGCTGAGCTATGTCCGCATGAGATCTTGAAGGATCTCCGTGCGCGATACTGGGATCGAACCAGTGACCTCTTCCGTGTCAGGGAAGCGCGCTACCGCTGCGCTAATCGCGCCCAAGGGCGTTTGCAATCCTCCAACTGGAGGTGGGGACGGGATTCGAACCCGCGTATACGGCTTTGCAGGCCGCTGCCTCGCCTCTCGGCCACCCCACCATCTCCGTGCGAACACGGTGTCCGGCGGACCGGGCAGCAAGTGGATTGCGAGCGGACAACGGGATTCGAACCCGCGACCTCCACCTTGGCAAGGTGGCGCTCTAGCCAGCTGAGCTATGTCCGCATTCGTTGAGGCTTTCCACGGTTCAGAACCCCAGGAGGTCCGTGCCGCGTTGGCCCAACGACAAGAAACTCTAACCCACACAGAGCGAAGATTCCAAATCGGGGGTTCCTGCCCGCAGGAATGCCGCTAGACGGTGCAAAAGAATGCCTCTTTCCGATTGCGAAAGGACTCAGGATCGCCGGGTTGGCGGGGAAGTGGGCGATACGTCAGGGGGTCGTGCCACGATGGTTCCATGACGCAACCACAGCTAGCTCACGCCACCGAACTGGGGAGAATGTATTCGAGGTCACTCGCCGGATCCCCGGAGGTCCCTTCCATCACCACCGTCATCGGAGAGGGGGCCATGGATCTGACCGGCTGGGCTGGACACATGGCGGCGCAGGCGGTCATTCAGGACCAGCGACTTGCTACGGCTGTGGGCCAGCCCGGACGACTCCGCCAGATCGCGCGCGACGCCTCCTCGGCCTCCGCGCGGCAGCGGGATGAGGCCGCCGCCCGCGGAGATCGTGTTCACGGGTATGCGGAACAGGTTGCCCTGCGTGCGCTAGGGAGGGAACACCAGGCCGCTGCCGCACGCGAAGCACTCAACGCGCAGGGCGAAGGTGGGTTCGCGGATCGCTTCGATGAATGGTGGGATCTCTACGACGTCAGGCCACTGGCTCCCGAGGTCACCGTCTGGAACGCGGAGGTCGGCTACGCGGGGACGCTGGATCTGATCGCGGAGATCGGAGGACGGGTCTGCATCATTGATTACAAGACCAAGGGGACCACGCGGGACGGGCGCGTGAAACCTCTGGACCCCAAGGTGGTCATGCAGCTGGCCGCAGGCGCGCAGGCGCAGGAGAAGCTGGTTGATGCGGCAGCAGGAACGTGGGAACCGTGGCCGTATCCGCGCGACGCCATGCTGCTCGGCGTGGCCCTCGGAGAGACAGAGGTAGTTGCGCAGCAGGCAGATCAGAGCGTCCTGGCCGCGTACTGGCGTCGTTTCTGGGCGCTGCGGCAAGTGTGGGAGACGGGCCGGAGCCTGGCCGGGACTGGGCCGGCGCTGCGGCCGGTCCCGCCGCCACCGGCGGGCTGACGTGCGCTGGCGTCCCCTGACATCACCGCCCCAGACGCTGACGTTGCCGCCGCAGACACTGACCGGGCAGCGAAGCGGCGGCGGGAGGACGGCGGAGCACGGCATGAGTGCTCTGAAATAGGATGGACACTGAGATCACCGTCTGCGCAGTTATTGAGCGCAACCGTGTCAGAACCCGACCGAATCCGATGTAGTCGGAGGCGAACCAGGAGGCCCACACCGTGACCGTTCTACCCGTGAGGGTGGTGGGGGATCCCGTGCTGCGCACGCAGACGGACCCCGTGACCCGTTTCGACGACACGTTGAGGCACCTGGTGCAGGACATGCACCAGACCATGGAAGCCGTGAACGGAGTGGGGCTCGCCGCCCCGCAGATCGGCGTTGGCCTCAGCCTGTTCGTCTACCACGTGGGAGATGCGTCCGGGGCGGTGTGCAACCCCGTCGTGACGGTCGACACGGAAGCTGGCACTGATGTGGAGGGATCCGAAGGCTGCCTGTCCGTTCCCGGGCTCGGTTTCCACCTGCCCCGCCCGGATTCCGTCACGGTGACCGGTCAGGACCTTGATGGTGCGCCGATCACGCTCACCGGAACCGGGCTGCTGGCTCGGTGCTTCCAGCATGAGACGGATCATCTCAGCGGCAAGCTCTACGTCGATCGTCTCGAAGGAGCCGATCGAAAGAAGGCCTTCGCGGCCATCCGCTCTCAGAGCTTCACCGAACACGCGAACCAGGTGGGCCAGGAACGAGCCGGCAACGTGGGTTCCGCGTTCGGGGTGGGTCTGCGATGAGCCGCCTGATCTATGCAGGCACACCGGAGCCGGCGGTCCAGCCGCTGCGCAGGCTCGTGGCCGACGGGCACGATGTTGCCGCAGTCCTGACCAGGCCGGACGCACCTACTGGGCGCAAGCGCGTGCTGACCCCGTCCCCAGTGGCGGCCGTGGCCGCCGAACTCGGGATCCCCACCATTAAGGCCTCCCGCATCGACGATGAGACCCATGCTGCCCTGGCGGCCGTGGACGCGGACCTCGCCGTCGTGGTGGCGTATGGCGGCCTCATCCCCGAACGCACCTTGGCCGTGCCTCGGCACGGATGGGTGAACCTCCACTTCTCCGAACTGCCGTTGCTCCGGGGGGCAGCACCCGTGCAGTGGGCCCTGATCCAGGGGATGCGGGCCACCTCCGCCACCGTCTTCGTCTTGGAGAAGGGGCTGGATACCGGTCCCATCGTGGGGTCCGTACCGATGACCATCGATCCGGAGGACACGGCAGCGAGCCTGCTGACCAAGCTGTCCGACGCAGGGGCGGAACTGCTCTCGACCTGCGTCCCGGATCTGATCGCCGGCCGGATCGACCCCACACCCCAAAGCGGCGCCCCCACCCTGGCCCCCAAACTCTCCAGGGCCCACGGGCGGGTAGACCTGAGTGCCTCCGCGCAGTCGGTACACGACCGCATTGCCGGGGTCACCCCAGAACCGGGTGCCTTTGTGCAGCTGACAGACGCTACAGCGCAGTCGGGGGAGGGCACCTTGAAGCTCGGCCGCGTCGACGTGGTGCAGGACTCGGTGGACGCGCTGCATGGCGACCTGGCCGTGGGCCACCTGGTGGTAGAACCAGGAAAGCGCGGCCGGGTGCTGCTCGGTACGGGCCACGGTGCCGTTGCACTCACCCAGGTGCAGCCAGCCGGTAAGAAACTCATGAACGCCACGGACTGGGCCCGTGGCATCGACCTGGACGGGACGGTGCTCGGATGAGCGCGGCAGACGGTAACGGCGGTAATCGCGGCGGCGAACGCAGGCAGAACGATCGTTGGAACCGCGGTCAAGGCAAGAACCAGGACGGCGGTAAACGTCGTTCAGGCGATGGCAACGACCGCGGAGGCCATCGTGGGTCCAGGGGTTCCGGTGGTGGCGACCGCCGAGATCAGTCCGGCAGGCAGCGCCACCGCGGACAGGGCGGCGGGCCCAGGCAGTACGGCTCATTGTCCCCGGCAGAGCGCGCCAGAACCGCGGATCCCTCCCGTGCCACCGCCTTCGAGGTGCTGCGGGCCGTGGAGCAGGACGACGCCTACGCGAACTTGGCGTTGCCGGCGGCCATTCGCCGACATCACCTGGATCGCCGCGACGCCGGCCTGGCCACGGAACTGACCTACGGAAGCTTGCGCGAGCGTGGTCTGTTGGATGCCGTGATCTCGCGGTGTGTGGACCGCCCGCTCAAGCGGGTGGACCCGCCGATCCTGGACGCCTTGCGGCTGGGTGCCTACCAACTCCTCTTCACTCGGATTCCGGCTCACGCTGCCCTGGATGCCACTGTGGCCCTGACCAGGGATCTGATCGGAGCGGGTGCGGGCGGTTTCGTCAACGCTGTCCTGCGCCGAGTCAGCGAGAAGGAACCGGAGCAGTGGCGTGACGTCATCACTGAATCGGTCTCCGATCCACTGGAGTCCCTCGCGCTGCGCTACTCGCATCCGGTGTGGATTGCTCGCGTGCTGAAGCAGGCCTTGGTGGTGCACGGTCGCGGCGCGGCCGAACTCGAGGAGTTGCTCGCCTCCGACAACGCGGCACCCGCCGTGAACCTGGTCCAGTTGCCCGGTCTCGGGGATGACCTCTCCACCCAGTTGGAGGAAGCGGGTGCGGAGCGCTCAGAGTTGGTTCCGGGTGCCTGGACCACCGCGGCCGGGGGAGACCCGCACCGCCTTCCGGGTGTGTCCGACGGCGTGGTTCGGGTTCAGGACGCAGGTTCCCAGCTGGTGGCCCGCGCACTGGCGGACGTGGAGCTGCCCGGCGCGGGGCCGGACACGGAGTGGTTGGACCTGTGCGCGGGCCCCGGAGGTAAGGCGGCACTGTCCGGTGCCATCGCCGCGCAACGGGGCGCCAGGCTGCTGGCCAACGAAGTCGCCGGACACCGCGCAGAATTGGTCCGCAAGGGCCTCTCCGCCGTTCCCGCATCGGCCTGGACGGTCAAGGCAGGTGACGGTCGCACGCTGGGGCGTGAGCAGCCCGCCTCCTTCGACCGGATCATGGTCGATGCCCCCTGCTCTGGCCTAGGTGCCCTGAGGAGACGTCCAGAGGCGCGCTGGCGTAAAAGCGCCGCCGACATCCCCGAGTTGACGAAGCTGCAGACCGAACTGCTGCTCTCTGCCCTCGAGGCCCTGCGCCCCGGCGGCGTCCTGGCCTACGTGACCTGTTCGCCCCACCCGGCGGAGACCGTGGCCGTCATCGAAGACGTGTTGCATCGCAGGAAGGATGTGAGCCTGCTGGACACCGGCGCCGCACTTGACGCCGCAGCAGGCACTGCTGTGGGCGCCACCCGACCCGCGGACTCCGTGATCGGCTCCGATACCGGATCCACGATCCAACTCTTCCCGCATGTCCACGGCACTGACGCTATGTTCATGGCGTTGCTGACCAGGGCCTGAACACCGCCGCAGCCCAGCCATCGAGATCACCCCGACCAGGAGTCGAACATGACCCAGCCCCGAGCCTGTTCCATCCATCCCAGCATCCTGTCAGCGGATTTCATGCGCCTGCAGGACGAATTGCAGGCCATCGAGACCGCTGACGCGGTCCACGTGGACGTCATGGACAACCACTTTGTGCCGAACCTGACGCTGGGACTGCCCATCGTCGAAGGGGTTCAACGGGTCTCCCCGGTGCCGCTGGACGTCCACCTCATGATCGACGATGCCGACCGCTGGGCGCCCGCCTACGCCGAACTCGGAGCGGCCTCCGTCACCTTCCATGCGGAGGCCACCCAGGCTCCCATCCGGCTGGCAAGGACCATTCGCTCCCTGGGGGCCAAGGCCTCCGTGGCGCTGCGCCCCGCGACCCCCGTGCAGCCGTGGTTGGACCTGCTGCCGGAAATCGACATGCTGCTGCTGATGACCGTGGAGCCAGGTTTCGGCGGTCAATCCTTCCTGGAGGTCACGCTGCCCAAGATCAGGGCCGCACGGGCGGCCATCGATGCCGCAGGCGGCACGGTGGCCCTCCAGATCGACGGCGGGGTCAATCTCGACACCATCGCGATGGCGGCAGACGCGGGAGCAGACACGTTCGTGGCCGGTTCGGCCGTGTATGGGGCTGAAGACGTTGCCGCCGCCATCTCCGCGCTGCGCGCGGCCGCCGCGGGCGAGCGGGACCTGACCCGAGCCGTCGGGCATTGAACACCACAAGTCAGCGCGAATGAGACGGAGCACTCCCGTCACGATGTCGAATCCCAGTCCCGCTGGCCGGTAGCCTGAGAAGCGTGAAAACTTTCGAATCACTCTTCGCGGAACTCTCCACCAAGGCCCAGGAACGGCCCGAGGGCTCCGGAACGGTCGCCGAACTGGATGCTGGAGTGCACCAGATCGGTAAGAAGATCGTCGAGGAGGCCGCCGAGGTCTGGATGGCCTCGGAGTACGAGTCCCTCGACGAGGCCGCGGCAGAGATGTCGCAGCTGATCTATCACGTGCAGGTGATGATGCTGGCCAAGGGCATCAGCCTGGAGGACGTCTACAAGCACCTGTAGCCGTCGGCGGCACACCTTGACGATCGACACCGATCGTCCGCGGTGTGCCTGCGGCGGCTTGTCTTCGGTCATCCACCAACGCAGACTCAACTCACGTCAGGTACTTTTTTCATGCTCCGCATTGCAGTCCCCAACAAGGGGAGCCTCTCCGAAGCCGTTTCCTCGATGCTCTCCGAGGCCGGATATCGTCAGCGCCGCGATCGCCGCGAACTGGCCATCACCGATCCCGACAACGACATCGAGTTCTTCTACCTCCGTCCCCGTGACATCGCCGTGTACGTCTCCCGCGGCGTCCTGGACCTCGGCATCACCGGCCGTGACCTCTTCCTGGACGCTGACATCAACGGCGACGCCGAAGAGCTGATGAGCTTGGGCGTCGGCAAGTCCACCTTCCGCTTCGCAGGGCCGGCCGGTTCCTTCTCAGACGAAGCGGAACTGGAAGGCAAACGCATCGCCACCAGCTACCAGGCACTGGTCTCCAACTACCTGGAGCAGCGCGGAATCAATGCCTCCACGGTCCGGCTGGACGGCGCCATCGAGACGTCCATCCGCCTGGGCGTCGCGGATGTCATCGCCGACGTCGTGGAGACCGGATCCACCATGCGGGCTGCCGGACTGGAACCCTTTGGGGAGCCCGTGATGCAGTCCGAGGCCATCCTGATCGGTAACGCCGGTTCCCGCCCGGAGGGACTGGACGTGCTGCAGCGTCGGCTCACCGGCGTGCTCGTGGCCCACCGCTATGTGCTCCTTGACTACGACATTCCCAAGGACCTTGTGGATCGCGCCTCCGCACTGACTCCCGGCCTGGAATCCCCGACCGTGTCCCCACTGAAGGACGACGGCTGGGTCGCCGTGCGCTCCATGGTTCGGCAGGAGACCACCAACCAGGTCATGGACGACCTGTACGCCCTGGGTGCCCGCGCCATCCTGGTCACGGCGATCAACGCCTGCCGCATCTGAGAACCCGTTCGAAAGGTAGACCAACGTGTCCGTTGCCGTCCGTGTGATCCCTTGCCTCGACGTCGACAACGGCCGCGTGGTCAAGGGCGTCAACTTCGCGAACCTGCGCGACGCGGGTGACCCCGTGGAACTCGCCGCGCGCTACGGCCGGGCCGGCGCGGACGAACTCACCTTCCTCGACGTGACCGCCTCCTCCGGCGACCGCGCCACCGTGTATGACATGGTGGCGCGCGCCGCGGACCAGGTGTTCATTCCCTTGACCGTGGGCGGCGGAGTCCGGACCGCGGAGGACGTGGACCGACTGCTGCGGGCTGGAGCGGACAAGGCCGGCATCAACACCGCCGCCGTGGTCCGCCCAGAGGTGATCGACGAGATCACCCAACGCTTTGGTTCCCAGGTGCTCACGCTCTCCCTGGATGCCCGCCGCAGCGATCGCACCGATCTGCCCTCCGGGTACGAGGTCACGGTCAAGGGCGGACGAGAGGGAACCGGGATCGACGCCGTGGCCTGGGCACAAGAGGCCTCCCGCCGCGGTGTGGGGGAGATCCTGCTCAACTCCATCGACGCGGACGGCACCAAGGACGGCTTCGACCTGGACATGATCCGCGACGTTCGCGCCGCCGTGCACGTGCCGCTCATCGCCTCAGGTGGTGCAGGGGTACCGGAACATTTCCCGCCGGCCGTCGCAGCCGGGGCCGACGCGGTCCTGGCCGCATCCATGTTCCACTTCGGACCGGATGACATGATCGCCAAGGTCAAGCAGGCGTTGCGGGCCTCCGGCGCAGAGGTGCGCTGAAGCCGGGCTCGATCTCGACCTGCCAGATCTTGACTGGCTAGATCTTGACCTCAAACGCACCTAGATCTTGACCTGGAAGGCGCGCAGGGCCGCCAGGTCGTCGGCTGCACCATCCAAGGTGATCAGCGCGGCGCGCGAGCGGCCATGCGCGTGCAGGACGAGTTCCCCGACACCACCACGGATCTCCACGATCCCGGCGTGGCTGTGGCGCGGTGCAGAATGGACCAACTTACGGCGCCCGTCTGGACGAACCAGCTCGATGCCGGTGGGAGCCTTACGGTAAAGCACCCCTGCCCGCTGAACCAGCTGGCTCCACAACTTCTCATCGAAACTGCGGCCCAACTGTCGCGGGCGCCACACCACACGCGCCCGGCGGATGTCCTCGGTATGAACGTAGTACTCGAGCAGATTCGCCAGGGAATCGACTCCCGGCCACCGCAACGGGCGGGCTCCGGAACCGTCCCGGAACTCAATCACGAGGCGGGCGTAAGCGCCCAGGTCCTCCGCTCTGGCCGCCAACAACTGCAACTGCCTCTGGTGATCCCGCACGAACGGGTTCAGCACGCTGAGGCGTTCCCGCAGCACCAAATGCGCCGCGAGATGTCGCGTCTGCCATCCGGTGCACAACGTCGAGGCCGAGGGCCCTGCAGCGAGCAGGGTCTCGGCCAGCACATCACGGGAGAAATCGACGAGGTCCATCGTGAATGAACCTAGCACGCGCGGGCCCTCCTAGGCCGTGTGACCTGCCCTTGGGTGGCAGTGTGTCCTCGACCGCTGTGTGAGTAGCCGTGTGCGCAGCCGTGTGCGGCCTGTTCACATCGGCACGCGGGATCGGCCGCAGCCGTACCCGCCGCGTACCATGGAACACGATGTCTACGCAGAACCAGACCCCTTCTTCGGCCCCAACCTCCGCGCGAGGCGCCTCGGCCGATCTCGACCCCGCCGTCGCGGCACGCCTCAAACTCGATGAGCACGGGCTGCTTGCCGCCGTGGTGCAGCAGTACGACACGCACGAGGTCCTCATGCTCGGCTGGATGGATCCGGAAGCGCTGCACCGCACCCTCACCACCGGCAGGGTGACCTTCTGGTCCCGCTCCCGGCAGGAGTACTGGCGCAAGGGGGACACCTCCGGGCATGTGCAATGGGTCAAGAGCGTGGCCCTGGACTGTGACGGTGATGCGTTGCTCGTGACGGTGGACCAGATCGGCGCCGCCTGCCACACGGGGACCCGCACGTGCTTCGAGGGCCGTGACCTCGGCGCCGAGGTCGGCGCCCCGGCCTGAGGCCCACCCGCCTTCCCTGCTTGTTTATGAACCCTTGACGTAAGGAACCGCACGTGAGTCGCTTCGGCGAAATCGTTCCCAGCCTCGAGACCTTCCGCGCTATGGCGGAGACTCGACGCGTCATCCCGGTGACCATGAAGGTCCTGGGGGACGCGCTGACCCCCGTGGGGGTCTATTCGCGACTGGCCGCGGGGCGCACCGGCACCTTCCTCATGGAATCGGCGGCCGAGGGGGTGTGGTCCCGCTATTCCTTCATCGGGGCCGGTTCGGCAGCGACCTTGACCTCCAAGGACGGCGAAGCGGTGTGGATCGGAACACCACCGGCGGGAGTTCCGACGCAGGGGCACCCGCTGGACGTCCTCCGCGACACGCTGGAGTACCTACGCCTGCCCCGTACATCTGCCGAGACGCCGCTCACGTCCGGATTGGTTGGCTTCGTGGGGTGGGAGGCCGTTCGTCACTGGGAACGTCTTCCGCACCCGCCAGTGGATGACACCAACCTCCCGGAGCTGGCCCTTGACCTGGTCACCGACCTGGCCATCCACGACAACACCGACTCCACGTTGACCCTGGTCGCCAACGCCTACAACAAGGACGGGCAGGGCACCGGCGTGGACGCCGCCTATGAGGACGCCGTGCGTCGTTTAGGCGACATGCTCCAGCGGTTGAGCGTGCCTGCGGGAGCGGCGGAGTCCACGCACACGTTCACCGGCCTGGACGTCACTCGCGAACAGCTCTTCTCCGAGGCCCGGCATGTGTGGGACGAGGCTGGCTACCGTGAGGCCATCGCGAAGACCAAGGTAGCCATCGTGGACGGCGAGGTCTTCCAGGCCGTAGTCGCACGACGTTTCGAAGTGGACACCGAGGCAGACCCCCTGGACGTTTACCGGGTCCTGCGCGCGACCAACCCGTCCCCGTACATGTACCTCTACACGTTCCCGCATCCGGACGGCGGGGAGTACACCGTGGTCGGTTCCTCCCCGGAGGCGCTTGTCACGCTGAAGAACGACGCCGTGATCACGCACCCCATCGCGGGTTCACGCCCACGCGGCTCCGACTATGAGGCCGACCAGCTGTTGGAGAAGGACCTGATGGGGGATGAGAAGGAACGCAGCGAGCATCTGATGCTCGTGGACCTGTCCCGCAACGATCTCTCCAAGGTGTGCGTCCCCGGCACGGTGGAGGTGACCCAGTTCATGGAGGTGGAACGCTTCAGCCACATCATGCACCTGGTCTCCAATGTGGTCGGCACGGTGGAGGACGGTGCGTCGGCCTACGAC
Source organism: Galactobacter sp. (assembly GCA_052108535.1). Classification (GTDB taxonomy): domain Bacteria; phylum Actinomycetota; class Actinomycetes; order Actinomycetales; family Micrococcaceae; genus Galactobacter. The sequence continues at coordinate 26,054 of JBQDZM010000027.1, read as the reverse complement.
GTGCTAGCTGCGACCTTCCCGGCGGGCACCCTCTCCGGAGCGCCCAAACCTCGGGCGCTGCGGCTCTTGGACGAACTCGAGCCCGTGCGCCGTGGCGTCTATGGCGGCGTGGTCGGTTACTTCGATTTGGCGGGGGACATGGATATGGCCATCGCCATCCGCACTGCACTGCTGCGCGACGGCGTGGCCCAGGTGCAGGCTGGCGGCGGCATCGTGGCCGATTCCGACCCGGACGCTGAAAGCCTCGAATCCATGAACAAATCCTTCGCCCCGCTGCGCGCGGCCTATGTGGCAGATTCCGTGGCAGAGGCCACGCTGCCGGGGTCGCAGCGATGAGCACACCCTCCGAGCGTGCAACGGGATCAGACGAAGCTGCGGCCGCTGAACAACGGCGGCCCAAGCCGGGGCTGCTCGGCAAGCGCAACGTCGTGGTGGCAGGTCTCCTGTCCGCCGGCGTGGTGTTGTTGGCGGTGACTCGGACTTGGGTCACCGTGGCTGCACCCTCCACGGGGGTGTCGCTTGACGCCATCGCCGTTTCCGGTGCCGATGCCGCAGCCGGGGTTTTGGCCCTGGCCGTGGTGGCTTTGGTCTGTTCGCTGGCCGCCACGATCACCGGGCCGGTGGCCAGGTGGATCATCGGCGGTATCCAGGCCCTAGTCGGGGCTGGGGTGATCGGATTCACGATTCCCGTGCTGGCGGACCCGGCTTCGGCTTCCGCAGCGCAGACGGCGGCGTCCTTTGGGTTGGAACGTGTGGGCGACGACGCGTATGAACTTAGCCTCTGGCCTTGGGCCGCCATGGCAGGAGGGCTGCTGATCTGTGTCATGTCCGTGGTGATGTTGGTGGCTGGACACGGCTGGAAGCAGGCCAAACGATTCGAACGCCACAGCAGTGGCCACGCTGTAGTCACCACGGAGACCATGGACGACGTGGATCGTTGGGACGCCTTCACCGACGGTGACGATCCCACAGAGGGCGACGTACGTGGAGCCCGCTTCCACTGACACCGTCGCCATCCGACGCGGCGTGTCATGCGTGTCCGGCTGAGGCCCCACAGGTGGCAGAATAGGGGAGTAGGTGCCCAGAGGTCTGGGCGCTCAAGTCACCCGCAATACCCAAGACAGTGTGAGCCCGGTCCGGGCCGCACCCGAGAAGGAGCTTGTTCCCCATGGCGACCACCGAACAGCAGACGTCCGCAGATCCGGTCTTCGACGAGGTGCCGGGCCACGGCAACACCGCTGCTGCGTGGATCATGTTCCTGATCATCTTCATCGGCTTTGTGCTCTCCTGCGTGGCCTTCACGATCCCCAACTGGATGCTGTTTTGGGCCGGTGGCGTGATCGTGGTGCTCGGCCTCGTGGTCGGAGGCGTCCTCAAGGCCGCCGGCTTCGGCGTGGGCGGCAAGCACACCAAGGGTCACTGAGCCGAACGTGGTCTCCACCGTCCTGGACCAGATCATCGAAGGGGTCCGCGAAGACCTCGAAGCTCGTCAAGCCAATGTGTCGTCCGCGCAACTGCGTGACCGCATTGCGCAGGTGCCCCCGGCCCGCGACGCTCTTGCGGCTCTGACGCCGACTCCTGAGCGCCCCTTCGGCGTCATCTCTGAGGTCAAACGTAAGTCCCCTTCAAAGGGGGCCCTGGCAGAGATTCCCGAGCCAGCAGCGTTGGCAGCAGCGTATGAACGCGGTGGTGCGGCCGCGATATCGGTCCTAACCGAACAACGCCGCTTCGGCGGGTCCCTCGCCGATCTCGACGCGGTCCGTGCGGCCGTGGACATCCCCGTTCTGCGCAAGGACTTCACGGTTGACGAATACCAGATCCTCGAGGCCCGGGCACACGGTGCTGATCTGATCTTGTTGATCGTGGCCGCCCTCAGTGACGAGCAATTGCGGACGTTCCTGGACCTCACGGAGTCCTTGGGGATGAACGCACTCGTGGAGACCCACACCGAGGACGAGGTGGCCCGAGCCACGCAGCTCGGCGCCAAGCTCGTAGGGGTCAATGTTCGCAACCTGAAGACCTTGGACGTCGATCCTGCACGGTTCGCGACGCTGGCCCCTGCCCTTCCGGCCGGTGCGGTCATGATCGCGGAATCCGGTGTGTCCTCGGCAGCCGACGTCGCCACCTACGCTGCCGCGGGAGCTCATGCCGTGCTGGTGGGCGAGGCGCTCGTGAAGGGTGCAGACCCAGAATCGGCGGTCAGGGAGTTCACTATGACCGGCGCAGCGGCTCGCCGCTGAAACAGCACTTGGGGCCGCCAGCCGTCACGACGGGTGCCGATTCCGAATCATCGTAGAAGTAGCCAAGTCGAGGAGTATCGATGTCCACCACCCCGAACGGTTCGGCTGCGTCCCAGCGTCTTGCGGATGCCTTCCTTGGCGGAGAACTCCGCCACGCACCCGGTCCCTACTTCGGTGAGTACGGCGGTCGCTGGATGCCCGAGTCGCTGATCGCAGCCATGGATCAGCTCGAGGACACCTACGAGAAGGCCAAGGTGGATCCGGAGTTCATCGGCGAGTTGGAGGACCTCTCCCGGAACTACGCGAACCGTCCTTCCCTGCTCACAGAGGCCAAACGCTTCTCCGAACACTGCGGTGGCGTCCGGGTCTTCCTTAAGCGCGAGGATCTCAACCACACCGGTTCACACAAGATCAATAACGTGCTGGGCCAGGCCCTGCTGGCCAAACGGATGGGCAAGACGCGGCTGATCGCGGAGACCGGCGCCGGTCAGCACGGCGTCGCTTCCGCCACCGCCGCAGCGCTGTTCGGCATGGAGTGCGTGGTCTACATGGGTGAGGAAGACACCCAGAGACAGGCGCTCAACGTGGCCAGGATGGAATTGCTTGGCGCCACCGTGATTCCGGTGACCGCTGGATCCCGCACGCTGAAGGACGCCATCAACGAGGCGCTTCGTGACTGGGTGACCAACGTGGAACACACCCACTACCTGCTTGGCACCGCGGCAGGCGGCCACCCGTTCCCGGCCATGGTGCGCTACTTCCATGAGGTGATCGGAAACGAGGCCCGGGAACAGATCCTGGCTCAGACCGGTCGGTTGCCTGACGCCGTCTGCGCGTGCGTGGGTGGGGGCTCCAACGCCATCGGCATTTTCCACGGGTTCCTCGACGACGCCGACGTGGCCCTCTACGGATTCGAGGCTGGAGGCGACGGTGTCGACACCGGCCGTCACGCCGCCACGATCACCCTGGGGCGCCCCGGCGTGCTGCACGGCGCCCGCACGTACCTGATGCAGGACGAAGACGGGCAGACCGTCGAATCGCACTCCATCTCCGCCGGCCTGGACTACCCCGGCGTGGGGCCTGAGCACTCTTACCTGAACGACATCGGTCGGGCAGACTACGAGCCCATCACCGATGCAGAGGCCATGGACGCCTTCCGGCTCTTGTGCCGTACCGAAGGCATCATCCCCGCTATTGAGTCCTCACACGCACTGGCGGGCGCGGTGAAGGTGGGCCAGCGATTGGCTGCCCAAGCCGAGGCCAACGGCGAGGACCCGACAGAGAAGATCGTCGTCGTTTCGCTCTCCGGGCGTGGTGACAAGGACGTCGCGACCGCGGGCCGTTGGTTCGGCCTGCTGGACGCCAACGCAGCAGAAGAGGGGGAGTGACGGGTATGACCACCACAACACAGCAAGGCACCGGGCACGAGTCCAAATCGGGCCGGGCCATCGCAGCGGCGCGCGCGCAGGGACGACCAGCGCTGATCACCTACCTGCCCGCGGGATTCCCCGACGTGCAGGCGACCATCGACGCCGCCGTGGCCATGGCGCACAACGGTGCAGACATCATCGAGGTCGGCATCCCCTACTCGGATCCCGTGATGGATGGCCAGGTCATCCAGGAGGCCACGACACAGGCCCTCGCCAACGGATTCCGGGTGGCCCAGGTCTTTGACATCGTCAAGGGGATCACCGACCGTTGCGACGCCGCCGTCCTGGTGATGACGTACTGGAACCCGGTCATGCGGATGGGTGTGCGCGAGTTCTCGCGCCGCCTGGCCGAGGCGGGCGGAGCTGGTCTGATTACTCCGGATCTAGTCCCGGACGAGGCTGCCGAGTGGTTCGAGGCCAGCGATGAGTATGGGCTGGATCGTGTTTTCCTCACGGCACCTTCCTCCACGCCAGAACGCGTGAAGCTGGTCGCGGACTCCTCGCGTGGTTTCGTCTACTGTGTGTCCATCATGGGTGTCACGGGTGCTCGCACGTCGGTGTCAGAGGCCGCCAAGGGTGTCGTGGACGCGGCGCACGCTGCTGGCGCGGAGAACGCCTGCGTTGGCCTTGGCGTTTCGCGCCGTGAGCACGTGGAGGAGATCGGTGCCTACGCCGACGGCGTCATCGTCGGTACCGCGCTTGTGGCCGCCCTGCGCGATGGCGGAGTCGAGGCTGTGGCGGAGCTGACCGCACACCTCGCCGGCCGCTGACACTCATCATGTTTCCGGCCGCGATCCCCTCAGCCAATTCTGAGGTCCTCACCGTGGGGCCGCTGACCCTGCACGGCTTCACACTGTGTGTGGTTCTCGGTATCGTCGTGGGGCTGATCGCGGCGACGGTGGGCGCCCGCAGGCGCGGGCTACCGTTGGACCTGCCGCTCTCGGCACTGTTGTGGTCAGCCCCGCTGGCGGTGGTGGGAGGCCGGTTCCAAGCTCTCCTGCAGGACCCCGGCGTGTTCTTTGGAACGGACGGTGACCCTGCTCGGTTGCTCTCCTTATCCATCGGCGGCCTTGGCGCCTGGGGGGCGCTGGCCGGCGGCATTGTCGGTCTGTTGCTCTGCGCGCGTAGTCGGCAGTTTCGTTTCGGTGAGGTGGCCGACGCCGTGGCGGCGCCGACCCTGCTCGCCGTCGGCATCGCGGTGTGGGGCCAATGGTTCTCTGCCGAACGCTTCGGATCGGTGACCACCAAGCCATGGGGTTGGGACGTCGGAGACGCCGCCCTGGTGGTAGCGGGTCTGCCCGTGGGCTCCACTGTGGAGCCGATCTTCCTGGGGCAGAGCCTCTGGATGCTGCTCGGGGCCGTGGCCATGACCGTGATCTTCCGTGGCAGCAGGCCGAAGGCGAGGGGCAACGTCGCGCTGGTTTCCCTGGCTTGGCTTGGGATGGGCTACGGGGCGGCCTCGTGGCTGCGCCAGGACGTCCCCGCCGATGCTGGAGTCGCGCTGCCGGGTGCAGCCGCTGGCCTGACCCTGGCGTGTGCAGCTCTGGTCTGGGCGGTGATCCGTGCGCTGCGGTCCCGGAACCGGTTTCAGGAACTCGAGATCTCGCAGGACCAGGCGGCCGATCCGGAGCCGGAGCCGGACCACGAGCCAGAGTTGGACCACAAGCCAGAGCCGGAGCCGGAGCCGGAATCCGCGTTCGCACCGGAACCGAGCGACGAATCCGCACCGGAGGCAAGTGAGGAAGCCGCGCCCGGGCCGAGCGACGAATCCGCCACCGAGCCGAGCGAGGAAGCCGCGCCGGAGCAGGTAGCGGAGTCTGCCCCCGAGCCACTAGCCGACCCCGTTGCAACGTCAGCTGAAGAAGCAGCGGCAGCAGAAGACCCCGCTGCAGTTGAAGAGGCAGCGGCAGCAGAAGACCCCGCGGTGGTGCCTTCACCCACCGCCACGGCCGACGAATCGGTCACGGCGGCGGGCACGGAACCGGTCGCCGAGCCGCTCACGGAGCCGCTCACGGAGCCGCTGACGGTCGTGGAACCGGTCGTCGAAGAATTTTCGGCGGACGCAGGCGCGGACGACTCCCTCTATCCCACGGCGGACGATGTCGCTGAGGCGGAGGACCTTGCTGAGGCCGGGAGTCAGAATACGGCGAGCAATGCGCCAGAGGTTCCGAACGACGAACCGCGCATCACGGGGCGTCGTCGGCAGGAATCCGCTTCCGACACGCCGGAGGGCACCGACTAAATCGCTGCCGCGCAGCCACCGTACGGTCCCGATTTCACGTGACCCCTGACACGATCGGGGGAGATGCCCCGCGACTTCGCGGCATTTTTTAATGGTAGAGTGACACTACGTTTACATCCTGGACATGCTCCGGACCCCGAACCTCACGCCGGGCCAACAGCCTGACGAGGTGGGGTGACGTAAGCCGACAAGGCTCGTAGGATTTAGTGCTCGACCAGGGACCGACACCCACCGGCCCTTGATCGAGGAACTGAACCAGAGACCCGACCTCACCGCCCATGCGCGGTGATCAGGCGCCACAACGAGGTGGAGTGCCGGACGGACGCCACCGGCGCCCGTATCCCAGATCGACCGATCACCACCCGTCGCGCACCCATGCGACGGGCCGCCTCTGGATCCGACGTGGTCTGGCCCGCCAGGGCCGCGTACGCCGGGCCAGCACGACTCGAAGGACGCACGCCATGAGACCGTCCAAGGCCGGGGTGAACCCCGAACTGAATCCGTTCCGCCGTTTTGCGGCGATTCCTGAGGCCCAGGGCCTGTACGACCCGGCCAATGAGAAGGACGCCTGTGGTCTGGCCATGGTCGCGACCTTGCACGGGGAACCCACGCACGATCTTGTCGACAAAGCGCTGGAGGCGCTGCGTCGACTGGAGCACCGTGGCGCCGTGGGCGCCGACGAGGGTACGGGAGATGGCGCCGGACTGCTCACGCAGGTGCCTCACGACTTCTTCGCCGAGGTCGTCGACTTCGACCTGCCTCAGCGCGGTTCCTACGCCGTGGGCACCGCATACCTCCCGGACGACGATGCTGGTGAGGCCTACGCCCGCGAGGGCCTCGCGGAACTGGCGGAGGAGGAGGGGCTGACGATCCTCGGTTGGCGCCCGGTCCCGGTCCGCCCCGAGATCGTCGGTGCGTCCGCGCGCTCCTGCATGCCGCGCTTCGCTCAGCTCTTCCTGGTCCCAAGCGACGGAGACACCTCCGACCTGAACCAGCGCGCCTTCCGGGTGCGTAAACGCGGCCAGAACAAGCTGGGCGTCTACTTCCCGTCGCTGTCGTCAGCCACCATGGTCTACAAGGGCATGCTCTCCACGGCCCAGCTTGAGCCGTTCTACCCGGATCTGGAGGACCCCCGCTTCACCACGCGGATCGGCATTGTCCACTCCCGTTTCTCCACCAACACGTTCCCGTCGTGGCCGCTGGCTCAGCCCTTCCGGACCATTGCCCACAACGGTGAGATCAACACGGTGAAGGGCAACCGCAACTGGATGCGGGCCCGCCAGTCCCAGCTAGCGTCACCCCTGTTGGGTGAGGTTCCTGAGGAACTCTTCCCGATCTGCACACCGGGAGCCTCCGACTCCGCGTCCTTTGACGAGGTCGCCGAATTGCTGATGCTGGCAGGCCGCAGCCTGCCGGAAGTCATCATGATGATGATCCCAGAGGCCTGGGAGAACGACCTCGACATGGACGCGGACAAGCGCGCGTTCTACGAGTACCACTCCATGTTGATGGAGCCGTGGGACGGCCCTGCCGCCGTAGCCTTCACGGACGGACGCCTGGTCGGTTCCGTCTTGGACCGCAACGGGCTGCGTCCCGCACGCTACTGGGTCACCGACGACGGATTCGTCGTGCTGGCCTCCGAGGTCGGGGTCGTCGACCTGGACCAGGAAACCGTGGTCCGCAAGGGCCGGGTCTCCCCGGGCAAGATGTTCCTCCTGGACACCGAAGCCGGCCGCATCATCGAGGACGCCGAGATCAAGTCCACCGTGGCCGCCTCCAACCCCTGGGGGGAGTGGGTCAAGCAGAACCTGCGCTCCCTGTCCGACCTACCAGAGCGCGAGCACATCGTCTCCGGTGCGGGCTCGGTCGAATTGCGTCAGCGCACCTTCGGCTACACCTCCGAGGAGTGCAAGATCCTGCTTGCTCCGATGGCCGCCACCGGAGCGGAACCGCTCGGAGCCATGGGTTCAGACACGCCCATCGCAGTCCTCGCCGACCGACCTCGGCTGCTCTTCGACTACTTTGTCCAGGCCTTTGCCCAGGTGACCAACCCTCCGCTGGACGCCATCCGCGAGGAACTCGTCACCTCGATGCGCACCACCATCGGCGCCGACGGCAACCTGTTGGCCAAGGGCTTTGTGCCCACCAGCCAAATCGCCGTGGACTTCCCGGTCCTCAACAACGACGAGGTCGCCAAGATCGTTCACCTCCGTGACGAGGACGGCGTGAAGGAAACCCTCCGCGTTCGGGGGCTCTACCGGCCAGAAGGCGGAGCCCGTGAACTCGCCGCCCGCCTGACCGAGATCTGCGAGAAGGTCTCCGCCGCGGTGAACCGCGGCGTGAAGTACGTGGTGCTCTCCGACCGCGAATCCAACGCACAGTGGGCGCCCATTCCGTCGCTGCTGCTGACCTCGGCCGTGCACCACCATCTGCTGCGTGGCGCCAACCGCGTACGAACCTCGCTGCTCGTGGAGGCCGGTGACGTCCGCGAGGTGCACCATGTAGCCACCCTGGTCGGGTTCGGCGCCACCGCCGTGAACCCGTACCTGGCGTTGGAGACCGTGGAGCATATGGCAGACGCCGGTCACCTCGGCGACGTGACGGCCGCTCAAGCCAATACGAATCTGATCAAGGCGCTCGGTAAGGGCGTCCTGAAGATCATGTCCAAAATGGGTATCTCCACGGTGTCCTCATACTGCGGCGCGCAGACCTTCGAGGCGCTTGGACTGGATCGCAGTTTCATCGCCACGTACTTCTCAGGTACGTCCTCCCAGATGGGTGGCGTGGGGCTGGACGTCGTCGCGGAGGAGACGAGGCAGCGCCATGTCGCGGCCTACCCGCTGGACGGCAACCAGCTCCCGCACCAGGGCCTGTGGACCGGAGGGGAATACCAGTGGCGCCGTGAAGGACCCCCGCACCTGTTCGACCCGGAGACCGTCTTCACCCTGCAGCACTCAACCCGAGAGCGGAAGTTCGATGTCTTCCGTCGTTACACCTCCCGTGTGAACGAGCAGGCTCGCGAATTGAAGACCCTGCGCGGTCTCTTCGACTTGCGTGAGGGACGCCGCCAGCCGGTGCCGATCGATGAAGTGGAGCCCATCTCCGAGATCGTCAAGCGCTTCTCCACCGGAGCCATGAGCTACGGTTCCATCTCGCGTGAGGCCCACGAGACTCTGGCGATCGCCATGAACCGCCTGGGCGGTAAGTCCAATACCGGCGAGGGCGGCGAGGACCCGGAGCGCCTGCTTGACCCTGAACGTCGTAGCGCCGTGAAGCAGATCGCCTCGGGTCGTTTCGGGGTCACGAGCCTCTACCTGACCAACGCGGAAGACATCCAGATCAAGATGGCCCAGGGCGCCAAGCCCGGTGAGGGCGGTCAGCTGATGGCGCAGAAGGTCTACCCGTGGGTGGCCAAGACGCGGCACTCGACCCCTGGCGTCGGGCTGATCTCGCCGCCACCGCATCACGACATCTACTCCATCGAGGACCTGGCCCAGCTGATCTATGATGCCAAGCGCTCGAATCCGGCTGCCCGGATCCACGTGAAGCTGGTCTCCGAGGTCGGCATCGGTACTGTGGCTGCCGGAGTGACCAAGGCCAAGGCAGACGTCGTGCTGGTCTCCGGCCACGACGGCGGGACCGGAGCGTCCCCGCTGAACTCGCTCAAGCACGCCGGCGCACCCTGGGAACTCGGCCTCGCCGAGACCCAGCAGACGTTGCTGCTCAACGGTTTGCGTGACCGCGTGGTGGTGCAGGCTGACGGTCAGCTCAAGACCGGACGCGACGTGATCATCGCTGCCCTGTTGGGCGCGGAGGAGTTCGGTTTCGCGACCGCTCCGCTGGTGGTCTCCGGCTGCATCCTGATGCGCGTGTGCCACCTGGACACCTGCCCCGTAGGCGTTGCGACCCAGAACCCTGAGTTGCGCGACCGATTCACGGGCAAGCCAGAGTTCGTCGTGACGTTCTTCGAGTACCTGGCCCAGGAGGTGCGCGAGTATCTCGCAGCGCTCGGTTTCCGCAGTATCCAGGAGGCCATCGGTCATGCAGAACTGTTGCAGGTTGACCAGGCCATCAAGCACTGGAAGGCGGATGGGCTGGACCTCTCCGGCCTCTTCGGCGCCTACGACGCCCCCTTCGGCGGCACGCCGTTCAACTCCAAGCCCCAGCAGCACGAGATTGAACAGCACTTCGACAACGAGCTGATTAGGCTTTCCGAGGATGCCCTGAAGCATCGCGACCCCGTGCGGATCTCGTTGCCGATCGTGAACACGGACCGTTCCGTGGGCACCCTTCTTGGCCACACGGTCACCAAGACCTTCGGGATCGAGGAGCTGGCCCCGGACACCATCGACGTGACCTTGACCGGTTCGGCCGGCCAGTCGCTCGGAGCCTTTATGCCCTCTGGCATCACCCTGCGCCTGTTCGGCGAGTCCAACGACTACGCGGGCAAGGGCCTCTCCGGTGGCCGCATCATCGTGCGTCCTTACCGCGAAGCGCATCTGCGGGCAGAGGACAATGTCGTGGCAGGCAATGTGATCGGCTACGGCGCCACCTCCGGCGAGATCTTCCTTCGCGGGCTCGTCGGGGAACGCTTCCTGGTTCGCAACTCCGGCGCCACGGCCGTGGTGGAGGGGATCGGAGACCACGGTCTGGAATACATGACCGGCGGCACGGCCCTCATCCTCGGATCGGTGGGCCGCAACCTCGGTGCAGGGATGTCCGGCGGTGTGGCCTACGTCCTCGACCTGGACCGCTCCCGCCTGAATCGTCAGGCCATGGCTGCTGAAGAACTCATCATCTCCGGTCTCGACGCGGAAGATGTTGAGACCGTGAAGACACTCCTGGTCCGGCACGGGGAGGAGACGGGGTCAGACGTCGCAGCTCAGCTGCTCCTGGATCTGCCCTCCACCACCGCGCGGATCACCAAGATCATGCCGCGTCACTACGCCACGGTGCTTTCCACCCGTGCCGAAGCGATCGCGGAAGGCCTGGACCCGGATGGAGACGCCGTCTGGTCCCGAATTCTGGAGGCGACCCGTGGCTGATCCGCGTGGATTCCTGACCACCCGCGAACGTGAGACGCAGCGGCGTCGACCCGTGCCCGTGCGCATCATGGACTTCAAGGACGTCTACGAGAAGCCGGACCCGCGCGTGCTGAAAAAGCAGGCCGGCCGCTGCATGGACTGTGGCGTCCCGTTCTGCCATGCCGGCTGCCCCTTGGGGAACCTGATCCCGGAGTGGAACGACCTCGTCTGGCGCGACCGCATGGACGAGGCCGTGGAACGCCTGCATGCGACCAACAACTTCCCGGAGCTCACCGGGCGACTCTGCCCCGCACCGTGCGAGTCGTCCTGTGTGCTCGGGATCAACCAGCCTGCCGTGACCATCAAGCAGATGGAGGTCGCTATCGCTGACGCGGCCATGGAGGGCGCGGGGGAGGGACTCACTCCCCAGCCGCCGGCTCGCCACACGGACTTCACGGTGGCCGTGGTGGGTTCCGGTCCGGCCGGACTGGCTGCTGCCCAGCAGCTCACCCGTGCGGGTCATACCGTCGCGGTCTACGAGCGTGACGACGTGATCGGTGGACTCCTGCGGTTGGGGATCCCCGACTACAAGCTGGAGAAGCAGATCCTGGACGCCCGTCTGGAGCAGATGCGCGCGGAGGGCACCCGTTTCCGCACCAATGTCGAGGTGGGCCGCGACGTGTCGTGGTCGCAGCTGAAGCGGCGCTACGACGCGGTCGTGGTTGCCACCGGCGCCACGGTTCCGCGCGATCTGCCGATGCCGGGCCGCGAACTCGACGGTGTTCACTTCGCCATGGACTACCTGGTGCGCTCCAACCGCTCCGTGTCCGGGCAGACCGTGCCCGACATGATCGATGCCAAGGGCAAGCATGTGGTGGTGTTGGGCGGCGGCGATACGGGTGCGGACTGCATCGGCACCGCCCACCGTCAGGGTGCCGCTTCCGTGACCACGCTGGCCATCGGTAAGCAGCCCCCACGCGAGCGCCCCTCCCAGCAGCCTTGGCCCATGTTCCCCAACCTCTTCGAGGTGGCTAGCGCCCACGAGGAGGGTGGAGAGCGCGTCTATCTGGCCTCCACCGTGGAATTCGTCGGAGAGAACGGGCAGGTCACCGGCCTCAAGGTCGCCGAGACCGAATACACGGATCACGGCCGAGTCCCGAAGCCCGGTACGGAGGAGATCATCAAGGCGGACCTGGTGCTGCTCGCCCTCGGTTTCACCGGTCCGGAGCAGGCCGGATTGGACGCACAGCTGTCCGTCGCCTTCGACGGCCGTGGCAGCATGCAACGCAGTGACGACTACCAGGTTTCCCCCGGTGTGTTCGCCGCGGGCGATGCCGGTCGTGGCGCCTCGTTGATTGTGTGGGCCATCGCGGAGGGCCGGTCGGTGGCAGCCTCCGTTGAGCGCTACCTGCAGGGCCAGACCACGCTGCCTGACCCGGTGCGTCCTACGGACAGGGGATTCAGCCTGTGAGGTTCAGCGCCCGGGCTTTAGCCCCGGGCGCTGCTTCCTGATCGGTTGATGTGTCGAATTTGTTTCAGATGAGGGTAGGCTGGTGACAGTCACCACAATGTGCCCAGTGCCCTGGGCGCGGTGAACAACTTTTCTTCCGGAGCGCCGACGACGTCGCCCATTTCTTTCCACGACGATAAAGGAGAGGGGCACCAACTGGTGAGACGAGCCAAGATCGTTGTCACGTTCGGGCCTGCGATCGGAACCCTGGATAAGGCCAGGGAAGCCATCGAGGCCGGCATGAATGTGGCGCGTATGAACATGAGCCACGGTGACCACGCCACCCACGCCAACATCCTGGCCAATGTGCGGCAGGCATCCAAGGAACTGGGTCGCCCGGTCGGCGTCTTCGCTGACCTCCAGGGACCCAAGATCCGTTTGGAGACCTTCGCTGACGGACCGCACGTGCTGGCCGAGGGCGATGAATTCACCATCACCACGCGTGACGTCCCCGGTGACGCCACCGAGTGTGGCACCACGTTCAAGGGGCTTCCTGCAGATGTGGCCCCCGGAGACACCCTGCTCATCAACGACGGCAAGATCCGCCTTCAGGCGATCAAGGTCACCGAGACAGACGTCCTGACGGAGGTCGTGGTCGGCGGTGAGATCTCCGACCACAAGGGCATCAACCTGCCCGGCGTCGCCGTCAACGTGCCCGCTATGAGCGAGAAGGACGAGAACGACCTGCGTTGGGCGCTGCGTGCCGGCGTGGACATGGTCGCACTGTCGTTTGTGCGCAACGCCTCAGATATCGACCGCGTTCACGAGGTCATGGATGATGAGGGCCGTCGGGTCCCGGTCATCGCCAAGGTGGAAAAGCCCCAGGCCGTGGCCGCTCTCGAGGAAATCATCGACGCCTTTGACGCGATCATGGTGGCCCGTGGCGACCTGGGCGTGGAACTCCCGCTCGAAGAGGTCCCGCTGGTGCAGAAGCGCGCCGTGGAACTGGCGCGTCGGTGGGCCAAACCCGTCATCGTGGCCACTCAGGTGCTTGAGTCCATGATCGAGGCGCCGACCCCCACCCGTGCCGAGACCAGCGACTGCGCCAACGCCGTGTTGGATGGTGCGGACGCCGTCATGCTTTCCGGTGAAACGAGCGTGGGCAAGTACGCCATCCGTGCGATCCAGACCATGGCCCGGATCATCGAGTCCACTGAGGAACACGGTCTGCGCCGCATCCCGCCGCTGACGGCACGTCCCCACACTCGCGGCGGCGCGGTCACCCGCGCAGCAGTGCAGGTCGCAGAAGAGGTGGACGCGAAGTTCATTGTCGGCTTCACCCAGTCCGGCGACTCGGCTCGGCGCCTGTCCCGCATGCGCCCGGCCACCCCGCTCTTCGGTTTCACCTCCAATAAGCAGACCTCCAATTACATGTGTCTGTTCTGGGGCATCACCCCGCGGTTGGTGGACTTCGTCGATCACACCGACAAGATGGTGCAGCAGGTCGAGGACACGCTGACCGAGGAGAACCTGGTCGAGGCCGGAGACCTCGTGGTCGTCGTGGCCGGTTCCCCTCCAGGACGTGCCGGTTCCACCAACTCCTTGCGGGTGCAGCGGATCACCCCTCCCGGCACGGAAGAGGCGGACCAGGGGCTGGATCAGTCGCCTCGCGAGGACCTGCGCCCGTGGCGCACCCGCGAGGAAGCCGCAGGCGACCTGGTTCGCCGCATGAACGAACGCAGCTGACGCGGACTTCGCTCGACGCAAAACGGGCCCCGTTCCTTCTTATGGAAGGAACGGGGCCCGTTTTGTCTTGCGCGGTGTCGTTCGGTTCGCGCTGCGTCAGTGGCGGGTGGCCGGAGCGGTCACTCCTTGATCTGATCGAGCACGGCCTCGGCGACCTGGCGCATGGAGAGACGACGGTCCATCGACGTCTTCTGCACCCACCGGAAGGCATCGGGCTCGGAGAGGCCCAATTGCGACATGAGGCGGGACTTGGCGCGGTCCACGAGCTTGCGGGTCTCGAACTGCTCCTGCAGGTCGCTGATCTCCTCTGACAGGGCCTTGAGCTGTTCTCCGCGCGAGATCGCGATCTCCATGGCGGGAATCAGATCCGCGGTCGTGAATGGCTTGACCACGTACGCCATGGCTCCGGCCTCCTGCGCGCGCTCCACGAGTTCGCGTTGGCTGAAGGCCGTCAATAACACCACCGGTGCCACGTGCTCTTCCGCCAAAGTGGCGGCGGCAGTGATGCCATCCATGACGGGCATCTTCACGTCCATCAGGACCACATCGGGGCGGTGTTCCTTGGCCAGTTCCACGGCCAGTTCCCCGTTGCCAGCCTCCGCGACCACGTCATAGCCCTCGGCTTGCAGCATCTCCACGATGTCCAGACGGATGAGTGGCTCGTCCTCTGCGACGACGACGCGGCGGGGGGAGTCTGTGCTCATGTGGGAGCCTCCTGGTGCTGGTGCGGCGTTGGGTCAACGCCGTCGATGGTGGGGCCGGGGCACCTCGCTGTGACCGGTCAGCCTGACTTGGTGTGACCAGCCTAGTTCAGAAGCGGTGTTCGCACCGACCGTGTGTCCTGACCAGGGGTGACATGTGTGTAAGATGGTTTCCGTTGCCTGCCCGAGTGGCGGAATCGGTAGACGCACCGCACTCAAAATGCGGCGATGAAAATCGTGGGGGTTCGAGTCCCCCCTCGGGCACCACATCTTCAACGGACCCCGGCGTGTTCAGCGCCGGGGTCCGTTGCGTTCCTCACTCAGCCTCGTGAGACCGCACCGAAAGAATTGACGGCTCATGCTCAGCGCTTAGGATGATTCGGTGCGCGTGCGCACACTTTGTCTCACCTGGACGACTCATCACGCCAGCGCCGAGTGCGCAGCGGCGTGGAGGGGGACACGTCCAGTCCCTGCCCCGTCGATCCCAGGAAACGCATGGATCCCTTTGTGCTGGTGATCATTGTGATCACCTTGGCGTTGTTCTTTGACTTCACCAACGGTTTTCACGACACGGCCAACGCCATGGCCACGCCCATCGCCACCGGCGCCATCAAGCCCAAGACCGCTGTGGCGCTAGCCGCAGTCTTGAACCTGGTCGGCGCCTTTCTCTCCACCGAGGTGGCCAAAACGGTCTCTCACGGCATCATCAACGAAGGCGACGGAGCGGGAAGTGTCGCCGTCACGCCGGAGATCATCCTCGCGGGTCTGATGGGTGCCGTGATCTGGAACCTGTTGACCTGGTTGCTTGGTCTGCCTTCCTCGTCCTCCCACGCTCTGTTCGGCGGCCTGATCGGCGCAGCGATTGTTGGTGCCGGCTTCGCGTCGGTGAACTACATGACGCTGGTGGACAAGGTGCTGCTGCCAGCGCTGGTCTCCCCGCTGATCGCGGGCCTGGCCGCCTACCTTGCCACCAAGCTGGCCTACTGGATCACCAGGCGGCCCTCCGGCACGGCCTCACCCAAACGCGGGGGATTCCGGATTGGGCAGATCTTCTCCTCCTCGCTGGTGGCCTTGGCGCACGGCACCAATGATGCGCAGAAGACCATGGGCATCATCACGCTGGTCCTGATTTCGGCCGGTTATCAGGCCCACGGCACCGGTCCTCACATCTGGGTGGTCGCGGCGTGTGCGCTGGCCATCGCCTTGGGTACCTACACGGGTGGCTGGCGCATCATCCGCACCATGGGCAAGGGACTCACGGATGTGAAGCCGGCGCAGGGGTTCGCGGCGGAGGTTTCCACCGCTTCAGCCATTTTGGCGTCCTCGCACCTGGGCTTCGCGCTTTCCACCACGCAGGTGGCCTCCGGTTCCGTGATCGGCTCCGGCCTGGGCCGCAAGGGCGCCGGTGTGCGGTGGCGCACAGCGGGCAAGATCGGTACCGGTTGGCTCTTCACGCTGCCTGCCTCTGCCATCGTGGGCGCCGTGGCCGCTGGCCTGACGCACCTGGGCCTCTTCGGCATCCTGCTGCTGGTCGTGGCCGGACTGATCGCCATCATGGGCATCTTCGTGATCTCACAGAAGCAGGCCGTGACCCACGAGAACGCGTTCAACGGTGTGGAGCAGTCCGGTGCGGCCGTTCACATCCCATCCAAGAAGGAACGTCGTTCCGCGGCCCGCAAGGCCAAGGACGCCGCCGACGTGGCAGCGTCAGAGGCCAAGCGGGCGCGGAAGGCCGCAGACGTGGCCGCCAAGCACGCCAAGATGCTCGCCGCAGCTGAACTGCGCGAACGTCGTCGGCGGCTGGACGTGGAGGACGCCAAACGCCGCAGCGAACAACGACGTAAGGCCAACACCTCGGATCCGGAGTCCACCCCGAACGCTGACTCCGTCCGCAAGAAGAAGGAAGGCAAGTAAATGGTCGAGTGGATCGCCTTCGTCCAGGTCGCGGGAGCGACCATCGTCTCCGCGCTGTTCATCGTGTTCTTCTACGGACTCGGCGTACGGCTGCAGGCCGTCGCAGAGGACGACGACCGAAATCGCTCGCTGCACCGTACAAGTGCGTGGGCCTGCTTCGTGGTGTGTGGGTTGGCGGTGATGGCGGGTATCGCGCTGATCGTCCCGCAGATCTCCGCAGCGCTGGGGATCTGAGCCCCCACCAACTCTCTTCAGGAATTCCGGACTGGCAGCAGCTGGTTCGTGATGCGGGCCGTCGCAATGCGACGGCCCGTTTCGTCTGTCACCTCGATGTCATGGGTGGTGCTGGTGCGGCCCAGGTGCAATGGCGTGGCCACACCACGCACCAGGCCCTCCCGGACCCCGCGGTGATGGGTGATGTTCAGGTCGACGCCCACCGGCACGGCGCGGTCGGCGGCGTGGATGGCGGCCGCGAATGAGCCTAGCGTCTCCGCCAGCGCGGCCGTGGCGCCGCCGTGCAGCAACCCGATCACCTGGGTATTGCCCTCCACCGGCATGGTGGCGCTGACCCGCTCCACGGTGAACTCGTCGAAGTGGATCCCCAGCTTCGGCACGAGCGACCCCACGCTGCCTTGGGGAAGGAGCGCCCAGGCCTCCGGCGGGATACCTGCGTGAGAGGCCACGTCCGGGTCGGTGGGGATCCGCGTGGAGTGGGTGGCTGGTGTGGGTTGCTGGTTCGTCTGCTGGTCCATGGGCACTAGGCTGGCATCCGTGAGTCCTGCCGCCAAGTCCACGTCATCGAAGTCCACCTCAACCGCGTCCGAGTCCGGTCGCCCGCGCCTGCTCGTCCTCGACGGGCATTCCATGGCCTTCCGGGCCTTCTACGCCTTACCAGCGAACAATTTCCTCACCGCCACGGGCCAGTACACCAACGCCGTGCACGGTTTCACCTCGATGCTGTTGAAGCTGATCGACCAGCGCGAGCCCACCCACGTCGCCGTGGCCTTCGACCTGGATACCCGCACGTTCCGGTCCGAGGCGTATACCGAGTACAAGGGTGGCCGTGAGAAGACCCCGGAGGAGTTCAAGGGTCAGATCCCGCTGATCGAGAAGGTCATGGAGGCGCTGAACATCACCACCATGACCATGGACGGCTACGAGGCCGATGACCTGCTTGCCTCGGTCTCGGCCCAGGCGGCTGACGCCGGTTTCGACGTCATCGTGGTCTCCGGCGACCGTGACGCCTTCCAGCTGATTAATGACCATGTCACGGTGCTCTACCCCAAGAAGGGCATCTCTGACATCCCGCCCATGGATTCGGCGGCAGTGATGGAGAAGTACGGCGTGCTGCCGGAGAACTATCCAGACCTCGCCGCTTTGGTGGGGGAGAAGGCGGATAACCTACCGGGAATCCCGGGGGTGGGCCCCAAGACCGCAGCGAAGTGGATTGGGCTCTACGGTTCCGCGCTGCAGGTGCTGGAACACGCAGACGAGGTCAAGGGCAAGGCCGGGGAGAACCTGCGCGCCCATATGGATGACGTGCGCCGCAACCGCGAGCTCAACGCCCTTATCCGGACGCTTGAGCTGCCGGCCACCCTGGAGCAGATGAAGTTGAGCACGCCGGACGGCGATGCGGTGGATGAAGTCTTCAACGCCCTGGAGTTCCGGTCCCTGCGCAAGCGGGTCGGCGAGGTGTTCGCAGTGTCCGACGAGCCGGTGGAGGCTGTCGAGGTCCCGGAACCTGTCGTCGTGACGTCCGCGCAGGCCTTCCGCGAGTTCGTGGACGGCGCCGCGGGCGCCGTCACGGCCCTGGACGCGGAACTCGCGTCCGTCGCTGAGCCTGGTATGCCCAGCGACGTTCTCGCGCTGGGACTGGCGCGCACCGGCGCCACTGCGTGGCTCGACCCGTCGGCCCTGGATGGGGACGCCACCGAGGCGCTGGCGGCCTGGCTGAGCGACGCCTCGCTCCCCAAAGTGGTGCACGGTTTCAAGAGCCTGCTCAAGGCGCTGCGCTCCCGTGGGCTGGATCTGGCCGGGGTCGTGGATGACACCATGATCGCCGCCTACCTGGATCAGCCCGATCGCCGCAGCCACGACCTCCCGGATCTGATGCAGGTTTACCTCAAGGAATCCCTCGAGGAGGAGGCTCCTGCGGGTGCGCAGGGGGAGCTGGACCTGGGTGATCTGGGTTCCAGCGACGAGATTCCGCCGCGCGCCCTGACCTCCGTGCGTCGGGCCGACGCGGTGCTCAGGCTGCATGCCGAGGTCATGGCGCGGCTGGAGGAACACGGGCAGAGCGGGCTGCTCACCGACCTGGAACTTCCGCTCTCCGTGGTCCTGGCGGAGATGGAGTCGGCCGGGATCGCCGTGGACCAACCCGCGCTGCAGGCACTCATCGACGAATTCTCCTCCCAAGCCGCGCAGGCCAAGGAGCAGGCGTATGCGGCCATCGGTCACGAGGTTAACCTTGGCTCTCCCAAGCAGTTGCAGGTGGTGCTCTTCGAGGAATTGGCTCTGCCCAAGACCAAGAAGATCAAGACCGGCTACACCACGGATGCGGCGAGCCTGCAGGATCTGCTGGAGAAGACCGGGCACCCGTTCCTCGTGGCGCTGATGGCCCACCGCGACGCCACCAAGTTGGGGCAGATGGCGGAGGGGCTGCGTAAGGCGGTGGCCTCCGACGGGCGCATCCATACAACCTACGGCCAGACCGTCGCGGCGACCGGCCGGCTGTCCTCGCTGAACCCGAACCTGCAGAACATTCCCGTGCGGTCCGAGGCCGGGCGTCGCCTGCGCGAGGTGTTCGTGGTCGGTGAGGGGTACGAGACCCTGTTGACGGCCGACTACTCGCAGATCGAGATGCGCATCCTGGTTCACCTCTCCGGTGACGAGGCATTGGTTCAGGCGTTCAAGGATGGTGAGGACCTGCACCGCTTCGTGGGCTCCCACGTGTTCGGTGTGGAACCGGAGGACGTCACCTCCGAGATGCGTTCCAAGGTCAAGGCGATGTCCTACGGACTGGCCTATGGTCTGAGTTCCTTCGGGCTCTCCAAGCAGTTGAACATCTCGGTGGACGAGGCTCGCACGCTGATGAAGGACTACTACTCCCGCTTCGGCGCTGTGAAGACCTACCTGCAGGACGTGGTGAAGCAGGCCAAGAGCGACCTCTACACGCAAACCCTGCTTGGTCGACGCCGGAACCTGCCCGACCTCAACTCTGACGTCCGGCAGCTGCGCGATATCGCGGAGCGTGCCGCTCTGAACGCACCCATCCAGGGCACAGCGGCTGACATCATCAAGTTGGCGATGCTGGCCGTCGCACAGCGAATGCAGCGCGAAGGGCTGAAATCCAGGATGCTGCTGCAGGTCCATGACGAACTCCTGATCGAGGTCGCCGCCGGAGAGGTCGAGGCCGTCCGCGCCGTGCTCGTGGAGGAGATGGGTTCCGCCATGGAGCTGACGGTTCCCCTGGACGTCCACGTTGGCCAGGGCAACACCTGGCAGGAGGCGGGGCACTGATGGGAGACCTTCGCTACGAGAGTTTCACGGTCCCGGGTGCTGCTGGGACCAAGGACGAGGCGTCGCAGGAGTTTGTGCGCGCTTTGGACATGGGTTTCGTGGAGGCGGAACGTGGTGAGGAGTTGGAGGTGGTCCAGTTGGACCGCTTCCGTGACGCCGGCACGCTGCTTTCCGCCGTGTACGACGACGACCAGGACCCGCGTGCCCTGGCCGCCGGCCGCCCCGTGGCCACCTTCGGCGACTTTGACGGCACGCTCTGCGTGGCGCCGGGCGTGGTGGTTCCCACCCGTATGGTCACCGAGGTGTCGGTGCGCGGGACACATCGGCGCCGCGGCATCTTGCGGAAGCTGATGACCTCATGCCTGACCCGGAGCTCCGAGCAGGGCTACGCGCTAGCGGCCCTGACCGCCACGGAGGACTCCATCTACGGGCGTTTCGGTTTCGGCCGAGCGGCACTGTCCACTTCCGTCACGGTCGAGGTGACTCAAGGCCTGCGCCTGCGCCCGGAGGTGCGTGCTGCGATCGACGCAGCCGGACTACGCACCTTCACCCCGTCCAGGGAGAGCTTCCCCACTATGTACGACGCCGCGTACGCGGCCTTCCAGCGCGCCACCCCAGGCCAGACCGGCACCACGGCGGCCTTCCGAGGCCGGGCGCGCGGGGAGGAAAATCCGTGGGCGGTGAAGGGACAAACCGAGAACTGGCGGCCGCTGGTGGTCGTCGACGCCACGGGGGAAGTGCGTGGCTACGCCTTGGCTGGCACCGTGGACTGGGGAGCCAAAGGTGCCCGCACCATGAAGATCGCCGACATCGGTGCCGATTCCACCTTGGCCGAGATCGCCTTGTGGGAGGCCTTGGGCTCCACGGACCTCGTGGAACGGCTCTCCTGGAACGAGGCGCCCACCGATTTCGCGCTGCCTGCCGCCTTGCTCCACCCCCGGGACGTGGTGTTCACGGGACGGGCCGATCATCTGTGGATCAGGATCGTGGATCTGCCGACAGCCTTCGGGGCTCGCGGACTGGCCGTGGACGGCACCCTGCACCTGAGCGTCACTGACCCGCTGGGACTCGTGGAGGGGGACTGGGTTGTGACCACGAACGGTGGCGTCACCGAGGTGACGCCCGCCGCGGAGGCGGGCACCGCCGTCGGGCATCAGGAATCCGCGTCGCTGAGGCTTGACGCCGAGGCCCTGGCCGAGCTCTATCTTGGCACCGTGGACCCCGGGACGCTGGTGCAGCTGGGCCGCGCCGAGGCTGCGGCGGAGGACGTTGCGGCGTTGAAGCGCATGTTCGCGGTGGAACGTGCGCCACGCAACAGCTACACGTTCTAAACCATCTTTGACCGTGCCCCGTCAAGGCACTAGACTTGATCTGTCCGTGGACACCCATGTGCGCGGGCGTAGTACCCTAATCAACTCGGTAAACGGGCTCGTGTGTCCGTGGACCGACCGAATATCCATCCGTATCGGAGCCCCTTCTACATGACCATCACGAACCCGGACAAGACCGGAATCCCGCAGGTCGCCGTTAACGACATCGGCTCGGAGGAAGAAATCCTCGCCGCTGTCGACGCCACCATCAAGTACTTCAACGACGGTGACCTCGTCGAGGGTCAGGTCGTCAAGGTCGACCACGACGAAGTCCTGCTGGACATCGGCTACAAGACCGAGGGTGTCATCCCCTCTCGCGAGCTGTCCATCAAGCACGATGTCGACCCGTCTGACGTGGTCGAGGTCGGGGACACCGTGGAGGCCCTGGTCCTCACCAAGGAGGACAAGGAAGGCCGCCTGATCCTGTCCAAGAAGCGTGCTCAGTACGAGCGCGCCTGGGGCGACATCGAGAAGATCAAGGAAGACGACGGCGTCGTCACCGGCACCGTCATCGAGGTCGTCAAGGGTGGCCTCATCCTCGACATCGGCCTGCGTGGCTTCCTGCCCGCTTCCCTGGTCGAGATGCGTCGCGTCCGCGATCTGGCTCCGTACATCGGCCAGCAGATCGAGGCCAAGATCATCGAGCTGGACAAGAATCGCAACAACGTGGTCCTGTCCCGTCGTGCATGGCTGGAAGAGACCCAGTCCGCAGTGCGCACCGACTTCCTCAACAAGCTGGAGAAGGGACAGGTCCGCGAGGGCGTCGTCTCCTCCATCGTCAACTTCGGTGCCTTCGTGGACCTGGGTGGCGTCGACGGCCTGGTGCACGTCTCCGAGCTGTCCTGGAAGCACATCGACCACCCGTCCGAGGTTGTCGAGGTTGGCCAGAAGGTCACCGTCGAGGTGCTCGAGGTGGACATGGACCGCGAGCGCGTGTCCCTGTCACTGAAGGCCACCCAGGAAGATCCGTGGCAGGCATTCGCCCGCACCCACGCTCTGGGTCAGGTTGTTCCCGGCAAGGTCACCAAGCTGGTTCCCTTCGGCGCCTTCGTGCGTGTCGAGGACGGCATCGAGGGCCTGGTGCACATCTCCGAGCTGGCCGAGCGTCACATCGACCTCGCCGAGCAGGTCGTATCCGTTGGCGAGGAAATCTTCGTCAAGGTCATCGACATCGACCTGGAGCGCCGCCGCATCTCGCTGTCCCTCAAGCAGGCCAACGAGGGCGTGGATCCCGAGGGCACCGAGTTCGACCCGGCTCTGTACGGCATGGCCGCAGAGTATGACGAGCAGGGCAACTACAAGTACCCCGAGGGCTTCGACCCGGAGACCAACGAGTGGCTCGACGGCTACGAGGCACAGCGTGCCGAGTGGGAGTCCGAGTACGCCGAGGCTCAGGCTCGCTGGGAGGCCCACAAGAAGCAGGTTGCTGCTGCCGCAGAGCAGGACGCCGCCGCTTCCAACGGTGCCGCTCCGGCCGCTGCCGCCAGCCAGTCCTTCTCCTCGGAGCCGGCCGCCAAGGCTGCTCCGCAGGATCACGGCACCCTGGCCTCCGACGAGGCTCTCGCCGCTCTGCGCGAGAAGCTGACCGGCAACAACTGATCCCATCCTCACTGCATGTGAGGTGAGCTGATCATCCGCGAGGGCGGGCCCACCAGTCATGGTGGGCCCGCCCTCGCGGTTTGACTCTGACACCGTGTCAGACGGGAAGGTGGAAGCATGTTGTCCATAGGAGCATTCGCGCAGGTCGGCCAGGTGACTCATCGCCAGCTGAGGCATTGGGACGCCGCCGGCCTGTTGGTGCCCGCTCACGTGGACGAGTTCACCGGGTATCGCACCTACGATCCATCGCAACTGGAACGGTTGCACCGGATCGTGGCTCTGCGGGAACTGGGGTTCGGACTCGAGGACATCTCCCTCATGCTGAAGCAGGGTGTGGAGGTCGCTCGGATGGAAGATCTCCTGACGTCCCGGCGGGACCGTGTCGAGGAGGAACATCGCCTCGCTACGGCCAGACTCGTCGATGTGGAGCACCGGCTCCGGCTCATCGAAAGGAAGCTGACCATGCCTACCATCGAGATCGTTCGTAAGCCCCTTCCCGCCCTACGTCTGGCCGCCCGGTCCGGTGTGGTGCAGGACCAACCGCAGATCGCCTCCATTGTTGGACCGGCTTTCGACGCTGTCGCAGAGATCATCGGATCCGAATGCGGCGCCTTGGATGTCGCGGTGGCCACATATGACGAGACGGAGAGCGGCATCAACGTCGCGGCCGGATACGGCTACAGTGGCGAGGCGCAACCCGGATTCGAGATCGTGGAACTTGCTGGCGTCCCCGAGGCCTTCGTGGGGGTGCACCTGGGTGGCATGGACAGGATCCACGAGAGCTGGTCCGCGGTGCACTCCGAGATTATCGCCAAGGGGTTTGTCCCCGACGGGCCGTGCAGGGAGTACTACCTCCGCGCCGAAGGTGAGGATCAAGCGGATTGGGTCACCGAGCTGCAGCAGCCGGTTCGCCGCTCCTGATTCAGCGACGTGTGGAGCGCGTGACCGTAAACGTGCGGTCGCGGGTCACTTGTTCGGTGGGCCCCACGATGCGCTGAAGCCTTGGTCGGTGGCCCACTGGCGTGTTGAACACGGTGACCAGCGTGCCGCCGGGCTTGAGCATCCGAGCGGCAGCCTCGATGAGCTTCACCCCGATGCCGGTGTGGACCGTCCCGCCCTGGTGGAAGGGCGGGTTGAGCAGGACCAGGTCCACCGAGGCGTCGGGGATCGCGTCCCCTGCGTCGGCGCGGATGACCTGGATGCGTTCAGTTCCCTGCCCCACGGTGGTGTTCGCCGCGGTGCCCAGCGTGGCCGTAAGCGTCGCTGTGGCCGACGCCACGGCGTCGGCAGAGTCGTCCGTGGCCACGATGGTGGCCTGCGGCCACTGCTGGGCAGCCCACGCCGCCACGGTGCCGTTGCCGCAGCCCAGATCCACGACGGTGGCGTCACCCCCGAGCCGAACGCCGACGTGGGGCATGGCCTCCAACATGAGTTTGGTCCCCGGGTCCAGGGCGGCGCCGCCGAAGGCCTCACCGAGACCGACCAGGTTCAGGTCGTGGTCGGCAACGCGGAGGCTCTTGCGCGAGGTCCGCACCGGCTCGGCTTCCAGACTCGGCTCGCGCTCCACAACAAGGAGGCGTGACTTCCGTCTGGCCAGTTGCGGCGTCACAGGGCCGAACCCCGCCTGTAGCGGAGCATTCATCCCGACACTGAGATGTTTGATCCGGCCACCGGCGACCAGAATCGCATCGTCGCTTACGGAACCCATGAGGGAGACCATCCGGGTCACGGCGTCGACCGCGCGGGGGAGCTGCCAGAGCAGAAGGCGGGCACCGTCAAAGGTCTGTGCGGTGGCGGGGGAGTGGGCATAGGCGTTGGCGGAGAGCCCGGCCCGCTCGGCATTGGCGTCGAGGGCGCGCTCGTGGACCAGTCGGTCCTGAATCACCCGGATCCCGGTGAGCCCGGTATGAACCAGGCTGAGGGTGATGGCGCCGTGGCGGTCTCCCACCACAACGATGTCGCTGCCGTTGAGCTGGCAGGTCTCCACCCTCACGAGTGCCTCAGCTACCAGGAGCTCGTCCGTGGCGTCGTAGGGGAGGAGCGTGGGGTCTTCGACGTCGGGGTACCTGGAGAGCCGGCTGAAATCCACCGTGCTGCACTCCTCATTCGTCATGGTGCCCATACCGCCTCGCCGCGCCTGAGGTCGGCTGCGCCTCCGAGGACCTGAGCCACCTCGACTTCGGCACGCTCCAAGGCCGCCTGGTGGTCGTCCGCCACCAACGTCACCGTCAGCGCGCTGGAGCCGTAGTCGGTGCCGACCACTGAAGTTGAGTCCAATCGTCGAAGCAGGTTCTCCGCGCGGCCTGCCTGGTCGTAGGGGACGTCCAAGAGTAGTTCGCGGCGCCGGGTCCAGCGTTCCTCCGTAGCGACATCCAGAGTCTGAGAGACGGAGTCCGAGTACGCCCGGACCAGACCCCCGGCTCCGAGCAGAATGCCACCGAACCAACGGGTCACGACCGCCACGACGTCGGTCAGGTCGCGAGCACCGGAGGCGGTCTCGCGTTGAAGGAGCGCCTGCATCATGGGCACGCCAGCGGTGCCGCCGGGTTCCCCGTCGTCCGAGGAGCGTTGCACCTCGCGGTCGGGGCCCAGGACGAACGCGCTGCAGTGATGCCGAGCCCCATGGTGTGCCTTGCGTTGCTCCTCGATGACCGCGCGTGCGGCCGTCTCGTCCGCGACCGGAACCAGGCGGGTCAGGAAGATCGAGCGTTGGATCTCGATGGTGTGCTCCACCTCTGCCGCGATGCGGGTGAAGGCGAGCGCCCGGTCGTCCGGATGCGCGGGGAAGGGCGTGGTCAGCACCTGACCCACGATACCGG
>JBQDZM010000026.1:37951-41470 GCA_052108535.1 Galactobacter sp. | reverse complement strand
GGGGGGGCAGCAGGCGCCGGCCTGGCGGCCGGGCCTCCGGCCCCGCTGGCGCGGGGCTGGGCCGCTGGCGCGGCCCTGGTGTGGTCGGGTGGCGCTGCCGTGTGGGGGTGGGCCGCTGGCGCGGCCCTACGAACGGGCTTTGTGTGGCTGGGTGTGGGGTTGTCACGTTGGGGTTGGGTGGTTGGTCGGGTTGAGGTGACGGAAGGGCTGAGGACAGCCCTGGGCGGTTCCTCACGCTCACCACCCCACCTGACACCCACACCGCAACACACCCCAGTGCCGACACCCCCAGTACTGGAACCCGCACCGACACACCACCACCAGTGACCCCCACACCGACACACCCAACAAAACACCTTCCCAAGCGTTATCCATGCCTTCCCCAAGCGTTCCCCACGCCTTACCCAAGCGTTAGAGGGTTGCTTCTCACCGAATAGTGGTTTACGCTGGACATGTCAGATCAACCCACAGGGGAGCATCCCTCGCTCCCCTCACTAGCCAAGGAAGGGCTCACCATGGCTCACCAGATCGAAACCTTCGGCCCAGGCGTCGCCGCCTTCGCCTCCCACCGCGTCCACGCCTGGCACCGTCTCGGTACCGTCGTCGACCACGCGATGACCGCTGAGGAAGCCCTCAGCATCGCCCACCTGGACAACTGGAATGTCCGCAAGCGCCCGATGACCACCACGACCGAGGATGGCGAGACCGTCAAGGTTCCCAGCGCTTACGCGATCATGCGCGACAACCCGATCAACCAGTCCCAGAACATCCTGGGCACCGTGGGAAGCCGCTACACGCCGATCCAGAACGAAGAGCACACCGAGTTGCTGAACGCGCTCCTCCACGAGTCTCAGGGTCAGTTCGAGACCGCGGGTTCCCTGCGCGGTGGCCGTGAGGTGTTCGTGACCACCAAGATCCCGAACACGTTCAACGTCGGCGGCGTCGACCCCGTCGACCTCTACATCCTGGCGATGAACAGCCACGACGGCTCGACCCCGTTCCGCTTCGCGGTCACCCCCGTTCGCGTCGTGTGCGCCAACACCATGGCCGCTGCTCTCAAGGGCGCACGGTCGGTATTCACCATCCGCCACACACGCGGATACCGGGCCAACATCGAGGCCGCCCGCCAAGCGCTGGGCCTGTCCCTGGCCTACGCTGACGACTTCGCCAACGAAGCCGAGCACATGATCAACGAGACCATGAACACCGACGAGTTCAACGCGATCGTCTCTCAGCTCTACCCCGTCCCCGACGCCGGTGCCCCTGACATCACCATCCGTCGTGACCGGGAACGCCGCGAGTCCCTGATCAACCTCTTCGAGGCCTCCCCCACGGCCACCGAGATCACCGGGACACGCTGGGCCGGGTACCAGGCCATCACTGAGTACACCGACCACATCGCACCGACCCAACTCAACCACTGGGTGAACAACGAGGACAGCGCCCGGTCGCTCCGGGCCGTGTCACCGGCGATCACCAAGCTCAAGGCCAACGCCTTCGACCTCATCAACGCCTGACCCCACAACCGACAACGGGGCCCGCCACACGGCGGGCCCCGTTCGCGCGCCAGGACATACCCCCCTGTGTTGCCGGTATGTCCCCCTCTGACTGGATCCCCCAAGCTCCCGCTCCTCGGCCCCCAGCTCACGACCTCCTCAACCGGCGCCAGCACCAGCTCTTCCAGCCCCTCACCCCACCACGGCAACCACACCAGCGCCCCCCGCTCCCGGCCTTCCACAAGCGTTCCCCACGTCCTCCCCAGGCCTAACCCAAGCGTTACAGCCTCAAACCACGCCCCGCAGCATCAACGCCTCAACCACCATCAGCGACCGTCCCCACCACCCAACAACCTGACACCCTCCCCACCAGCCGAACCAGCTGAGCCTGCTCGCCCTCCTCCAGCTCCAGCCCCTCGGCCTCTTCGCCCAACCGCAGCAGCTGACCACCTCCTCACCCCCGACGAAGCCCCGAAGACCAGCAGGCCCTACCGCCACCGAAGCCAGCCAGCCCTCTTCAGCAGCTCCGCCGGCGACCCCCGCAAACGGTATGTCCCCCTCTGACTGGATCCCCCAAGCTCCCGCTCCTCGGCCCCCAGCTCACGACCTCCTCAACCGGCGCCAGCACCAGCTCTTCCAGCCCCTCACCCCACCACGGCAACCACACCAGCGCCCCCCGCTCCCGGCCTTCCACAAGCGTTCCCCACGTCCTCCCCAGGCCTAACCCAAGCGTTACAGCCTCAAACCACGCCCCGCAGCATCAACGCCTCAACCACCATCAGCGACCGTCCCCACCACCCAACAACCTGACACCCTGGCACTCGCCGGTTCGGGGAGGTTCTTGATACGAGCTGTTTAGACGCCTGCGGGGACTGGAGATTCCACCTTGGCCTGTACCGGCAGTGCTTCGGCTGTGACCGTTGTCAACCCATTCTCGACGGCCACGTGGGCTGAGACCTTCTGGTCTGGGCTGAGCTGTAGCTGCGTGAGTTGTTTACGCAGTTCCAGGGGAGCCGTGCGTGAGCTTTGGGTGGTGTCGTAGAGGGCCACCGCATGCTTTCCCGGTTGGGATTCCAGGAGTGTCTTCAGCCCTGGTGCCTTGGTGGGCCGGTTCTTCAAGGCGTCCATGGTTAGTCCCATCTCGGCGGAAGTACGGACGTCGCCGGGCGCTGCCGAGATCTGAGCTTCGCGTTCCTTTTGGAGTGCTCGGGCCATGGTGTAGCGCAGGTCCAGCTTGGTCGCCTTGCTCAGCAGGTGAGCCGCTTCTGTTGCGCTGATCGGCGTGAAGGTGGCGCCGTCATCGCCGAAAAGGAACTGTGGTTCAAGCTTGCGGTCGACGTGCCATAGCCCGGTGGTGGGAACGTAGCGGTAGAGGTCCTCGGCTACGTCATCATCAGCCACCACGTGGATGGCGTTGAACTCTTCATATGTCAGCTTGTAGAAGTTCATGATGTCCTCCTTCTCACTACCATCGTATCTCGCTTTTTCCTGACAGTCGAGGGTGGACCTCAGCCGTCACGCTTGATTGGCACGCCCTCGATCTCGGTGAGGTCGGCTAGTCCTGGGGGAGTGGGAAGGTCGGCGTATAGCCGTTTGCATGCTTGTCTTGCTGCAGCACGTTCGCGCCTGTCGTAGCGCTTGGTGGTGTCGCGAGAGATCTCGTAGTGTGGGTGGCTTTTTTCCTTGATTTCCAGGCCTTTGCGGGAGTGAACCTGGACTTCAGCGTGGACACCGTCAGGGGTGATGGCGTCGAGGTGGATGCCTTTGTACTCGGTCCCTGAGTATTTGTCCTCGATGGCGGGGATCGTCATGCCTGCGGCTCTCAAGGAGTGGATTGTTCGTTTCAAGGTGTCGACAACGGAGTCCTGATCTCGTGACGCGACGGTGTATCGCAGGACGTCGTGGACCTTGGCTCCGATGTCATGCGCCGCTACCGGCTTTCCACTTTCACTCGCGGCCGTTTCCTTGGCGGCGATCTTGCGGGCCAAGGATTCTGGGCTTTTCATCCGGTATTCGAGGCCGG
>JBQDZM010000026.1:20522-37851 GCA_052108535.1 Galactobacter sp. | reverse complement strand
GCGGCGATCTTGCGGGCCAAGGATTCTGGGCTTTTCATCCGGTATTCGAGGCCGGCGAGACTGTCCTCGCTGTTGGCCACGGCATTTTGGAGGGCGTCGGTAACTGCGGGTTCGGCCTCGTGGTGCGCGTCGAGCATGGCCACGGTAGCTACCATGACCGGTTCTTTGCCTTGTTCTCGGTACGTTGTCCAGAGCTTGCCGAGGTCTTGCTCGGATCCTTCCCAGTTCGCGGGGGGAGTCTCGCCGATCGCTGTGGGTTTCAGCTCGTCTAGGCCCACTTGTCTCCAGTGGGAGGCGTCGGTGCAACGGTATGGCCCGTTGGGGTCGTCTTTGGCTCGGCACATCGAGGGTGGGTCCTCACGGTCGTTTGTCCCTGTCAGTTTTTATCCTGACACTGTTGGGATGGTTCCGATAGACCTGTTCCCATCCCTGTTCAGGACTACAGGGACTGCGACAGGTCCTGTCCGTGGGGCAGCAGATGTCTGAGGGATGTTCAGGCGGCGAGGGAAACGAGCTCCACCCCGGTGTGGTCAGCGTCGGGTGGTGGTACCCAGTACGTTTCGCGTTCTTCGTCGTAGAGGTCGGTTTCGTCCAGGTGGCGGGGGCCTACGGTGTAGGCGTTGACGTGGGCGGTGACGATCTCGCGCCAGTGTTTGCGGTGTTCTCGGTAGAGGTGGAGTTGGCGCTCGAAGTCGTCGAGGGCGCCTAGATCTCTGGCGAGTTGTGCGAGGTTGGCGGTGTGGTCGACTCTCCAGGTGCCGGCCTCGGTGCGGGCGACCATGCGGTAGATGAGCAGGGTGTGGAGGGCGTCGCGCACGGTGCCGCGGTGCAGGCCGGTGTAGGCGGCGAGGTCGTTGATGGTGGGGTTGTCGAGGCGTTCCAGGCCCTCATAGACCAGGGCAGCATGGGCACCAAGGGCGCGGAAGACGGGGCGCAGGGCGTGGACCTTGCCGCGGGGGAGTCCTCGGCGTTCTGCCAGTGGTTCTAGGTCCGGGTCCAGGACGATGCGGTAGGTGTCGGCTTCGAGACCGGATCCTGTGTAGAGGCGTTGGATAGGGCTGCCAGGGATGGCACGGATCTGCTGGAGGAGTCGGGCCACGCTCTGGTAGGACATGCCGGTGGCCAGGCCGAGGTTGCGGGTCCCGATAGCCAAGTCCCGACTGTCGGTCATGTGTCCGAAGGCCAGGAAAGCTCGAAGAAGCATCTGTGCTCCTGGGACCTGTCGTGGTGGCAGTGAGACGCGTAGGCGTTGATCGTAGATGTCCAGCGTTGCCCGGTGTTTGCGCAGGAATCCGTGTTCATCCCAGCGTGTGGAGGCTCCCCCCTGTGAGGTAGAAGCTTGGTTCATGTCGCATATAGCGCCATGCTTCTCCTTGCTGTGAATGGAGACCTTTGTGGTGGTCGTGAACTGGACTGCTTTGGCGTACTCACGCTGGAACGTGGACTGTGCCTGAGTAGGGGAGTAGCGAGAGTAGAGAGCACCGAGGCCCTGGAAGGTCCCGGAAGTCATCTCCGTGTAGATGTCCTGGGTGCTCCACCCTGAGGAGACGAGAGAGCACACCGCGGCCATACGGCCTTCCGAGGGGGAGGGATAGCGGGCCGGCAGCGTGCCATCGAGCATCAGAGCCATCAGATCCGCACGCACAGCACGTCGGCCGGCCGACGCGGCCTCGGTAGTCTCGGTGGCGGTATGTCCCCCCTGCACAGGGAAGGTCTCCAGGATCGCATCCAAGCTGTGCAGCCCGGCCGGCGCATCGAAGACACGCAGCGCCTGCTCCATCGGGGTGATCAGCTGCTGGAAACCACCAGCCCGGTGACGCGAACCCGGCACACGAATACACCCGGACTCCACCGAACGGTGGGGAGAGGGATCTAAGGACTCCAGAGAAGCGGCAACACGCTCAACCCAGGCCCGAGCAACGGCGCAAGACATGCGCTCGGCCAGCGGCACGTAGATGTGGTGGCCACCAGAGATGGACGCGTCCTCGAAGAACCCCACACCAGCAACGAGCAGTGCCACCCGGATCCGGGTCAGATCGGCCTGCAGTCTCGCCGCCGGGACCTTGCCGGAGTCGAAGTCCAAGAACAGCGCCGAGCAGGTCCCAGCCTCGTCATAGATCCGTACAGCAGCAGGGCGGGCAGGCAGCCCACACGTGAGATCACGCTCAGACGAACGCAGATAGTTGCCCGCGGCGTTCATCCACCGGAACACCGGCTGACCAGCCAACCTCGGCGCAAACAGTGTCCACTGGTGTTCCGCGAGATCGGTTGTCGCGTTGAATCTGGGCACGCTTTGGGCGCACGTGTCTGGAGACACGGGAAAATTGGTTCGCACCTGAGTTGCGTCTTGTCCTACACTGGACACATCAAGGCCTTATTGGTCATGAGCATACGAGTGCCCCTTTCGCATTGGTACTTGTGGAACCATCCGTCGGAACAGTCGCCAAACGTAGCGACGGATTGGTTCGAGACTCTGTAGAGGCCCCGCCTGGGCGGGGCCTCTTCTCTTGTCTAAGCGCTCTTCTGCAGTTCCCCCCTGTCGAAGAGTTCGGAAGGGTGACCACTACGGATCTGCTCCACAGTTTCCGCCGCGTAGCGAGTGACGAGATCGTTGAGCTGTTCACTGAGCCCGACGCCAGTCGCATCCTTGATCTCTTGGAGCTGAGCGTGAACTTCAGCGGGGACGCGAACGTTAACGCACCGCCTATTGCCCTTGTATGGCTGCGCCATATGTCCTCCTCGCGGTCGGTGTACCTGATACATCTTGCTCGGTTGGTGCACGATTCGTAGCGAAGGGGGGCGGCGTGTTGCTACGAATCTGTGTCTGTTTCAGAAACTGCGTTACCGGCGACTCAAGAGATCACGACAGGCACCGAGGCCTCCGAACTCGTATTCATCTTCGAGCTCTGAGTAGAGCTGTTCCAGGAGTGAAGTGGCGTCTTCGGCGTGGTTGGTGAAGGCGAGGAGCGGTTTCTCTACCTCGACGGAGTGAAGGCCGTGTGGCACCGGGGTGGTGATGTCGCTGCAGCTATGGATCCCACTTGAGGTGTCGGTGGGGATGCCTTCTCGGTAGGTGAGGATGATGAGGTGGTCGGCGTCTGGGGAAGTCCACGTCGTGCCGTAGACGTGAGTGGCCAGCTGGAGGGTCTCCTCATCGAGCAGCGTGACGTCCTGGTGACAGATGCTCCCGAAGTCTTGGGGCCAGACCAGTTCGGTGGTGGGTGTACTCATGGTTCACGCCTCCTCAGCATCGGTCGAGCCATATAGATGGTGGCGGCGCGCTTCGGGGGTGTTCATCCGCTCGAAGCGCTCTCGGAACTCATCGGCCGAGAGCTGACGTTCTTCCGCGGTATTTGTGGGGGTTTCTGCTGTTGGCTGGTTCCAAATGATGGGCTCGCCGGGGTGGGTGTCTTCAGTGGTGGCTGCGTAGAGCGTGTAGTTGCGCAGCATGGCTGGTAGGAGGCGTACCCAACGGACGAGGTCGCTTTGGGCTGTGACGCGGTTTCCTTCAGCCAGGGTTAGCCCAACCTCGTCGGGGATCCAATCGAAGTCGAAGCCGTCTTCGGGGGAGAGGATGAGCTGGTTGTCGTCGTCGAGGTTGATGTAGCCGGCCAGTTGGGGTTCTGCGATGCCGGGGGTGATGGACTTGAGGATGGTGCGGATCATGGTTTCCTCCTAGATGGCTAATGTCAGATTAGCACTTGTTGGGTGTTGTGCCGAGGGCTCATTTCGGCGGGCTGAGGACCATCCCCGAGCTGCGCATCTTCTTAGCCCGGGCCAGCAGTGCCTCAGCCCGCGGCTTCTCCAGGGCACGGAGAACCTCTGGAGGATTCTTGGTGTCGAGGACTCGGTCGAGAACCTGTTTCTCTCGATCAGTCAAGGCAAGGCGGCCAAGTGCCCATCGCGTCCTGACGAACTCAGACCCTTGGGGCTCATGAACGGCGTTGAAGGCGAAACCATGGTCGATGAGTTGGAGCCCGCGGTGATCAGCGAGGTAGTTGCCCTTGTGGCGGTCACGGTTTCCGAGGAGAGTGTCGAAGAACGCCGCATCGACCATCTGTTGTTGGAACGCGGGATCCTTCACCGCAGATCTGCGGGCCCGGATAGGGGTGTCCCTCCAGACGTTTCCGACAGCTCCCCACGAGGCGGATCCCCACTGGCCCTCGTGCTCGACCATCGCGCAGGGTGCCACGATGCGTGTGTATTCGGGGCCGAGGTCTTGGGCCATCTGCCACGCGGCGACTTCATGGATGGGTTGCTGTCTATTCGGGAACCCAAGACGTGCAGCAAGGGCCGTGTTTTCGGCTTTGAAGGATTTGAAGTAGACCTCGCCGCCCTCGATGGGGAACCGACGGGTCGTATTGGCGTGGCCTTGGTCTTCCAAGTCAAGTTCGGTTCCAAACTTCGCGTCGGCGAGCTTCTGGTCGATCGG
This sequence comes from Galactobacter sp., assembly GCA_052108535.1. GTDB lineage: Bacteria > Actinomycetota > Actinomycetes > Actinomycetales > Micrococcaceae > Galactobacter. The sequence continues at coordinate 33,419 of JBQDZM010000026.1, read as the reverse complement.
TGAGTCAGCTCTTGCACCGGAGACCAGGAAAGCCACTTGGTCCTTATGTGATTGGTCGAGATCCTTCGCAGTCGTGATCTTGTTCAGTTGTTCATGAGAGAGCCCTCGGCGTGGAACACCTTCCGCCGGTGGTGTCGTGTCTAGTGAAGGTGGCGCGGCCTTCTCGTTGTGGTTCGAGGCAGACTCTGAGGAACTGGATGAGTCGGCTGGGAACGGACTCGGTCGCCCCGGTGGTGGCGGTGTTGGGGGGAGACCTCCTACACCTGACACGGCATCAGGCTGTGTCGCAGGACGCTTGGAGTTTGGCAGGCTCCCTGCGACCGCGACCGCGTCCGGGTCCTGGAGCGTCCCTGGGACTTCATCATGGACGTCGTTGAGCAGGCGTGCCCGGGCTATTTTTCTTGCTTGCCCGACAGTGACGTCAGGGTCGGGGTGGAAGACCCAGGGCGGCGCTCCGTGTTCAGCTGCGATCTGTTTTCGCTGGTCGATCGGTAGAGCACCGACGTTAGTCGGCAGACCCTGCTGCAGGGGTTCCCACTCATCAAGTTGGGCTTGGATCCGTCGGTTCATGCGTCGTTTGTCGTTGTGATTGCGGCGTTTGTACGTGTTGAACGGGCAGCGCCTGTGATCCCTGCACATCCCTGACCTCCGGGTTGGTGAAGTGCTCTCACCTAGAACAAGCCCTTCCTTGGCCAATTTGTCCCCAAACGTGTTCGGCGGTCGCAACCACGCAGTGGTTGCGACCGCCGAAGGTAAGGCAGGAGGAGGGTCAGTGGGAGGGGACGTTCAGGGTCTGGATCTCACCTACGCGCACAGAGGTTGTCGAGGAAACCTGCATGGGCATCTGTCCAGACTGGCCATCTGCAGTCCAGGACACGTTCCACTTCGAGGTCGCCGTGATCTCGTAGGTTCCCTGGCCCTCGTTGGGGCTCATCTTCGAGTACCGGTAATCGCAAGTTGGGGAGGGCTGCTTCCCCTTCGATGCGGTGTAGGGCGTCCCGCCACCGGTACAGATGACCTTGCCGCCATCACCCATCCTGTACGTGATCGAGGCCAGTTTGGCCGTGGCCCTCACGCTCACACCCCCTTCGGAAGCGGACTTGGTCATAGGACCGGTGACATTGGCTTGGCCCTTGTTCTTGGCCCAGAGCCACATCGGCATCCCCACGTACCACTTGTCAGCACCGAGAACCTCCGGGCTGACACCGATGTCCACCGGCTCGAACTGCATGCTCTCAACCACACGCTTCGCTGCCTGCCCAGGACTGATCTTCGTCACCCCACGAGGAGGAGTAGACCTCCACTCAGTACGAATGACACTACCCACCTCACCGCCGCCCTCTCTGATTGCACCGAAGGTTGGCGGCACACACTCATACCAAGCACCCTCCGTTGCAGATTTACCCGCCGGAGGAGCATCTTGCGGCGATTGCAGTCTCCACGAACAACCGACTGTCGCGTCGTAGGAGACTTTGGAGGCTTTGCGATTCGCGCAGTCTTTTTTGCTGTCGCTGTCGCGGCACTCGAAGGGCCCAGGAGTCCGGGACCCCTTACTTTTGCCCTTTCCTTTGTTGTCCGAGGCGGGCTTTGCGGCGCTCACTGCGCCGCCAGAGGAGCTGTGACCGTCTGACGCGCCGGTAGCGGGTGCGTCAGCCCAGACACCACAAATGATGTCAACGCACGAGGCCCCGCCTGCGGCGGGTGCTGGTGCGGCGTTGGCTGGTGTTGTGCCTGCGGCGAGCGCGGTGATGGTGAGTGCAGCGGTGGTGAGGTAGGTGACTGGTCGTTTCAGCATGTTGCACCATTCTCGGCAGGCCTGTACTCGCTCAGCGTCCACGTCTTGGTCGTCGGGATGTATTGACTCTTCGCGGTGAAAACACGCCTGGTCTCACTGGGCGTCTCAACATCTCCAGTGACTTTGACTGCGGAATTGTCGACGCAGAGGTTGAGGGTGACGGAGGAGTATTTGGTGGCGATGCTCTTGCCGTCCTTGCCGACGACCTTCCCAGTGCCAGCGTATGAGTCTTGCTGGCCGAGGATGCGTTCTAGCTTCACATCTCCCGTAGAGCGGATCTCCCGTTTCTTGAACTCTTTGGCTTCGAGTTTGATCTGTTCGAGGAGACGGCCTGTGACGTAGGGCTCCGCTCGGCTGATGTCTGTAGAACCTGAGTTCCGAATGGTTTGGGAGTCGTTTGAGTATCGCTGGACGATTTGGAAAGTGGTTTCCAGGGCGGCATCGGAGGTTTTGGGGGCGGGGAGTTTGATGGGGCCGGTTTTGGGGATGATGCGCTGTTTGGATCCCCAGATGATGTTGGCTGGGTTCGCGTCTTCGTTGTTGCCGGCTGAGTTGCTGGGTTTGGCTGAGGTTGAGGCATCGGCGCTGGGGGTCTTTTCCTCAGTCGGCGCGGAGGAGCCGGCAGGGGCGGAGTGGACGGGGCTTTGGACGCTGTTGTTGGGGTCTTTGTCCTCGTCTGTGTTGGTGCAACCGGTCAGGAGCAGTGCGGCGGCGCAGGCGGTCGCGGCGGTGAGGGTGAGGGGGTGTCGCATGGTTGCTCCGGTGGTTGGGTGACAGAGTTTGGTTTCTAGTGTGGTCGATTGGTGGGTACGGATTCCAGCGGTGTGGATAACCCGGGCACCGTGGCTCATTGGGTGAGACCCCGGGCGCGGCGGTGGCGTACTGCGGCGGCGGTGAGTGCAATCGCGGTGAGGAACACGAACGCAACCAGCAGCAGGCGTGGCCAGTCCAGGCCGATGTTCCAGGCGTGGATGGCGACGATGGCGTCGTTGGCGGGGACGAGGATGTGGTGGTCCACGAGCCAGCTGCGCACGGTGGAGGAGATGACGCTGAAGGGTAAGACGAACAGGCCGACGATCAGTAGCCAGAACCAGTCCCAGGTGTCGTCTTCAGTAGTGGTGTAGGCCATGAGGGTAGGTCCTTTCCGGTTTAGGAGTTCTCGTCGGTGGGGAGGGGGCGGCGGGTGGGGATGGTGTCGGAGTCGTCGACGGTCATGGATTCGGGTTCGCCGGTGTCGTACATGCGGTAGTCCAGGACGACGCCAGTGTCTTCGGCGTGGACGTTGTCGATGACAGCCCAGAGGTCCAGGGCTTCGTCGACGAGGGCGAGGTCGCCTGGGGTGAGACGGACAGGGTCCAGTTGCAGGACTTGGGTGTCGTGGGTGTCGGCTGCCGGATCGAGGACGTTGGGCTCCTCGTCGCTGGTCGCCTCTGCGTTCTCGATGGTGTCGGTGGTGGGCATAGTGGGCTCCTCAGGTTCCGGATTCGGGTCGGGTTCGGTGGTGGTGACGTCGTTGGGGGTGCCCCAGTTGGGGTCGGGGCCATCGAGGATCTTCACACCCATGTAGTCGTTGAAGTCATAGAGCACCGGCTCTCCGTCGAGGTCGACGGGGTCCGGGTCGAGGACTTCGATGTGCTGTGCGGTGTAGATGGTCTCCGAGGGCATGACTGCTGCGACCTTGGCGGGTTCGTACTCGTCACGGGAGGGATCAGGATTGGGCGCGTAGGAGAACTGGGTTTCGACGATGCGACCATCAGAGGTCATCGCCCAGCCTCGGCCCGGGACGGGGCTAGCCGCGGCACCGGTGCGGGGGTTGTCCCACATCATCTGGGCTCCGTCTGCTCCGAGCTTGCCGGCCGAAGCGCGGCAGGCGAAGTTGTCTCGCATTTCACCGTCGAGGAAACGCACGTCGGGGCGCTGCAGACCGACGAGCATGTGCATCTTGGCGGTACGGCCCAGGCGGGCAACGTCGCCCATGTAGTCCATCAGCGGGGACTTCGAAGACCGGGCGCCCTTAGGTTTTATCTCGGCGAACCACATGTTCACCTGCGTCACGAGGGTCGCGGCCTCGTCGACGACCATGAAGATCGGTTCCAGATCCGAGATGCGCACCTGACCGGATTCGATCAGGTCGTAGCGGCGATTCATTTCCTCGTAGAACGCCCTAACCATGAAGGCCTTGTGCTCGGTCTTCGCCGCGATGAGCTCGACGTTGGGCCAGTTGCGGAATCCCATGAACTCCACCCGCTTACCGTCACAGAGCCAGATCCGACAGCCGGCCTGCGCCAGGCGCTCAATGACCTGGTGTTCGATCGTGGTCTTACCAGCCCCGGTGGGCCCCACCACGAGCATGTGCGGCTGATTCTTTGGCCGCCACCCCACCACTTCACCGTTCTCGGTCTCCCCGAACGGGACCAGCAGCTCCATGTAGTCAGCGTGAGACTGCACCCGAGGCTGATGTTCGGCACCGGGAGTCACCAGTGTGGGCAGCGGTGCGCGCTGACTGAACGTGACCGTGGCGTTGACCAGATCCCACTTCGGTCGCCATTCACCCGGCAACCGGGCTGCCACCACCCGCTCCACACGGGACCGCCTCGACACCAGAGCCATCTCATTGCCCTTGGAATGCGTCACCTCGATCTTGACCGGGGCCATCGTCTCCGGGTTCTGATCCATCTGAACCCTTGCATCCTCACCGAAGAGGGCACCGACAATCTCTGCAACGTTCTGCACCTGAGTGTCCGTCTCCTCCTCATCGGCACTGGTTGGAGCCTGCGCGACGCAACGGATGACCAACAGCAGATGCTTACGCGGATGGGCGTTGATGGAGATTGACACATCCGGGAGAAACCGACGGATTTCCGTCTTCAGCTTCAGGTGCCAGGCCAGGTCGTCGGGGATTTCCTTGGCAGTATGTCGGGCCAGGATCTTCGAGGGATACCCGCGGAAGAACCCCTTCCACCGGGAACATTGCAGAATCAAACGTCCCGGCTTCGCCCACCCCAACTCCCGCGCCAGATTCGTGATCAGGTCATCGACCAGCCGGTTACGCAGATACCGGCGGACCAACAACACCACCCACACCGTCAGGACCACTGCGGCAATGGAACCCAACCACCAGGCTTTGCCCGGGCCTTGGGACATGTACACGGCAACCACCCCGATCCCAGCCACCCCGGTAAACACCAACGGCACAAGCGCAGGAGAGTACGAACGGCGAGGCAGCGCATCAAGCTGCTCGCGCTGAGCATCCAAGTTCAGAGCCTTCATAGCCTGAATAAGCCTCAGCAACACCCCATTTGTCCCCGACTGTTCTCGGACCCATTCGCCCTGACAGCAGCAATGATGCAGCAGGCAGGAAATCACGAAGTGCAGTAGCGCCGTGGCGGTATGTCCCCCGATTGCGTGCGAAGATGAGCGCATGTCATCCGCACCTGTTCACTCTTCCCGTCGACGTGCAGATCGAGCGGAAGCCGAGAACACTCACACCTCTTTCGCGGAAGTCCTCGACGGCTTGTATTACGGAAACGCGAATGAACACGATAAGGGCGTCAAGTTCGAGCGAATGCTCAAGCGCTTCCTTCAGCTGGATCCGAAGTTCGCCGAAGAGTTCTCCAACGTGTGGCTCTGGGACGAGTGGCCCGGCCGCACAGGCAGGGACACCGGTGTGGATCTCGTGGCACAGGATCGGGCGACCGGTGAGCTCACGGCGATTCAGGCGAAGTTCTACGACCCGTCCCGCCCGCTTCAGAAGTCGGCCGTGGATTCCTTCTTCACCCAGCTGGGCACCAAGGACTTCTCCCAGGGGCTGATCGTTCATACTGCTGGCGGCATCTCACCGAACCTGGACGCTGCTCTGAAGACCCAGACCAAGGAGACGCAGCTCTTCGGCCTGGACGGCTTCGAGGACTCGTCAATCGACTGGTCGCTTTTCGATTTCGATAAGCCGGATGACCTAGCCAAGGCTCAGCACAAGCACCCGCGCGGCTATCAGCGTGAGGCCATCGAGGCGGTCAAACAGGGTTTCGAACTCCACGACCGCGGCAAGCTCATCATGGCCTGCGGCACGGGCAAAACCTTCACCTCACTACGCCTCATGGAAGATCTTGTGCCACACGGCGGCACGGTCCTCTTCCTGGTCCCGTCCATCGCTTTGCTTCAGCAGACCCTGAACGAGTGGACAGCCCAGGCTGAGAGCACCATCCGTCCGTTCGCCGTCTGTTCCGACACCTCGGTGGGCCGCAAGAGCGCTAACGAGGACATGCGCGCCCACGAGCTGGGCTTCCCTGCCACCACGGACGCGGACAAGTTGGTTCAGCGCTTCCACCTTGCCAACCAGGGCCATGCCGCCAGCACAGACGAGGCCAAGACCATCAACGTGGTCTTCTCCACGTATCAGTCCATCGACGTCATCGCCGCGGCCCAGCATCGAAACGTAAGCGGAGAGAGAGCTCTTCCCGACTTTGACCTGATCGTCTGCGACGAGGCCCACCGCACCACCGGCGCCACCATCGCAGGGGTGGATGAGTCCAACTTCGTCAAGGTCCACGACAACACCGTCATCCAGGCGACCAAGCGCCTCTACATGACGGCGACGCCGCGGATCTTTGGTGAGGACTCCAAAGCCAAGGCCGACCAATCCGGCACGGTGCTCGCCTCCATGGACAACGAGGACATCTACGGGCCAGAGTTCCACCACTTGGGCTTCGGGAAGGCCGTAGACCAGGGACATCTGGCCGACTACAAGGTCCTGATCCTGGCCGTGGACGAGTCCTCCATCGCCACCAGCTTCCAGTCCCTGCTGGCCGAGGACGGGGACATGAACTTAGACGACGTGGCCCGCATCGTGGGCTGCTGGAACGGGCTGTCCAAGCGCGGCGTCAACGGTGAACGGCTCTCGGTCACGGACACCGCACCCATGCACCGGGCGGTCGCGTTCACCCGCAACATCAAGGAGTCCCGGGCCCTGGCCGCGCAGTTCGAGCGCGTCAGCACCGAACTCAGCGTCAACGGCACCGACAGTGGTAGCGACGCGGGTTCCATGCCCGACGACGCGGGCTGGCTCACGCCGTCCACCCACCGGCCGTCCGTGTCGGGTTCCGGCGCGGCCCAGCTGCGGATGCAGGCCGAGCACGTGGATGGCACGTTCTCGGTCGCCGAACGCGGGAAGAAGCTGCGCTGGCTGCAGGAGACGGTCCCCACTACGGAGGAGGGTGCGGAAACCTGCCGCATCCTCACTAACGCCAAGTGCCTCACCGAAGGCGTGGACGTCCCCAGCTTGGACGCCGTCCTCTTCCTGAACCCGCGGAACTCGCAGGTGGATGTGGTGCAGGCCGTGGGCCGCGTGATGCGGAAATCCGCGACCACCAACAAGGAATACGGCTACATCATCCTGCCCATCGCCGTACCCAGCGGCCAGGATCCAGAGACCGCACTGAACGACAACAAGAAGTACAAGGTCATCTGGGACGTGCTGCAGGCGTTGCGCGCGCACGATGATCGCTTCGAGGCCATGATCAACAAGCTGGACGTGGACCGGGCCTCGAACAAGACCATCGACGTCATCGGCGTAGGTGGCAAGGGGAACACCTCCGCCGAGGACCCCACTAGCGCTTCCGGCTTCCAAGATTCCCTCTTCTCCTTGGCCCGTGCCAAGGAATGGGAGGACGCGATCTTCGCCCGCATGGTGAAGAAGGTCGGCGACAAACGCTATTGGGAGGATTGGGCCACCGACGTCAAGGACATTGCCGATCGTCAAGTGACCCGCATCAACGCCATCCTCACCGGAGACGACCCCCGTCCGGGACAGGAGTTCGCCGGCTTCCTGGAGGGCTTGCGCGGCAACCTCAACGACGGCATCTCCGAGTCCGACGCGGTGGACATGTTGGTGCAGCACCTGATCGCCAAGCCTGTCTTCGATGCCCTCTTCGAGGACTACCAGTTCTCCCGGCACAACCCGGTCTCCCAGGTCATGGACTCCATGCTCACTGTCCTGGACTCCTACAACCTGGACTCCGAGACCGGCTCGTTGGAGGAGTTCTACCGCTCCGTGCGGATCCGCGCCGAGGGGATCGAGAACGCCGAAGGCAAGCAGAAGATCATCACCGAGCTCTACGAGCGCTTCTTCAAACTCGCCTTCCCCAAGACCGCCGAATCCCTGGGCATCGTCTACACACCGTTGCCGGTGGTGGACTTCATCCTCCGCGCCGTCAACGACGCCCTGACCGAACACTTCGGAGTCGGCATCAGCGATGAAGGTGTGCACGTTTTGGACCCTTTTTCGGGCACGGGTACCTTCACGGCACGCCTGCTGCAGTCCGGACTCATCAAGCCACAGGACCTGGCGCGTAAGTACGCCTCCGAGCTGCACGCCAACGAGATCCTCTTGATGGCCTACTACATTGCCGCGATCAATATCGAGGCCACCTTCCATGGCCTACAGATCGAAGCCGAACGCGCCCGCCGCGCACAAGCGGGGGAGCCCTCGGTCCCAGACGACGTATTGGGCAGCGACATCGGATACGAGTCCTTCAACGGCATCGTCCTCACCGACACGTTCCAGATGACCGAGGACGGCGACACTCTCGATGAGGCTGTCTTCACCAACAACAACGAACGCGTCGTGGAACAGAACGCCCTCGACATCCGTGTGATCGTGGGTAACCCGCCCTACTCCGTGGGCCAGACCTCCGGCAACGACAACAACGCCAACCTGGCCTACCCCACCCTGGACGCCTCTATCCGCGACACCTACGCTGCCCGGTCCACGGCCACCAACAAGAACTCCCTCTACGACTCCTACATCCGCGCCATCCGCTGGGCCTCCAACCGCGTCCTCACCCAAGACCAGGGAGGCGTGGTCTGCTACGTCTCCAACGGCGGCTACATCGACGGCAACACCGCAGACGGCTTCCGCAAAACCCTCACCGACGAATTCCACGACATCTACGTCTACAACCTCCGCGGCAACGCACGGTCCTCGGGGGAGATGCGCCGCAAGGAGAAGGACAACGTCTTCGGCGAAGGGTCCAAGACCACGGTGGCGATCCTTCTGCTCATCAAGAAACCCGGCCCCGTGGACCAGTGCACGCTGCACTACAAAGACATCGGCGACTACCTCGACCGCGACACCAAACTCGACCACGTCGCCAACGCCACCCTCAACACACTCGACTGGGACGCCATCACCCCGAATGAGGCCGGCGACTGGATCAACCAACGCGACGAAAACTACGAGACCTACACACCCATCGCCAGCAAGGACAAGAACGAGACCAAGACCATCTTCGCGACCCAGTCTGGCGGATTGAAGACGAACCGGGATGCCTGGGTCTACAACTCCTCCCGACCGGCAGTCCAGCGCAACGTGGAACGGATGATCGAGTTCTACAACGCAGAAGTCTCCCGCCACGCTTCCGAGGGTTCACCGTCTGACGTTAAAAACTTCGTGGACCTCGACTCCACCAAGATGAGTTGGAACGCAACGGATTTTCAGCGCATGGAACGAGGAACTACCTACAGCATCAACGCTGCAGGCTTCCGTGACTCTGTCTATCGACCATTCCAGAAACAGGCCGTCTACTTCGATCGGCAAGCTAACGAGCGTGTGTATCAGCTTCCCGGATTCTTCCCGACACCGGACGCAAAGAACATCGGGTTCTACATCAACGGCACACACGCCGAGTCGATCCCCGCTGTGCTGATGACTGATTTACTGCCCTGCCTCGATATGTATGGGAAGGGCGGCAAGTTCTTCGCCCGCTACTCCTACACCAAGAAGGAGGATTCCGAGGCTGGGACGTTGTTCGCGTCGTCGGGCACTGACGATGGGGCCGATGGGCCCGACGGGTACGCACGCGTGGACAACATCACCGACTGGGCGCTGCACGATTACCAAGCAACCTATGGGCAGGATGTGAGCAAGGATGACGTGTTCTTCTACGTCTACGCGCTGCTGCACAGCACCGAGTACCGGCAGCGCTACGCCTCGGACCTGAAGAAGCAGCTGCCGCGCATCCCCAGGGTGGAGGGCCGGGACAACTTTGCCGCGTTCGTGGCTGCGGGGCGAGAACTCTCCGCCCTGCACATCGGCTACGAAGACATGGAGCCGTACCCACTTTCCGAGACCGTTTTGCCTGGCGCGCCGACGGATGAGTACGAGCGCTTCGCTGTGACGAAGATGAAGTACGGCGGCAAGTCCGGCAACTGGGACAAGACCACGCTGAAATACAACCAGTGGATCACCCTCACCGGCCTGCCGTTGGAAGCGCAGGAGTACATGCTCGGTTCCCGCTCTGGCGTGGACTGGTTAGTGGAGCGCTACCAGGTGAAGACGGACAAGAAGTCGGGCATCAAGAACGACCCCAACGACTGGCCCCGCGAGCACGAGCAGCCCCGCTACATCATCGACCTCATCGGCCAGGTCGTGGGCCTGTCGCTGCGCACGCAGCAGATCGTGAACGGCCTGCCGGAGTTGGGTGTGTAACCCTTTACTACCTGTTGCGGTATGTCCCCAAAACCTCTTGAATCAGACGGCGAGCGCGGGGTGGTTGGTGTTTAACGCTTGGGTTGGGCATGGTTGGGCGTGGGTAACACTTGCGGAACGCTTGTACCCTCTTGACAAGGGGTGCTAGGCTCAGGTCTTGAGACCGACGAAGTCGCAGCTCAGGGGATGAGCCTTCCACCACCTTATCGAGGGCTTTGGAGATGGATTTCCGGTCGGGTAGTGGGGTCCCAAATAACATGTCCCGATCTCACTTTCGTGTCCAGACCGAGGAGTCGGGCAGCAGGGTTTGACGTGACGGAGAAGGGGCCTGTGAACTGATCAGAGAATCAGTTCGCAGGCCCCTTCTCGCTGGGTTCCCTTAGGGATGTACCTCAGTGGTCGTGGTCTTCATGCTCATCGTGGTCGTGATGGTGGTTGTCGAGGTGCTTCTCGATGTCCTCTCCCATGTCGCTGGGGGCGACGGGGCCACGGTTGGGTTGGTCTCCGAGTTGGGTCATTTCCGCGACCTTCCAACCAGCATCGGTGTTGGTCAACGTGAGGATCTTGATCTGGTCTGAGCTGGCGATGACCTGATCGTCTTCGACGGTTTCTTGGGTGTATTCGGCCATGTAGGTGTCAGGGTCGTTGGGGAAGGCTGTGATCGTGATGTCGGTGGCTTGGCGGTACTGATGGTTTTCTTGCATCTGCCGCCATTGTTCACCGCCGCCGCCGGAGAAAGACTTGGTGAGTTCGTCTGCGTAGTCGGTGGTGGTGTGCGTGATGGCCCGGGTGACCCACGTTGTGGGTTCCGGGTCATCGGAGCTGATGGATGAATATGCAGCGACGAACGCCTCGGCGGTATCAACTGCACTGCCAGAGGAGGCCGCTTCGGCTTGATCGTCGGAGGGTTGCCCTTCGGCGGTCGAGATCGTGGGGCCTGCCTGCATGGCATGTTCGGTGCCGTTTTTTTGGGGGGCGGGTTCAGTGTCAGAGCGCAGCGTAAGCCAGGTGATCAGACCGATCAGGGCCGCGAGGATGAGTACGGCGGTCAAGGCCCGGGATTTCTTGCGCGGGGCCGTCATGACTGGCTCCTGAACAGGGTGTAGGCCTCGCAGCTGGAGGGGATGGGGGCCTCGATCGTGCCTTTGGAGTCGATGACGGTGTAGTAGGTGTCATCGTTGCCCGAATGGATCCCAGCGGAGGTGTAGGTCCCGTCGGGCCGTTTGCCGCAGTAGAGGAGATCTCCGCCAGATGGCGTCTCAGTTTTCGTGGCGGTGGAGTAGGCGTCGACGTAGGGGATCCCCTTGAGACCGACATGGTTGGTTGTCCAGTAGATCATCCCGTTGCTGTCCCATCCTTGGGTGGTGCGACCACCTGCCTTGTACGGGGTGTCCAGGTTGGCTTTGGCCGCGTTGATGATGCGGCGACGAGTGTTATCCGGGGTGGATTCCAACCCGCTTTGATCGTCGTTTCCAGTGGCCGAATCCGCAGGTTGCTGCGGTTTTCCATCCTGACTGGAAGTATCCACCGGTCCGGTCGGAGAGCACCCGGTCGACCCGATGCTGCCGGTGGAGTCGTAGTCGTAGTTGGAGTCCTTGTCGTTGACGATGGCCGTCGCCGCGGACTCCCATTTGTCATAGGCATCCGGGACGCCAGAGATCTGTACGGCCTGGGCTGCGTCACCGAAGCGCCGGTTCTCCCAGTTGGGGACCTTGGCCAGAGTGGAGAGGAACTTGTTGGTGGCATAGACCGGATCCAGTAGCTGTTTCGGCTCACCCCACCCCATGGAGGGGCGCTGCTGGAAAAGCCCTACCGAGTCGTGGTCTTCACCCACAGCCTCATGAGGGAGGTTCATGGAGGCCGGCACGTTGACGTTGGCGTAGTTGCGTCCCTTAGATTCCACGAGGACGGTTTCCATCGTGATGATCGCCGCGCGCTTACCCATCCCAGACTCATCCACTGTCTTCAGCACGGTCTGGATGTTCTTCCACTGTTTCGCGTTCGGGGTGAAGACTTCCCCCTCACTGGACTTGTAGGACCGAGCCTGGGTGGAGGAAACCTTCTCGACTTTCTCATCGGAGTCCTTCTCCTCATCAGGTTCCTCAGCTGCCGTCGACGGAGCATCCTTCTCATCGTCACGGTCCTTGGCCTCGACCTTCTGCTTGGTCTTGTTCGGGCCGACACCGGTCGTCACACCCTTCTCCTTCATCCAAGCCTTCGGATCCGTCGGGGTGCCATTGATCCGGATCTCGAAGTGCAAGTGATACCCGGTGGCGTTACCAGACATCCCCACCAACGCGACGACCTCACCGACCTTGACCTCCTGCCCCACCTTGACCTTGATGTCCTCGGGGAAGGAATGAACGTAACGCGACTGCACCCCACCACCATGGTCAATGGCCACCATGTACCCGGAGTTACCACCAGAGGACTTACCCGCGATCGTGACCTTGCCCGAACCGGCTGCATGGATCTCAGCTTTGGCAGGCGCACCGATGTCCGTCCCGGAATGGCCCTCATAGACCCCGGTGACCGGGTTGACGCGCATCCCATACGACGACGTCTCCTCACCCACAGTCGGGTTGATCCACTCACCGGTATAAGGGGCCTGAACCGA
>JBQDZM010000026.1:11975-20422 GCA_052108535.1 Galactobacter sp. | reverse complement strand
TCTCCTCACCCACAGTCGGGTTGATCCACTCACCGGTATAAGGGGCCTGAACCGAGGCATCCTCGATCTGGCTCGTCCCCGACCCAGGAACAGCGCATCCGTCCTCCGTATCGGATTTCCCGCCGGCCAGCACCACGAAAAACATCGGCAACGCTAGCGCCGACACCAACCCCATCACGACCACGCCTAAGGTGCCTCCGATGAGCCAGATCAGCGGTGAGCGCTGGGTTTCTTCGGCTTGGGTGGTCATGGTCGCCTCACGGGTTCGGTGGTGGTGTGTTTAGTTGCGACGGTGTTTTCGGCTTGGGTTTTGGCTTGTTCGAGTCGTTGTTGGCGGTATTCGGCTTCGGCGAGGCGTTGTTCGTAGATGGCTTGGCGTTTTTCTGCGCCGGTGAGGGTGTTGATGCGTTCTCTGGCGGCTTTGGCTTGTTGTTCGTGGGTGGGGTCGTAGGCGGGGAGGTTGGCTCGGTTGGTGGCAAATTCGTTGGCGACTTGGCGGGCTTGGTCTTTCTTCGTGCGTACTTGGGCTTTCTCGTCCTGGTGGCGCTGGCGTTCTGCGGTCTTGCGGGCCTTGTGGGCTGCCTTGTGCTCTTGTTTGGCTGCGACTGTGTTGAGGTGTTCGCGCATGGCGTCGGTTTTGGCGTGGCTGCGTTGGATGGGGTCCTTCCAACGCTTGGCTTCGGTTTTGGCTTGGGCGGCGATGGCGGCGGCGCGTTGGCGGCGGGTGCCGGGGGTGTTGTTAGCGTCGCGGAGGCTGGAGCCGGCTTTGATCATGACGGCAGCGGTGGGGTTGCGTTTGGCGATGGTGGTGAGGGAGCCCTTGAGGCTGCGGGTGCGTTGGGTTTGGGGGCTGGTGTGTTCTGGTTCTGGTGTTGGGTCGGTGTCTGTGGTGTCGGGCTCTGTGTCGGAGGTGGTGGTGTTGGGGTCGAGTTCGACGCCGGTGGTGTCGCTCGTGCTGTATCGGGAACCGGTACTGGTTTTGGAGCCGGCCTGGGGTTGGGGTGCTGCGGTTGTCTGAGGGGCTTGAGCGTTGGGCTTGGATTTGCGGGTGAGGCCTCGTTTGACGAGGGTGGCGGCGGTGCCGATGGCGCCGATGGGTCCGGGGATTCGGCGGATGGCCCGGCGCATCAGGGAGCCGCCGGCGGAGCCGCCACGGACGCCCCTTCCGGTGCCTTCACGCATGGTGTTGAGCATGCGACGTTGTTGGCGGTATTGGCCGACTTGGCGGGCTCCACGGGTTAGTCGCTGGGGGAGGCTGGGGCCCTTGGCCTGGGTTTGGCTCTTCATGGCTTGGCGGAGGCGGTCGCCAAGGCGGCGGTGGGCTTTGTGGGCGCGGAACCACATGATGGCGAAGACGACGAGCATGGTCATAAATGCCCAGCCGATGATCCCGTAGACCCAGGTGCCCAAGTTCAGTAGCCCGGTGATCATGGCTTGGGCTGCGATGAGGGCGATGGCGAGGAAGAGGCCCGAGACAGCGATCATGAACAGGCTCAGGGTGATCGCGATGAGGCTGTGGAGGACGTCAGTGGGTGCGCCCCCGGGGAAGAGGCCGCGGAGGAGCTTCCAAGCCAGGGTGACGATGTGCAGTAGCGTGATGAAGAGGTTGTAGAGCAATAGGGCGAAGACGCCCCAAAGTAGGACGCTGAATCCTGCGTAGAGGACGAAGACGCCGATCAGGGTGCCGAAGCGGGAGTAGTTGTTGCCCTTGTTGAACTCCTCAGCAGCCTTGTCGCAGTCGCGGGCTTCCATGCGGGTGTTGTTATCGGTGGTGAGGTTCTTCGAGTCGCGCAAGGCCTCGTTGTAGTTTTCTACACACTTACCTTTGAACACTTTGCCGAAGCTGATGACCTGGTTCGGGCCGCGCAGCATGGTCTCGACCATTTGTGGTCCCACGGCGTGTTCGAGCATGACGTTGTTGGAAGCTTCCCCGGCGCCTGGTGTGTAGGACTCACCGTCTCCGGTGGTAGTGGCGGCGACGACGAGTTCGTTGCCGACGTCTTTGAACTTCCCGAACGCGCCGTTGTCTCCGAGGAACTTCTCGGTGGGGTTGGTGAAGATCGTGGCCATGGAGGCGACGAGGGCGACGGCAAAGAGACCGGAGATGGCTTTGGAGCGGTGTCCGCGGAACCACAGCACGGCATAGACCAGGGCGGAGAGGGAGAGAGCGAAGGGTGCGAGGCCGAACTTGTTCAGGAACGTGGAGACGTTGTCGGTGATCGGTTTGATGACGTCGGCGAGCCAGTCAATCCAGGTGAATCCGTAGATCCAGTCGATCAGGTGGACGTCGCCGTCGAAGAGCATGTAGACCCCTGACCAGCCCAGATCTAGCAGCATGCCGGAGGCCATGATCAGCGGATCTCCGACGTCGCCACGGTTGATCGCTAGCCGGCTGAAACTGGAGGCACAGATCCCGTGCTTGTCGGGCACGTCCGTGCCTTTGCACTTCTTTGAGCCACCAGAGGAGCCGGAATCGGATCCCGAGGAGGAGGATGAGGCGGAGCTGGAGGAAGAACCAGACGAGTCCGAGGAGCTGGAGCTGTCTGCAGGCCGGCCACCGGTCCCCGGTCCGGTCTCGGAGCTGGCCTTGGAACCGGAGGACGAGGCGCCGCCGTCGAGGCAGGCGCGTTGGGCGTTCTTCTGTGAGGCGATGTCAGCCAGTACTTCAGCGCTGGCATCTTCGGGTGGTTCGGGCACCTCGGCACACTGACCACTCGCACCAGAACCAGCGCTTCGTGAGGAATCGGAGGATCCCTGATGCTTCTTACGGCGGTCGGTGTCCTTATCCTCCTGGGACTTAGCCGGTGCGCTCTCCTTCTCCTTTTCGCGTTCCCCGCAGATCGGTTTGGAGTCGATCAGTCCGATGTCGTTGTTGAACTGGTCGCTGACCCCACTCTCCGTCAGAGCCGGTGACGGCCCCACGATGCAGTCATCATTAGCCGCAGGGACCACCTGTTGCGGCGGGTTCACGGCGCTCGGATGGGTGGGAGCGGCCTGGGCGGCAGGGGCGGAGGGCAGGGTGAATCCACTGATCATCACGGCGCCGATCAGGGCCAGGGCCGTGGGCCAAGCCCGTCGATGGAACACGGAGAGCATGAGTTCAGACCTCCTGGACCTGACGGGATTCTTCAGGGGTGGAGCTGATAGCGATCTGACGTTCTTTTCGGGCCGGTGGGGTGACCTGCAGCATCCCGACATTGCGGAACGGATCCAGCATCAGGCCCTCGCCCTCACGCCCTGCCATCACCGTGACCCCGTCGGAGCCCAGAGGAGCGAAGTTCTGGATCCGCTCGGCCAACTCGTCATCGGTTGGATCCAGGTTCAGCCACTTCAGGCACTTACGAGCCATGTCCTTGTCCGTATGCCGCATCACCAGCCGGGTGGGGATCAGGTTCGCACTGGATCCGAACTCGTCCGGGTCATGGGAATCCATCCCCATGAAGGCCTTGGCTTTACGGCCTTCCTTGATGAAGGTGTTTACGATCTCGATGCCCTGTTGATTCGAGGTGAGGTGGTGGGCCTCAGGGGCGAAGAACCCGGCCAGGTCCGACCGCGAGGAGAAGCAGATCCGTTGGGCCAGCTTGGCGATGAGTGCATACAGGGCCCGACCGAAGATCTTGTCCGGCCCCAGCTGGGAGAACAGGTGTTCGCTGGAGATCTCCTCCGGGGTGGGCAACACCAGATCATGAGTGCAGAACACCAGCCCCTGAGAGTCCAACGGCATCGTAGGCAGGGCCTCATCGAAGAGCACCCGGCCGAACTTGCGCGAGTCAATCGCGCGCATGCTCCGACCCACCTTGCGGGCCACGTCATCCTCACTGGAGAGCAGATGCCGCAACAGGGCCGACATGGAATCAACCTCATGCTCAGCCAGGTACTCCGGGTGCAGCGTTTCGGCCAACACCACACCTTCGTCATCGGTGAGGCGGACGTTGAACAGCATCGCTGCCAGGGATTCCACATACGGGGCGCCTTCGACGGGGCCGAGCATCCGCAGCGGATCCAGGCTGTATTCCGGGGTTCCGATGTCGATACTGACGCAATCGGTAATGGAGCGCCCGTACTGAGCCAGCTCGCGTGTGGAGGAGCGGTCAATGGCCACGGCTCGGCCACCGCGGTCGATCGTGTCGCCTTCGACGCGCTTGAGAGTGAACGTCTTACCTGCACCCAATTCCGCTGAGATGGCGAAACAGGCTGAATGGTTACCCATCACTTGAGCTTCCAAGTCGAACAGCACCGGGGAGGGCATCCCGGCGGAGATGTTCCACCCCAGCAGCATCCCGGTGGATCCGCCCAGGGCGTTGTTGGTGATGGGAACCGCGCCGGCTAAGTTCCATCCGGTGGTGTGATGGCGCAGAGAGGTCACGATCGGGGCGGTGGGGGTGCCGATGTGCATTTGCTGCCACAGGATCTCCTGCTGCTGACCCAGCGGGGTTTCCAGGCGCACTTCCATTTCCTTGTAAGCGTCCTTGAGGATCCGGCCATTGTCCCGGGCCTCATCAGCGGTAGAGGCGCCGACGGCGAAGATCACCGCGGTGGCGACCTTCACCTCAGCTGCAGAACGGTTGAGCTGGCTCTGCATCTCAGCAATGTTGGCTGCTGTCTCGTCGAGATCATCGGCCGACCCGGTCATCCGGTCATCATCGGTGCGCTCACCCATTTGCGCGTGGTAGCGGTTCTCGGCTTTCTTGTTGGCGACCTTCGCCTTGGCCGCGGACTCGACTTTCATCCGCCACACCCAATCCACCGGGAAGGGCATCTCATCGGCCTGGGCCATCCACTCCCCGCCAGGGAACTCAAAGCCACCCTGTGGCATCGCACTGATGGCTTGAAGGACCTGATACGACGGAGTTTCCTCCGCAACCACCTTCACCCACCGACGCCCGTAGACGGGCAGGTTGCGTCCGTTCTCGTCCGTCCCGGCTGGTTCCACATACGGTTCCGGGTAGCCACGGTGGCCGAAGGCATCATCAACGATCGCAGCGTCCGGTGAGGGGGAGGGGACGACCTCATCAATCTGCAGGCCACGGTTCTGGTGGTGCAATGCGGCCCACACGTGTTCGGCCGGGGTGGCCGGGCGGGCGTTGAACTTTGCCGGGATTTGGGCGTGAATCCTCTCTACCTTCAGCAGTGCATCTCGGATGACCTTCGGTGCTGGAGCTACTCGCGGTAGTCCCAACGGTTCGCTGATCTCATGTTTGAGGACCTCCCACTGCCGCCTAGTCCATTCCGCGGCTCCGCCGGCTTTCAACGGGACCGAGAGCCAGAACGTGCGGGTTCCCGGTTGGGCGTCCTCCAACATGTCCAGCGTCTCGGCGACCTCAGCAGCCCACTCTGGTGAGGAGTCCAAGTCCACGCCGGTGAGCATCTGCTCAGCGACAGAGGTGGGATCCAGCGTTGCCGTGAGTGCAGAGATCATCACTTCGCCGCGGAAGGCCTGGAACAGCTCCTCATGAGCGCGCTTGATTTGGAACTTCTCCTTGGTGGAGCGGTATCCGTAGGAGAGCGCTTG
Source organism: Galactobacter sp. (assembly GCA_052108535.1). GTDB lineage: Bacteria > Actinomycetota > Actinomycetes > Actinomycetales > Micrococcaceae > Galactobacter. Next base: position 14,910 of record JBQDZM010000026.1, on the reverse strand, counting down.
TAGACGCCAGGTAGCCCAGATCGTGCCGCTACGCGTCAGAACCAGGTTCCTGGTCAGATCAGTCACGGGAAGGTGAGACATCGGCATGAGAGCCTCCTGGAGAGATGGGGAAGGGTGGTCAGTGACGGGTGGTGGCCAACAGATGCTGCAGACCACTGACCCCACGAGTGGGTGCGTCGGTTCTGGTCTCAGCAACGGCGACCTTCACCGGAGCCGGAGCCGGTGCAGTGGGTGGCAAGGTGGTGGGGCGGAGGTCGATGAGTACTCGTCCGGTGCGACGGTGTTTCACCGGGCGAGTGTTGTACTTGGCCCCGCGGTAGCTGCCCGACCGAGTCGGAGCGGTCAGCGACATGGTTGCGTTGGCGTAGCCGAACGTGCGCATCTTCAACAAGCCTGGTTCCTCGGGCACCACCGTCTTGAGCAGGTAGATCACCCCGACAACCAGACCGACGATGATCGCGGCGTCCATCAGGACGTTGCCGGTACTCCACCCCAGGCGGGTCTTGGTCCACAGCCCGATCGCCCCTGCGCAAAAGCCGAGGACGACCTGGGTGATCGTGTAGGGGCCACCGGGGATCTTGTCGCCATTGAGCCAGCGACCGATCAGTTCCTGGTCGATTCGGGTCTTGAAGAACTTCGTGGCTGTTGGAGGGTTCGCTTCACTCATCGCCGGCCCTCAAGAGCCGTTGGTGGTGCCGGTGAACATGTCCTGGAGCCAGTCCATGCCGCTGCCGTTGATGAACCACAACGCCAAAGCACCGCAGAGCACCGCGACGAGGAGCTTGCCGATGCTGAAGCCGCTCTTGACGATGGGCACGATGATGAAGAACGACACGATGAGGACGGCGATGGCGCTTACGACGGTTTTGCCGTCGGTGGCCCACCCCTTGGCGGTCTCGAAGATGTCGGCGGCGAGCGCTGGGTGGGTGAGGGTTTCGATGAGGGTGGGGTCCAGGAAGGGGTTCATGCTTACTTCTCCTCGGTTGGTGTGTTGGTGGTGGATGGTTTGGGGTCGGCCGGTTCCGCTGTCTTTTCGTTGGCTTCGGCGTCGTTGGAGTTGGTTGGGGTCGGGCTGGGGGGTGTGGAGGGCAGTGTGGTGTGAGAGGAGGGGGTTCCCATGGAGGAGATCTCCCAGCGCCCGGCGCGGGCGGTGAGGGTGAGCTCGTAGGAGGTGGTGATCGAGTAGGCCTTTGAGGCGGTGCCGGTGAGGTCTACTCGCAGGTCCGTGGTGGTGCCGTCTTCGGCTTTGGCTGGCACGGGTTTGTCCGCCATGACGGTGGTGATGGAGATCTTTGAGTACGGTGCGGGGGTGATGGGGGAGAGGTCGGTGCCGGGGGTGAGGAAGCGTTGCAGGTCGCCTTGGCCGGTGAGGTAGGCGTCGAAGAATCCGGTCAGTGTCTGCTGGACTGGGGCATCCCCGGAGACTTCCTGGCGGTATTGGGTCAGCGCTTGTGAGGTCGGCGTTGGCGCGGTGATCTGTCTGGGTAGCGCTGCGGCGGCGTAGCCATCTGCGGTGGGTACGAGAATGATTTGGAAGTAGCGCTGCGGGGCGAAGGATGGATCCACGATGGAGACTTGGGCTGCCAAGGTGACCACATAGGCGCCGTCTGAGCGTGGTTTGGTCTCGACTGTGGTGATCTGTCCGACTTGCTGTGCCTCGGCAGGGTACTCAGCGGCTACTGAGGTCAGGCCGTGGGTGTAGGCGTCGACGGCCTCATGGTTCTCGTCGGTGGCCGTGAGCCATGCGCGTAGGTAGCCGGAGGCGAAACTGGCTCCTGTGGCATCTGTGCGGGTGTAGTCGACCGTTTCGCCCTCGACCACTGTGGTTGGTGATGCTGTGGCATGGCTGGTGGCTACGGACACGAAGATGAGTGCCCCTGCGCCTAAGGCCAGCACCCCGTAGGTGGTCAGGCGGCTCTTCCAAGTCTGTCCATAGGTCCAGGCTTCTGTCGCCACGGGCTGGTCCGTCGCAGGCGGCTGGTCGGGGGAAGGCTTCGGTTTCTTCGACCGCTCACCCTTAGTCGGCTTCACCTTGGTTTCGGGTGTCTTCTCCGTACCGTGCGTCTTCGATGTTCGGTGTGGCCATTTCATGAGTGGTCTCCGTCCGTGCCGGCCAGGTTGTGAGCCGCGCTGCGGGCGCGACGCATCTGCTCACCGCTGAGGTAGTCGCTGACTTGCTGCGCCCGTGTCTCGGACAGGGGCTCTTCGAGCAGCGCAGCCAAGTGGTTCTCAAGGCCGTGCTCCCCCCGGATCACAGCCTCGGCGTTGTAGATGATCTCGGTGAGTTCGGCCTCGTCGAGGTCGGGCTGCTGAGGCGTCGAGTCGGTCATGAGGGGCTCCTGGTGTCTTGGGTGACTGTGGGCGTCTACCTAAGACATGCCTTCGTAGAGGCCAACTTGTCCCCGGATTTGGGGAACTTTTTTTCAGGGATTCCTCCGGGGGGAGGGATTTCCAGCCGTGGTTCCAGTGCCGATCAGCAGCGTGGAAGGCAACAACAACCCGTTGACTTCCAACTGATCCAGGAGCTCCGTGATGACGAAGACCGTCTTGACCTCGATCCGCGACACCCCCGGCGTCTTAGCTCGCTTCGATGAGAACTGGCAGGAGCGTTTCGCTACCTCGCCGGTTCGCTACGGCTCTTTGGGGAGGATGACCGGGGAGGATCTCCTTGAGCGCGTCAACGTTGCTCGCAGAGACGCCAAGACCCTGGACTCTCTTCTCCACGCTCTGATGGCTCTAGTCGGTCCTGAGCGCCACGAGGGAGCCCTGCACGCACTTGTGCAGGTCTTCCGTCCCCTGATCCTCTCCAAGGCCTCAAACGTGGCTCTGCGGGAGAGGACGACCGGGAACAGCATCAGGTTCGTTGAGTCCCTCAACGCAACGGTGGCCCTGTTCTGGGATGTGGTGATGACCTATCCGCTGCATCGCACACAGC
>JBQDZM010000026.1:0-11875 GCA_052108535.1 Galactobacter sp. | reverse complement strand
ACGGTGGCCCTGTTCTGGGATGTGGTGATGACCTATCCGCTGCATCGCACACAGCACGTGGCTGGCAATGTCCGCGGTGAACTGCTCAAAGCCATTTCGAGGGCATATCCCACCGAGGTCGAAGCAAACGAGTGCCCCACTGCCTACGAGACCACTTCCACTGATGTGTACCGGGAACTGTTCACCGCTGAAGGGGCAGGCAGCGCCAACGCAGAGGCTCTGGAAGCAGTGATGACCGTGCTGGATTGGGCCAGAACACACCAGGTACTCAACGAAGAGCAGATCAAGCTTCTAGGGTCCTACTTCACGATCAATGGTGGCCGAGAAGCTCGCCAGGAGATGGCTCAGAGCGAGGGGATCACCACCAAGCAACTCAGCCACCGCGTCAGCAAATACACCGTGGTTTTGAGAGATGCCATCAGCGAGGTCGGTCTCACCCGTGAAGCGATCGCAGCATGAGGTTCTCCACGGATCCACAGACTTCGGCGCCCCTCCTTATGAAGAACTATGTAATAGATACCTATGGGGCCCCCTGCGGATCCCTTACGGGACAAGGGCTTCCAGCGATACCGCGTCACCTATTGCACGTGGTTTCCCGTCACCTATTGCACGTGGATAACTCCATGCCATCTGCGGCATGTGTCACCTATTGCACGCGCTCGATCCCAGTGATCAAGCAGATCTGCTCGGAAAACAAGACGCCAAAAACCACCAAAAACGGGGTGTCACCAAATGCACGTGGATAACTCCCACACTGAGCCACTTATCCACAGCCCAGAACTACCCCCAGCGCCAACCGTCGACGAACGCCGATTGAAGCTGCTGACCACCGCCACCGAGGTCGAACACGACCCGACCGGCATGGGCGTTTTTGGATCCCGACTCATTGCTCAGCTCTCCCTGCCCTACAGCGATCCCGGGGACGCCCCCGAATGGGTCCGCCGCAACAACGCCATGACCCTCACCCTGACCCCGGGCCCAGTGACCGGCCCAGACGGAACGCGCACCCGCAAATACCCCTACGGCGTCATCCCCCGCTATCTGCTCACGTGGGTCACCACCGAGGCGGTCAAGACCCAGTCGCGCGTCCTGGATCTTGGCGACTCACTTTCGGGATTCTTGCGCCAACTCGGCCTCAACGGGTCGGGAGCTTCTGGCCGGCGCACGATGGAACAACTGGCCCGATTGGTGGCGGCATCTCTGCATATCGAAGACGCTCGGCAGCGTCCAGGCGGTCGCTATCAGTTGCATGGCGAGAACTTCTCCGTGGCCAGCTCCTACGACCTCTGGTTCGGCATCAACGACCCAGAAACGCCAACGCTGCTACCGAGCACCATCACGCTCTCGGAGAGCTTCTATGCAGAAACGATGAGGACTCCAGTGCTGCTGAATCCAAGAGTCCTCCGCGCTCTCTCCGGCTCGGCCATGCGCCTCGACATGTATACCTGGCTACAGTTCCGCACCCGGAACCTCTCCAAAGCCTCGGTGGTGTCCTGGGCACAGCTGCAAGCCCAATTCGGTGCCGACTACAAGGCAGCACGCCAGTTCAAAGCCGCGTTCCTGCGTCAGCTCGAAGAGGTCCAACTCTTCTTCCCAGAGAAGACCATCACCATGCTCAAGAACGGGATCCGCCTCAATGCCAAACCCAAGAACCTCCGGTCCAAGACTCTCGGAGTCTTGGTGGGATGAGATGACTCAGACCGTTTCGTCAGACTCCACAGAGACCGAGCCGGAGAGGTAGAGATTCAGAGCCTTTGACACGAACGCGCTCAACGATGGTGCTCCGACTTCCTTGGCCTGCTCCTCGACGCTGGCGCGCCCCTGAAGGCCCAACTCCAGGTAGACCTGATGAGTCTTATGATCAGGGCTGCGGCGCCGTGTACGCCGGGCCGGCGACAGACCCGGGATTCCTGGACTGTTCGGCCAGGCCTGGCTCAGCCGCTCCTGCACCGAAGCATCAGCAAGAGCCTCCGCGAGCACCACCACGGCGCTGCAGGCATTGGCGTTGCGATAGGCCTGCAACAACTCGAAGGTCGCATGGTCGATATTGGGGCTCAGCGTATGTCCGCGCCGGTCGTTGTACTCATGCTCGCGCTTAACTGCGGATTTGGGTTCAGCAGTCCGTGGGGCCGCGGACTTGGCCGCTGTGCGTTTGCGAAGGCCAGCTGTTCGGTCCACCGGAGCGGAGTTCATGAGGTCGTTGAGGTTCGCGCGTTCACTGGCCATCTCAGGCCACCCCCTGGATCTGCTGGATACGAGTAAGGAGTTCTTCAGCCAGGGCCGCATAGTCCTCCGCGAGGCCGGAGACAGCCCCGGTAATGACTGAGGTGTTGGGATCAGCCGACGAACCCGCTCGCAGTGCTGCGATTCTGGCACGAGTGGCCTCAGGCAGATTTGCTTCGAGTTCGTGGACGAACTTCCCTTCGCTGCGTTCGAGGTCGGCTGCCGATTCGAGGTGACGGATGCGGCGTTGGAATACCGGCGCACCTGTGCCGTCAAGCATGGCTTCGAGTTTGTTGCGAGCATTGCGTTCAATGCGACGCGCGCTGGCACCGATGTTGAAGATAACGACACCAGCGAGTTCAAGGGTGGGATTGGACTGGCGGGCTGCAGCGATGCGTAGTGCCGTGGTCTCAACGCCATCTAGTGAGGCTTCGTCTGAAGTCGTGAGGATGACGACACCAAGGGCGAGCTTCATGATGGCTTTGACCAGCTCGTCTTCTCCCGGCGGGGTATCGGCGAGAACAAAGTCGTAGTTGGAAACGACTGGCGCCAGCGAGGTGTGCAGGGCTTCGGTGAGCGCGGTGGGGGATTCTTGGGCGAAGTAGGTGGCTGCCCCACTCATGCCCCGGCCTCCGGGGACGATGTCAAGATCGGGGCGGACTTCGGAGATGACTGGGGCGGGGGAGCCTTCGACGAGAGCGGAGAAGAACTCGGATCCGTTACCGCGTTCAAGCCCGAGGTTGCGGACGAGGTTGGCCTGCGGATCGAGATCGACCAAAAGGGTGCGTAATCCGGCTGCTGCGAAGAGACCGCCAATATTGGCTGTAGCGGAGGTTTTGCCGGTGCCGCCCTTGCCGTTTGCGCTGACGATGACGTTGTCGAACGGGGCTGGGGCTGAGCTGGAGTCTGTGGTGAAGACCAGGGGTTTGCGGCTCATGAGTCGGCTTCCTTGGGATGAGTTGATCTGACCTACGCCAGAGTATCCCGCTGAAGATAGAAGATCAATATCCATCGCTTGCCCAAGTGTTATCCAAGTCTTCACAAGTGTTACCCAAGGCTTCCCAAGTGTTATATGGCTGGAGTCAGACTGGAGCCTTGTATGAATCCGAAATGCAGCCGATGCGCGAAGGTAACGGTGTTCTCTATACGCTGAGGCAAGGCTGGTGACAGACGGATTTCTGGATACCGGGGGACAAAACGACCCCGGAGAGGCTTATTTACTAGTGAAGGCTCTGCGCTGGCCGTCCATGGACCTGTGTGATGGGGCTGTGGATAACTGGTGGCAACGGGGTAACGCCGTTGTCTAGAGTGGAAAATGTCAGATCGTCACTACCGAGGAGCCAAGCCGTGACCGTGAACTCTGCGCCGAAGGCCACCCCCACCACCCGGGGTGGGACCCGACGGTCGCGCAGCGCCGACCGGCCAGCTGAAGCCAAGACGGGGTCGAAACTGCGTCCAGCAGGCTCCTCCAAACCCCAACGACGCCCGATGGCGTTACTCCTGGCCGTCGTGCTGGCTATAGCCGGGGCCGCAGGCGTCTACATCGGAGTCGGGCAGAGCGGCGACGTCAACGCCGTGGTGATGAAGAACGATGTCACCCGCGGCCAAGAAATCACCAAAGCCGACCTGACCACCATCTCCGTTGGCAAGGACACCAAGGGCATCATCACCGCCGATGACGTGTCTTCAGCAGAAGGAAAGCTAGCCCGGGTCGATCTACCAGCAGGGTCGTTGCTGACGACCTCCACGATCGCCGAGACTGTCGAGATCCCCTCCGGCACCGCCGTCGTAGGTATCGCCGTAGCTCCGGCCGGCCTGCCATCGCGCCAGCTGCGCGCCGGAGACCAAGTCCGCATTGTCTATGCCCCCGCCGACCAGGAAACCCAGGGCGAGAACCAACCGGACTCGATCCCCGCCACCGTGGAACAGACCCGCACCAACCGCGACGTGGGCCTGACCATCGTTGACGTCGCTGTCCCCAACGGCCAGGCCGAAACCGCAACCCGCTGGTCAGCTGCGGGAGCCGCATCCATCGTCATCGACTCCGACGACACCACCGCGGAGCAGGACGAGGACGCAGACGAGGAGGACAAGGGATGAGCGTCATCCTCCTCGGCAGCCTCGGACACTCACCCGGGATCTCCACGACCGCACTAGCCATGGCCATGAACTGGCCCCGCCCAGTGGTGCTGGTCGAAGCCGACACCACCAAACCCTCCTCCGTGTTGGCAGGATTCCTGCGCGCCACCCAACCAGCCAGAACCGGCCTGAACACCCTCTCGGCACTGACAGCCCAGAACAACCTGCGACTGAGCAGATCTGCCGTCTTCTCCGCCGCCGTGCCTCTCACCGAAACCAGCGACGACGCCACCCAGAAACACCTCCTGCATGCCTTCTCCAAGCCTTCCGTAGGACGAGGAGCCAACCGACTTTGGGGCGAACTTGCTGAAACCCTCCTCGGACTCGATGAAGCCGGCATCGACGTCATCGTCGACTACGGACGCTTCCAGAACGTCACCGACCGGCGAGAGCTCCTCCGTCGCGCCGACTACGTCCTCTGGGGAGTCCGCGCCACCCTTCCCGACATCGCCGCCACTCAAGCGACCCTGACTGAGGCTACCGACGTGCGCGACGTCGACGGTCGCGCAGAACATCAGGGTCTGCTCATCTTCGACCCAGCCACCGGCGCCTACCCCTCCGGCGAAATCGCCAAACTGCTGGGCACCAACACGCTCGGTACCATCCCGCATCAGCCCACCGCCGCCGCCTACTACTCCCAAGGCGCCGACTTTGGCCGCAGCCTGCCGGCCCGCAAACTCGACCGAGCCATTACGCCGATCATCACCGAGATCCGCCAGCGCCTGAACGACATCGAAGCCATCCTGCGACCGGAGGCGAACGAAACATGAACCCCAACACCCCCACCCCTGGCCCCGGCGACGTGGACCTGGCCTCCCTGCCGTTCTTCAACACAGAGGAAACAGTTCAACCAGTGAGCCGCTACGGACTCACCCCACCTGTTGCGAACGAGTGGACTACCTCAGCTGCACCAGTCAAGACGGCTTACAACCACCTGCGCACCAGCGCAGCCGTAAGCGCCCCCGCAACCGCACAGCCCCCGATCGAAGACCCGAAACCAGCAACACCGATTGCTGATGCCTGGGCCGAGAACAGCGTGGACGGATCGGCGCGCCTGGCAGACGAGGACGTCTGGGAGATCGTCGAAGAACTGATCACCGAGGCCGGATCCCGCCAAGCCCAAGCCGAAACCGAAATCGACGTCTCCCTAGATGAGGAAACCCGCCAAGAACGTGGACGCGTGATCATCGCCGAAGTAGTGCGAGACTACGCCAGCGAGATCACCGCCCATCAAGGCCAAACTGCCACCCCGGACCTTCCCACCCAGGAAGCCATCCGAACCACCTTGTTCAACGCGATGTTCCGGCTCGGACGCCTTCAGCCACTCATCGACGACGAAACTGTGGAAAATATCCACCTCATCGGCACCCGCGCCTTCGTTCAACGCGTCGGCACCCTCGATCTGGCAGAAGTTGCACCTGTCGTCCGTTCCGACGCTGAACTCAAAGAGCTCATCGACCGGTTCTCCCGTTCCAAAGGCGATGGAGCTCGCAACTTCTCCGCCTCCACACCCTCCCTGCACCTAGACCTTCCCGCCGGCCAATGGCGTGTACGTCTGCACGCCACCATGCCCCCGCTGACTCAGCACGTCGAAGCGATCATCCGCGTCCACCGCTACCTGGACGTCTCCCTGGACCAGCTCGTCGCCAACAACACCCTCACCGACGCAGCCGCCCATTTCCTCACCACTGCAGTGAAAGCCGGTCGATCCGCCGTTGCTGCAGGAGTGCCAGGCGACGGAAAAACCACCCTGATCCGCGCTCTGTGCAACGCCATCAACCCAGCCGCGCAGATCGTCACCGTCGAAACCGAACGCGAACTCCACCTGGACTTGCTCTCCTCCCGCGTCGTACCGCCGAAGGCCTACGAATACATCCCCGCAGGAGAAACCGGCGCCGGAGAACGCACACTGGGCATGGCGGTCAACGATGGGCTACGTGACAACGCCCGCTACATCATCGTCGGTGAGGTCCGCGGTGACGAGATCGGGCCCATGGTCCGCGCCATGCAGGTCGGAGTCGGCACCCTCTCGACAACCCACGCCAACGACCCCCACGACTGCGTCCAAGCCCTCGTCGGTCTGGGGGAACAGACCTACGGGCACGACTACATGTCAGCGCAGCTGGGCCGAAACCTCGACCTCATCGTCCAGCTTGGTTTTGTCGACATCGACGGCGTTGGCGCGGTTCGCCGCATCACGCACATCAGCGAAGTCATCCCGACAGCTGATGGCACCTCACACGTGAGCACCCAGGACCTCTTCAGGCTGGATCCGCTCGCGGGAGATACACAAGCGCGGTTCGTTCGGTTGCCCGAATCAGTGGTGATGAACCAGAAGCTGCGTCGTGCCGGCCTGGACGAGGCACGGTTGGAGGCGGGGCGCTGATGGATACCTCAATGATCATCGCACTCAGCGTCGGTGTCGGCCTGCTGGGTATCGGTTTGGGTCTGGTCAATTGGTTCTTTCCCGCCCAGGTGTCTCAGGGCGCCTACCGGCGTCAACGCTCTGGACTCAGTGCCGCTCTGCGAGGTCGCCAAGGCCGTCGGCTGGGTATCGAGGCGCTGATCGGACTCGGTGCCGGCCTTGGTGTTGCGGCACTGTCAGGGTGGATCGTGTTCATCCTCGTCATGCCCGTCATCGTCATGGTCATCCCTCGGTTGTTCAGCGATCGTGAGGAGAAAACGAACACGGCGATGCTGGTGGATCTGGAAGCCTGGACGCGCGGCATGTCCGGGGTGATCTCCTCAGGACGCACCACCCTGGTCGCCACCCTGCGCGCCTCACGGCGCAGCGCCAAAGGCGCGATGGAAGCCCCCGTGCGTCAGATGCTGGCCCGGATCTCTGGAGGGTGGGACACCGAGAAGGCTCTGCGCGCCTTCGGTACAGAACTCAATGACTCCACGGTGGACCTGGTGGTGATGAACCTGATCGCTGCAGCACGCAACCCAGGAGACGGACTCAAAGACGCCCTCGATGGGCTGGCCGAGCTGGTCGCTGATGATGTGAACAAGCGTCGCGCGATCTCCACGGAGCGCTCCAAACCGCGCATGAACGCCCGGATCGTGGTGTTCCTCACCGCTGTGCTGATCATCGCTATTCCCTTCGTGCCCACTTTGGCCGAGGGGTATCGCAACCCCTTGGGCCAGCTGCTGTTCCTGGTGGTTCTCGGTGTGATTGGGCTGATCATCTGGCGGATGCAAATGATCGTGCGCCCGGTGAAACCGGCCCGCATCATCGTTGAGGAGGTCCAAGCATGATCCTCGCGATCTCTGGCGCAGCCCTGGGCCTGGCTCTGACCTGCCTACTGCTGCCGATGCTGCCGATCCGACCGAAGCTCTCCACCGCCATCGCTGACCTCACCGACGAGGGCATCGAGGCTACGGAGGCGGACCTGCTTGGCACGCTCACTCCGAGAAAACAACGGTTAGGCTCCTGGGCCGAAACCCGCCTTGGATCCGTTACCGCGCTCGGGGTCATCCCCACGAAAGACCTCGCCCTGCTGGGCCGGAGTACAACGGCCCACTACTACACCAAGCTCTCCACCGCGGTGGTGCTCTTCGTCGCTGGCATGGTCCTCTCCGCGTTCTCGGGCACTCTCGGTTTGCCCTTCGCACTCCCGGCCTTGGCCGCACTCGTCCTGGCCGTTCTGGGCTGGATCCTGCCTGACAGCCAAGTGCGCACCCAAGCCAAACGAGCCCGCACCGACTACACCCGAGCCATCGGCGCCTACGTGGAAATCATCGCCACTGAACGCAAACGCAACGCCGCCATCTCCGACTCGCTCATCCGCGCAGCACGCCTCTCGGACTCCTGGATCTTCCAACAGATCCGCCACGCACTCATCCGCGCCGAACTCGTCCACCAAAGCCCATGGACCGCCCTGGAAAACCTCGGAGAGCGGGTAGGGGTTGAAGTGTTGGGCGAGACCGCCCGAATCGTCCAGTTGGCCGGTGACGACGGAGCCGCTGTGTATGAGTCGCTGCGCGGCCAGGGCCAGAACATGCGCCGGGCTGCGTTGGCGGAGGAACAGACACGGGCGCACAAGATCACCGAACAGCTCTCGCTGATGATCACGGCTCTGGCCGGAACATTCCTGGCGTTGGTGATGATCCCGACGATGCTGACGCTGATGGCTAGCTGATCCACCTGTTGAAACCTGCATCTTCTTGAAAGGAAAACTGATGATGAAGGAACTGATCCGATCTCTGGAAATGGCCGTGATGGTGGTGGCCGGATGGGTGCATGGCGTGCCTGCCTGGTTGGATGCTCAGGCTCGCCGCTGGCGCTCTAAGGCACAGGCCGGTGAAGGGCCGGTGGCGTTGATCCTGATCATTCTGGGTGTCATTGCGATTGTGGCGATCGTGGTGGTCGCAGTGCGGTCATACGTGACACGGAAGACCAACGAGCTCGGTTGAGTGACGCTGGCGATCGTGATGGGCAAGCGTGTGCGGTGGTGTGAGTGTCTGCGCTGGTGCCGATCCCGTGTGGGGTCGGTGCCGGTGGAGGCGGTCGTGATCGTGCCCTTGTTCTTGGCGGTCGCGTTCACGGCGATTCAGGTGGGCATGTACTTCCACGCGAAGAATGTCGCTCATTCGGCGGCCTCTGCCGGGTATAACGAGTCCCGGTTGGAAGGTGCTCAGGCAGGAGACGGGAGCGGCGCGGCTCGGAATGTGTTGGGACGAAACTCTGGGGCGCTGAAGAGTCCAGGGGTGTCTGTGTCTAAGGGCGGTCAGTCGGTGTCGGTGACGGTAACTGGGCGAGGACCTTCGTTGGTGCCGTTCTGGTCGGGACCGCAGATCACGGAAACTGTGTCGGGACCGAACGAGAAGTGGGTGAGCCGCTGATGCTGCCTCGTCTGCTACGGGCCAGAGGCGGGAACCAATCCGTCTCCTTGGTGATTCTGGTACCGGTCCTGGTGGTGATTATCGGCGTGTTCTTTGTAGGTGGCCGGTACGCCTCGGCCGGGAACTCTGTGACTTCTGCCGCCAACGCTGCCGCCCGTGATGCCTCGCTGACTCGGGACCCGATCACCGCCCGTAGTGCTGGAGAGAAAGCGGCTCAAAGGGTGCTGGCCCAGGAAGGTGTCCCGTGCGCGTCGACGCGGGTGCAGGTGGACACCTCCGGGTTCACTGCGGCGTTGGGGCTACCGGGCGAGGTACGGGTGACGGTGGTGTGCACGGTCTCCAACGCGCGCATGATCGTGCCGGGGATCCCAGGGGCAAAGACGTTCACGCAGTCTGGGACCTCACCGATTGATGAGTACCGGGAGCGACCATGGTGAAACGTCGAGGAGACTTGTTGGCACGGTTGCGCGGGCAGCGTGGAGATCTGCCGTTGATGACCGTGCTGTTGGTACCCGTGTTGTTCCTGGTCGTGGCTTTGGTCGTCGATGGAGGCGGGAAAGTCAAAGCTGATGAGGAGGCCACCCTGGGGGCGCAGTCTGCTGCTCGGGCTGGTGCCAACGCAGGATCTCAGCCTGCCCCTGGAGGGGCCGTGCATCTAGACCCAGTTCAAGCCCGCGCCGCAGCGCATCAGTACCTGCGTCGCAACGGGATGAGCGGGACGGTACACACTCACGGGATCACCATCGAAGTCACCGCCCATACCGACTATCAGCCCAAGCTGCTGAGGTTCGGGAACTGGCATGGAACCGGTGATGGAGCCGCCCAAGCCCGCTCTAGCTAGTCACCGCCAAATCGTGCTGCGGGGACAAAACGGTCGCTGGAAGGCTTATTGACTACAGAACCTATTCTCACAGGGAACCACCTGGAGCAGTGGGCGTGAGGGTTCGATGACGAGGAAAGGACAGAGAACATGAGGATCATCAAAGGCCTATCCGCGCTGATCGCCCTAGCGGTGATCACCGTAGGTATCCCTGCCTTCCTGATCGCCACCACGGGTAACCCTGTGCCCGGACTCGCCGAGATCCCTGAGGCGCTGACTCGCCCGGACTATGGCGGTGAAGTCTTGTTCGGGACGATCTTCCCCATGCTGGCTTGGCTGGGGTGGGCCTGGCTGAGTATCGGCATCCTCATCGAGATGGTGGCCGCTATCGCCAAGATCCGGATCCGCTGCATCGGGATGTTCTCACCCTCCCAGGGCCTGGGCTCCGTCCTCATCGGAGCTGTGGTGGCGATGGGCGGTGCCGTCGGTGTTATCGCGCCGGCCAACGCCGCCCCGGCCACCAGCGAGGTCGTCCAGTCTCAGTCCGTGACCACGGCGACGGTGCAGGGCTCGTCAAGTTCCCACACTGTGAAGGCTGAAGCACCCGGTGGGGTGAAGGCGGTGACGGTGAAGGCCGGGGACAGTCTCTGGAACCTGGCCGAGAGGCATCTTGGTGATGGGGCGAAGTTCAAACAGATCGCCGAGCTCAACTACGGCAAGACCCAGCCTGGCGGTGGGCAGCTGACCCACGCGCACACGCTGCAGCCGGGCTGGGAGCTCACGCTGCCCGACACCGCCACTCTCTCTCCGCAGACTCACACGGTCGCTGCAGGCGAGACCCTCTCGTCAATCGCCAAGGACCATCTCGGTGACGCTGAGGCTTACCCGCATCTGCTGGCGTTGAACCCCAGCATCAGTGATCCGGACCAGATCAGCGTCGGACAGACCCTGCGTCTTCCCACCGAGACTCGCATGGTCGCTGCGAAAACCTCCACAGCCAAACAAGCGGCCAAGCCTGCTGAGAAGACGGCCCCGAAGGCCGACGCCGGCGCGACTGATACCGCCGTGTCCTCCGCGGCATCGGCAGCTGCCGACCTGGCAGGCTCTGCCAAGGCCGAGTCCGACCACGCTGCAGCTGAGGCCGCACCGGCACCGGTCAACACGGATCCGGACCAAGGTGAGGCGGAGGAAGCCTCCTCGGCCACCCTGCGCACCATCGGTGGCCTCGGTGGGATCCTTGCCGCCGGGCTGCTGGCCCTGTTTGCCCGCCGCCGCTTCAACCGCCGCCGCAACCGCAAACCCGGCACCCCCACCCCGACCACCAGCGCCCATGCAGAGAACGTGGAGGCCCGCCTCAAGGACGTCGAAACGCTCCTGACTGCCGCCGACATCGACCGCACCCTGCGCTACCTGGCCACCTGGAGCCAACAGCACCGCCAGCCCCTGCCCGAACTGTTCTGCGTCCGCGCCGACGAGAACAACCCCACCCTCAACCTCTACCTCGCCGACCCCGCCGACCTGCCCACCCCCTTCACCAAGGTCACCGACGACAACACCGTCTGGGCGATCACCCCTGCCGAACTCCCCGCTACGACCAATACCGCCTCAGCTGCCTACCCCGCACTGGTCACCGTCGGCCACGACGAGAACAAAGGCCAGATCCTCCTGGACCTTGAACACCTCACCACGCTGAACATCACCGGCCCGCACGAGCGCGCCACCGCCACCATGAACGCCCTGGCGGTCGAGCTGGGCGTTTCCCCGTGGGCAGAGGACCTCACCGTGTCATTGGTCGGTTTCCTCGAAGATCTCCCAGCGGCTTTGGGCACCGGTCGGATCCGCCACTAC
>JBQDZM010000025.1:0-46221 GCA_052108535.1 Galactobacter sp. | reverse complement strand
TCCCGACCGAATCACCGACGAGCGTGGCCGAGGATCACTACTGGCGCGGCTACCGGGAAGGCCGAGCGGACCAACGCCAACAACAACACCAGCGCGAACAAGAACTTCAAACCCAAGAAAACGCCATCTACACCACAGAGGACCGACTCCGCCAACTCGCCGCAAGACTCCTCGACAACGGCGCAGCTTAGATGAGCTGGTCGACTCCGACAGCACAGCCGGACTGGATGAAGGCGTGGCCGGGCTGGACGCGGGGGCAACCTGACCGGATACGTGCGTGGCCGGACGACCATGCAGGCAGCCAAACAGTCAGGCAAGCGGGCGGCCGAACGGGAGCCCCGCAGGCAGGCAACCACGCAGCCCGCGTCAGTCGCCCCGGTAGGCGGCTCGAAGGACCTCTAGATCCAGCCTGTGCATGGGCATGAAGGCATCCTGAACCCGCTTGGCCTGCTCCGGCGTCCCATGAAGCATCATGGTGTCGAGCTCCTTAGGCACCACCTGCCAGGAGAGTCCAAACTCGTCCTTGCACCAGCCGCATTGCTCGGATTCAGGCACCCGTGAAAGGGCACCCCAATAGTGGTCCATCTCCTCCTGGGTATCGCAGCTGATGATCAACGAAATCCCCTCATTGAAGACCCCTGGGAATCCGGGGGTGTCCATCAACGCGAACCAAGTACCGGCCAGCTCGGCATCGGAATACGCGACCGCGTCATCGGGCACCGGCGACGCACCAGCGGGCATTTCCATGTCACCGAAACGGAACTGCGTACCCGCCACGGCATCGTCGAACACCTCCAAATACCGCGCACGGGCGGCCGCGGCGCCGGCCGTGGCCGCATCGCCGAACGCGAGGCAGGGAACGATCGGCGGGCGCGGATCACCCTCCGGGTCGGTGAGCATGACCTGCCAGGAGATGCCGAAGCGATCCTGGACCCAGGCGTAGTGGGGAGAGAAAGCATATTCGCCCAACGGCATAAGTACGGTCCCGCCCTCCGCGAGGGCTGCGACGACCCGGTCCACTTCCTCCCACGCGTCCAGAACGCGGGAGGGATCCACATTCACGAAGAAGGACACGGATGGGTTTGGGGTGAAGAACGGGCCTCCATCTATGGCCTGAAATTCCTGGCCCCAGAGTCGGAAGGTGTACCAGAGGGTGTCCCCGCCAGGAGTGTCCTCCATGACTGCACTCCCGGTGATTTCGGAATCCGGGAACAACTCGGTGTAGAACTCGACGGCGGAACGGACCTGACCGTCGAACCAGAGGTGAGGAACGATCGAAACCATGGCTGACTCCTGACGTTGCGGACCGCTCAAAGTTCGGGCGCGGGCACCAAGCATGGCGCAGCACCGTCGACTTCTCAAGCGATGCTTCTCAAGCAACGCGCCTCAAACAATGCCCGGCCGTCCGAGGCCCATCCCCTGATCGTTGCCCTGACCAAGAACGCGGAAGGGCCGAACCTACTGTTTGGCCCGTGGACCGTCCACCATCCGACGTGCAGCTAGGACGGAGAGCCGTTCCAACGGCCCCTTACCTACCCACAACGCCCACACGGTGCAGCCCACCATGACGAACCCAGTCACGACCCAGAACACCCCGGCCTCCGAATCCCACTCCACCATCGAGCTCAGGATCCACAGCAGCAGCACATGGAAGCTATATGCGGTCAACGGCATAGAACCTAGGGTGGCAATCGGTAGGAGCACGTGCCGCAGCGCAGAACCCGTAAGCAGCAGCAAACACACCACGGCCAGCGCGAACCCGCCGGACCCGATGATCTCCATGCTGCCGCCCGAGTGTGACGAGCTGGAGAGGAACATGTTGAGCAGGCCATCTTCGCCGCCTCCGGACATGGGCGCGTAGGCAAACCATCCCGAGTCGTCGTCCCCGTCGGCGTAGTAAATCGCCGAGTCGTCCTCGTCGTCCAACAACTCACCCTTCGGGTAACAGTCCACGTACCCTCCCCCGTACTGGTCGCAGACCTTTCCGCTCAGATCCGCCTCCTCACCGGGAACGGTTTCCCCGGTCCATTCGTCGTCCGAGGATGACGGAGAGGACGAGGAGTAGTCGCTACTGGAGGAGTCCGACGCAGCGTCGCCGCCCCAGACCGTACCGACGGTGTACCCCACGCCGGCCATGCCAACGCCGATGG
Organism: Galactobacter sp.; assembly: GCA_052108535.1. Classification (GTDB taxonomy): domain Bacteria; phylum Actinomycetota; class Actinomycetes; order Actinomycetales; family Micrococcaceae; genus Galactobacter. The sequence goes on along the minus strand of JBQDZM010000025.1, from coordinate 44,071 downwards.
CCAACCCCACAGCCGCAACCTTGCGACGGGTCACGTCCAAGCGGCCCAAGGCTAAGCCACCGAACATGAGTGCCGCCCAGACCACCACGGAGTATGTGCCTCCGACAAGGAAGGTGATCCCGTCGCCGTCACCCATAGCTGTGAACGCCGCGACGAGAACAGGGCCGCCTATGGCCAAGGAAACCGCCCAGATCAGCAGGGTCCTGACCTTCAATCCGATCACCAGGACGGAGCACATATAAATGAACCCGTAGAAACACAGGATCACGGAGACCGGCGTGCCGAGCATCTCCAACACGAATCCGATGCCGAAAATCAACAGGCCGCGCGCCAGCAGCTTCAAGCGCATGGGTCCCAGTTCGGCTCCGGACGGGACACGGTTGCGTCCGGTCATGAGCGCCACGGAGATCCCTGCAAGCAGGCCGAAGAGGATGGAGGAACGGCCGTCAACGATCTCCAGCCAGGTGGCGGGTTTCGTCCACACGAATTGGCCAGGCAATGCCAAGGTGTGTGCCGCGATCATGCCGATCACGGCCAGCCCGCGGGCGATGTCGAGGGCCACAATCCGCGGCGAGCTCCCGAAGTCCTTCAGCCGTCGCTTCCACGACCCGCCAGCGGCGAACTGGCGCTGCGCCGAGGGGAAGCGCTGAGCACGACTCGGCTCGGGAGGTTGCGTGGCGGGGAAGCTCATGAGTGCAGTATAGGAGCGGCCCGGATCAGTTCTCGCGTGAACGGGTGGTCAGGCGAAGCCAGCACGGTTTCGGTGTCGCCAGTCTCCACGATTCGACCATGTTCCATGACTGCAATCCGGTCGGATGAGTGCCGAATGACCCCGAGGTCGTGGGACACCAGCAGGATCGCCAATCCCCTCTCCTTCTGGAGTTCATCCAGCAGGTCAAGGACCCGTGCCTGCACCGAGGCGTCCAACGCTGACACGGGTTCGTCGCACAGCAGCACCTGAGGTTCCACGGCCAACGCGCGGGCGATCGCCACCCGCTGCCGCTGCCCGCCGGACAACGCCGCCGGTCGGGCCGACACCATGGATCGGGGCAGGTGAACCGACTCCAGCAGCTCCGCCACACGCTCCTCCGAGCGGCTGCCCGACGGCAGCGCATCGGCAAGGATCTTCCCAACGTTCCACCGCGGTTCGAAAGACCCGAGCGGGTCCTGAACGATCATCGCCATCCGCGCCCGGCTCGCCCTCCGCAGGCGTTCCGGCAGCGCGGAAAACGGCTGCCCTCCAAGGGTCACGGTGCCGGTTTCGGCGGGCAGCAGCGTGGCCAGCGCCCGCAACAGGGTGGACTTCCCCGAACCGGATTCACCGACGAGTCCAAGGGTCTCCCCCGGCGCCACGTGCAGCGACGCCTCCAGGACCGACGGGGCGTTCGCCCCGGGATACCGAACGGTGATGTCGGCGCCCGCCAGCGTCGGCCCGCTAGGCACGGTCTTGTGCCCGACGGCGGGTGGCACGGCTGCCGCCGATGGCTCGGCTGCCGCCGCAGGCACCTCCGGCGCGGCCAGCAGCCGCTCCCCGCGGGGTCGTTCCCATGGAACGGAGGCGATGAGCCGTCGCCCCTCGTCAGACATGGGGGCCGTGATGACCCGATCGATGGGACCGGTCTCCACGATGCGGCCGGCATCCATGATCGCGACGTCATCGGCGATGCGCCGGGCCGCGGCGAGGTCGTGGGTGATGAACAGGAGGGTGCCGCCGGCGTCGACCCTCGCGCGGAGCAGGTCAAGCACCACGGCCTGGCGAGTGGTGTCGAGTGCGGTGGTGGGTTCGTCGGCCACCACGATGGCGGGATCGGCGGCGAGCGCCGCCGCGATGAGTGCGCGCTGGCGCATGCCGCCGGAGAGTTCTCCGGGCCTGCGCGCGGCATCCTTGGGTTCCAGCCCCACGGAGGTGAGCAGGGCGGGCAGATCGACTCCGCGCCTGGCCAGACGCGCTGCGTCTGCGATCTCGGGTCCGATGGCACGAAGGGGGTCCAGGGAGCCGAGTGCGTCCTGCAATACGGTTCCGACTCGGGCGCCGCGCACGCTGCGCCAGGCGCGCTCGGCGGCGCGCGTTCCGCGGCGAGGGTCGCGGTTCACCAGGTCGGTCAGGTCCTTGCCGTCCACGACGAGCCGGTCCACTGCGGTGGTGCCGCCCGTCAGTCCCACGAGTGCACGGGCGGTCACGGATTTCCCGGACCCGGACTCGCCGACCAGGACCAAGCAGCGTCCGGGCTGCAGGGTCAGGTCCACGCCGCGCACCACGGCGTCGGGCCCGTCGGGACTGCCGTTAAACGCGACGCGCAGGTTACGGACCTCCACGGTGTTGGCTGCTGCAGCGGGTTTCACCTGCGTCCCCTCCCTGAGAGATGTGCGGAGGCCATGCGCCCAAGCAGGGTGGCGACCACGCCAACGGCCACGATGGCGAGGCCCGGGAAGACGGTCATCCACCAGCCGGAGGTGATGTAAGTGCGCCCGGCGTTGAGCATGGCACCCCATTCTGGCGCTGGCGGGGGTGCGCCGAGGCCCAGGTATCCCAGGGCGGAGGCCCACACGATGGCCTGTCCGATGCCGAGCGTGGCGACGGCCAGCAGCGGGCCGAGCGCGCCGGGCAGGATGTGGGCACAGATGATCCGGGTGCGAGACTTCCCGAGCATCCGGGCGGCCTCGACCACACCAGAGCGGGAGACGCGGCGCACCTCGGAACGCAGCAATCGGGCGTAACCGGGTGCAGCGGAGATCCCGACCGCGACAATGACGGTCCCGACTCCTGGCCCGCGGACCGCGATGAGCAGCAGGGCCAGCAGGAGGGTCGGGAAGGCAAGCAGAGCATCGATGAGTCGCGAGCCAGCCGCGTCAGTCCAGCGCCCGCCCAGGCCGGTGATGAGGCCGAGCAGTGCGCCCACCCCCACACCGATGGCGGTGGCGGCGACGCCGATGAGCACGGAGGAACCGGTTCCATGCACCACGCGGGTATAGAGGTCACGCCCGGACTCGTCGGTGCCGAAGAAGTGCGCCGCTCCAGGTGCGGAGAAGGCGTCGGAAGGGTGCACCGACAAGGGGTTTCCGGGTGCCAGGACGCCCGGTGCCACGGCTGCAATCGCGATCAAGAGCGCGCAGCACACCAGGATCCAACCGCTCACCCCGAGTTTGCGGGCCCACGTCCTCATGCGGCCCTCCTATCCACCAGGCGAACCAAAACATCGGCGAGCACCGTGACCAGGACATAGCCCACCGCGGACACCAGGGTCACGCCCAAGACCAGGGGAACGTCGCGCACCGTGACGGCGGAGAGCAGGGCACGTCCAAGGCCGGGGCGGGCAAAGACGGTCTCCACCACCACCGCCCCGGAGATCAGGTATCCAAACGACCAGCCGGAGAGGTTGATACCGGGCACCAGGCCGTGGCGGAGTCCGTGGCGGAGGCGCAGTCCCCAGGAGGATTCACCGCGGGTGCGGGCGGCCAGCGCGAACGGTGAGGACAGCGCGGTGAGCATGCCCTCTCGCATGGTCTGGGCCAGATAACCTGCCAAGGGAATCGCCAAGGAGGCCACCGGCAGCACCAGAGATTTCGGGGAGTCCCCGGACACGGGTGGGAACCAGCCCAGGTGGGTGGCGAAGACGATAATCAGCACGGCCGCCAGCCAGAAGCCGGGCAGCACGGACACCACCAGCTCCACCGCGGTGGCGACCCACGCGGCCACGCGGGACGTCCCCGTGGCCACTGCTGCGGTGCACAGGGCCAGCGCCCAGGCGGCCGCGAGTGACAGCGCGGCCAAGAGCAGCGTGGGCCCCAACAATGGTGCGATGACGTCCACTACGGGCTGTTTCTGCGAGTAGGAACGTCCCAGGTCCCCGGTCAGCAGGGAGCCCAGGTAGTTCACGTACTGCATCGGCAAGGGCTGATCCAGGCCGTATTCGGCCCGGGCCGCCTCCAACGCCTCAGCGCTGGCCTGCGACCCGGGTCCGCCTGCCGCAGCCTGGGCGGGATCCCCCGGCAGAAACTGCAGCACCACGAATCCGAGCGTGGCCACGAGCCACAACGCCACCAGGGCGCCGAGCACTCGGATCAGGACACTGCGCAGCACGAGATCAGCAACACGAGATCAGGGGACGACTTGCTACTTAGCCGGAAGCGCTTCCACGTCCAGGAACGTGGGAGTAGCGACCGTCGGGAGGGAACGCAGACCCTTCACGCCGCTTCGGTAGAGGTAGTGGTTCTGCTGATCGTAGAGCGGCAGCAGAACCTGCTTCTCCGCGATCTCCTTCTGCGCGTCCGTGTAGAGCTTCTGACGCGTCTCCTCGTTGTCCACCGTGGCCTGGGCCTGATCGAGGGCCTTGTCCAGGGCCGGGTCGTCGATCTGGGCGTGGTTGGCGAAGTACCCGGACGGGGCGGGGGTGATGCCGGAGGAGTGGAAGAGGATGCGCAGCACGTCCGGGCCCACCTTGGTGTAGGGCGCAGAGACCAGCTCGTAGTTGTTCTTCCCCAGTGCGTCGTACCAGCCGGCCAGGTCGAGGAGGTCGATCTTCACGTCGAAGCCGGCCTCCTTGGCACCCGCCTGGAGCTGTTCAAAGAGCGACTGTTCCGCCGGGATGGACTGGTTCGTGGAGACCGGGAAGCGCAGCGTGAGTTGCTTGCCGTCCTTCTCGCGGATTCCGTTCTTACCGGGCTTCCAGCCCGCGTCGTCCAGCAGCTTCTTGGCCGCATCCAGGTCGTAGGGGTAGGCGTCCTTGGCATCGTAGGAGAACGGTTCAACGGAGGACATGGCCGAGTGCGAGCGCTTCGCGGTCCCGAGGAACAGCGAGTTCACGGCGGCGTCCACGTTTACGGAGCGGATGAAGGCCTCGCGGACGCGCTGGTCGTCGAACGGCGCCTGGCCGGAGTTCAGCTCGATGCGGTTGGAGGCGCCAGGGCGCGGGGCGTCCAGGTGCTCGATCCCCGACTCCTTCGAGGCGGCCTTGATGGTGTCTGGCTGAGCATTGTCGATCACGTCGACGTCGCCGGACTGCAGCGCGGCATAACGGGTCGCGGAGTCGGGGATGAAGCGCCACTCGATCTTCTTCAGCACTGCGGGGCCGTCCTGCTTCTTGGCGTCAGCGGGGGGCGTGTTGTAGTTGTCGTTGCGAACGAACACCACGCGATCCTGTTTGGTCCAGGAGTCCACCTTGAACGGACCGGTACCCACGGGTGCCTGGCAGTTCTCCTCCTGAGAGCGCTTCAACGCCTCGGGGGACTCGATGGCGTTCCACACCTGGGAGAAGGACTCCAGCAGCGCGGAGTCCGGGGACTTCAGCTTCACCACGGCGTCCAGGTCCGTGGCCCCCTTGCTGACCGAGTCGATCTTCTGGAAGGCCAGGTAACCGGTGGAGGATGCGGTGTCTGGGTCAAGCAGGTGGTCCACGTTGGCCTTCACGGCCTCCCACGTCAGGGGCGTACCGTCCGTGAATTCCACGCCGTCCTTAAGCTTGAACTCCCAAGTCAGGCCGTCTTCGCTGACCTTCCAGGACTCGGCCAGCCAGGGGATGATCTCGCCGTCGTCGTTGCGGGACACCAGGTTCTCCGCGTACTGCGTGGCGGCGAGCGCCTGCGGGTAGTTGCCTCCCACGTGGGGGTCAAGGCAGTCGGGTTCCGCGTCGCCCGAGGCGTAGGTCAGGGTGGTGCGGGTGTTCTTCTCACTCCCCCCGTCGGATGCGTCGGAGGAACAGCCTGCCAGCGCCAGCGGCGCTCCAAGGGCCAGAACGGCGGCGGACGTGATGAGGGTGAGCGAGCGTTTCTTCACACCTGACATTCTCACGTCTTGGGTGGCCTCGCCCCAACAGGCGGCGTCATACACGACTCTGGGATTGCGGTAGTTTCTTGGATTATGACGCCGTCCTGGGAGAGCCCCGATCTGGCCCGCGCCCGGGCGCTCAGCCTGCTTGGGCCCCTGGTGCCCCTGGTGACGGCGCTGCTCTCTACTGCGGTGGAGGAATCCGACCTGACCTTGGTCATCACCGATGCCTCCGGGCGTCCCCTATGGATGGAAGGCCACCCACTGCCCGACGCCGTGTTGGGGCGTCCGTGGCGCGCCCTAGCGCCCGTAGTCCAGCGTCCCGGCCCCCACCGTGAGCCCGGCGTCGCGGCCGCCCCCGTGCGTGATCCCCGTTCCGGGGATCTGGCAGGCGTCTTGGCCGTGTCGGGTTCCACAGCGGCGGACGGTGGTTTCGTCCTGGCAGCCCTGCGAGGCGCGGCGGCCGTGATGGAATCGCATCTGGCCACGCGGTCGTTCTCCGCACAGGATTCCGCCCCCGTAGGGTCCTCCTCCGCGTTGGCGTTACTGCGCTTAACCGGCCCCGATGCTCCGACCTTGGACACCCCGTACGGCACCACCCAGCTGGGGTTGCGGCATGCGGAGCTCCTGGCGTCGCTGGCCCACTCTCCCGCCGGGTTAGATGCCGCTGAGCTGGGAGGGCAGGTGTTCAGCGAACCAGTTTCCTCCGTCACCCTACGGGCCGAGATCGCTCGCCTGCGGCGAGTGCTGGAGTCCTCTGGAGCCACCGAGGCCGGGGTCGTGCTGTCGTCTCGTCCGTACAGGCTCAGCGGTGTGGAAACGGACGAGGCCAGGGTGGGCGCACTTCTGGATCGGGGGGCTCTGCAACGGGCCCTGTCGGAGTATGGGGGTGCACTCCTACCGGCCTCGGATTCCCCGGAACTCTCACGTCGCAGGACCCGCCTCTCCGCTTCGGTCCGCGGAGCCGTGCTGACCTCTGCCTCCCTGCAATCGTTGCTGGCCTGGTTGCGCCTGCCCGAGGCACAGGCCGATGTCGAGGCATGGGAGCTTGCGGAAGCGCTGGTCTCGAGCAGTTCGCCGCATCATGCGCGGGTCAAGGCACATCTGGCCTCTCTGCGCTGAGGCGCTGCGACTTCTGCACTGAGGCGCTGCAACGCTGAGCTTCCGCGGCGCCCTCCAACGGCCCTGCGCATGCAACGTTGGTGCAACGTTGTGACCATCGGCACCGGCACTGACGCCGAGACTGGCACTGGCGATGTCAGGCCGCAAGGTTGCACCACGGCGAAACTGCGGGCAAAGTGGTGTACCTCACGCTGCACCCTGGATCGTGGACCCAGTAGGTGGAAGTTGAGTTAAGGAGACGTGATGACGCGCCCCCGCGCTGTGAGTTCTTTCGAGACGACGGACTCTCATTCGGCACTGGACCCGTTTGCGGATGGAAGAGACCTCCGGAGTGCGCCGCCGCTGGTGCGAGCCTCCCTGCTGCGTTCCCGCACCGCCTTCGCTGATCCCACGCGCGCCACCGTCCGCTCCATCCTGGAGGCGGACGAACTGGAGGAGTACCGCAGCAACCATCAGTTGGCCACCGTGCTGCCGCTCATCCGCTCGTTATTGTCCACGCCCGCCAAGGAACACGGTCTGATCATGGCCGTCGGTGACGAATCCGGGCGGCTGCTCTGGGTCGAGGGTGATGCCGGAACCCGTGGTCGCGCCGAGGATATGGCCTTCCTTCCGGGCGCCGATTGGTCCGAGTCCAGCATGGGAACCTCCGCGCCGGCCATCGCCATCGCCACGGGTGCGGCGGTCCAGGTGCGCCGCGAAGAGCACTTTGCCCCCCAGGTCACCGATTTCTGTTGTTCCGCCGTCCCGCTCAGGGACCCGGTAAACGGCAACCGCATCGGCTTCCTGGATCTGACCGGCGGCGACCGCGCCGCGGACTCCTTGATCCTTCCCTACCTGCGCTCCACGGCGGAGGCCGTCCAATCTCATCTGGCCGCCCAGGTCCAGGCCGCCAAGATCCAGGCAGCGCACGCCCAAGCCGCCCAAACCCAGGCCGAGCAGACCGAGCGTGGCCGCGCTCGGGCGAGTATCACCGTCGGGCATTCCGCCCAGCGCGCAGCGCGCACCACCCCGCGTCTCACCGTGACCGGAAACCGGCCACCCAGGCTGCGCACCGCCACCGCGGAGCTGCCCCTGTCCCGGCGCCACGCAGAGATTCTCGCGGTACTGACCAAGCATCCCGACGGCATGGACACGGCCGAACTAGCCGCAGCCATTTACCCCACACCGGTCACGCCGGTCACCATTCGGGCGGAAGTGACTCGACTGCGCAAGGTCCTCACCAAGGCCGGGCTGGACGCCCAGGTTCAGCTCTCCTCCCGCCCTTATCGGCTGGTAGGTCTGGACGTGGACGCGGTCAGCGTGGAGAAACTGCTTGGTCGCGGTTCGCACGTGCAGGCCCTAGGCGAGTATTCCGGGCCGCTCCTCCCAGATTCCGAGGCGCCCGCCATCCTGGCCTGGCGTGAGGAGCTCGCGGCCACCCTCAGGGAGGCGGTACTCGCCGACGCGTCCGTGGACACGCTGCTGAAGTACCTGCGCCGCCCCGAAGCCGCAGACGACGCCGAGGTGTGGAGCCTTGCCCTGAAGCTGCTGCCGGCCCGTTCCCCCAAGCGCGCAGCTGTGGTGGCTCACCTCGACCTGATCGACGTTTGACGCCACAGCGGGACCCGGGCTTCGGTTGCAACCAAGTCGCAACCTCGCAGCCCCTAGTGTGATCGGCATCACCTCGGATGGTCCAGGCGGCTCCTCGTGAGAGGCCTGGACCGAATGAGGGGCCCCGACTCACAAAGGAGTGATGATGACCGTTTACGCTCAGCCCGGAACCGAGGGCTCCAAGGTCACGTTCAAGTCCCGGTACGACAACTTCATCGGCGGTACGTGGGTACCCCCGGTCAAGGGCGAGTACTTCGAGAACCCCACCCCCGTCACCGGCAAGGTGTTCACCGAAGTGGCCCGCTCCACGGCGGAGGACGTCGAGAAGGCCCTCGACGCTGCTTGGGCCGCAGCCCCCGCTTGGGGCAAGACGTCGCCTGCGGAACGCGCTCAGGTCCTCAATAAGATCGCGGATCGGATCGAGGAGAACCTCGAGACCCTGGCCGTCGCGGAGACTTGGGACAACGGCAAGCCGGTCAGGGAGTGCCTCGCGGCAGACCTCCCGCTGGCCGTGGATCACTTCCGCTACTTCGCCGGAGCCATCCGCGCCCAGGAAGGCAACCTTTCGCAGATCGACGAGGACCTGGTCGCCTATCACTATCACGAGCCACTCGGCGTGGTTGGCCAGATCATTCCTTGGAACTTCCCGCTGCTCATGGCCACGTGGAAGCTCGCCCCGGCCCTGGCCGCAGGCAACGCGATCGTCCTGAAGCCCGCGGAACAGACGCCGGCCGCCATCCTGGTACTGGCAGAACTGATCCAAGATCTGCTCCCCGCTGGCGTCCTCAACATCATCAACGGCTTCGGCGTGGAGTGCGGCAAGCCGCTGGCCTCCAACCCCCGCATCCGCAAGATCGCCTTCACCGGTGAGACCACCACCGGCCGCCTGATCATGCAGTACGCATCGCAGAACCTCATCCCGGTGACGCTGGAGCTGGGCGGCAAGAGCCCCAACATCTTCTTCAACGACGTCGCCGATGCCGACGATGCCTTCTACGACAAGGCACAGGAGGGCTTCACGATGTTTGCCCTCAACCAGGGCGAAGTCTGCACCTGCCCGTCCCGCGCCCTGATCCAGGACGGCATCTACGACCAGTTCCTCCCGGCCGTCGTGGAGCGCACCAAGCTCGTCAAGCAGGGCAACCCGCTGGACACCGACACCATGATCGGCGCGCAGGCCTCCACCGACCAGCTGGAGAAGATCCTCTCCTACCTGGACATCGGCAAGCAGGAGGGCGCCAAGGTCCTCACCGGCGGTGCCCGCGCGGACCTGGGCGGTGACCTCTCCGGTGGCTACTACGTGCAGCCCACCATCTTCGAGGGAACCAACACCATGCGGATCTTCCAGGAGGAGATCTTTGGTCCCGTGGTCTCCGTGGCCCGGTTCAAGGACTACGACGACGCCATCGGCATCGCCAACGACACCCTCTACGGCCTCGGCGCCGGCGTCTGGTCCCGCAACGGCAACCAGGCCTACCGGGCCGGCCGCGCCATCCAGGCGGGTCGTGTCTGGGTGAACAACTACCACGCCTACCCGGCCCACGCCGCGTTCGGCGGGTACAAGTCCTCCGGCATTGGCCGCGAAAACCACCTGATGATGCTGGACCACTACCAGCAGACCAAGAACCTCTTGGTCTCCTACACGGAGAACAAGCAGGGCTTCTTCTAAACCGCGCTCCCCCGCGCGCCAACCGACTCCGTCGCGCGTCCCTTGCCGGGGCCGGCGGACGCGCGACGGTCCACCTTCCGTACAAAAACGGAAGGTGCCCGACGGCGGGAGGACAGTCCCGCCGTCGGGCACCACCACTGGCCCCTTCCGGGGGCCGGTAGCGCCCCACCCCTCCAGAAGATTCAACGACGAAACCCAAGGAGCAGAACGATGACGCAGACACTACCCGAGAAGACCAGCGCCGACGCCACCACCATGAACGCCGCAACCGTGACCGCGTTCGGCGAGTCCCTCACCGTGGGAGAGGCCCCCGTGCCGACGCCCGGCCGCGGTCAGGCCCTGGTCAAGAACATCTCCACCGGCGTGTGCCACACCGACCTCCACGCCGCCCACGGCGACTGGCCGGTCAAGCCGAAGCTCCCCCTCATCCCCGGACACGAGGGCGTCGGCACCGTCGTCGCCATCGGTGAGGGCGTCACCGACGTCAAGGTCGGCGACCTGATCGGCAACGCCTGGCTCTGGAGCGCCTGTGGTGAGTGCCAGTACTGCCGCACCGGCTGGGAGACCCTGTGTGAGTCGCAGCAGAACGGTGGCTATTCCGTGGACGGCTCCTTCGGCGAGTACATGCTCGTTGACACCAAATTCGCTGCCCGCATCCCGGACGGCGCTGACCCCTACGAGGTCGCCCCCGTCCTCTGCGCCGGCGTCACCGTCTACAAGGGCCTGAAGCAGACCGGCGTCCGCCCCGGACAGTGGGTCGTGATCTCCGGTATCGGCGGTCTTGGCCACATCGCAGTGCAGTACGCGGTGGCCATGGGCATGCACGTCGCCGCCGTTGATGTCGCGGACGAGAAGCTCGAACTGGCCCGCAAACACGGTGCAGAAGTCACCGTCAACGCGGCCAACGAGGATCCGGTGGAGGCCATCCAGAAGGCCACGGGCGGCACCCACGGCGTCCTCGTCACGGCCGTGCACCCCAAGGCGTTCGGTCAGGCCATCGGCTTCACCCGCCGCGGCGGAACCATCGTCTTCAACGGCCTGCCCCCGGGAGAGTTCCCCGCACCCATCTTCGAGACCGTGCTCAAGGGCCTCACCATCCGCGGATCCATCGTCGGCACCCGCCAGGACCTCGTCGAGGCGCTGGAGTTCTACGCGGCAGGGAAGATCCACCCGACCTACTCCACCCGTGAGCTCTCCGAAATCAACGACGTACTGGAGGAGATGGAGCACGGCAAGATCGACGGCCGCGTGGTCATCAAGTACTGACGCCGACCCCGCTCCCAAGCGGAGCGGCTGACGCCGAAGGGCCCCGAGGCATGGTGCCTCGGGGCCCAACGCGTTAGGGTCTGCCACAAACGTCAGGGTTCGCCACCAACGTCAGGATTTGCCACAACGTCAAGGAGGACGCCATGAGCACGGACACCGAGTACACACCGACCAAGTACCAGAAGGCGCTCGAAGCCCGGCCCGTGATCGCCGGCGAGGATTTCTCCAGAGTGGCCTTCACCCCGGCCGCGCTTCAGATGGTGGACAGGCTCTGGGACCGCAACGGCCCGCTCATGTTCCATCAGTCCGGCGGCTGCTGCGACGGATCCACGCCCATGTGCTTCCCTGACGGGGACTTCATCACCGGTGACAGCGACGTGTGCCTGGGCACCTTCGACGTTCCGGGCCGCGGCGAGCTGAACTTCTGGATGAGCAAGGAACAGTTCGAGTACTGGAAGCACACGCTGCTGACCATTGACCTAGTGGACGGGCGCGGCGCAGGGTTCTCCTTGGAAACCCCGGACGGCAAACGCTTCCTGGTGCGCTCGGAGATGCTGGCGGCCTGAGCCGGTGGCGCGCCCGCTGCGGCCGATCACCCGATCCTGAAGCCCACCTTCTCCAGTTCCTCAGGGGAGAACTCGATGGCGTCGCCGCCGGAGACATCCACCAGCAGGTGCATACCCGCCGGAAGGGCGGTACGCAGCCAGGCCGCTGAAATCTCCCGGGTCGCCACGTCTTCGTTGAACCGGAAGACCTCCATGGCGGAGGAGAAGAGCGGGAAGACCTGCGCCCCGTCGGACGGGCGGCGCATCAGCAGCGGGGCACCGTCGCCGTTATGCATGGCGACGCCCACGGCATCGGCCCCCAGAAGGTAGGTCAGGACGGCGTCCTTGCCCTGGTGCACGGCGCGGCGCAGCGCGCCGGAACGCAGATCGAACTCCAACAACTCATCGTCGGACGCAATCGAAATCCCCAAGCCGAGCGGGTCCACCGCAATCCGGTCGATGCCGGTGGTGGCGAAGGCGTCCTGGGCAAACGCGGCGTCCACGAGTTCGTCGCCCAGCATCTCCACGAGGATCGGATCGTTGAGGGCGGCGTCAGCGCGACCCTCCGCCTCCGCGACGGAACGATGCAGGTGCACGGCGTCCTGCTCGTGCAAGGAGACCCCCAAGACCCGCTTGCCATCCGCCTCGAAGGTGGCGAAACGTGGGCGCTCGGCCTCCTCCGGGACACTCAGGACGGGCACCAGGAACTGGGTTCCGTAGAAGTCGGAGATCAGCGCCAGATCGTGGCCTTGATCGGGTTCCTGGTCCAGTTTCACGAAGGACTGCATCAGACGCCCGCCCTCGCCAACGGCCTTGGCCGCCTCTGCCGCATCGAAGTCGTCCGGGTCGGGAAGGCCCGCAGGCTGCTCGGTGGTCATGGTCTTAATTATCCTCTCCAGAGATCAGAGGTCGATCCAGTAGCGTCGCGTGACGGCCCCGCCGTGTTCGCGCTTGTCCTCCAGCACCCCGCCGCTGCCCTCGATGGTCTTGGCGGAGCCCACGTTCAGGTCGTCACACGTGATCAGGATGCGGTCGTGTCCTTGATCCCAGGCCAACTCCAGCATCTGCTCCAACGCCCACGAGGCCAGGCCCCGACGCCGCGCAGACGGGCGGATCCCGTAGCCGATGTGTCCACCCAGCTCCAGCAGGAACGCGTTGAGTTCGTGCCGCAACGCGATGGAGCCAAGATAGCGTCCGTCCTCCACGATCCAGCGGTACGTGCAGGTGACGTAACCATCCCGTAGTGCCGTGGTCTCCTGACGCAGCAGGCTCGCGACGAAGGCTTCGAAGCCCGCCGCCGTTTCAAGGTCCTCATCGCCTTCGATCCCCGCCCCGTCCTCGTTGGCGCCATCCCACTCACGATGCGAGGACAGGAAGGACTCGTGGAAGGCGGCGTCAGGGGCTACGAGTTGCGGCATGCCAGAACCCTAGCCCTGCCTAGGGCCACTTGGATCAAAGCCAGAGTTAAGGTACCTTAACTTTTGTGTCCACCTCCGTTCGCACTCCTCCCCCGGCTCCAACTGCAGAGAAACGTCTCGTAGACCTCCTTGGCCCCGCCTTCGTGGCCGCTGTGGCCTACGTTGACCCCGGGAACGTGGCTGCGAACCTCACGGCGGGCGCCCAGTTCGGCTACCTCCTGGTGTGGGTGCTGGTGGTCGCCAACATCATGGCGGTGCTGATCCAGTACCTCTCCGCGAAGCTCGGCATCGCCACCGGAAAGTCGCTGCCACAGATCCTCGGCGAGCGCCTGCACAAGGGTCCGCGGCTCCTGTTCTGGGCTCAGGCCCAGATCGTGGCCATCGCCACCGACCTGGCGGAGGTGGTCGGCGGCGCCGTCGCCCTGCACCTGCTCTTTGGGCTACCGCTGTTCCTGGGCGGCTGCATCGTCGGCGCGGTGTCCTTGGCTCTGCTCCTGTTCCAATCCCGGCGCCGGCAACGCACCTTTGAGTTCGTGATCATGGGCCTGTTGCTGATCATCACCATCGGATTCTTGGCCGGCCTCGTTGTCACCGGCCCCGATTGGGGAAAGACGGCCCAGGGCCTGATTCCCCGCTTCGAGGGAACCCAGACCGTGCTGCTCGCGGCCTCCATGCTGGGCGCCACCGTGATGCCGCACGCGATCTACCTGCATTCCTCACTGGCCCGCGACCGCCACGGCAAGGCCTCCCAAGCGGCGATCCCCCGGTTGATCAAGGCCACCCGCATCGACGTGGTCATCTCCCTGATCGTGGCCGGCGGCGTGAACATCGGAATGCTGTTGCTCGCGGCCACCGCCCTGGCAGGCAAAGACGGCACGGACTCCATCGAGGGCGCTCACGCCGCCATCACGGCAGCACTGGGCCCCGCCGTGGGATTGACCTTTGCCATTGGCCTGCTGGCCTCCGGCCTAGCCTCCACCTCGGTGGGCGCCTACGCCGGGGCGGAGATCATGGCCGGGCTCCTCAAGGTTCGGGTCCCACTCCTGGTGCAACGCCTCATCACGCTGGCCCCGTCCCTGCTGATCATCGGTTTGGGATTCGACCCCACACGGTCCCTGGTGGTGTCGCAGGTGGTTCTGAGCCTGGGTATCCCCTTCGCCTTGATCCCACTAGCGCTGTACACGGGCCGCGCCTCCGTCATGGGATCACTCTCCAACTCCAGAACCGTGAAGGTGGCGATCTGGTTGGTGGCGGCGTTGATCATGATGCTCAACGCGGCCCTGGTCATCCTGACCCTCAGTGGTAGGGCCTGAGTGTTCATCCACACGTTGCCGCCCCGTCGTTTGCCCGGGGCCGCCTCGCTGAAGGAGAATCCAGACATGACTGCGACATTGCGGATCGAAGACGTTCCCCAACAGGTGATCGATCTCCTGAACGAACGGGCTAACGCCCACGACCAGAGCCTGCAGGATCTGCTCCTGACTCTGGTCACCCGTGAGGCCATGCTGCATCGCACGCCGTTGACCCGGACGCAGGCGCACCGCATCGTGCGCCCAACCGAAGTCGCCTAACGGAAGTCGCCTCACCGGCGCTGCTCACCAGCTACCGACACCCTCTTGCTTCCTGAGTAGCCACCAGACGACCACGGTGGCCGCCGCGCCAGCTCCGGCCACCGCCGCACCGACCCACAGCGTGGGGACCACCCCGATCCCCACACCGAGGAACCCGCCCAGGATCGCGGCGATGGGCAAGGCGCCACGCGAGATCAGCCGCCTGAATGCCTGAACTCGACCCATCAACCGGTCCGGCGTGGCCCGTGCCACGATGCCGTAGATGCCGGAATTCGCGGACATGATCGCGGCGTTCCAGATGAGGATGTGGACCAGCACCCAGCCCAGCGCCCACCCGAATCCCGGAACGTAGGCGGCAACGGGGTGGGCCGCGGCACCAACCGTGGCCACGACCGTCCCTGTCACGGACACGTTCAGATCCCGGAAACGTAGCAACAACCTGTCGGCGATCACGGAACCGAGCAAGGCCGCGCCCGCAATCGCCACGCCGATCAGCCCAATCACCTGCGGCTGGAAACCCAATGTGTGCACCCATTACACCGTCTCCACCGCGGAGGTCAGCGCCAGGGAGAAGTTGACCAGGGCAGCCGAGCAGGTCAACAACAGAATGCTGCGCTGGCGCACCACGAAGTGGAATCCCTCTGCCACCCCGGACCAGAACCTGGGCCGCGGTGTCGCAGACGCAGGAGCTTCCTCCGCCCCACCGCGTGAGGCACCGAAGGCCGGTGCGAACCCCGCGAGCAACTCGAACGCCGCCGCGAAGAAGAGCGCCATCGGCGCGGCGAGCAGCGCAATCACTACCCCGGTGAGCCCTGGCGCCACGAGTCCCGCCGTGGTCTCCACCCCCTGCAGGCGTGCGAATGCACGTCCAGACTGCTCTCGGCCGGCCACGGTGGGCAGGAGCGTGGAGACGCCCAGCCCCCACACCATCCCCGCAAGGCCAACCAGGGAGGAGGTGACCAGCAGCTGCCCAAAGGTCAGGACGCCGCACAGCCACGCCACGGGCACGGAGAGCAGTGCAAGAGTCGCCACCGCCTGCGTGACCATAAGCGTCCGGCGGCGATCCACCACGTCCAGCCACCACCCGACGGGCACCGAGAAGACCAGGAACACCGCAGAGGAGACGGCATTGAGCCAACCGACCTCAACGGTCCCTGCGCCCAGCGCAAGGACGGCCACGAGGTCGTCCGCCACATTCAGCACACCGGTGGAGAGCGCTGCGAATCCGGCTGCGGCCAGGAGGGCTGTCATGGGGCGGCGAGTGGTTCGGGTCACTCGATCACTCTGCGTCTGACTGGGTACCCCTTCGACGCACAGTGGCCGCCGGGTAGCCTGAAGCCTGTGGAGATCGACGACATCACCCCCGTGGCCCAGGACTACATCAAGGCCATCTGGAATGCCACGGAGTGGGGCGAGCCAGCCATCACCACGTCAGCGCTTGCGGCACGCTTCGAGACCTCGGCCCCCAACGTCTCCGAGACCTTGCGGCGCCTGGCCAAGCAGGGACTGCTGGTCTACCGCCCGTACAAGCCCGTGGAACTGACCGACGAGGGGCGGCGCCTTGCGCTGGTCATGGTGCGAAGGCACCGGCTGCTCGAAACCTTCCTGGTCACCACGCTTGGATACACGTGGGACGAGGTTCACGAGGACGCGGAACTCCTGGAGCACGCCGTCACCGCCCGCTTTGTCCAGCGCCTCGACGCGCATCTTGGCCATCCCACGGCTGACCCGCACGGCGACCCCATTCCGGGCACGGATCTGCGGGTCCCGCATCCCGAGGACGCCGTGCTCCTCACCAACGCGGCGCCCGGAGGCTACGAGGTGGTGCGGATCAACGACGACGATCCGCAGCTGTTGCAGTGGCTTCGCGGCGCCGATGTGGTCCCTGGAGCCAAGGTGGCGATTATGCCCGACGGTTCGGCCAGAACCGTCGACGGACGTCACCTGGGCGAGGCCGCCTTGGCGGCCATCCACGCGCGCCCCGTCGCCTGAAAGGCGACGGGGCGCGCGTGCCGAACACGGGGCGTCGGGCATTATTCGGTCAGTTGACCGAGGACTCACCCAAGGTGATGTCCTTGGTGGTCTCCTCACCGGAGGAGTCCAACCAGGTCAGGGACACCGTGTCACCTGGCTGATGTTTGGCCAGGATCTCCTTCAGCGCATTGAACGACTTCACGTTATCGCCGTCCAACCCGATGATGGTGTCGCCTTCCTTGATGCCCAGCTTCCCAGCGGAACCCCCATCCACGAGGCCGTTCACGGTCACCCCGTAACCTCCGCCCACGTCACCGGAGTCGGCTGCCAGGACCGAGATCCCGAGGGCCGCGGCACGGCCGATCTGAATACCGTCCCCACCCTCACCGGACTCGATCTTCTTGGCGATGTCGATGGCATCAGCAATCGGAATGGCGTAGCCATCCACGCTCGCCGAGGTGTTGCCGGAGGAGGCCGCCGTGGTCACGCCGACCACCTCGCCGGCCGAATTCACGAAGGCGCCGCCCGAGTATCCAGGCACCACGTCCGCATCCGTCGCGATCAAGTTGCTCAACCGCTCACCCGCAGTTCCGTCCTCGGAGCGGGTGGTGATGGACTGCTGAGTCGCGATCACCTTCCCGTCCAGCTGGGACAGGAAGCCCTGGCCGGACGCGTTGCCAATCGCGGAGACCGCGTCCCCGTTCTTCACGGAACCCTCGGCGATCTTCACGGTCTTCAGGCCGGATGCACCCTTGAGTTTGAGAACCGCGACGTCCTTGGACTTGCTGCGTCCCACCACGTCCGCGTCATAGGTCTTGTTGGTCGTGGAATCGGTGACCTTCACGGTCTCGGATCCCTCGACCACGTGATAGTTGGTCAGGACCGTTCCGTTGGATTTGAGAATCAGCCCGGTACCTGCACCGCGACCGCCGGAGACGGCGGTGTTGATGAGGACGAATCCGGCCTGCCCCTGGCCCAGTTTGGTGCCCTGGGTGAGCGTGGAACCGTTACCACCCCACGCGTTGTTGCCCTGACCGTTGCCGTATTCGTTGTAGGGGAGGTTCTCGATACCAGGGTCGCCGGAACCGTTGTCGGAACCGCCGTCGGATCCGTTGCCGCCGTTGTTGGGAAGCTGACCGTTCTGGCCCTGGTTGTTCTGACCGTTCTGGCCCTGCTGCCCCAGACCGTTCTGCGTCTGGCCCTGCTGCGCCTGCGGGGTGTTATTGGCGTTACCGATGGCCCAGCCACCCATGCCGCCAACGATCAGCGACAGTGCGAGCGCGCCGGCGCCCAACCCCCACAGCAGCCCATTGCCCTTCTTCCGGGCTGCGGCATGCTGGCCGCCATAACCGTCTGAACCACCGTTGAATCCGTAGACCGGGGGCTGACCCCAGCCGCCGTTGCCTCCGCCGAAACCGCCGTTGCCACCGTATCCGCCATAGCCGTAGCCGCCTGCGCCGCCGTAACCACCCTGCGTCGGAGGGGTGAAATAGACCGGGTTGAGCTGCTGCTGTTCGGGAGCCGCTGCAGGAGCGTTGCCCTGTGAGGGCAGAGGGGGCGACTGCTCGGCACTCTCATAGGTGGCCGTGGGATACACGGTGGGTTCCAGGCGTTCGGTAGGGTTCTCCGACCGGCCCTGTTCAGGCTGCTGCTGACTCATGTCTTCCTCCTGCTGAAAGCTCAACGCTGAAGTCTGAGTAAGAGTTCACCTCACCGAATGTGGAGAGCCGTGTGGCTTGCCTTTGGTGAACCTGTGACTGTTCAGACCCGTCCTCTGTTGTCCTGCGCCGAGAGGTGTCCAAGCAGTTCGCGTTCAGCACCATCAAGGTACTCCCGTCGTTCGGCGGCGACCAGCTACCGCCTCTTCCGCGTCCCTCCCAGATCCGCAGCGCCCACGGCCATGGCCGCGAGCACCACCACGATGACTACTCCGAAGCCCAGAGCCACGGCCACATCCCATCCGACCGTAGCCACCAAGGAGAACGTGATGGAGGTGATCAGCGCGATGCCGATCGCGGTCCCGAGCCGCTGACCGGTCTGCACCACGCCACCGGCACTTCCCGCGTAGTCGAGCGGCACCTCGGCCAACGTCAGCGTCTGATTCGGAGAGACCACCAGCCCCTGGCCAAGACCCGCGAATCCCAGGGTGAGCAGCAGCCACCACTCGCTGACCCCGTGCGGATGCATGGCGACCACCAGCGCGGAAAGCACCAGCCCAGCCACCACCAGGGTGAGCCCCCACATGACCATGACCCGCCCCACCCGGGTCACGTAGCGTCCGGCAATGGGTGCAGCCACGGCGCCAGCCAACGCGGCAGGCAGGCCAATAGCTCCGGCTGCGAGCGCCGTGTGGTGCAGGCCGTTCTGCAGGTACTGCGCCACCAGCAACCAGATGCTGGTGTAGCCCATGAAATACAGGCCGATCAGCAAGGTGCCGTTGGAAAAGGACCGGGTCCTGAACAGCTTCATGTCCACCATCGGAGTGCGCCCACGGGCGCTGTAGCGCCTCTCCCACCGCGTCCAGGTCCACACCAGCGCGGCGCCGATGATCAGCGAGAGCCACACCCACCATCCGGCCGAGTGCTCCATGAACGGCAGCATCACGAACAACGTACCCAGCGCCAGCAGCACCATGCCGACGGGGTCAAAGTCGGTCTTTCGGCGCGCAGCGCCGTCCCTGCCCGACGGCGCTGGGCCTGTTCCAGCGGCGGCCCGCCACGCGTCGTCGGGCAGTAACCAACGCGCCGCCAGTACCGCCACCACGGCGATGGGAACGTTGACGAGGAAGGACCAACGCCAGCCGCCCTCGTTGCCGAGCAAGGCCACGAGGCCGCCGCCCAAGAGCGGGCCCACCGCGACGGACACGCCGACCACGCCGCCGAAGAGTCCAAACGCCCGTCCCCGGAGTTCACCGGCAAAGAACTGCTGGATCATGCCGGTGACCTGTGGGTTGAGCAGTCCCGAACCGATACCCATCACCACGCGGGCCAGGTTGAGGAACAGGATGCTGGGGGCCAGTCCCGCGGCCAAGGAGCCGAGGCCGAACACGATCAGACCTGCCACGAAGAGCTTGCCTCGACCCCAGACGTCGCCCGCGCGACCTGCGGAGACCAGCAGCACGCCGAAGACCAGCGCGTAGCCCGAGACGATCCATTGCAGCCCCGACGTTCCGGTTTGCAGCGTCGTCTCGATGGCGGGAAGCGTGACGTTGACGATGGACACGCTCAGCAGGGACATGAACGCCGGCACCAGGATCACGGTGAGGACCCGGCGCTGTTGCGAGGAGAAAGCCACAGAGGACATGAGTTCAGGCACCTACCCTCATCCAGCCGCCACGAACGGCACGCCAGGACAACGTCGCCGCGCGGGCCAGTAAGTATCCGCCAAAGGCGACCCAGGTCCACACCAGCGGCTGCCCCGGCAGCGGAACCACGGCCACGATCAGGAGCAGTGGCGCGTAAACGGCCAGGTTGAGCAGCCCGGTGAGCGCCAAGTATCGGGCGTCCTCCGCGCCGATCAGAACCCCGTCCAGCACGAAGACGAGCCCACAGATGGGCTGTTGGACCGCAAGGACCAACAGCCCCCAGGTGGCCAGCTGCCTCACCGACGGGTCTGAAGTGAACAGGGGAGGGAGCACCCAGGCCAAAGCTGCCAGCACCACTCCGGTGATCACGCCGAACCCGGCACCCCACCGCATCAACGTAGATGTCAGCGCCTTCACCCGCTCCACGGCTCCGGCGCCGAGTTCCTTGCCGATCAGTGACTGCGCTGCCACGGCGAGGGCGTCCAGGGCGAAGGCCAAGGTGTTGTAGAAGGTGTTCACCAGTTGGTGCGCCGCCAGGGTCTCCGTCCCGGCCGAGGTGACTACCAGGACCGTGGCCATGATCGCGACGCGCAAGGAGATGGTGCGCAACATCAGCCAGCCGCCGGAATGGGCCGAATGCAGCAGTCCTGCCTTGCTGGGCCTCAGGCCCACACCTTGTGCGCGCATCCGCGGCACCAGCAAGACCAGGTAGACCAGCGCCATGAGCCACTGGGCGATCACGGTGCCCAGGGCTGCACCGGCCACGGACAGGTCCGCGCCGTAGACCAGCACAAAGTTCAGGATAGCGTTGAGGACGAATCCGCCGCCCGCCACCAGCAGTGGAGTGCGGCCGTCTTGGAGTCCGCGCAGGACGCCGGTCGCGGCGAGGACGGCCAACATGGCGGGCAGCCCGGCCATGGAGACACGGAGATAGTCCACCGCGAAATCTGCCGCCCGGCCGTCTGCTCCCATGGCCTCCACCAGGTATGGGGCGCTGAAGAAGCCGATCACGGCGAGCACCACGCCCAGGAAGAGGCCGAGCCACACGCCGTCTCGCCCGGCCGCGAGCGCACGGGGGAGGTTTCCCGCCCCGAATTGGCGGGCCACCGCGGGAGTCGTGGAGTAGGCAAGGAAGATCATCAGCCCTACCGCGGTCTGCAGCACCGCGGTCCCGAGGCCGGCACCAGCGAGTTCGTCGACGCCGAGGTGCCCCACGATGGCGGTGTCAGCCAGAAGGAAGAGGGGTTCAGCAATGAGCGCGCCGAGCGCGGGGATCGCAAGAACCAGGATCTGGCGCGTCAGCCCAGGGAAGGCGTGCGACGAGGAGCGGGAAAACAGGGGCACCGATCGAGTCTAGGTGAGGTCTGCGTCGGCGTCTCGTCGCCAGCGTGTGGTCTTGTCTGGTCCGGGGCGTCCCGGACCAGACAAGGCCAAGTTCTGTGACCACCGCCACAAACGTTAGCACTCCTGGGGTTGGCTCGCTCAAGTAGATGGCCCATTCATCGGTATTCGATCCCATTCCACGGGATATTCGAGCGCTTGGTATAGGTTGCGCTCTACAACGATTGACATTTTCAACGGTTTTACGGTTGTATTCGTTCGGTGACGGGACTCACGCCCGTTCGTCAGCAGCATCCGCCCGGGTCAGCAAAGGAGCACCCCATATGAACGTCGGCCTCGGTACCTTCCCTCGTCGCCGCGCGGCGGTCCGACCGCAGGATCCCGCCATCGAGTTCGAGGGCACCGTGCGTACCTTCGCCGAGGTGGCCCACCGCGTCAACCAGGTCGCCAACGCACTGGCAGACCGCGGCATCAAGCACGGCGACCGCGTCGCCTACGTGGGGTTCAACCACCCCTACCTGCTTGAGACCTTCTTCGGAGCCAACCTGCTCGGCGCAACGCCGGTGCTCGTGAATCCGCGTCTCTCCCCCACCGAGGTGGATTACATCCTCAACGATTCCGGTGCCAAGGTCGTGGTCTACGGCGCGGAGCAGGAGAAGTCCGCCCGCCAGCTGCGCCTGGAGAACGAACGCCGCTGGATCGCCGTGGAGACCGAAGCCATGGAAGGAGACCGCCACGAAACGTTCGCGGACTTCCTCGCCTCCGGTTCCACCGCAGAGGTCAACGCCGACGTCGCGGATGACGACCTCGCGCTGATCATGTACACCTCCGGCACCACCGGCCGCCCCAAGGGCGCCATGCTCACGCACCGGAACCTGACCTACCAGTACTTCAACGCGCTGCTCTCCGCCGATGTCCGCTCGGACGAGGTCCACCTCGCCGTCGCGCCGCTCTTCCACATCGCCGGGTTGAACATGATGACCATCCCCACCTTCATGATGGGGGGACGCCTCATCATCCAGCGCGCGTTCAAGGCACCCAAGGTCCTGGAGACCATCGCCCAGGAGCGCGTGACCAGCGCCTTCATGGTTCCAGCCATGATCGACTCCCTGGCCGCCACCGAGGGATTCTCCGAGACCGACCTGACCTCGCTCCGCGCCGTCATGGTGGGCGGCTCTCCGCTGCCGGAGCGCTCCATCCGCACCTGGAGCGACCGCGACGTGAAGATCATGCAGGGCTACGGCATGACCGAGGCGGGCCCGGGCGTCTGCCTGCTGGAATCCCGCGACGCGCTTGCCAAGGCCGGCACCGCGGGCCGCTCCCACTTCTGGACCGAGGTCCGACTGGTGGACCCGGCCACGGGCGAGGACGTCGAGGACGGGCAGACCGGCGAGGTCTGGGCCTCCGGCCCCAACGTCATGAAGGGCTACTGGAACCGTCAGGAGGCCACCGACGCTGCGCTGCAGGACGGCTGGTACCACACCGGTGACATCGCCGCCCGTGACACTGATGGTTTCTACTCCATTAAGGACCGCATCAAGGACATGTACATCTCCGGCGGGGAGAACGTGTACCCCGCAGAGGTGGAGAACGCCCTCCTCAACGTCCCTGGCGTCACCGACGCCGCCGTGATCGGCGTCCCGGACGAACGCTGGGGCGAGACCGGCCGCGCCTACGTCGTGGTCGAGGACGGTTACAACGACCCCGCAGCCCTGCGCGATGGACTCTCCAACCGCCTGGCCCGCTACAAGCTTCCCCGTGACGTGGTGGTGGTGGATGAACTCCCCCGCACCACCACCGGCAAAATCCAGAAGAACGTCCTGCGCCAGCAGGCCTGAGCCCCCCTCACCCACCCCTAACCTGGAGGCCTCAATGACGAGCACCACGGGGACACCCCCAACCAGTTCCAAGAAGGAAGTCCGCAAGGTCATCCTTTCCTCCTATCTCGGTTCCGCGATCGAGTACTACGACTTCCTGCTCTACGCCACGGCGTCGGCACTCGTGTTCCCGCACGTGTTCTTTACCGACCTGTCACCGGTCGCAGGCACCATCGCTTCCTACGGAACGTTCGCGGCCGGCTACCTGGCTCGCCCGCTTGGCGGTGCCATCTTTGGGCACTTCGGCGACAAATTGGGCCGCAAGAAGATGCTCATCCTGTCGATGGTCATCATGGGTATCGCCTCCACACTGATCGGCTGCGTGCCCGGCGCGGACACCATCGGTTCATGGGGCGCCATCATCCTGATCTTCCTGCGCATCTGCCAGGGCATCGCCGTGGGCGGCGAGTGGGGCGGCGCTGCCCTTATGGCGCTGGAACACACATCCGGAGGCAAACGCGGTTTCGCCGCCTCCTTCACCAACGCAGGCGCACCGACCGGCGCCGCGCTGGGAACCTTCATCATGGGTATCGCCAACTCTTCAATGAGCGAAGAGGCCTTCCTGTCCTGGGGCTGGCGCGTTCCGTTCCTGATCTCCTTCATACTGCTCATCGTTGGCCTGATCATCCGCGCCACCGTCTCGGAATCCCCCCTCTTCCTCGCAGCGATGAAGGAAGCGGAAAAGAAGGATGCGACCAAGCCCAAGCTCCCGCTGTGGCAGGTGCTGAAGGCTCCCAAGCCGCTGATCTTCACCATGCTGGCCGGCTGCTCCGGCTTCGCCCTGCAGGTGGTGCAGTCCACGTTCGCCGTCGGATATGCCACGGACCACGGCCTGGCCCGCCCGAGCGTGCTCTACGTGTTCGCTGCGGCGTCCATCATCTCGATTGCGTTCGTGCTCGGCTTCGCACGCCTGTCCGACACCATCGGCCGCCGCCCCATGATGATCACCGGCCTGGTGCTGTTCATCGCCTACATGTACCCCATGTTCTGGCTGCTGCGCTCCGGGAACCTGTTCCTGGTCTTCCTGGCCTTCACCGTGTCCCTTGCCTTGCACGCCATGATGTTCGGCCCGCTGGCCGCCTTCGTGGCTGAGCAGTTCGACACCTCGGAGCGCTACACCGGCGCCTCCCTGGGTTACCAGCTGGCCACCCTGCTGGGCGCCGGGTTCACGCCGACCATCATCACGGCCCTGTACGGCTCGAGCCAGAACCTCAACTCCGTGCTGTTCTACCTGATCGGCCTGTGCATCGTCTCGATCGTCTTCATCCTGCTCACGCGGGAGACCAAGGATCGCGACCTCATGGCGGAACGCGTCTGACGGCGCCGTAGGCGCCGCCAAATACAAAGGTGCCCGACGAAACCAACTCGAGTTGGTTTCGTCGGGCACCTTTGTGTCCCGGGCGGGTCTGATGCCTCAATGCGACTTCGATGCCCAAACGCGGCAGGGGTGCAGACGCATCAGGGCATCAAACCTGCTGAATCAGAGACCCAGCAGCGGCAGGGAGTCCTTCAGCGTGGCGGTCGGGTGGCCGATGAGCTTCGAAAGCGTGCCCGGGTTCGGGTCGCCGTACTCGCCGGCGGCGATGGCTGCGTCAGTGTTGAGCAGGAAGTCCACGAAGCCCTCGGGAACCCCTGCACCCGCAAGAGCTTCGGCGTGCGCCTCCTTGGTGAGGTCCTGCACGGCGACCGGCGTGCCAGTCTTCTCCGTCAACGCGGCGGCCAGGTCCGCGTAGGTCCACGACTCGTCGCCGGAGAGCTCGTACACACCGGCCTCGGGGGCCTCGGCTGCCAGGATCACGGCGGCGGCCTCTGCCAGGTCTTGACGCGTGGCCGGATTGACGCGACCCTCGCCCGCGCTGGAGAGGATGACTCCGGTGGCCAGGGCGGACTCGACGGTGCCCGCAAAGTTCTCGGTGTACCAGTTGTTGCGCAGCAGCGCCACGGGCAGGCCAGACTCGGCTAGCAACGCCTCAGTGGCCTGGTGCTCAGGTGCCACCAGGGAGATTGTGGCGGTGTCGACGTGCAGCAGCGAGGTGTAGGCAAGGAAGCCCACCCCTGCGGCCTTGGCGGCCTCGATCACGGCCTGGTGCTGAGGGATGCGCTGGCCGATCGCCGAGCCGGAGATCAGCAGCAGGCGGTCCACGCCCTCGAGGGCGGGGGTCAGTGCGTCCGGCTGGTCGTAGTCGAAGGCTCGGACCTCGATGCCCTTCTCGGCGAGGTCTGCGGCCTTGGCGGGGTCGCGGACGAGGGCCACGACCTGCTGGTCCGTGCGCTGCTTAAGCTCGGCAAGGACCAGACGTCCAAGTTGTCCGTTGGCTCCGGTGATGGCGATGGTCATGATGCTCTCCCTCTGTTAATGGTTGATTCTTCAACTATCAACATGGGTTGAGAGAAGTTTGTTCCCTGGCCTCTGCCGTCTTGGCCGCCGGACCTCCAGCTTGGCGCTCAGCCCTCCAGATGGGCCGCCAGGTTCGCCAGTGACGAGGTCAAACCCTTGGCATGATCACGCGCCGAGATTCCTTCGGGAACGTTCAGGGCGGTGATCTGAACGTCGGTTCCGGATTCCACTCGACGAAACCGCCACTGCATGCTCATGGTCCCGCGATAGGCAGGGTCCTCGGATTCAAAGGCAACGTCCCACACGACGAGTTCGTCTGGGACCAGGGCGCTGATGTGGACCTCGGAGACGTCAGAATCCGCGGTGGTCTTCCCCCGCCCGGAGGCCTCCTGATAGGTCAGGATCAGCCGGAACGATCCACCCGCACGCATGTCGAAGTCCTCGAAGCGGCCGCGCATCCCCTGTGGGGGCAGCCAGGACTCCAGGGCGTCCCGCTGCGTCAAGGCGGCGAAGACCTCCCGCGACTCACGATGGATGAGCAGACTGGCGCGATCCGTTCTCGGCATGGTGCGGAGTCTAGCTACCCTTCGCAGACCGTCAACGGCCTGCGCACATCACGACTGGTCGAAGGCGACCTTGGAAAGCAGCGTGTGCAGGGTGGCACGCTCATCCAGCGTGAGCATGGACAGGGATTCCTTGGCCGACTCCGCGGAGAGGGAGCCCGCCTTCGCGGCGAGTTCGCGGCCAGCCTCGGTGGCCACGACGATCTTGGAACGACGGTCACGCGGGTCCACCCGACGCTCCACCAGGCCGCGCTTCTCCAGCGTGTCCACGATGGCCACGATCTGGCTGGGGTCAAGGGCCAGTTGCCGACTGAGCTCACGCTGGGTCGGCGATTCGGCCGAACAGGCGATCGCGAGTGCGGAATACTCACGCACCTTGAGCTGCAAGGTGGCCAGCGCCTTGTTGGCATGGGAGGAACCGATGGCAGAGGCCCGCGCCATGACAAAGAAGAGCTCGTCCCCCAAGGATCCGGACGGGGCGGACTCTGACAGCGTGGCACTGGGACTTGGCATGGACTTCTCCTGACGGGTTGCTTGCTGGCCAGTCTACGAACTCGACACCAACTTCACTAGTGGACACTCACTATTATTGACATTTTCAACGATTATTGGTGTGATGGCGGCAACGACATCGAAGTCACCACCAGTTTCAGGAGGAAACATGACCACCACCGATCTCACCGGCAAGGTTGCCGTCATCACCGGATCCGGCCAAGGCCTCGGCCTTGCCTACGCCCGCGAGCTCGCCAAGCAGGGCGCCGCCGTGGTCATCAACGACGTCAACGAGGAGACCGCCGCCAAGGCCGTCGCCACCATCGAGGCAGACGGTGGCAAGGCCACCGCGGTCGTCGCCCCCGTCGGCTCCACCGAGACCGCAGAGGCCCTCGTCAAGGGTGCCGTTGACGCCTTTGGCCGCCTGGACATCCTCGTCACCAACGCGGGCGTCCTGCGGGACAAGTCCCTGCTGAAGATGACCGACGAGGACTTCGACCTGGTCATCAACGTGCACCTGCGCGGCACCTTCACCTGCGTGCGCGCGGCCTACGCCTACTTCAAGGAGAACGGCATCGCCGGCTCCATCATCACCATCGGCTCCCCCACCGGCCAGTACGGCAACTTCGGCCAGACCAACTACGCCGCAGCCAAGGCCGGCATCGTGGGCATGGTGCGCACCTGGGCCCTGGAGTTCAAGCGTGCAGGCGTGCGCATCAACACCGTGGTCCCCGTGGCAGCGACCGCCATGACCCGCACCGTCCCCTACTTCAACGCTGCCATCGAGGCAGACGACCGCGGCGAGGCCATGCCGGCCTTCTTCCGCCACACCCTGGGCTTCGGTAAGCCTGAGGACGTCTCCGGCCTGATCGCCTTCCTGGCCTCCGACGCCGCAGAGGGCATCTCCGGCCAGGTCGTGGGCGCAGGCGGCGACCGCATCCAGCTCTTCAGCCACCCCACCCCCGTGGTCACCGAGTACAACGAGGGTGGCTGGTCAGCCGCCGACCTCGCCGAGCAGTTCGCTTCCCTGACCGAGGGCAAGCTGCAGACCTGCGGCGAGAAGATGCCCCCGCTGCCGGAGGAACTGCAGCCCACCGAGGGCAAGTGAGGCAGACGCCATGACGCGCTACGAGTTCAACGTCGATCTTGAGGGTGTCGAAGCCCTCGATGTGCACGTGCACATCGAGGCGGACGACCACGGACACGACTCCCTGCCTGAGCGTTTCACCGCCGCCTCCGCGGCGTACTTCAAGTCTGAAGAGCGCTCCCCCAGCCTCGACACCATCGCCGAGCGCTACCGCGAGTGGAACATGGCCGCCGTGGTCTTCACGGTGGACGCCCGCACCAACCTGGGCCACCAGCCCAACTCCATCGAGGAGATCGCCGAAGGTGCGGCCCGCAACAATGACGTGCTGATCCCCTTCGGTTCCGTGGACCCGTTGACCGGGGCTGACGCCGTCACCCGGGCCCGGATGCTGGTGGAGGACTACGGCGTGGCCGGGTTCAAGTTCCACCCGTCCCTGCAGGGCTTCGACCCGTCCTCGCCCGAGTACTACCCGTTGTGGGAGACGCTGCAGGACCTCAACGTCGCCGCGCTGTTCCACACCGGCCAGAACGGTATCGGCGCTGGCCTGCCCGGCGGCGGTGGAATCAAGCTGCGCTGGTCCAACCCGGCCCTGCTGGATGACGTGGCTGCTGACTTCCCGAACCTGCAGATCATCATGGCTCACCCGAGCGTGCCGTGGCAGGAGGAGGCCATCTCCATCGCCACGCACAAGGCCAACGTGTGGATCGACCTGTCCGGCTGGAGCCCCAAGTACTTCCCGGCCGAACTCGTGCGCGCAGCCAACTCCCGGCTGCAGGACAAGGTGCTCTTCGGCACCGACTACCCCCTGATCACGCCTCAGAAGTGGTTCGGCGCGTTCGATCAGTTGCAGCTCAAGGATGAGGTGCGCCCCAAAATCTTGAAGGCCAACGCCATCGAGCTCTTCCGCCGCACCGGATTGGTGAAGTGATGACGGTTCGCGAGGATCTCTTCGGCGTCAGCGACCTCTACGGGGTCTCCGACGCGCTGACCGACGCCGAGCTCGCGCCCCTGGCGCGGCTGCAGAAAGTGCTCGACGACGTGGCCCGCCCGCTCCTGAACGAGCACTGGGAGGCGGGCACCTTCCCGGACGAGGTCGTGGACCCCATCCAGGATCTGCGGCTGATCGACCCCGAGGAATTCCGCGGGGACGGGGAAAGCCACGGGCTCTACCACGGGCTGCGCAAGTTCGTGCTGGCCCGCACCGACGCCTCCCTGGCCACCTGGCACACCGCCCAGGCCGGACTCTTCCGCACCGCCGTGCGGATCGGGTCTTCCCCGGAACAGTGGGCCGAGTGGGAGCCCAAGATCGACCAGTATCAGGAACTCGGCGTCTTCGCGCTGACGGAACCCGACCACGGTTCCGACATCGCAGGCGGCCTGGCCACCTCCGCCACCCGTGAGGGTGACACCTGGGTCATCAACGGCGCCAAGCGCTGGATCGGTGGCGCCTCCTCGGCGGACCGCCTCTGCGTCTTCGCTCGAGACACCGCGGACGGCCAGGTCAAGGCCTTCCTGGTCCCGCGTCTGGCCGACGGCGTGACGCTGGAAAAGATCGAACGCAAGACCGCACTGCGGATCATGCAGAACGCCCACATCACGCTGGAGAACGTCCAGGTTGCCGAAAGCGACCGCCTGCAGGAGTGCAACTCCTTCAAGGACGTCTCCAACATGCTGCGGGTCTCCCGTTCCGACGTCGCCTGGATCGCCACCGGACTGCAGGCAGGAGCCTACGAGGCTGCCCTGAAGTATGTCTCCGAGCGCCAGCAGTTCGGCCGCCCACTGGCGAAGTTCCAGCTGGTCTCCGAGAAGATGGCCCTGGCCTTCGCCAACGTCACCGCGTCCCTGCAGATGGTCGCCAACCTGACCAAGCGTCAGGAACAGGGGATCTTCCGCGACGAGGAATCCTCCATGGCCAAGCTCTTCATCTGCGACCGGATGCGGGAAACCGTGGCGCTGTGTCGTGAGGTCTGCGGCGGCAACGGCATCACCCTGGACGCCGACGTCGCCCGCTTCCACGCCGACGCCGAGGCCGTCTACTCCTATGAAGGCACGCACGAGGTCAACGCCCTCATCGTGGCCCGCCACGCCACCGGCGTCGGCGCCTTCGTCTGAACCACACCCCCAAGGTGCCGAAGGCACCACACCCACGCACTGATCGTCGGGCATAAGACCCGACCGCAACCGAAAGGCTCACATCATGGCTGAAAACACCCCCAAGAACGTCGTCGCCTTCGAGGACGTCACCGGCCTCATCGGCAAGGACCTCGGCACCTCCGAGTGGATCACCATCACCCAGGAGATGGTCAACACCTTCGCCGACGCCACCGACGACCACCAGTGGATCCACGTGGATCCCGAGCGCGCCAAGGACGGCCCGTTCGGCGCCCCCATCGCCCACGGCTTCCTGACCCTGTCCCTGGTCATCCCCTTCTGGACCGAGCTGCTTGACGTCACCGGCGTCACCACCAAGGTCAACTACGGCCTCGACAAGGTCCGCTTCACCTCCCCCGTGAAGGTGGGCTCCCGCGTGCGCATGGGCGTCACCGTCGCCGATGTCCAGGAAGTCAAGGGCAACGGCCTGCACCTCGTGGCCGACGGCGTCATCGAGATCGAGGGCGAGGAGCGTCCCGCCGTTGTGGCGCGCTTCCTGAGCCGCTTCTACGCCTGATCTGCTGACTTGGGCTTTTATGCCCTTTCGGCGCGGGGCGCCTTCCGCTTTGGAAGGCGCCCCGCGCTTTTGTGTGGGTTGGCTGGGGCTCAACGTCGGAGCAGCGTCTACTGCAGGCGCAGATTCCAATGCAGGCGGAAACGGCCTGATCTCGCCTGCACTGGAATCTGCGCCTGCGTTGGGAGTCAGGAGCGGGGAGGGTTAGGGCGGGCAGCCCCGGGAGCCCCACGCAGAACCACCGCAGCGAACGCCATCGCCACCAGGACCAGCGCGCTCACGAACACCACAGCGCCGCCCCACCCGAACGGGTGGAAGGCCAGACCGACCGCCCAGCCAAAGAGCGAGGACCCACCGTAATAGGCCAGGTTGTACAGGCTGGCGGCCTGAGCCCGCCCAGAACGCACCAATTGCGGAACCCAGCCAGAGGCCGTGGCGTGGGCCGCGAAGAAGCCTGCCGTGAAGATCAGCAATCCCACGATCACGCTGGGCAGCCAATCGAACCAGGTGATCACCAAGCCCACCACCATCAGGATGGCCGCACAGAGCAACACGGGCAACCGGCCGATCCTTGCAGCCAGACGCCCGGATTGTGCGGACGACCAGGTCCCCGAGAGATAAGCCAGGAACAGCAACGACGACAACGCCGTGGGGATCAGGAACGGCGGCGCCTCCAACCGGAAACCGACGTAGTTATAGACGGCGACGAACCCGCCCATCAACAGCCCACCCTGGGCAAAGAGCACCACCAGGCGCGGGTTCTTCAGGCAGTCCAGAAGCTTGCTCAACAGCGGGATGTCCCGGTCGGAATGCTTCACCACCGGCACAAACCCACGGGGCTTGGGTGCCAGCAAGAAGAAGGCCACGGCGGCCAGGGCTGCGAGCGCTGACACCGCGAAGGTCCCCACTCTCCAGGTGAAAACGTCGCCCAGAGGCCCGGCCAGCAGACGCCCCATCAACCCGCCCAGGCTGGTTCCGGACACATAGGTTCCACCGGCCACGGCTGCTGCCACGGGAGAGATCTCCTCCGTCAGGTAAGCCATGGCGACGGCCGGAATGCCGCCCAGGGCCAGCCCCTCCACGAAGCGCACTCCAAGCAGCACCTCGAAGGTCGGTGCGAACGGGACGGCTAACCCCAGGATCACGGCGGCCGTGATGGCAACGCGCATGGTGGATCTGCGGCCGTGGCGGTCGGCAACCCGCGACCACGGGATCACCGCGACCGCCAGCCCCAGCGTCGCGGCGGACACGGCGAGCGCCGCCCGTGACTCACTGATGTGCTCCGCCTGGGCCAGCGAAGGAAGCGTTCCCTGCACGGAGTACAGCTGTGCAAACGTGGCGATCCCTGCGCAGAACAGGGCAAGGATCATGCGCCGGTACCCAGAGGAACCCTTGTCGTGTCCGTGCCAGGTCTCTGCCATCAGGCCCCCACCAGGCTCCAGCCCAGCAGATCAGCACCCAACGCATAACCCACGATGAGGGCCATCAGGTTGCTGAAGGCGTGCATGCTGTAGGCGAAACCGATGGACTTCCCGGAGAGCAGGTAGCCGACGCCGAAGGAGACTCCCATCAGCAGATACGGGGTGCCCGTGATGAAGGTGGGCATCTCTCCGGAGCCGATGAAGTGCAGTGCACAGAACAGGAAGGCGGAAACCACCATCAACACCCACGGGTTGAGGATTCGCGCAACCCTGGGCAGGCGTCTGCCCAGGAGCCCTGAGAGCTTTCCGATCAGCAGGTGACGAAACAGGTACTCCTCCACAAGTGGCCCCATCAACACCACCATCAGCATCATCGGGACGAAGGACACGGCGTCCATCATCGAGTCCGCCGCCTGCTGGTTCTCGCTCTGCGTGATCTCGTCAGGGGAGAGTCCCTGCAACTCGGCGAAGATGGTGATCGAGATGGCGGTGAGCATGATGCACACGAACCATGCGCCCGGCACGGCCGGGAATTTGGCCCATGGGTACCAGAGGAAGGTCTTAAACGACTTCCAGAGCTCCCGCTTCAGGCTGATAAGGACCATGACGACGCAAATGCTGTACGAGATGAGGTTCAGGACAAACCCGACCGTGTCGAGATTGCGCCTGAGCACGTCTTGAGGCACAAAGAGCAGGGCAAAGAGCCCCACAAGACCCACCACCATGACGGCGATGTAGGTCAGTACGGTGGCGAAATCCATCCAGGTGAAACGCTCCAGCTGCGCCTGTGGATGCTTTCGCCTGCGCCGCAGTCCTGGCGGTGTGGGGCCGGGGTACTGAGGAGCCGGGACGTAGTACTGCTGCGGGGGTCCCGCCTGAGGATTCTGGTTCAGCAGGTGTGGGCGCTGTTCCGGCGGGAGATAGGTCATAGCGTCCAGCCTAAACATGCCGGTCGTTGCGGATAGAGTTGATGGAGCGTTTTGTCCTGTGCCTCTCACCCCGTCCGGAGCCCACTGTGCCCCTCACCACGTCGCGCCTCGACCGCGCGTCAGCCCTGTTCTTCCGCGCCATGTCCATCATCGAGGCGGTGAGTTGGGTCGGGATGATCATCGCCCTAGTGGTGAAGTATCCGCTGGACGGCACACCGATGCTGGTGACGGTGTGGGGTTGGGTCCATGGCATCGCCTGGATCGGTTTCTGCCTGGCCGGCCTCAACGCAGCGATCCGTTTCCGGTGGTCATGGTGGCTGGTCCCCGTGGGTTTCGTGATGTCGGTGCTTCCCTTCCTCACCCTTCCGTTCGACGTATGGATGGAGCGCACCGGGCGACTCAAGCGGCGCAGTTCTGCTCACTCCACCGACCCTGCGCCGAAAGCGGTAGTCGGCCAGTAATGCCAGGCCGTGGGCCAGATCTTAGGCTCGTGGATCATGGGGTGTTTCTCTGACCTTTTTCGGGCGCGCCCGGAAACCGAGGAGCGTCCGCCTGCATCCATACGGTCAATCAGTGAGGGCCCTCGTTGTCAGAGACATCTTCGAGCCGACGTCCACTTCTGGCCCCCGCAGTTCGCTGCACGGCCGCGCTCCTCGCCACGACGTTGGCCTTGGGGCTAGCTGCCTGCGAGGGCGGCAATAAGAAGGGGTCCGCATCCCACGCTCCCTCCGCGGCGAGCGGTGCCAGGTTCAGCAGCGAGGGTCTCTACGACCGAGACGAATTCGTTTCCAAAACCGATCCAGGAACCCAGCCGGTGAAATCCGTTCGGTGGGGTCTGCGCACTGGCGAACCGGCCACCTTGGACCCCGCCAAAGCCGGCAACGACTCGGACTACATCGTCTCAGGCAACCTGTGCGAGTCGCTCTACACCGTTGACGAGATGTTCGGGCTGCAGCCCAACCTGGCCACCGATGCCACATGGGCCGACCCCCTGACCTTGGATCTCACGCTGCGTGATGACGTCACCTTCTGGAACGGGAAGAAGCTGACCTCCAGGGATGTCGTGGAAACCCTCAAACGCACCGCGGATCCGACAACCGGTTCCATCTACGCCGGGGCCTTCGTCCTGGTCAAGGACATCGTGGCCACGGACGCCACCCATGTGCGCGTGACGTTCACGGCTCATGACGGTGACTTCATCGACGTCATCGCCGCTCCATCCGGACGCATCATGGAGGCCGACTCCCTGAAGTCCTTGGGGAAAGACCTTGGCACGCCAAAAGGCGGGGTCATGTGCACAGGCCCGTACTCACTGAAGAAATGGACGCCGGGGCAGGACATCACCATCGAATCCAACCCCGGGTACTGGGGCGGTGAACCACAGGTGAAGTCGGTGAAGTTCATCCCCACTCAGGACGACGCCGCGATCACCTCCGCCTTGCAAGCCGGGGACCTTGATGGCGCCTTCGACATCCCGGAGTCCGCCACCACATCCCTGGCTGAATCCGGGGCGGGCAACGTATTCATCGGACCCTCCAACTCCACCATCGCCTTTGGCCCCGCAACGGACTCGGGGCCAGCGGCAGACCCACGGGTACGGCAGGCTCTGTCCCTGGCCATCGACCGAGAGTCGGTGATCAAGTCCGTTCTGCGCGGATACGGGGAACCCGCGTCCACCTTCACGGTCCCGTTCCAGTTCCAGGGCTTGGAGCAGGCTGAGCCATTCCAGGCCGCCTACGACGATCTTCAGCGACCGGAGGTGGACCTGGACGCGGCCAAGGCGCTCATCAAGGAGGCTGGCGCGGAGGGCAAAAAGCTGACAGTACTGATCCCCAGTGGCAACCAGATGCTGCTCAATATCGCCACGGTGGTGAAGGATGCCGCCAAGAAGATCGGCATGGATCTCACGATCGAGCAGCGCCAACCGGCCGAGTACGCGCAATTCTTCTACGCCTCCGAGGCGCGGGAGGGTATCGGCCTGATCACGGCCATTGGCTACCAGGACACCCCTGGGGTGAATACCTATGCGAGTTTGAACGCCCTGCCCGCACCGGAGGGGCTGTTCAACTGGAGTGGCTACGACAATGCGAAGGTGTCCAAGCTGCTGCGCTCGGCGCGATCTGCCGCTGACAACGAACAAGCAGCCAAGGACTTCATCGAGGCCCAGAAGCTCTTCGCGAAGGATCAACTCCAGGTGACGCTTGGTGTGCAGTACACGAGGACGTTCATGCGTCAGGGACTCACCGGGACCACGACCTCAATCGCCTACATCTCAACCCCGTGGGCCAAGGACCTGGGCGGGACCGACTGAGCCTCAGGCGCCGGGCTGCCCCGCACAGAGCGCCGGGCTGTCCAGCGCTGAACTTCAGGCGCGGTTGCCGCAGCGCTACACTTCAGGCGCGGTTGCCGCAGCGCTACACTTCAGGCGCCGACTGCCCCGGCACTGAGCGTCAGACGCCGGGCTGCCCCAACACGTGACGCTGGATGTGGCCCAGGAGCTCGTCGCGATCTTTAATGGCCTGCGCGAGCTCCGCGTTGCGTCGCTTCTGGGCGTCGATGGTGACAGCCGACTCTTGGAGGTCGTTGGCCACATCCTCCAACTGGTCTTGCAACAGGTCACGTTCTTGGTCGGTTGCCGAGGTGTTGACCACCGGCAAGCTCGCAGTGGCAGGGAGTTCCTTGGCGAACATGCTCAGCTCCTGACGCAGCTGTTCCACGCTGATGCCGTTACGTTGCAGAGAAGGCACCTGCGGAGCTTCGACCCGCTCCACCGTGCCGCGACCGATGCAGATGCCGAAGGCCAACGCCACCACAGCAGTGATGACCAGGATCAGGACCTCAGGGGTGAACACGGTGTCAATAAACCAACTCATGACTGCGTTGCCTCGCTCAGAACGATTTCGACGCGCCGATTCTTGGCACGTCCTTCCTTGGTGTCGTTGGTCGCGACGGGCTCATCGGAACTCTTCCAATCGCTGCGGACGCGAGAGGAGTTCACGCCCAGCTCACGCAAACGCACTGCGGTGCTTTCCGCACGCTGCCGGGACAGGATCAGGTTGGAGTGTCCGTCACCGATGTTGTCCGCGTGTCCGGTGATCACCACCCGCCAGTCCCGGTGCTCATCGAGATCCTTCGCGAGCGCTTTGATCTTGGCGTCTGCTTCCGCGTTCAAGGTGGCGCTGCTGACGTCGAAGGTGAGTGCAGGAAGTTTGGGAATGGGGGCGGACTCGGTCTGGTTAGTCGAGGACGCGGTGGCCTCCGCTTCCTCGGACTGTGCAGGTTCCTTGGACTCTGCAGGCTCCGTGGGCGGTGCACTCGGCTCGGCCGCAGAGGAACCAGCAGGACCAGAGGACACAGAGACCTCCGGCTCCTGAGGACTCGCCTTGTCATCCGAGCGCTGCGACGCCCACCACGTGCCCGCACCGATGATGGCCGCTACGGCCAGGATCGCCACACCGACGCGGAGGAGGACCTTGGTCATCATCAGGGATGAGCTCGCTTCCAGGGACAGAGAGTTATTCCCCGCAACGCCACCCAAGGACCGCCGGGAAAAGTGATCAGGATCCGAACCTATCGGTCCCCACCGCCCCAGCAGGCAGACAGTTTCGCAAGATCAGTACTACGGCCTGCGGTGTCACAGCACTCGCAGGCCAAGCTCCTCCGCGAAGGCAGGCGCCAAGGCGTCCAGTTGCTGTGGGCTGATCACGGCTCCGCGCAGGCCCGCCAGCGGCCCCACCGAGCGGAGGTCTGCGCTGCGCAGGTCAACGTCACGCAGCACGGCGCCACCGACGTTCAGCCGTCCGATCCTCACGTCCCGCAACGCCATCCGGGTCACGCGGGCCTCGGACAGATCCAGCTCGTCGATGACCGCGTCCTCAATCAGAACGTCCGCCGCCGTGGCGCGGCGCAAATCCAACGATCCGATCTTGACCTGCGTCATGGAGAGCCCCGCAACCTTGGCGTCGATCAGGTCCATGAGCCCGGCCCGCATCCGGCGCACCACCACATGCCGCCAGCCCGAGCGGGCGGCGGCCAGGCGATCCACGAA
This sequence comes from Galactobacter sp., assembly GCA_052108535.1. Classification (GTDB taxonomy): domain Bacteria; phylum Actinomycetota; class Actinomycetes; order Actinomycetales; family Micrococcaceae; genus Galactobacter. The sequence goes on along the minus strand of JBQDZM010000025.1, from coordinate 7,087 downwards.
CACGTCCTCCAGTAAGCAGCCCTCCCAGCGGGCGCGGTCCAGGCGTAGGTCAGACAGATCGGCGCTGGCCAGGACGCAGTCACGGAAGGTGACGTCCGTGAGGTCGGACGCCCCGCCGTCGGCCCCAGGGCCCAACGCGTCCGCCGCGCGGCCGGTCAGCCTGACGTCGTCGAACTCCCCGCCGAGACCGAAACCGTCCCACGAGCCGTCCCGCTCGGTGACCGCGGGGTCACCGAGCGAGACGCGCGGGGCAGCGGGAGCGCTCACGCGCCGGTTTCGCCGTCGGCTGCGTCAGTGCCCGACGGATCGGTGCCCGGTTCCTCGGTCGTGGCCTGCTGCGCAGGCACGGCCGGAATAGCCCCGGTTCCGGGCGGTACCGCAGCGGCGGCCTCCGCTTCCTCATCCACGGCCGGGCCGTGGAACTGGGCCATGTAGAGCCGGTGATAGGCGCCCTTGGCTTCCAGCAGCTGCTCGTGGCTGCCCTGCTCCACGATGTTGCCGGCCTCCATCACCAGGATGGTGTCGGCGTCGCGGATGGTGGAGAGCCGGTGGGCGATCACGAAGCTGGTGCGATCAGCGCGCAACGCGTTCATGGCCTCCTGCACCAGCAACTCGGTGCGGGTGTCCACGGAGGACGTGGCCTCGTCCAGGATCAGCAGGGACGGGTCGGAGACGAAGGCGCGGGCGATGGTAATGAGCTGACGTTCACCGGCGGAGACGTTCGTGGCGTCCTCGTCCAGCACGGTCTCGTAGCCGTCAGGCAACGACGACACAAAGCGGTCCACGTAGGTGGCCTTCGCCGCGGCGATGACCTCCTCGTCGGTGGCGTCGAGGCGGCCGTAGCGGATGTTCTCCATAATGGTGCCGCCAAACAACCAGGCGTCCTGCAGCACCATGCCCACCTGCTCGCGCAGATGTTGCCGGGAGAGCGTCCGGACATCCACACCGTCCAGCTTGATGGTGCCGGAGTCGATCTCGTAGAAGCGCATCACCAGGTTCACCAGCGTGGTCTTCCCTGCGCCGGTGGGCCCCACGATCGCGACCGTGTGACCAGGTTCCACAGCCAAGTCCAGGTTCTCGATCAGCGGCTGACCGGGCACGTAGGAGAAGTCCACGTCCTTGAACTCCACCCGCCCTGCCGCGCGTTCCGGCAGGGTGGAGGTCTCGTGGTCCGGTTCTTCCTCGTCGGCGTCCAGGAGTTCAAAGGTGCGCTCGGCGGCCGCCACAGCGGATTGCATCTGGTTGAACACGCCAGCCATCTCGGAGAGCGGCTGCGTGAACTGGCGTGAGTACTGGATGAACGCGGTCGCGTCGCCCAGGCTCATGGTGCCTGAGGCGACCTTCAGGCCACCGGCCACAGCGATGCCGACGTAGGAGAGGTAAGACACGAACATCATGATGGGCATCATCGACATGGACAGCCCCTGCGCGCCGTAGGCGGCCTTGAACAGGGACTGGTTGCGCTCGTCGAAACGCTCTCGCATGACGTCCTCGCGGCCAAAGATCTTCACGAGCTCGTGACCGGAGAAGGACTCCTCGACGTGCCCGTTCAAGGCGCCGGTGGACTTCCACTGCGCCACGAAGCGCTTCTGTGAGGGCTTGCCGATCAGTCCCATGATGATGCCGGTCAGGGGTAGCGCGACCAACGCGATCAGCGCCAACTGCCACGAGACCACGAACATCATCACGAGGATGCCGATCACGGTCATGATGGAGGACACCAGCTGGGAGAGTGCTTGCTGCAATCCCTGCTGGATGTTGTCCACGTCGTTGGTGACGCGGGAGAGCACGTCGCCGCGTTGGCGGGTGTCGAAGTAGTTCAGGGGCAGTCGGTTGAGCTTCTGCTCCACGCGCTCGCGCAGGTTGCGCACCACCTTCATCACCAGGCGGTTGAGCAGCCAGCCCTGGAGCCACATGAAAAATGCTGCGGCGAAGTAGAGCATCAGCACGGTCGCGATGATGTGGCCCAGTTCCACGAAGTCCGTACCGTGACCGGGGTTCAGGTGCATCTTGGACAGTCGATCTGCCGCCTCGGCGCCCTCGGCGGCGCGCGCGGCCTCCACGGCCTGCTCCTTGGTCATGTCCGACGGCATGGACCGCCCGACGAAGCCGCCCAGGATCACGTCCATGGCCCGGCCCAGGACCTTGGGGGCGATCACGTTGAACACCACGGAGGCTGAAACGAGCACGAAGACCGCGATCACGGCGATCTTGTACGGGGAAAGTAGACCGAGCAGCCGCTTGGCTGATCCCCAGAAGTTCTGCGCCTTGCGCAGGTCCTGGGAGCCGCCGAATCCGTCGTCTGTGGTCATGGCTTGTAGCTCGTCGGTTTCCTGCCCAACGATGGTGCTCGCCTGCGTGGCTTCGGTCGCCTGCGGCGCCTCGGCGGCGTTCGCCGCCTTCTTCGTCTTGCGTGACATCAGGCCACCTCCTCCGCGCTGATCTGGGATCTGACGATCTCTTGGTAGGTCTCGCTGGTTTCCAGCAATTGCTCGTGGGTTCCGCGGGCCACGATCACGCCGTGGTCCAGCACCAGGATCTGGTCGGCCTCGGTGATGGTGGACACCCGTTGGGCCACGAGGATCACCGCGGCGTCCTTGGTGTAGGGCTTCAGGGCCGAACGCAGCCGGGCGTCGGTGGCGACGTCTAGCGCTGAGAAGGAGTCATCGAAGAGGTAGACGTCCGGCCGGGCCACCAGGGCTCGGGCGATGCACAGGCGTTGGCGCTGGCCGCCGGAGACGTTGGTTCCTCCCTGTGACACCCCGGAGTCCAATCCGCCCTCACGTGCGGTGACGAAGTCCTCGGCCTGCGCCACCCTCAGCGCTTCCCACAACGCTTCATCCGTGGCGTCCTCGTCGCCGAAGCGAAGGTTGGAGGCCACGGTCCCGGAGAACAGGAAGGGTTTCTGCGGTACGGCTGCCACCGCCGCAGAGAGCCTGGCGCGAGAGAGTTGCGACGTAGGCACGCCGTGGATGAGCACCTCACCCTGATCCGGGTCGTACAACCTGGGAATCAGGTTCAGCAGGGTCGTCTTCCCCGACCCAGTGGAGCCGATGATAGCCGTCGTCTTCCCAGCCTCGGCAACAAAATCGAGTTCCTGCACCACGTTCTTCTCCGCCCCGGGGTAGCCGAAGGCGACCCCACGGAACTGGACCGCCGGCGCGCCCGGCACGGGCGCTGGGTCCTGAGCCGCTGCGTCGGACACAGACGGCTCGGTGTCCAGAACCTCACCGATGCGGTTCGCGGAGACGATGGCGCGCGGCACCATCATGGCCATGAAGGTGCCCATCATGACGGAGGTCAGGATCTGCATGAGGTACTGCATGAAGGCGGTCAGTGAGCCCACTTCCATGTGTCCGGCGTCCACGCGGTGACCGCCGAACCAGAGCACGGCCGTGGTGGCGCCCTCCAGGATCAGCATGATCAGCGGGAACATGAGGACAAACAGGTTGCCGACCCGGACGCCGATCTTGGTCAGTGCATCGTTGGCGGTGCCGAAGCGTTCCGCCTCGTGCTGTTCACGCGTGAAGGCGCGGACAACACGGATACCCGTGATCTGTTCACGAAGTACGCCGTTGATGGCGTCCAGGCGGTCCTGATTCTGCTGGAACAGGGGCATGAGCTTCATGACCAGGAAGATCACGATGATGAACAGGGCAGGCACGGAGACCCACACCAGCCAGGACAGGCCCGCATCCTCACGCAGGGCCATGATGATGCCGCCAACGCACATGATGGGGGCGGTGATCATGAAGTTCAGGGTCAGCAGGGTCAGCATCTGGATCTGCTGCACGTCGTTGGTGCCACGTGTGATCAGCGTGGCCGCCCCGAAGTGATTGACCTCGCGGGCGGAGAACGCGGAGACCTGGTCATAGACCCGGGCGCGCAGGTCGCGACCTACGGCCATGGCGACGCGGGAGCCACACCAGACCGCGGAGACGGCCACGATCACCTGGATGAAGGCGACCACGAGCATGACGCCGCCCAGGTCCCAGATCCGGTCCACGTCTCCGACCACCACGCCCTCATCGATGATGCGGGCGTTGAGGGAGGGCAGGTAGAGCTGAGTGATGGTGGAGGCCAACTGGAAGAGGATGACCAGCACGATCCACCACGAATAGGGCTTGGCGTGTTTGAGGATGAGCTTGAGCAGCACTGAAGGGTTCCTTCGGGAGTATGCCGTGCGGCCTGGCGCGTGGACGGTGCCAGCCAATGCGGGTGGGGCCGGTGCCTGATTGGACGCGCAGGGAATGACGATCTTATCGCCTCTTCTACACCGATTGATAGTTCCCAATCGGTTTCGGGGGCAGATTCCCGCGTTATCTCACCCACAGCGGAATTCCTCGTGGAGCCGGCATGCGGCCTGCGTGACGGAACTGCCTGATGGAACTGCCTAACGGATCTGCCGGTCGGGGAGAATGGAGGCGATGACACCAGTGACCCCTCTCCACCCAACCGACGCCGGCCGGCACCCCGGCAGCGACGCCCCAACTCCCCGCACCCATCTGGCCAGGCGTGGCTGCGTGGCACTGCTCGCGTTGGCACTGGTGGTGACGGGTGGCATCCTGCTGCAGGACTCCCAGTGGGATCTCCCCGTGGTCGCCTCCCTGAACCACATGCACGTCGGCTGGTTCGGGACGTTCACCACCACGGTCTACTTCCTGTTTGACCCACCCGGAGCCATCATCCTGAGCGCCCTCATCACGGCGGCGATCCTGACCTACGACGCGCTCCGGCGTCGTCAGCACATCGCTCGCGTCTGGGCCAGAGCCGCCACCTACGCCGCCACGGTCCTCATCACCTGGCTGCCCATCACGATCCTCAAGGCGATCTTCACCCGCCCGCGCCCGGATGTGGAGCGCTTACCCCACCCCTTCGTGGAATACCAGGGCCACACTTCATACCCCTCCGGGCATACATCCTTCGCCGTGATCTCCGTGGTGGCGCTGTTCCTGATCGTCGCCACCACGAACCGGACCCGCACCATCGTGGCCGTACTCGGCGCCAGCTGGATCGTCTTCATCGTGCTCGTGGTGGTCTCCAACGGCGTGCACTTCCCCACCGATTCGGCCGCATCCATCGTGTGGGGACTGGGAGTCGCTCCGTTCGTGGCGGGGGCGGCCCAACGGGTCTTGACCCCTCAAGTACGCATCCCGGCTTCCGCCTGACATGTGAGACTTGATCCGTGCTCCCCGATGTCTCAGTGTCAGCCGAGGCCGCCCTGCGCGCCTTGGGCTTCCGCATCCACGCGCGCAACGGCGACACCTGGGAGTTGAGCCTGCCCAACTCCCGCAACGCGGTACGAACCCTCCGTGGCGATCGCGGACGCATCACCCTCTCCGAAGCCCGCAAACGCGGCGACCGAACCGCGGTGTCACGGACCCTACTCGTCGCCTCCGGCGCCTCCCCTGGAGTGCTCGACGCCGCGCGGCTGGGCCGTTGGGACATCCTCACCTGGGCGCCACCCCGAGCCGTGATCAACGGCATCACGTATGAGGCCGTCGGCACGGACACCCCCAATGACGCCCCTCGCCGCAGAGACCGGGCCGTCACGCCCGACGGCGACGGGCGGGCGGGAGCTGGACACGCGCCGTCGGGCACTCGTCACGGAGGACGCCTGCCCTGGATCCGCTGGGGCGTGGCTCGGGTGCTGCTCGTGGCCGGACCGCAACCGGTCGGGGCGCTGTCCGAGCGGCTGGGTGTCTCACCGCAGGCCGTACGGCGAGCGCTGAGCCAGCTCGGAGACTTCGTGGCCCGCGACCATCACGGCGAATGGTCCGCGACGTCGACCAAGGAACTGGAACGGACGTGGCTGGCTTCCTACCCGGGCGCACTGGGGAAGAGCACCACGTGGTGGCACCCGCTTCCCCCGGAGGGCCAGGCACGGGCCGTGGCCGTGGTGGCCGAGCGGCTCGGCGCCAGACCGCTGCTGGCCGCTGGTGAGACGGGGCTCGTGACGGCGTACGTCCGGGAAGACGTGGATCTGCGCACAGAACTGCAACGCGTCGGATTCGCTGCGATCCCCGCCGAGCGGGCCACCCTGCGCCTGGCGTCTCCGAAGGACCCCACCCTGTGGGCCACGGCGCAGCCGGTCATGGTGGCGGGCCAAGCGGTGCTGAGGGCCGATCGTCTCATCGCGGGACTGGCGGGGTGAAGGCTCAGCGGCGCCACGTGTAGGGGGTCGTGGTGGTGATGGGCTGCAGGCCGGACGCCGCCAGGATCGGCAAGGAGTCATCGGTGCAATCTGAATGGATCCATTTCACGCCATCCGCTTCCATCACGGCGCCGACGCGGGCGGAGAGCAACGCACGGTAGATGCCTCGGTGACGATGGCTCTCCAACGTTGCTCCACCCCAAACACCAGCGATGTCAGTTCCGGGCACCGGGTCGATGTGACCCGACGCCACCACGGTATCGCCGTCCAACGCCAACCAGACCTGCATGGGGTCGTCCTCGAGCTGGATGCGAGACCACAATTCGGTCACCATACGGTGGGCTATCGCCTCGCCGCCGAAGGCTTGATCCGCCTGATGACACGCTGCTCGCACATCCGCCAGCGTTTCGGCTCGCCGGAGGGTGATGCCTGCCGGCGGCTCATACCCGAGCAATCCCTCGGCAGGTCCCAACACCACGGTCTCGCGCTCACCCGGTCTGAACCCGTGCTGCTCCAAGGCCTTGGTGAAACCGGGAGCATGGTCGTGTCCGCGGGTTTTCACCTCAACCTCATCCACGTCCGGCCACATGGCGATAGCGGCAGTCAGCCGTGCCACCAGAGCGTCGCTCTCATCGGCACGGTCCACACCGAGGTCGCGATAGGTCACGAAGGCCCGGTTGCCTGGGACGATGCCGATCCAGAACGGGCCAAGACGCGCCTGCGACAGCACCCCTGCGTCCATCTCGGCTTCTGTACGCAGCTGCTCGTCGTAGATTCCAAGTAATTGAGATTTCTCGATCACTTGAGTGAGTGTACCCCGGTCATGCAGCGCCGCCACGCACGCGGGGCAAGCACAGCCGAACAGCATTGATGCCTAAGTTTGCCCTCAAGGGTGTCGAATCACGGCATCAAAGCCGACCAGGGGCATCAAAG
>JBQDZM010000024.1:32274-46851 GCA_052108535.1 Galactobacter sp. | reverse complement strand
CGGAGGTTGCCGCGCACCCAACGTTCGCCGCTGGCGACCATGGGCCGCACCGCCAGCTGCCAACGGCCACGCACACCACGCTGGTGCGTGGGCGCCTGCCCGGGCGCGTAGGCGCGGCGGGCTCCGTCGCGCGTGTCCTGCAGGTCGAATTGCAGGGCCATGGGCTGGTACGTGGGGTCCGGATCGGTGCCGCGCGGCGGCTTGCTCGCATCCAGGATCCGGTCGATCCCGGACTTCCAGGTGGAGCCAGTGCTCGACGGCGTCGGCACGGCTTTCGCCGTGGCCGTCGCGATGGTCTCGGCGTCCTTGTGACGCTTGTTGGACGCAATCAGCAGGGCCGCGCAGTGTTTGCACCCACCCTCCGGATCGGCGCCGCAGGACGTCTCGCCGATCACCCACGCGCCCTTCTCCTGGGTGAGGGTGACGGACGCGGGATGGGAGATCCCTTGGTCGTCCGCAACGGATCCGCTGAGCAGACCTTCTGGCTCCGCCCATTCGAGGGAGGAGAGGACTGAATCATTCACCAGGGTGGTGCCGTGCGTGAATGAGGCGCCGCCGACCTTCTTGAGGACTTCGCGGGCGTCGATGAGGGGGAAAAGAGTCGTGGACATCGTCCCGTATTTTCTCACCATGTGACCCCACAAGGAAATCGGGGATGAGGTGATATGGCAAATGAGGCGGTGGGAAGACTCACAGGTTGAGTCACGACACGGTGGTGCCGAAGAGCAGGCCGAGCACGTAGGTGACCGCTGCAGCACCCCAACCGATGCACAACTGTCGCAGTCCGCGCTTCAGCGGTGAGGCGCCGGAGAGCAGGCCAACGATGGATCCGGTGAACACCAGCGCGAGTCCTACCAGAACGGTGGACGTCACGATGGCCGTGAGCCCGGTCAGCTGCAGGATCCACGGGAGGATCGGGACCAGCGCACCGGTGGCGAAGCAGAAGAACGAGGACGCTGAGGCACCGAGGGCGGAGCCCATGGTGTCCGGCTCGTCGTCCTCTGGTGCGGGGTCACCCTCCTGCGCGCCCGGAGGGACGGATGTGGAGGGGTCGCAATCGCAGTCGAAGCGGCCGATGCGCTCCGCCGCGCGATGCTCAGCGGCTTCCTCGCTCATGCCTCTGGCCAGATAGACCAGCTTCAGCTCGTTCTCGTCCAGGTCCAGGTCCGGGGCGGCGCGAAGAGTTGCGTGGGTGGGACGAGAAGCGTCGATGAGTTCACGCTGGGACCTGACGGAGACGAACTCGCCCGCTGCCATGGACAGCGCACCGGCCAGCAGGCCGGCGACGCCGGAGAAAAGGACCACGGACGAGGACACCCCAGTGGCGCCGATGCCCAGCACCAGCGCGAAGTTGGAGACCAAGCCGTCGTTGGCGCCGAAGACGGCGGCACGGAAGTTCCCGGACAGGCGGAGGCGGCCCTCCGCGGCGAGCCCCCGAACCACTTCTGCGTGGACTTCCTCGTCGGCCGCCATGGATCGCAGGGCGTCTTGGTCCTCTGCATAGGGAGAGCGGCCCTCGGAGCGCTGGGCCAACGCCAGGGTGAACACGGTGCCGAAGTGCTTGGCCATGAAGCGCAACAACGCCCGTTGCGAGGAGGGCCGCACCGTGTGTGCCTCTGCGCCGAGCAGGTTGCGCCAGTGTTCCGCATGGCGGTGTTCGGCTTCGGCGAGGCCGTTCAATACCCGGGACTCTGCCGGATCCTTGGAACGCTCGGCCAGGGTCGCGTAGATGTCGCCCTCGGCGATCTCGTCCGCCAGGTACCTCCGCCACCGACGCACCTGTGCTTTGGTGGGGGAGCCAGGCGTGGGGGAGGTGGGCTCCTGCGGCGCGGGAGGGGTGGGGGTGTCCATGGTCATCGAGGATAGGTGGATTCACGGCGGCATGCGGTGTGAATTCTTGCGGACGGGTTAAGTCTTGACGGCAGGGGTGGGATCGGCGGGGTCCGCGGACACCACTACGGTTTGGAACCGCAACTACGGTGCCCAATACCCACTGAGTGGGCGGTTTCTAGCGGTTGTTGCAACACCGGTGGTGTTCAGGATCCTATGAGCTCCCGCATGTGTTCCGCGGGCGTATGCCATCCTAACCGTTTGCGGGGCCGGCCATTGAGTTCGTTCTCGACGTATTCAAGGTCTTCTGGACCGTATTTCGAGAGGTCGGTTCCTTTTGCGAAGTATTGGCGCAGCAGGCCGTTGGTGTTCTCGTTGGTCCCTCGTTGCCACGGAGAATGCGGGTCACAGAAGTAGACGTCCATGTTTGTCGCCATTTTGACTGCAACGTGCTCGGCCATTTCGACGCCCTGATCCCAGGTCAAGGATGCACGAACGGACTCAGGAAGAGTCAGCATCTTCTTGACGATCGCATCACGGACGGTTGGTGCAGCGTGATCATCAGGAAGGTGCAGAAGCATGGTGAAACCGTTTTGACGTTCCACCAGGGTCCCGATCGCCGACTTGTTTCCCGCTCCCATGATGAGATCACCTTCCCAGTGACCGGGTACAGATCGGTCTTCAACTTCGGCCGGCCGTTCGTTAATCATGACCATGTCATCCTTGAAGCGGGGCTGACGTTCACCGGTTTCTCTGCGTGGCTTTCGTCGAGTCTTTCCACTTCGCAATGCGGACTTCATTTCTTCTTTTAGGCCGCCACGGGCCTGGACGAAGACGGACTGATAGATGGTTTCGTGGCTCACTCGCATGCTCGCATCGTCGGGGTAGTCCACTCTGAGTCGACCTGAGATCTGCTCTGGAGAGTAGTGCTGGCGTAGTCCATCCTCCACGACGTCACGCAACTCCTTGTTGGTGCTGAGCTTCAGAGTTTTCGGGCGAGACCGATTTTCTGCCGCCCGGTGGTGGGCATGGTAGGCATGATATTCACCATTGACGCCATATCTATCTATTTCCCTCTTGACCGTGGACTTATGTCGGCCCAGACGTTCACCGATGGCGGTCAACGTAGTACCGGTCCTATAGAGATCGGCGATGAGTTCGCGTTCGGTAAGAGACAGGAATCGCGGACTCACCTGCTCTGGGATGGGAATGATGTCGCCATGCGGTCTTTGCACAATACGTATAGTTCCACTAAAAAGTGGTTTCGGGGGGACCGGGGTGACCCTTCCGTCGGGGTATACGGTCCCGATGCCCAGCTTCTTGATGCCGTTGTCCCAGCGATAGGCGGCCTGATAAGAGACGCCGACCCTGCGCGCGGCCTCTTTCCGAGGGATACCTTTCGCGCGGAGCTTGAAGAACTTCTCTGCGGCCGGGTGAGGAAGGCGGCTTGTTTTTAGGCCAGCCTTCCTCACCCAGTCGTAGGCGGTAAAGACATTGACTCCAACCTGCTCCGCAGCAGGCTTGACGGAACCAATGAGCTTGAATGCCTTCATGAAAGCCGGCTTCAAGGCCGCTGTCGTAGCGTGAGACGTCACGGCGGACGCACCTCCTCAGGTGGAGGTGTTGCAACCACCACTGGAGCCCGCCGTGCCGTAGTCGTGGTTCTTCACCCTAGTTGTGTCGCAGCCGCGCTCCGCTCACAGCGTCAGGCCGGAACAGCGTGCAAGACTGGGGACGTGCCGACGCCTCAATACTCAGAACCGCTCAGCGGCCTGGCCCTCTCCATCGAGGACTCGTGGCATGCCTTCCGTCTGAACCAAGCTCGGCGACGCGGGTGGAACATCACCGTGCTGCCGTACCGCGGCTATGGGCTGTCCGGCGACAACGGTTGGATCCGGGTGCTGGGCCGCGTGGTGATGTCCAAACCTGGCCGCCTGGTGGGCGGGCGCCATCTGCCCGACGTGGTGGCGGACGGCATCCGCGGGTGGCGCAACTTCGTGTCTCCCACGGTGTTGGGCGCCACGGTTGATGTCACGGTGGGGGACCTGCACTTCACCGTCACCGCAGACCGTGGCGGCGTGCTTGATGAGCGCCTGGCGGTGAACCTGGCCCCCGGTTGGCAGAAGATCGTCCTGTGCCCCCGCGATGAGGACGGGAACACCTCGGATCCCGTGACGTCCTCTGTCTTCGTGGTGGACTCCGCGCAGACGCACGGCGTGATCTGCGACGTGGATGACACGGTGGTGGTGACCGCGCTGCCGCGCCCCATGCTGGCCGCCTGGAACTCGTTTGTGCTCGATGAGCACGCCCGCAATTCCACGCCGGGGATGCCCGTGCTCCTGGACCGCATCACCCGGGATCAGCCCATGGCCCCCACCCTGTACCTCTCCACCGGCGCGTGGAACGTGAACCTGGCTCTGACCCGTTTCCTGGCCCGGAACATGTACCCGGACGGGCCACTGCTGCTCACGGACTGGGGACCCACCGAGGGGCGGGTCTTCCGCTCCGGCACCCAGCACAAGGTGGACCGCCTGCGGCGCCTGGCCGAAGAGTTCCCCCACATCTCCTGGCTGCTGATCGGTGACGACGGCCAGCACGACCCGGAGATCTACGCGGAGTTCGCTCGGCGCTACCCGGACAACGTGCGCGCCATCGTGATCCGTCAGCTGAGCCCCTCCCAGGCGGTGCTGGCCGGTGGCCGGTCCGAGGGGATCATGGGCTCCACGCCCGGGATACCGTGGGTGTATGCCTCTGATGGTGGCAGGATCGCGCAGCGCCTTGAGGCGCTTGGTCTGCTGACCCCGCCGCCTCAGCTCGACGCAGATATTGAGGAGAACGTGTGAGCAGGATCAGTGTGCAGGTACCCCTGCGCTGGGCGGACATGGATGCCTATGGGCACGTGAACAACGTCAACCAGGTTCGGTTGATGGAGGAGGCTCGTGTGATGGCCTTCGGTTCGCCCTCCGGCACGGGTGAACCCGTCAACAGGGCGGGGAAGATCGCCCTCTTCGAATCAGTGGGTTCGGAGATCCTGATCCTGGTAGTTGACCACCACATCCGTTACGTTGCGCAACTTCCCTATCGTGATATCCCGATCCGCGTGGAATTGTGGGTGGAGAAGATCAAGGGGGCCTCCTTCGAACTCCACTACGAGTTCTTTGACGGCCACACGGGTCAGCTGGCCTCACGTGCTTCAACGACCATGGCCCTGACCGACCTCGATGGAAAGATCCTGCGCCTCACGCCGGAGCTGAAGGCGGGCCTGGCGCAGTTCACCGACGAAAAGGACGACGACGCGGCATGAGCGCTCCGGACGGCAAGAAGCGTAAGCGGGTCCAGCACCTGGGCACGGTGGTGGGCACCTCCACGGTGTCGGATCATCTGGTGCGGGTGACGTTGGCGGTGGAGTCGGAGGCCTTTGAGCCCAAGGAATCCATCACGGACAGCTACGTGAAGCTGCTGTTCGCCGACCCCGGCCTGCAGCTGGTGCCACCGTTCGATGTGGATGCGATCCGTGAAGTGCACGGCCCCGCCGGAGTCCCCGTGACCCGCACGTACACCATCCGCGCCGCCCGCCCTCGGACCGAGGGTGGTTGGGAGCTCGACCTGGACTTCGTGACGCACGGGGACACCGGATTGGCCGGCCCCTGGGCTGCCGGCGCCCAAGTGGGCGACGTCATTGCCTTCCATGGTCCGGGCGGCGCCTACGCGCCGCGCCCCGGTGCATGGCACCTTCTCGGGGGCGACGAGGCGGCCTTGCCCGCCATCGCGGCCGCGCTCGAGTCCATGGGACCTGACGAGGTGGGCGTCGCGGTGCTCGACGTCGCCGGCCCCGGGGATCGCATCGACATCTCGGCTCCCGCCGGTGTCGAGTTGCGTTGGTTGGAGCGTGGCGGTGAGTGGACGCCGGAGTCCACCACGCTGGCCTCGGGGGTGGCCGCGGTGGAGATCCCGGCCGGCGCGGACGCCCAGGTGTTCGTTCACGGTGAGAGGGAGAGCATGAAGGATCTGCGCCGCCTGCTCACGGAGAAGCACGGGCTGGACCGCAAGCAGATGTCGCTGTCCGCGTACTGGGCCTACGGCCGTGCCGAGGACGAGTTCCAGGCGGAGAAGCGCACGCCCATCGGCAAGATCTTCCCCGAGGACGCCTGACCCAGGAGGGATCCGGGACCCCCTGACGCACTTTGCGGTCGGCACGGCCATTAGCGTCCAGAACTGCGAAATGCGGCCGTCGCTCGACGGCCGCATTTCGCATTCCCGGCCGCAAAACCGGATTCATGCTGCAGTTCGGGAAGGCGCGGGGGCAGGCCCGTTTCTCAGGCCAGCGCGGTACCAGGCCTCACCGGGCCCACCCGCAGGCGGCCACCGGCATGGATGACCTCCACCGGCGTCCCGTAGACCTCGCTCAGCACCTCGGGTACGCACACCTCGGCAGGCGTCCCCACCAAACGCACCCGCCCGTGCTGCAGCAGCACCAAGCGATCAGCGTAGGAGGCCGCAGCATCCAGGTCATGCAACACCACACCTACGGCGGCACCACGTGAGGCCAGCTCCCGCATCAACTGCAGGGATGCCTCGGTGTGGGCCACATCCATGGCGGAGGTGGGCTCGTCCAGCAGGATCACCGACCCGGAGGACACCGGAGTGGCCTGGGCAATCACACGAGCCAGGGCCGCGCGCTGGCGCTCGCCCCCAGAAAGCGTGGTGATGTCGCGCTCGGCCAGGTGGTGAAGACCTGCGAGTTCCAGGGCCGCGTCCACCGCGCCCTCGTCGTCGGTCTTGAGCTTGCGCCAGGGCGTGCGGCCCATCTCCACGATCTCGCGGACGGTGAAGGCGAAGGCCACGGAGGAGTCCTGCGGCATGACGGCCCTGTGGCGGGCAGCCTCGGCGTGGTGCACCTTGCGGGCCTCGGTCTCGCCAAGCCACACGGAACCGGAAGTGGGTCGAAGATGGCTGGCAGCCACGGCCAACAGCGTGGACTTCCCCGCGCCGTTGGGGCCGATGACCGCGGTGACCTTGCCTGGCTCCAGTGACAGATCCACCGAGGAGAGGATCTCGCGACCCTCCACGGCGACGGTGGCCCCACGGACCTCCAGTGCCCCGCGCACAGCAGCAGAAGTAGCAACACTCATGAGCGCACCCCCGATCGTTTCAGGGTCCGGCGCAGCAGCAGCAGGAACAGCGGGCCGCCCACCACGGCGGTGAAGATGCCCACGGGCAGGTCCGCGAACGGGATGACGGTACGGGCGGCGACGTCGGCCGCACCCAGCAGCACCGCGCCACCCAGCGCGGACAGCGGCACCAGGTAGCGATGGGACGGGCCCACGATCAGGCGCAGTGCGTGGGGGACGATCAACCCCACGAAGGAGATGATGCCCGCAAAGGCCACGGCTGCGCCGGTCAGGACGCAGACCACCACGATGGCGATGACGCGCAACCGCTCCACGTTGATACCGGACGCGGACGCCGACTGGTCTCCCAAAGCCAACACGTCCAACTTGCCGCTGATCATCACGCAGGCCACGAATCCGACCACGAACACCGGAGCCACGATCCAGATGTTGCTCCACAGCGCGTTGGACAGCGTCCCCATCTGCCAGAAGATGACCTGTTCACGGGAGGTGGTGTCACCGAGGAAGATCAGGAAGCTGGTGGCCGCTCCGGCAATCGCGTTGATGGCGATACCGGTCAGCACCAGGGTCAGGACCACGGCCTTACCCGCCACCCGGGAGAGACCCCAGATCAGGAAAGTGACCACCATGGCCGCGATGAAGGCGAAGGTCGGCAGCGTCCACGCGGCGGTGGCGGAGAATCCGAAGATGATGGCCACGCAGGCTCCGACGGAGGCGCCGGAGGACACACCGATCACGGACGGCTCGGCCAGGGGATTGGCGAACACGCCCTGCATCACGGTGCCCGCCACTGCGAGGGCGGCACCGACCAGCAGCGACAGGGCAACACGGGGGAAACGAATGGTCCACAACGCGGCGTCCGACGGATTGTCGAGCGGGTCAGCGCCCTGGAACACGATGCGCCAGATGGCGCCGAAGACGTCCTTCGCGGTGGCGTCGTACTGGCCCACGATGGAGGAGAGCACGATGACCGCGATGACGGCCACGAACAGGATCACACCGACCAGCCAGGCACGTGCGCCGCGGTGCCCGCGGTGGCGGAGCTTGAGCCGCCCGTTCTTGCGGTACTTGCCACTCAGCGTGGGATCCGGCGTGGGGTCGGCCGGGGACGCAATGCCCGACGCCGTGAACGCCCTTTGGGCGGGGACGGCACCAGAGGTGCCGTCCCCGCCCAAGGAGGATCCGTCGTCGGGCATGGTGGCCGACGCGGGGGATTGACTCACTTGTCAGTTCCCTCCTGCGTGTAGATGGCGGTGGCCAGGGCCTCCAGGTTGTCCGGAGTGCGGGGGCCGTAGGAGAGCAGCTGGCCGTCGGCGGCGGTGATGATGCGCTTGTTGGCGCCGGCCTTGGTGGCGGCCACGCCGGGGCGCTTCAGCAGCCCGTCCATGCCGCCGGTGGATTCCAAGCCGGCCTCCATGGCGAGAATGACGTCAGGGTTGAGCTTGACCAGGGATTCCGGGTTGGCGGGCTTGAGCTGGGTGATGTTGTTCTCGGCGGCGACGTCCTCGAGGCCCAGGCTCTTGAGCAGGTCCCCCGCACCGTAGTCCTTGCCGAGGATGAAGAAGACACCTGCGGTTCCGCGCATGTAGAGCACGGCGCCCTTGGGCTTGGTGGAGGTGGCGGCGGAGAGCTTCTTGATGTTCTCGGCCGCCTCGTCGAGCCGCTTCTCCGTGTGGTCGGCGAGCGTGTCAGCGGCGTCCTCCATGCCGGTGGCTGCGCCGACCGCCTCGATGCCGTCGCTGATCTTGTCCTGGGAGGGGATCTCCTCGAAGGTGACGACGGTGACGCCTGCAGCGGCCAGCTGGTCGTACTTGTCCTTGGAACCGATGGTGTTGTTGGTCAGCACCACGGTGGGTTTGAGGTTCAACACGGCCTCGACGTTCAGGTCGTGGCCGTTCTCGGTGACGGTGGGGAGGTCAGCAAGGGATTTCTGCGTGTCCGAGTTGGAGCGACCGACGAGCTTGTCCTCCAGACCCAGCCCGATGACGGTGTCGGTGAGGGTGCCGTAGAGGTCAAGCGCCAGCATGCGGTCCATGTTGTCCACGGTGATCTTCTTGCCGGTGGCGTCGGTGACGGTGGCCGGAAGTTCAGGCTTGGCGTCCTTCACCACGGGTTCCATGTCCGGGATGGTGGTGGCGGAGACGTGGCCCTTGAGGCTGAGAGCGTCCTTGGCCTCAGGCAGTGCGTCGCCGGAGGCTGCGGCGCCCTGCGAGGAACCCGCTGCGGAAGAGGACTTCTCGCCGGAACCGGATCCGCCACCGCATGCGGCGAGGGAAAGGGCGGCGATGGTCGCCATGGCGGCCAGGCTCATGGACAGTTTCTTCTTCACTGGTGCTGCTCTTCTCGTGGCTGGTGTTGTTGTGGTTCGTGACCCGGACGGGTCTGGCTGCTGCTCGCGTTGGCCGCGGCGCTGCCGGTCTCGGCGTCTCGGGGAAAGTCTGGGGTCCCGCCCTTGGCGGGCGGGACCGGAGTTTGTGTCCGACGGTGGGGCGCTGGGTTCAGCGCCCCACCGTCAGTTCACGGGGATCAGTTCTTCGCGGTCGTCTTGCGACGAGCGGCGAAGGCGACACCGGCCGCGCCCAGCAGGGCGAGGATGGCGCCGGCACCGATCAGGTTGGCGTTGTCAGCACCGGTGGAGGCCATCTTGTCGCCGCAGACGATGGTGGCCTTCATGCCCTCGGGAGCGCCGGCCTGGTAATCGGAGGCGTTCGCGGAGGCGGGGACGGTGATGCCGGATTCCTTCGGAGTGATGGAGGCTGACGGCTTGGCATCGTCCTTCGTGGCGGCGGTGACCGTGGTCAGCTGCTGCACAGCGGAGAACAGGCCCGCCGGATTGGTGGCGCCACCAGCGGCACCGGCGGAGGACCCGGAGACCGTCAGGTTCAGGCTGTCCAGGGACTGTCCTGCGCTGTAGAAGCCTGCGAAGGCCTTGGCGCCGTCAGCGGTCAGGGACACCTTGCCGTTGGTGATGCCGTTGGAGCCGTCACCGGAGAAGGTGATGTTCGCGAACGTCACGTTGGACTGCGAGGCGTCCTTGCCGTCCATGTCCTGGGACTTGGAGTCCAGGATCAGGGTGGCCTTGCCGGAGCCGGCTGACTTGATCCGCAGGTTGGAGAAGGTCGTGTCAAGGATGCCGTTGTGGCCGGTGAAGTGGACCGAACCCGGGAAGGTCACGGTGCCACCGTTGGCCAGCGAGCCGGAGCCGGTGCCCCAGGTGAGGCCGGAGCCGGACTGCGCAGCACCACCGGCGGTGGAGATGTTCCCCTTGGCGATGCCGCCCTGAATGTAGGACAGGAAGGAAGCCTTGATGCCCCAATTGAGGGTGGCGGAGCCGGAGGCTGCGGAGCTGGAACCGGAGTCGGAGTCGGCCGCCGGCGCGTTGGCCTGCGGGGCCGACGCCGCCGAGGTGGCGGAATCGGATGAGGAGGCCTTGGCGGAGCCGTCGGACACAAAGACCACGCGGCACTGCTGCGCGGCGGCGGCCTGACCCGGGGTCACGGAACCTGGGGTGGTGGAACCTGGGGTATTGGAACCCGGGGTGGAACCGTTGTCGCCGTTGTTGGCACCGTCACCGTTGTTGGGGGCACCGGTGTTGTCGGAGCCACCAGCGGTGGCGCAATCCAGCTTCACGACCTGGTCGGAAGTGATGACGTCCTCGCCGATGTTGCCGTGGGCAACCCAGGTAATGACGCGGACCTTGTCGCCTGCGTCGGCGGGGATGCCGCGGACGGAGTTGGTGAACTCGCCCTTGGCGCCCAAGGAATTCTTGGTGATCCAGATGGCCTCACCGAGCGTGGTGTCATCCATGTTGTCCATGGTGATCTTGGACAGGTCTGCGTCCTGCTTCACCACGGCTGCGTAGACGCCGTCTGCACCCTTACCGGAGTCGTTGATGGGCTTGGGCAGCTTGTCGTTGACGAAGCCGGAGCCCTTCAGCTCCACCTTGTAGGAGGAACCGTCCTTGAACGCGGTGGCGGTCACGGTGCGGCCGTCCTTGGTGGAGACCACGGGCTCGCACTGCTTGGCTGCAGTGTCCTTGCCGCCATCGGTGTTGCCGTTACCGGAACCGTTGTTGTTGCTGGGCCTCTTACCAGCGTTGGTGTCGCCGTTGGAGTTGTTGTCGTCACCGTTGCCGTCGCCGGAACCGCCGTTGTTGTCGGTGCCGGCTGGCTTCTCGGAGGTCGCGGATACGGTGGCGTTGATGTTGACCGGGTCCATGACCTCGCCTGCCTCGTAGAAGCCGCCCATGGCCTTGTTGCCGTCCTCGGTCAGGACCGCCTTGGCCTCATTGAGGACCAGGGCCTTCTTCGCGGCAGCCGCCTTACCTGCCAGCGGGACGCCGGCGATGGTGTAGTTCTTGGCCGGGAAGGTCAGGTTCGCGAAGACGATGCCTTTCTGGTTGAAGGCCGGCGTATTCATGGTCTCGGAGGCCGGGACATCGGCGTCGAGTATCAGCTGCGCCTTGGTGCCGGACTGGAACTTGACCTTCAGGTTGGACATCTTCAGGTCCATTTCACCGTCGTGACCCGTGAAACGTACCCCGCCCTTGAATGCGATGGTGCCCTTGCCGTTCTCGTCGATGACGCCGGTGCCCTTGGGGAACTTCAGCACGCCGTGCTTGGTGGGCTGCGTCGCTCCGCCGGAGAGCGTGGTCTTGCCGTCGTTGTGGACGGGCAGGTGGGACATGTACGTACGGAAGGACTCCTTGACGCCCCACGTCAGGACGGCGTCAGAGACCTTGTAGTTCTTGACCTCGGGCTCCGGAGTCGGCTCAGGGTCCGGGGTCGGTTCGGTGGCCTTGCTGGGGAGTTCGACCTCGTCGTTGGTGAGGATGACGTCGTCGCGGATGTTGCCGTGGGCAACCCAGGTGACGATTTGGATCTTCTGGCCGGCGTATTCGTTGCCGATGCCGTTCAGGGTGCGGCTCCAGTTGCCTTCGTCATCGATCTGAGCTCCCGTGACCCAGTCGGCGTTGCCGAGGGTGTAGTCGCCCATGTTGTCCATGGTGACCTTTGACAGGTCGGTGCCGGGCTTGAATGCTGCGACGTAGACGCCGTTGGCCGGTGCGCCGGACTCGTTCAACGGGTCGGGGAGGGTGTCCTTGAGGAAGCCCTTGCCAGCAACTTCCACTGAGAACTCTTGGCCCGCTGCGTAGGTGGAGGGCTCGTAGGTTGCCGTGCCCTTGAACTCAGGCTTGGGTGTCGGGAAAAGGGCCTCCTTCTGGTCAGCGGTCAGTTCGATGGGAGCGCGGTAGATCTGGCTGCCGTTGTTGAGGTTGCCGTGGGCCAGGAACACGACGACGTCGTAGTTCTTGTCCTTGTTCAACGCGTCGGCCTTGACCATGGAGGTCTTGTTGAGATTGCCGCCCGCGATGGTGGCCTTGTACGCAAACTCTGCACCGAGGAGCTGGCCTGCCTCGATGTCTGTGTCGCTGGTGGCGAGGTTGCGGTCGATGACGGCGACGTAGACGCCCTGGGCGTCCTTACCGTTGGCCAGGACCGGGAAGTTCTCGTAGCCGGTGCCCGTGACCGTCACGGACAGGCCGTCAGCCTCAGAAGCAGCGGTGACCGCGTGGGAGGTCTCCGGAGCGAACTCGGGCTCGGGCGTCGGGAAGAGGGCTTCCTTCTGGGCCCCAGTCAGGGTGATTTCGTCGCGGGTGACCAGGGTGTCGGGCGTGATGTTGCCGTGGGCTGACCAGGTGATGACGTCGTAGGACTTGTCCTTGGACAGTTTGTCGGTGGGGACGTTGAGGTCGGCGGTGAAGGCCCCGTCCGTGAAGCCACCGTTGAAGGGGTTGGCCCAGGCATTGGCGAGTGTCGCGTCGGCACCGAGCCCCTCGGCGGGGATCTCAAGGTCGTGCTCCACGATGGCGGAGTACACGCCGAGCGCGTTGCCTCCGATGCTGGGGGAGGGTAGGTCGAAGAAGTCGGTTCCGGTGACGTGAACGGTGAGTCCTTCGGCTGCGGAGGCCGTGGTCACGGACAATTGGGCACTCGGGTCAGCCGCGGGTTCCGGCTCTTCCTCGAGCGAGTCCCCGTTCGCGATGGCGATGCTGGTGTCGGCCGCCGGCAGCAGGTTCACGGACAGGATGGTCTCCTCGGTGATGTTGCCATGGGCAACCCAGGAAACCACCTGGTAGTCCTCGCCCGTTGGCACATCGCCCAGCGTGGTGGTGAAGTTGCCGTCTCCCACCTTGGCCTTGGTGACCCACGCGGCGTTGCCCGCCACGGTCTCGTCCATGTTCTCCATGGTGACCTGCGAAAGATCTGCGTCCTTGTCGAAAGCGGCCACGTAGACGCCGTTGGGCACGCCCGCCGTTCCGTCGCCCTTGATCGGGTTGGGGAGGTTGTCATGGACGAAGCCGGTTGCGGTGACCGCGACGCTCTTCGTCGTGTCAGCCGCATGGGCCGGCGCGGCCACACCCGCGACGCTGCCGAGCAAGGCCACCGCTGCTGCGGTGAGCGTTGCCAGACCTCGACGCCAGCGTGGAGGCTGAGTGGAAGACATGCTGGTACTCCAGGGTCGGTGATTGGAAACAGCGCTGACAAGCGGCGCACACAGCTCATCCTAAGATCAGCCCTACAAATACCGCAACATAGATATGGCCTATCGTGTCGATGGATACGCTAGGCTTTGCTCACTCGCAATCGAAAGGGAAATCAAGTGCAGACGGAACAGTCTTCGTTCTCGTCGCGTCTGCGAGACGCGACCCGTACCGACCACACCGAGGCGGAGACGTCCAGCTTCATCTCCGACCTCATGCAGGGCGAGAGGACCGGCGGCGACTACGTGCTCTTGCTGGCCCAGTACCGCCCCATCTATGCAGCCCTCGAGTCCGCCGCTGCGCGCCACCGCAGCAACCCGGCCGTGGCAGGACTCTTCGACGAGAAGCTGGACCGCCTGGCCAGCATCGACGCCGATCTCCCCAAACTGGCCGAGTGGGCCGGTCTCCCCGCGGTCCCGGCGATCGTACCCGCTACGCAGGCCTACGCCGACCGCATCGAAGCGGTCGGAAACGACACGGATCCCGCGCGTTTGTTGGCCCACCACTATCTGCGTTACCTCGGCGACCTCTCCGGCGGTCAGGCCATCGGCAAGCTCGTGGCCCGCCACTACGGACCGCCCGCAGATGCCATGAGCATGTGGCACTTCGAATCCATTCCCAAGCCCAAGGTCTACAAGGACGGCTATCGCGACCTGCTGGACGCCTTCGGTGACGCGGCCCAGCGCGACGCCGTGGTGGAGGAGGCCATCAGCGGTTTCCGCCTCAACCGCGACATGTTCGTGGAGCTGGACGGCATATCCAGGGCTGCCGTCCCAGCCTGATCGGACTCACTTCCGCAACGAAGAAGGGGACCCTCACGCCTATGGCGGTGAGGGTCCCCTTCTTCATTCGTGGAACGAATAGGTATTAAACGAATTTTCTATACGTGGCGTGAGTCACTCAATGCCGAGTGGCTAAAAGAATGTGAAGCGCACCACTGGAAAACCACTGCCCGACGACGTGGGGGTGGGGGGGGGGGGGGGGCGCCCCCCCCCCCCCCGGGGCCCACAGATGGGCCCACCGCCCCCCCCCAAGGGGGTTGGGGGGGGGCCCCCACAAAGCCCCCGACGT
>JBQDZM010000024.1:0-32264 GCA_052108535.1 Galactobacter sp. | reverse complement strand
GGGTGTTTTACATTATTGGGGGTTTTTAAAACTTTTTTTAACCCCCACCAGTCCAACCCCCGGCCCCCCGGGGGGGGGGGGGTTTTGGGACGGCCCCCCACCCCCACGTCGTCGGGCACAAGAGTGGCCCACACGGACCGCACTCAGTGGATCAGGCGTCGGCAGCCTTCTTCGCCAGCTTCTTGGCCTGCTTCTCGGCGCGCTTGGCGGCCTGCTTGGCTCTGGACTTCTTGGAGCCACCCAGCAGGAAGGACAGCGAGGAATCGGCAGCGGTCACGGCGGCCACGGACTCCCAGGCGCCCAGCTTCTTGGCCAGCGGGTGGGAAGCTCCGAACGCACCCACGTAGGCACCGGTCAGCAGCAGGGCACGGCCCAGGCCTGCGTTCTTCTTCCAACGGGAGAACGCCACCAGACCTGCGGCACCCAGAACCACGCCACCGAGCTGACGGTTGCCCGTCTTGCGTGCGGTGGCGTAACCCCCGGTGAGGCCAGCGGCAGTGATGACGGCAGTGGACGGTGAAGCCATGAAAATCTCCTGGTTCATGAATCGTTGAGACGGCGTGGAGTTCCCGATGAGGAAACACCTTTCACGACTCAGACTATCCCCGTCCGTCGGAATCTCGCAGGAGTCCCGTCACCGACGTCCCTCGTCCGGAGGGCCACACGGCCCGGGAGCCTGGCTCAACTACGTAGTACCGATCCGGCGCGAAGAACTATACAAAGGGGCAACGATGCTCAATGATTGGAGGGATTTGCGTACGGCTTCCCGAGCGTGACCCCGCGCATCGTGCGGGTACCGGCCGGGAGTCCCGGGCGCAAGAGTCATCAAGTGAGCCGACGATGAGGCCGACCCGAGAGAAGGAACCTCAGCATGAGTGAAACCACCCAAGAGCAGCAATTGACGGGACGCTGGGTCTTCGACCCGCAGCACTGCCGGATCGGTTTCTCCACGCGGCACGCCATGGTGACGAAGATCCGCGGCGCCTTCAACGACTTCTACGGGGAAGCGATCTACGACGCTGACCAGCCCGACGCATCCGAGGTGAAGCTCGAGGTACAGATGAACAGCGTCGACACCCGCAACGCCCAGCGCGACGAGCACCTGCGCAGCGCAGACTTCTTCGACGTAGCCACCTACCCGACCATGACCTTCGTGTCCCACAAGATCGACGAGGTGGACCAGGATGAATTCGTGGTGGTGGGCGACCTGACCATCCGTGACATGACCCGTCAGGTCAGCATCCCGTTGGCCCTGGTGGGTGTCCACGCCGATCAGTACGGTCAGACCCGCGCAGGTTTTGAAGGTTCCCGTCGCATCAACCGGAAGGACTGGGGTGTCACCTGGAACGCTGCCCTGGACGGCGGCGGCGTGATCGTCAGCGACAAGATCAGCCTCGAATTCGAGTTGTCCTTGGTCAAGCAGAGCGACGAGGTGGTCCCGGGGCCGGTCAGCGCCTGACCGACGTTCCCGGTGCATCACGACGGAAGCGGCCCTCATCCGGTGTTCGAGTCACCGGATGAGGGCCGCTGTGTTCCGCAGTGGGATGCGCCCTGATTGCTGCCCCGTGATCACGGCTCCGGTGATCACTGCTCCTGAGATTCGGCGGCCTTCTTGCGCTGAATCTCCTCGCCTCGCAGGCGTGCCATGGTGCGCAGCCGGAACACACC
This sequence comes from Galactobacter sp., assembly GCA_052108535.1. Taxonomy (GTDB): domain Bacteria; phylum Actinomycetota; class Actinomycetes; order Actinomycetales; family Micrococcaceae; genus Galactobacter. The sequence goes on along the minus strand of JBQDZM010000024.1, from coordinate 30,596 downwards.
GACCACGGCCAAACCCACGTACATGACCCGCTTCCACGGATTACGACGTGGCACCTCTGCAGCGGTGATCGGGTTGGCTTGGGCGCGCAGTTCCCGTCCCTTGTAGACATCCTTGGAGAGCTTGACCTGAGCCTTGTCGGACTTGTTCTCCGAACGCGGGGGTAGTTGCAGGGTCTCCTCGGCCACGATGCCGGCCTTGAGCTGCTTGGCACGCTCCGACTCGGCATCCACCTCTGCACCCAACAGCAGCACCGAATTGGCGATCCACAGCCACATCAGCAAGGCGATCACACCACCGATGGAGCCATAGGTCTTGTTGTAGTTGGCGAAGTTGGCCAGATAGAAGGCGAAGCCGGCGGAAGCGATGGCCAGCACCACCAGTGCAACCAGAGCACCCACCGACAGCCACGGGAAACGGTAACGACGCACGTTGGGGGTGAAGAAGTAGAGGCAGGCGATCATCAGGATCACGATGATCACGAGGACGGGCCACTTGGCCCACGCCCAGATGGTCAGGACCTCGGGCCCCAACCCCACGGTGTCTCCCACGGCCTGAACCACGGAACCGGAGAACACCAGGATGCCCAGGATCAGCACCGCCATGATCAGCAGACCCAGAGTCAGGACATACATGCCCAGGCGCAACTGCAGTCCCGGACGGCCTTCCTGCACGCCGTAGATCTTGTTCATGGCCTTGCCGAAGGCCACCACGTAGTTGGATGCGGTCCAGACGGCACCGAGAACACCGATGATGAACGCGGTCCCGGCGCCAGCACCGGAGGCCAGCGAGTCGATGGGCCCTTCCAAGGTGTCGGCCATGGACTGGGAACCGTATTGGGCGATCATGTCCACGAGGAAGTTCGTGGTGTTGCGGCCCTGACCCACGAGACCGAGGATGGAGACGACGGCCAGCAGCGCCGGGAACATCGCGAAGACCGTGCGGTACGTCAGGCCGGCGGCCAGGTCCATGCAGCCGTCGCGACCGAACTCTCGGAAGGCGCGGCCGAAGACGTAGGGCCAGAAGCGCTTGGTGAGCCTGTAGATGGGCTCCACCTTGTCCGGCTCGTCCTCTGCATTGCGTTCGCGGAGCAGTGGTCCGCGGGAGTGGTTGGTGGATTCGTTGCCGCTCTGGTTCGCGGCCGTACGTGCTGTGGGCATGAGGGTCCTCGGGTCAGGGGCTGATCAGTCAAGACCTTACCGTGACCCGTGAGGTACCGGTCACATCTTGAATTCCGCTGCCCGCCGCGAGCGCGCGCCGGTCCTGCTTCGCTTGCTTCTACCGCGTGGTGGGAGCGGGGGAGTCGCGGCGGCTGCGTGGGGTGAAGGTGAGGCCGGTGGGGCGGCTCGAGAGCCCCCTCGCACTGGAATCCAGCAGGATGAACACGCCGTTGGCCAGGACCCACAGCCCGGAGAGCCCGCTGACCCAACTGGGGGAGTCAAGGGAGGATCGCTCCAGTACGGTCCAGATGGTGTAGCCGCCGGTACCGAGGAGCCCCGCGATCAGCGTGAAGCCCAGGGGCGCCTGTCCGCCGGATATGGAGGACCGATCCAACCACACCGCACGCTGACCCAGGGTGGAACGGCGTGCACCGAAGAGCGGGACCACGGTGACGCAGAGCGGGAACACCCACACCATCAGGTCTCCGAGACCCGAGAAGAAACTGGGCAGGCCCAGGCGGATGGCCTCATCGACCACGGTCTGAGCGGTCTGGCCCAGGACCACAGCCAGGGCCACGAAGGCGAGGTCGAAGAGCATGCCCCAGAGCCTGCGGACTCGTGTCAGCGGGTGTTGTTTCGCGGCACTGGAGAGCTGTTTGGGCGTCCGGATCCAGGCGAACAGCGGCGTGTAGGCCAGCAGGACGCCGATGAGTGCACCCAACGTATTGGTCGCGATGTCGCCAACATCGGCCACCCTGTAACTGCAGTACAGCCCGCCGATACCCGTGTACTGCAGCACCTCGATGAACACGGATCCCATGAACCCCAAGACCACCGCCACCAGGGGATTCAGGCCGAGCCAACGCACGGCCAGGATGCCCAACGGAATGAACAGCAGCACGTTGAGGGCCAGCTGCCAGAAGATGCTGGAGTGCAGCATGACGGAGCCACCCTGCTCGGCGAGGGAACGCAGATCCCGCAACGGCTGCAATGGATCCAGCTGCAGGCCCCCGGTCCTGACCTGGCACGAGGCCTCACGGGACTCCGGCAACGGAAGCATGGTGTAGGCGCCCACCGCGAAGACGTAGACCATGGTGGCGATCCCGGCGAGAGAATGACCCCAGGTCAGTCGCCCGAAGCGGTGGTACTGCAGCGCCAACAGGTAGATCCCCGCCAGCAACAGCGCGCCGACGGAGAAGAGCGACGCCACCATGCCGGGGTATACGACGGATTCGAGGTTCACGGTGTCCAAGACTACGGGCGAGCAGCCCTCGGCCTGAATCCACACCGGCGACGGCCGTGCGCAGGCGACTCGCGTGCCGGGGACTCAGCGCTCGGCTGCAGAGAGCGCCACGGCCAAGGACGTCAACGAGGCCGGCTCGGACAGGCTGACGCCGAGTTCCTCCTCCAGTCGGGAGATGCGGTGATACACGGCCGGGCGTGACAAATACGCCCGTCGCGCCGTCTCCTGCTTGGAACCACCCGCAGCCACGAGGGTGCGGAGAAACGCGAGGTCCTCCTCACGATCGTCCTCCAACAGCGGACCCAGCTCGGAGCGCGCAAACCTGACCACCCGTTCGTCGCCCGCCAACATGGCCATCAGGCCCGGTAGGCGGACGTCCGCTGCGCGGTACCACGCGCGTTCATCGGCGTTCGTGGAAGGCCCGACGGCGGGTGCCCCCGATTCGTCGCGCACTTGCCGTTGTGCCAGCCGCTGCGCGGCCTCAGCAACGTGGGCGGCCTCCACGAGGCCCGCCGCGGCCTCCACCACGGTGGCCGACGTGGGCCCGACCGCCACCCAGCGGTTCCCCGGATCCGCGGACACCACGGCACTGGCCACCCGGTCCAAGGTGACGCCGCGCCGGGTCCCACGTCCGGGGGCCAAGAGGACGGAGAGCCCATCCGCGCCCAGGTGGCCCACCAGGGCCGTCGCGCCGGACTCGTCCACAGCGCGCGTCAGGTCATCGCGCAGCCGACGCTCCTCACGCGTGGCCGCCAACGGATCCTCGGGGAGCGTGCTGGTGCGCACGGCCAACGGAACCAGGCGCCCCGCGTTGTTGAGCCCGAGCGATGCAGCACGCGTCTGGGCGTCCTCGGCGGAACCGGACCACTGGTTCAGCTCCGTCAGGAAGCTGGACTGGGCGATGCCGGCCAGATCGCGCTCGTCGCGCTCGGCCATCAGGTGCAGTGCCACGGCCTGCGCGGCGCGCTCCAGGACGTGCTGAGCCTGGGCGTGGTCGGGAAGCACGGACACCAGGCGGCCCCAGGCCGTGTTCCGCACTCGAACCACCACGCTGATGCGGTTGTCCTCGTCCGGGCTGTCCGGATGGTCGGCGGCCGAGGAATGGCGAAGCACCTGTGCGGTCTCCTCGGCGGACGGTGTCCTCCCGCCAGGGAAGCCGACCTCCACCACCCGACCCAAGGGATCCTCCAGCAGCACTGGTGCCTGCAACATGTCTGCGGCAGCGGTGAGGACGGTGGCCGGTTCGGCATCTGAGAGGGCCAGATCCGTGAAGGTCTCATGGACGCGGCGGTTGGATTCCAACGCCTCCAGGTGATCGCCCAGGATGGAACGGTGGGCCGCCTCGGTGAACTCCACGAAGCGCACCTTGGAATGCAGGATCACGATGGGCAGTGTGGTGGCCGTGTGGCGGGCGGCGGTGCGCAACGCGGACATGGTGGGTTCCCGTCCGGGAAGCAGCTCCACGATGAGGCCGGCTGCGTTGGCGTCGTCCAGATCCTGGATCAGCTCGGCAGCGGTCTCCGCGTCCTGGAGCATGAGGCCGGTGGTCAGCACCAACTCGCCGCCCTGGAGCAGATCCGAGAGGCGCAATTGCTCGGAGACGTGGACCCAACGCACCGGATTCTCCAGGTTCTCCTGGCCCGAGACGAGCTCCGGAGTGCCCTTCCGGGCGGCCGGGAGGTCCAGTACGGATGCGACGGTGATCTGCATGTACACACTGTAAAGGCAACTGGAGTTTTCGTTGACGTTGTGAAGGGAGCAAAAGTCGGTGACATGGCACAAGATTGAGGGGAACGCGCGCCGCGCACTTCTCCCTTTCCTTTCCAACGCTGATGCGTAACCACGTACAGCACCACGTACAAGAGGAGCAAACATGACTGCAGAGATCCCCACGATTGGTCATTGGATCGACGGTGCTGTCGTCGAGTCCGGTTCTGGTAAGAGTTCTCCGGTGTTCAATCCGGCTACGGGTGAGCAGATCGGCTCGTTGGGTCTGGCGGACCAGGCGGAGATCGATCGGGCTGTGGCGTCGGCTCAGGCTGGTTTCCAGGTGTGGTCGAAGCTGTCGATCGCGAAGCGGCTTTCCGTCCTCTTCAATTTCCGTGAGTTGTTGAATGCTCGCAAGGGTGAGTTGGCTGAGATCGTCACGCGTGAGCATGGCAAGGTCCTCTCCGACGCTCTGGGTGAGATCGCTCGTGGTCAGGAGGTTGTGGAGCTGGCCTGTGGTTTCCCGTCGCTGCTCAAGGGTGATTTCTCTCAGAACGCGTCCACGGGGGTGGATGTGCATTCCTTCCGCCAGCCTTTGGGCGTGGTGGGGATCATTTCTCCGTTCAATTTCCCGGTGATGGTTCCGGCGTGGTTCTTCCCGGTGGCGATCGCTGCGGGCAACTCGGTGATCGTGAAGCCGTCGGAGAAGGATCCGTCTGCGTCGCTGTGGATCGCGAAGTTGTGGCAGGAGGCCGGCCTGCCTGATGGTGTCTTCACCGTCCTCAACGGCGACAAGCTCGCCGTGGACGGGTTGCTGAATGCGCCTGAGGTCCAGTCGATCTCGTTCGTGGGGTCCACGCCGATCGCGCAGTACATTTACGAGACGGCCGCGAAGAACGGGAAGCGGGTTCAGGCTCTGGGTGGGGCGAAGAACCACATGCTGGTGCTGCCGGATGCTGACCTGGATCTGGTGGCTGATAATGCGATCAACGCTGGCTACGGTGCCGCGGGTGAGCGGTGCATGGCTGTGTCCGTGGTGTTGGCTGTGGAGGCCCCCCGTACTGATGGTGGGCAGGGGAGCAGTGCTGATGCGTTGATCGAGAAGATCACCGAACGTATTTCCAACTTGAAGGTCGGTAATGGTGCCGGGCTGGGGGATGGGTCGGAGCCGGATATGGGTCCGTTGATCTCCGCGCAGCACAAGGAGAAGGTCTCCGGGTTCGTGGATGTGGCTGAGGCCGATGGCGCGAAGATCGTGGTGGATGGTCGCACGTTCGCGGTGGAGGGGCATGAGGATGGGTTCTTCTTCGGGCCCACGTTGATCGATGCGATTCCGACGACGTCGAAGGCCTACACGGAGGAGATCTTCGGTCCCGTCCTCGAGGTCGTGCGGGTGTCCTCCTTCCAGGAGGGTGTGGATCTGATCAATTCGGGTCGTTTCGGGAACGGGACGGCGATCTTCACCAATGATGGTGGTGCTGCTCGTCGCTTCACCGATGAGATCCAGGTGGGCATGATCGGGATCAACGTGCCGATTCCGGTGCCGGTGGGGTATCACTCCTTCGGTGGGTGGAAGCAGTCGCTCTTCGGTGATTCCAAGGCCTACGGGGCTAAGTCCTTCGACTTCTTCACCAGGGAGAAGGCCGTGACCACGCGGTGGGTGGACCCGGCCAAGCACGGCGGCATCAACCTCGGCTTCCCCATCACCGACTGAGAATCCGTCCCCAGGGCAGAGCACGGGTGGCCCGGACCGCAAGGCCCGGGCCACCCGAACCTGAACCGAGGCACCCAACCCGGGCACACGCCGTCGGGCACAAGAAAACACCACCGGGACCGGCCCCACACGGTCGGTCCCGAACCGCCTACCAGGACACCACCTGACAGGCGGCCCATAACGCGAGACACTGAACGCAAACAACCTGAGGCAGGAGTCATCATGACCGCCATCGACGAGACCACCGTCTCCCAGGACCTCATCGACGAAGGCAAGCGCGCCTACGAACTCGACCGCGCACACGTCTTCCACTCGTGGCAGGCCCAGGGCAAGTTCAACCCCATGACCATCATCAAGTCCGAGGGATCCTACGTCTGGGACGGTGAGGGCAACCGCCTCATCGACCTCTCCTCGCAGCTGGTCAACACCAATATCGGCCACCAGCACCCCAAGGTCGTTGCCGCCATCCAGGAGCAGGCCGCCAAGATCTGCACCATCAACCCGGCGCACGTCAACGCTGCCCGTTCCGAAGCCGCCCGCCTCATCACCGAGCGCACCCCCGGCGACCTCAACCACGTGTTCTTCACCAACGGCGGCGCCGACGCGGTGGAGCACGCAGTGCGCATGGCCCGCCTGCACACCGGCCGCCAGAAGGTCCTCTCCGCCTACCGCGGCTACCACGGTGGCACGCAGCTGGCCATCAACATCACCGGCGACCCCCGCCGCTTCGAGAACGACTACTCCTCCGAGGGCACCGTGCACTTCATGCCGGCCTACCTCTACCGCTCCTACTTCGGTGCAACCACCGAGGCGGAGGAGACGGAGCGGGCGCTTCGTCACCTTGAGGACATGATCACCCTGGAGGGCGCACAGAACATCGCCGCCATCATCCTCGAGACCATCCCCGGCACCGCAGGCATCTACGCACCGCCGGCCGGCTACCTCGAGGGCGTGCGCGAACTCGCCACCAAGTACGGCATCATCTACATTGCCGACGAAGTCATGGCCGGATTCGGCCGGACCGGCAAGTGGTTCGCCGTGGAGAACTTCAACGTGACCCCGGACTTGATGACCTTCGCCAAGGGCGTCAACTCCGGCTACGTCCCGCTGGGTGGTGTCGCGATCTCCGACGCCATCTTCGAGACGTTCCGCGACCGCCCCTACCAGGGCGGCCTCACCTACTCCGGCCACCCCCTCGCCACCGCGGCCTCCGTGGCCACCATCGAGGCCATGGCGGAGGAAGGCACCGTGGAGAACGCCGAGCGCCTGGGTCGGGAGATCATCGGCCCCCGGTTGGCTGAGCTGAAGGAGAAGCACCCCTCTGTGGGCGACGTCCGCGGTCTGGGTGCCTTCTGGGCCATCGAGCTGGTCAAGAACCGTTCCACGAAGGAGCCGATGGCCGCCTACGGTGGATCCTCCCCGGAGATGAACGAACTCGTCGCCGCCATCAAGGCTCGCGGTGTCCTCCCGTTCAACAACTTCAACCGCATCCACGTGGTTCCTGCGTTGAACATCCCGGACGAGGTGCTGATCCAGGCTCTGGACGTCATCGACGAGGCGCTGGCCGTGACGGACGCCTACGTGACCGAGTGACCTGCTTGACCCGCTGACGTAGCTACGGCTCCAAGCCACAACGACGGTGCCCACTGCACAGTGGGCACCGTCGTTGTGGCTTCTTGCCGTTCCTGGGGGTGCTGGCCCCGCAATGCTGCGCAACACAACCACGCTTCCGTTGGCGCATCCTGGCGCGCCGTCGTAAGGTTGGCTGCAGAGTGAACGTGCTCCGGGGTCGGTGAAAGTCCGAGCCGGCGGTGAAAGTCCGCGACCCTCACCCCATATGGGAGAGGTTGATCCGGTGGAATTCCGGGACCGACGGTTAAAGTCCGGATGGGAGGCGCGCGATACCTCGGTGCATGCCGTCATCCCTGGCGCAAACGCCGAGGGAACTCATGCATCCCCGGGGCCTGAAAGAAGGACCCATGGAGCAGGGCACACGCTGGTTACCGCGTGTAGCAGCACCCGTCACGCTCGCCGTCATTCTGCTCGGCGGCTGGGAAATGGCGGTGCGCAGCGGGAGCATCAGCGAGTCCTTCCTACCCGCTCCCTCCCACCTTGTCCTCCGATTCCGGGATGAGCTGGCCCACGGCGACCTGCTCAACTATGCCGGAACCACCCTGGTCGAGGCCCTGTACGGCACCCTGATCGCGGTGCTGATTGCCGTCCCACTCGGCTACCTGATCGCCCGGATTCACTGGGTCGACCTCGCCGTCACCCCCTACGTCACTGCGTCTCAGGCCATCCCCGCCGTGGCCGTGGCACCGCTGTTGGCACTGTGGCTCGGGTACGGCATGTTCCCCATCGCTCTGCTGTGCGCGGTGGTGGCGTTCTTCCCGATGCTGATCACCACGGCGCTCGGTGTCCGTCACCTCCCGAAGGACGTCCTCGAGGCCGCGCGCCTGGACGGGGCCGGCTGGTGGCAATCCCTGGTGTGGGTCGAGGCCCCGCTGGCCATGCCGAGCGTCCTGGCCGGCATCCGAGCCGGTATCGCGCTGTCCGTGACCGGCGCCGTGGTCGGAGAATTCACCATGGGCGGCGAGGGCCTCGGCCTGCTGCTCACGGTCTTCCGCGACGCCAACGACACCGAGGGCATGTTCGCGACCCTCATCATGCTGGCGGGTATGGCGGTCCTGTTGTTCACCGTCATCCGAGTCGCGGAGGCCGCGGCCGGCATGCGCACGCGCCTCAGGGCGCGTGAACGTCATCAAGATCCAGTGCCCGACGACGATTTACAGCCCATCGGCACCGTCGCCTAAGCGCGGATCGTCGCGCTCCTCGCGCCGATTCTGAACCTCAACCACCTACCACCCAAGTAGCGAAAAGGACTTATCCGATGACCCGTACTGCTCGCACCAACAGCATCAAGCGCTTCACCACCGTTGCGACCGCGGTGGCCCTGTCCGGCCTCATGCTGGCCGGTTGCCAGGGGAAGGGTACGTCCGAGAGCGGTGACGCCTTGACGGTGGGTCTGACCTACACGCCCAACGTGCAGTTTGCTCCGTTCTACGTGGCGGAGGACCTGGGCTATTTTGACGACGAGGGCGTGGACGTGGACCTGCGCCATCACGGCCAGAACGAGGACCTGTTCGGCGCCATGAAGTCTGGCAAAGAGCAGTTGGTGTACGCCAGCGGTGATGAGATCACCCAGGCTGCTGCTGGCGGCACCGACGTGGTGTCCGTCGCGACCCTCTACAACACGTACCCGGCCGTGCTCATTACCAAGGCCGACTCGGGGATCGAAAAGCCTGAGGACCTCAAGGGCAAGACCGTGGGTGTACCCGGCCTGTACGGGCAGACCTACCTTGCACTGCTGGCCATGCTGGATGACGCTGGGCTGAGCCAAGAGGACGTGGACCTCCAGGCCGTGGGATACACGCAGCAGGCGGCCCTCAGCTCCGACCGCGTGGACGCGGTGATGGGTTTCTCCAACAACGAAGCCGTCCAGTTCGAGGCAGACGGTCTGAAGATCCGCACCATCGAGGCGGTGGACGCGAAAAAGCCGCAGCTGGTGGGCCCCTCCGTCGGGGCCGATTCGAAGACCATCAAGGACAACAGCAAGGACGTCACCAAGGTGCTGTCCGCGGTGGACAAGGCCATTGACTACATGGAGGAGAACCCGGAAGAGACCGTGGACATCGCCGCCAAGTACGTTCCCTCGATCAAAACCGATGAGCAGAAGCAGCAGGCTCTGGCGACGCTGAAGGCCACTCTGCCGCTCATGGCTGCCGACGGCGACGCGCCCCTGCTGACCAACAACTCCGAGAAGTGGTCCACCATGGCCACCTTCATGGAGAAGGCGGGCATCATCGATGAGGCCGTGGATCCCACCAGCCTCTACACCAACGACCTGCTGCCGTGAACCGTTGGGTTCCGGACCTCACCGGGCGGTGACAAACGGGACCCGCCCCGCGCCGCGAGGCGGGGACGAACCGAACGTGCTCCGCGCCGTCGGGCAGTGATCAACTGGACCCGCCCCGCTGGGCGGCGATGAACCGAAACCCGCAGTCAGGATGGCACCATGGAACACGTGCAACCCACCCAAGAACGTGCCTCCTTCACCACCCGTGTCACCAACGGTCTGGCGGCGTTTAGGCAGGGACTGCGAGACGGGCTGCCGTTCCCCCTGTGGTGCCAGGGAGCACTCGAGGCGCTGCAGGCTTGGATCCTGTCCCTGATCGTGGTGTTCGTCCCGGCCCTGGCCGCCTGGTACGGCAAGGCCTTCAACGACGCCACCTGGCTGGACTCCCTGAAACTCGGCGGCCAGTGGTGGCTCACGGCCCACGGCGTCCCGCTGGTGCGCAACGCAGACGCGGTAGACGCCGGAGGGGTGCTCTGGTTCGTGCCACTGGGTCTGACCCTGATCCCGTTCCTGCTGTGCGTCCGCGCGGGCAGGCGGCTGGCCAGGGCGTCCTGGTCCAACCAGTTGTGGCAGCCCATCGCCGGTGCCGCCGTGATCTACGCGCTGGGCGGCCTGGCGGTCGGCTTCTTCGGCAGGACCCCGGAGACCACCGCCCCATGGTGGGCGGCACTCCTCATCCCGCTGGTGCTCGCCGTGGCTGGGATGATCGTCGGTGCCAGACGAGAGGCAGGCAGTTTCTCCCGTCTCATCGGCTTCGACGCCGCAGAACGGGTGCGGCAGGCCTCGCAGTTCTACCGCTGGGCCGGTTCCTACGTTTGGGCCGTGGTGCGCGCTGGACTCGTCGGTGCCCTCTCGGCCTTCGGACTGGCCGCACTGTTGCTGGTGGTCTGGGGATTCATGCACTGGACCGACCTGGTGGACGGGGGCCTGCAACTCTCACCCGGCGCCATCGGTTCCGCAGTGGTCATGCTTGGACAGATGGCCTATCTGCCCAACTTCGTGGTGTGGGCTCTGGCCTATTGCACCGGTGGTGGGCTCACCCTCGGCGCACCCAGCTTCCTGTCGCCCTTCGAATCCTCGGTGGGGCCCATGCCCTCCTACCCGATCCTTGAATTGCTCCCCAGCGGTGGACCCCACTGGTGGGTGCTCGCGCTGCCAGTCATCGCCGGTATCTCGGCCGGCTGGTGGTTCTTGCGCGAAGGCGAGAACCACCTGGAGGAATGGGCGGAAATCCGCACCTCACCGCGCTGGTTGGCCCTGACCTGGTCCACCCTGGTCCTCGGGATCGTGGTCTCCCTCGTCTCGACCGTGCTCGTGTGGTCTGCCTTCGTGCTGTGTTCCGGGTCGCTCGGCGTCGGAGTGTTCACGCACTTTGGCCCGTCGCTGTTGAACTCCACGCTGTTCTTCGGGGCTGAGCTGGCCGTCGGGACCATGCTGGGCTATCTCGTGGCGCCACTGTTCGAGCGGGACCCGGTGCTGGACGCCTGATCAGCTGACGACGGCGGTTCTGCCTTCCGCCGATAGGATGGGTGCATGCGCGTCGTCACCCTCGTCTCCGGTTCAGGAACCAACTTCCAAGCGGTGCTGGACGCCGCCGCTGCCGGGATGCTGCCAGACGTGGAGATCGTGGCCGTCGGCGCAGACAAGCCGGGCACCGGGGGAGTGGACCGCGGAGTTGCCTTCGGCGCGGAGGGCTTTGTGGTCTCACCCGCCGATTACGCCAGCCGTGCCGAATGGGATGAGGCGCTCGCCGCCAAGGTGGCCTCCTACGAACCCGACCTGGTGGTGGCCTCCGGCTTCATGAAGATCCTCGGCGCCGCCTTCCTTGACCGGTTTGGTGGCCGAGTGGTGAACACCCATCCGGCCCTGCTGCCGGCCTTCCCCGGAGCGCACGGTGTGCGCGACGCCATGGCGTACGGGGTGAAGGTCACCGGCTGCACCATCCACTGGGTGGACGCCGGAGTGGACACCGGCCCCATCATCGACCAGACCCCCGTACGGGTCGAAGCCGGGGAAACCGAGGAGCACCTTCACGAGCGCATCAAGGTGGAGGAACGCAGCCTGCTGGTGAACACCATCGCGGCGCTGGCCTCGGGCTCCTTGCCGTTCCCCTCCTAACGCCTTCTCCTACCTGAAGCACGTCCCAGCCTGACCGGACTGCTCGTTGCCTCAGGTGAGGTTGGTGCCCTTGGTCTCAGGTGACAGGAACAGCATCGCCACGATGGCCGCCACCACCAGGATCAATGCCACCACGAAGCAGGTCACCAGGCCGTAAGCTGGCCAGGCCCAGGCGAAGATCAGTGGACCCACTCCCGCACCCAGGCGGGACATCGTTGACGCCCACCCAAAGCCGGAGGCGCGCAGATGCGTCGGGTACAACTCCGAGGCATACGCATACAGCACCGGGATTGCGACCTGGATCAGCGCGCCGAAGACGAGCAGCCAAATGACGGCGGCGGACGGATCATCCAACGCGGCCGCGACCACCACGAGCAGCAGCCCGGACACCGGCGCAGAGATCGCCAGCAGTAGCTTGCGGCCCAGCTTCTCCACCAGCAGCGCCGACACGACCACGCCGATCAGGCCGGCCGCGGCCATGCCTGCCCCCGAGATCAGAGCGGCCGTCTGCTGCAATCCAGCGTCAGTCAGGATGGACGGCATCCAATTCAGCGCCAGGTAGTAGACCAGCAGCACGGCGAGGAACAGCGCCCAACACACGGCAGTGATCCCCGGCGCCTCACGCCAGAGCCGGATCAACTGCTGCAGCCAGGCCGGCACCCGCGAAGCGGGGCGCGGGGCCTCTGCCGCGACGTCGTACTTCACCGGCGTGGCGCCGGTACGGGAAACCAACGTGTCCACGACGCGTCGGGCCTCGTCCTCCCGCCCGCGGGAGGCGAGATAGAGCGGGGACTCGGGGACGGAACGTCGGACCCAGAACACCAAGAGGGCGGGCAGGATCATGACGGCGAGCGACCAGCGCCAGGTTCCGGTCAGGGCCAGCAACCAGGCGGAGACGAAGAACGCGCAGGCGGCGCCGATGGGCCACCACCCGTCCATGGCGGTGAGCACCTTTCCGCGAGCACTACGCGGGGTGAACTCACCCACCAGCGCATAATCCACCGGGATGCAGCCACCCAGCCCCACACCGGCCAGGAAGCGGCACAACGTGAAGAACCAGAACGTGGGGGACAGGGCCCCCAACGCCGTGAAGACGGCGAAGATCAGCAAGGTCCACGTGAACGCCTTGCGGCGGCCCACTCGGTCCGCGATGGTGCCCCAGAGCACGGCGCCCACGGCCATACCGATCAAGTTCGCTGTGCTCAGCAGCGCGGCGGTGGCGCGGGGGAGATCCCACTCCGCCATGACCCCGGGGATGAGCGCCCCGTTGAGGGTGACGTCCCAGGCGTCGAACATGAAGCCCAGGCCGCCGATCACGAAGATGCGGCCCTGGACACCCCAACGGAAGGGGAGGGCCTGGACCACGTCGTCTGACGTGGGCAGACCGGTCCGGACGGACGGATTCGAGGATGACATGACCCATATCTTTCCAGCGTCGGCGTGTTCTCCACAGGTCCGCGGCGATTCTCTTCCACGTGACGTGAGTCACTTGTAAGCTCTGGTTATGGGACTCGATTGGACGGCCCTGGAAGAAGGGCTCAGACGCACCGCTTACCGCCAGGCCTCCGTGGTCATCGGCGCTCACCCGGACCATCACTTCTACGGGGTCGCCCTCCACGGGGTGCCTACGGATGAGCTGGAACCCCTCGTGCTGCCGGTTCTGGCGCTGAACTCCGAGGAGGCCCTGCTCAGGGACCTGACGGAGGACGACGCCCCGATCCCGGCGGAGGAAGTGGAACCCGAGGAACGCTTCTCCGAAGACGCGCCGGTTGCGCCGCTGGATGGCTCCGACCCCGTGGACCCGGACGAGGACGAAGACGACGAGGAGGACGACCTCGACGCGGTCGCGGAGGAACCGGATGTTCCCTCCGACGACGGCGCCGTCGGCTTCTACTCACGCCGCTGGGACCCGGTGGACTGGCACTGGAACGCGCTGGATCTGGTGGACGAGGCCGCGGCCGGGGTCTGGGAACGGGCGTTCGCCGCGGAGGTCGAGGCCGCCGGCTGGGAGCCCACGGCATACCACTTCTATCAGGTCATGGTCGCAGTCATGCGGCAGGTGCGTGAGGACCTGACTAGGGAGACGGGGAAGGATCTGGTCTGCTTCGTCGCGGACGACGATCACGCAGAGCGCCTGCTGCGCGCCTGCCTGACCTCGCGCCAACTAGCTGAGCATTTCCCGGAACTGATCGAGCCGCTTCTGGCGTGATGGAGCTGGGCTTCTGCCCCGAGGTCATGATCTGGGGCCGTGCTGCCCACGGCCGTAGACTGGGAGGCGACCCCACCCCATACCTCTCGCAGGAGCTTGATCCGTGAGCCAGACCGTGCTCGACCGTGTGCCGCTGAAGCGGGCCCTCATTTCCGTCTACGACAAGACCGGGTTGGAGGACCTCGCGTTAGGTCTCCACGAGGCCGGCGTCGCCATCGTCTCCACGGGTTCCACCGCGGGCCGCATCGCGGCAGCGGGCGTCCCCGTCACCGAGGTCGCCGACCTCACCGGTTTCCCCGAGTGCCTCGAAGGCCGCGTGAAGACCCTGCACCCGCGCGTGCACGCAGGCATCCTCGCCGACCGCCGCAAGGAGGACCACGTCCGTCAGCTCCAGGAGCTGGGCGTTGAACCCTTCGACCTGGTGGTTGTGAACCTCTACCCCTTCGTTGAGACCGTGCGTTCCGGCGCCGATCAGGACGCGGTCGTGGAGCAGATCGACATCGGCGGCCCCTCGATGGTGCGTGCCGCAGCCAAGAACCACCCGTCCGTATCCGTGGTCGTAAACCCCGAGTCCTACGGTGACGTTGTGGAGGCTGCCAAGTCCGGTGGCTTCGACCTGAAGACGCGTCGCCGCCTGGCGTCCCTGGCCTTTGCCCACACTGCCGCTTATGACACCGCGGTTGCCAAGTGGACCGCAGCACAGTTCGGTGACCCGGAAGCGGACGAGACTCCGGCCTTCCCGCCCTACGCAGGTTTGGCGTTGGAGCGTTCCGAGGTGCTGCGCTACGGCGAGAACCCGCACCAGTCCGCAGCCCTCTACGCAGAGGTGGACGGCGTCCCCGGCGTGGCCCAGGCCGAGCAGCTGCACGGCAAGGCGATGAGCTTCAACAACTACCAGGATGTGGACGCCGCCGTGCGCGCCGCCTACGACTTCGCCGACCCGGCCGTCGCGATCATCAAGCACGCCAACCCGTGCGGTATCGCCGTGGCCACCCCCGGCGCTGCAGACCCGATCGCTGACGCTCACGCCAAGGCCCACGCCACCGACCCGGTCTCCGCCTTCGGTGGTGTCATCGCCGCCAACCGCGTGGTGACCGCCGGTATGGCCGCCACCGTCAAGGGCATCTTCACCGAGGTCGTCGCCGCCCCAGGCTTTGAACCCGAGGCGCTGGAGATCCTCTCCGCCAAGAAGAACATCCGTCTGCTGCAGCTTCCCGAGGGCTTTGAGCGCGATACCGTGAACCTCAAGCCGATTTCCGGAGGCGCTCTGGTGCAGGAGGCCGACCAGATCGACGCAGCCGGGGACGACCCGGCCAACTGGACCCTCGCCACGGGCGAGGCCGCTGACGAGTCGACGCTGGCTGATCTGGTCTTCGCCTGGCGCGCCATCCGGTCCGCCAAGTCCAACGCCATCCTGCTGGCGAACCATGGTGCAGCCGTGGGTATCGGCATGGGGCAGGTCAACCGTGTGGACTCCTGCCGTCTGGCCGTGGAGCGTGCCAACACCCTGGGTGTGAAGGTCGAGTCCGACGTGGACTCCGCCGGAGGCGCTCAGGCCGGCGACGCCGCCTCCGAGGAGCGCGCCCGCGGTGCCGTGGCCGCTTCCGACGCCTTCTTCCCCTTCTCCGACGGCCCGCAGGTGCTGATCGATGCAGGCGTGAAGGCCATTGTTCAGCCGGGTGGTTCCGTGCGTGATGACGAGACCATCGAGGCGGCCAAGGCCGCCGGTGTCACCATGTACCTGACTGGTGAGCGCCACTTCTTCCACTGAGTCCACTGGTTCCAGTAGCTGCAGTGACCCGCTGAATCTCGTACGTCCAGCGGTGCGTTGACACGTCCGGCGGTGCAGATCCTTGGATCTGCACCGCCGGACGTGTATCAACACCGACGGACGTCGGCGGGGGCAGTGGTCAGCGGCGGGTGTGCCGCGCCTCGGGAACCACCAACAGGGTGCCCGTGGCCGGGTCCTCCACCACCCGGCACCGCAAACCGAAGACCTCCTGCACCAGCTCGGCCGTCACCACGTCAGCCGGAGCACCCTGGTCCACCACCGAACCGTCCTTCATGGCGATCAGGTGCGTGGCGTACCGGGTGGCATGGTTGAGGTCGTGGAGCACGGCCACCAGAGTGCGGCCCTCGTCATGCAGATCGGCGAACAGGTCCAACAGGTCGATCTGATGGGCGATGTCGAGGAAGGTGGTGGGCTCATCCAACAGCAGCAGGTCGGTCTCCTGCGCCAGCGCCATGGCCGCCCAGACTCGCTGGCGCTGTCCTCCGGAGAGTTCCTCCACCCTGCGCTCGGCCAGTTCGGAGACATTGGTGGCAGCCATAGCCGTCGTCACGGCTTGATGGTCAGCGTCCGACCACTGCTTGATGAAGCCCTGATGCGGATAGCGGCCACGACTGACCAAATCCTCCACGGTGATGCCTTCAGGAGCCGTGGAACTCTGGGGGAGCAGCCCCACGATCCTCGCCGCTTGCTTGGGTCGGTAGGAGGCCAGGTTCTTGCCATCCAGGACGATCTTGCCCTGCGTTGGGGTCAGCAGCCTGGAGAGCGAGCGCAACAGCGTGGACTTGCCGCAGGCATTGGGACCCACGATCACGGTGAAGGACTTGTCCGGGACCGACACGGTCAGGTCGCGGGAGATGACCCTGTGCTCGTAGGCGAGGGTGACGTCCTCGGCCTGCAGTCGGGAGGTGGTGGTGGCCATCAGAGTTTCTTCCTGGCTTCCTGAATCAAGAGAACGATGAGATAGAGGCCGCCGATCACCACGGTGATGATGCCGACGGGAACCTCGTTGGGCATGAGGTGCTGACCCGCGACGTCCGCGATCAGCAACAGAGCGGAGCCCATCAGGGCGGAACACCCCACGGGAATCCCGGGGGACCGGACCACGCGGCGCGTGATCTGCGGCGCCACGAGGGCGATGAACGCGATGGGGCCCGCGATGGCCGTGACGATGGCGATCAGCGCCACCCCGACCACCAACACAGCGACTCTGGTGCCTTCCGTGCGCACGCCGTGCGCCAGCGCGGCGTCGTCGCCCATTTCCAACTGACGCAACGGCGGGATCAGGAAGAACGTGATCACCGCCAACAGCGCCAAGGGGCCCACCGCAATACTCAGGTCCTTGAAGGTGACCACATGGATGGCTCCAGCGCCCCACAAGTTCGCTGACATGGCGACCTCGGTCTTGGCCCGCAACAGCAGGAAGGTGTTGAGCGAGGAAAGCATGGCCGTCACCGCGATCCCGACGATGATCAGGCGGAAACCTTGGACTCCTCCTCGCCAGGCCAAGAGGTACACCACCGCGGCCGTGATCAGGCCGCCCACCAGGGCGCCGGCCGACATGGACACCACCGACCCGCCGACCACGGTCAGCGCGACGATCGCGCCGGTATACGCGCCGGTGGAGAAACCGATGATGTCTGGGGAGCCCAGCGGGTTGCGCGTCAAGGTCTGGAACAGGGCCCCGGAGGCCGCCAGTGCCGCACCGAAGATGATCGCGGCCAGGATCCGTGGAAGCCGCCACTGCACCACGACGGTCGAGGCGAAGCCGTCGTTACCGCCCAGGGCGTGGATGACCTCGGGGATGGAGAGTGTGTAGTCGCCCAAACCCATGGCGAAGACCGCCACCAGGGCGGTCACGACCGCCAAGACCGCCCCCACCCACAAGGATCTGCGGGTGGGACGCAAGGACAGTCCAGGCAGGCGGAGCTGGACGCGGGGGCTGGTTGCGCGGCTCACAGGCTGCTCGCCCGTGAACGACGGACCAAGAGGATCAGCACCGGTGCGCCGACGAAGGCCGTGACGATGCTGACCTGCATCTCACCGGATCCGAGGATCACCCGTCCGAGGACGTCCGCGGCCAGCACCAGCACCGGCGCTAGGAAAATCGAGTAGGCCACGATCCAGCGCTGATCCGGACCCACGATCCAGCGGGCGATGTGCGGGATCATGAGTCCGACGAACGCGATGGGGCCGGCCAGCGCCGTGGCACCACCGGCCAGCAACGTGATCGCGAGGATGCACAGGTTGCGGGTGCGAAGGACGTTGGCGCCCAGCGAGCGGGCCAGATCGTCGCCCAAGGCCACGGCGTTGAGCGAGCGGGAGAGGAAGAGCGCGAGGGCCAGGCCGGCCACCACGAAGGGCGAGATGACCTGGAGGGTCTGCCAGCCGCGGTCGGCCAGGTTGCCGGCCTCCCAGGCCCTCATCGCGTCGAACCCCTTGGGGTCGGCCAGCACCATGGCGGAGGTGATGCCGGAGAGCACGGCACCCAGGGCCACACCGGCCAGGGTGATCCGGGCCGGGCCGGGCTGACCTGGCCGCGACCTGCGGCGCCGATCAGGTAGACCATGACGGTGGTAAGCAGGGCACCGACGAAAGCGAACCAGACGTAGCCGAGCGGGGCGGTGATGCCGAGGGCCCCGACCGCTACCGCCACGGCGAACGCCGAACCCGCGTTGACACCCAGGATGCCGGGGTCGGCCAGCGGGTTCCTGGTCACGGCTTGGATCAGGGCGCCGGCGACGCCCAGGGCGGCCCCGACCACGAGGCCGAGAACGGTGCGGGGGACGCGCAGGGAGACCACGGCGTCCGCGTCCGGGCCACTGACCTGGCCGAGGAGGGCCTGGATCACGGTGGGGAAGGAGACGTTCCTGTCGCCGATGCCGAGGCTCAAAGCGATCACCAGGAACAGGGCCCCAGCGACCAAGATCAGACCGAGCGTGCGGCGGGTGACGCGGGCGCGCGTGGGGGGAACGACGTTGGCCATAGTGGCCGGCGGCGTTTCGGCGTCCGCTGGGCGAGATGAAGGTACGGTGGTCATCGCGCTCAAGTGTAGGGTGTGCTCACGACAATGGGGAAGAAACGCATTACTCAATGATGAGCGGCTGCGATCTCCCCTTCCCACTTCCCGCACTGCTTAAGGGTGAGCGAGGAGCGATGAACGTGTCCATCATGAGGAAATTCTCCGCCCTGGCGGCGGTGGCCGCGCTGGCCTTGGCTGGCTGCGCGGGATCTGACGACGACGACAAGGGCGACCCCGGAACCACCTCCGCAGGCGCCGGTTCCTTCCCCCAGACGGTGGAGACGGCCTTCGGCGACGTGACCATCGAGTCTGAGCCCAAGCGGGTCGTCGCACTGGGGTGGGGCGACGCGGAGGTGGCGCTGGAACTGGGCGTGCAGCCTGTCGGTGCCTCCGACTGGCTCGCGTTCGGCGACGAGGGCGTGGGCCCGTGGTCCGAGGGCGAGTACGACAAGGTCCCCACCATCATTGACACCCTGAAGCCCAACTACGAGGAGATCGGCAAACTGGAGCCGGACCTGATCCTTGACGTGAAGTCCTCTGGCGACAAGAAGCGCTACGAAAAGCTCAAGCAGATCACCCCCCAACGTGATCGCGATCCCGGAGGGTAGCGAGAACTACCTCACCGAGATGGATCAGCAGGTGGATTCCATCTCCAAGGCCCTGGGTGTGCCGGACAAGGGTGAGGAACTGCTCAAGAAGGTGGAAGACGCCTACTCCGAGGTCGCCGAAGCGCACCCGGAGTGGAAGGACAAGACGGTCACTGCTGCCACCAAGACCTCCGAGGGGTGGGGTGCCTACATCGAGGGCGGTGCCCGGCTGGACACGCTGAAGAAGCTGGGGTTCAAGCAGAATCCCGTCATCGCTGGGCTTCCGGTCGATGAATTGGGCTTCTCGGTGAAGGTCTCCTCGGAGAACCTGGACCAAATGGAGGCCGACCTGATCGTGGCGTTCCCGATCTACATCGACACCAAGGAGATCACCGAGGATCCGCAGTGGAAGAAGCTCAAGGCGGTGCAGGACGGGCACACCGTGGTCATTGACGGCGACGTGTCCTCGGCTTACTCACTCGGTACGCCTGGAGCGTCCCTGTATGCGTTGGAGAAGCTGACCCCCATGCTGGAAAAGGCTGTCCCGGCCGCAGACTGACCTTCACCGGAGCACAAACAGCGGTGCTGCGACACACGCGTCGGTGTGGATCCTAGGATCTGCACCGACGCGTGTGCGTTGGTACCGCAATCTGTGGTGCGGCGCCAGGTTCAGGCCGAGGCGACCAGGCCCTCCAGCGCGGTACCGGCCACCGACGTCAGGGCGGCGGCCCCGTCCAAGCCATTCCCGGCGGGCTCCACGATGCGGGCATCCACCACCTGCAGGCCGTCCCTGAAGGCCTGGGCCACGGTCGGGTCGGTGAGCACCTTGCCCAGCTGCGCCACGTTGACTTCCGAAAGCCCGACGCGGTGGGCCGCGGTGACGACCGAATGGGCCAGTTCCGCGCCGGCCCAGCGCGCAATCGAGGCCGCCACCTCGTCGGTGGCGGCCAGGGCGGTCACCCGGCGGGCGTAGGAGGCCACCAGGCGCACGCGGTCGGGGTCGTTCTGGATGCTGACGTAGGCGGAACCCAGGTCGGGATAGTCCCTGCGGAAGTCCTCGGTCAGGGCGGTGGCCGGGCCGCGTCCGTCGAAGTCCCGCATCACGGCCTGCCAGCCGCGGCGGCCGATGGAGAATCCGGACCCGTCGTCTCCCAGGAAGTATCCCCAACCGTCCACTCGGACGGTGGAGGTTTCGCCGACGCCCAAGGTGATGGATCCCGTGCCAGCGGCGATCACCACGCCGGTGCGGTGTCCAAGCGCGCCGAGGTAAGAGGTGACGGAATCGTGGGCCACGAGCAGCTGCGCAACGTGGGGCCGCTCGCTCAGTCGGGCGCCGGGCACATCCAGGGTGTCCACCAGTTCCCGGAGGTCGCGGGCCAGTCCCGGGACGTCTGCCACACCGGACGTGCCGATCGCGACGATCACCTCAGGGTGCGTTGCGTCCAGGTGCCCAAGCCGGCGGATCACGTAGCGGGCCAGTTGTGGCGCCAGCGGTTCCGAGGTGCGCACTCCGGGGTACTCGTTCGGTTCGGAGGAGGAGACGGGTGCGTCGACGCGCAGCCTGACACCGGTCTGTCCGGCGTCCACGGCGATGACTGGCAGGGGCACGGGTGGCCTCCTTCGTGAGGTCGTGTAAGAGTTCATGCTCGCCGGGGTGCTGGCGTCGATGATGGCGACCACCCATCTTACTCGGTGGGTGAGGACTCACCCCCGCAACAGCTCCACCACCAATCCGGCGGCGATGACGAACATGATCAGCGCGATGATGCCGTCCAGGATCCGCCAGGTCCACGGTTTCGCGAGCACCGGCCGCAGCAGGCGGGCGCCGAAGCCCAGAGCGAAGAACCAAATCCAGCTGCCCAGCGCGGCGCCGAGCGCGAAGTCCCATTTGTCCGCGTCGAAACGTTGGGCCAGGGAACCGATCATCACGGTGGTGTCCAGGTAGACGTGGGGATTGAGCCAGGTGAAGGCCGCGATGGTGCCGAGTGCGGCCCACAGCGACGGGGTCTTGGATGCGGAGGCCACGATGAGGGCTTCGGAGCGGGTGGCTCTCCGGAGAGCCATGACGCCGTAGGTGACCAAGAAGCCCACGGCCACGAGCTGGAAGAGGAGCAGCACCCAGGGCGCCAGCGAGGTCACCACTCCGATACCGGCGACTCCGACGAGGTAGAGGATGGTGTCAGATACGGAGCAGAACAACACCAGTGGCAGCACGATCCGGGTGGGTGCGGTGGTGCCGACGCGGAGGAGGTAGGCGTTCTGTGCGCCGATGGCCACGAGGAGGCCCATGGCGGTGAGGAGGCCGGTAATGAGGGCGACGAGGGACATGCGCTCAGATTAAGTGGATCTCGAGCCGTACATGCATGATCCTGAACCAATCTGTTCCTCATGAAGCTACGCTTCATTCATGGTGATGGATCCTCCGCCTCTACCGCAGCTGGCAACCTTCGTCGCAGTGCTCGACGAGGGCGGCTTCGACGCCGCCGCCCGCCGGCTCGCGATCTCCCCGCCCGCGGTCTCGCAGCGCATCCGCGCCCTTGAGGCCGGACTCGGCCAGGTCCTAGTCCAACGCGTGATCCCGCCGGAACCCACCCGGGCCCGGGAGCGCCTGCTGCCCTACGCTCGGCGCATCCTCGCGTTGGCCGCAGAGGCGGCTAACGCCGCACAGGGCCTGCTGCCAGACGACGCGGTGCAGATCCCGCTGGCCGTGAACGCGGATTCGCTCTCCACCTGGTTCATGGGCGCGCTCTCCGCCTATCCCCAACGAGGTACTGTCCGGTTCCACGTGGAGCGCGTGGACCAGGACCTGGCGGCTGAAGCCTTGGCGCAAGGCCGCGTGCTCGGCGCGGTCAGCGCCTCCGACCAGGCCGCAGCGGGATGCGTTGCCCACCGGCTCGGCGTCATGCGCTACCTCCCCGTGGCCGCACCCTCCTTGGTGACTCACCATCACCTCAATCCCGGCCGCCCCGGCACCGGAACCCGGCTGGAGGCCGTCCCCCTGGTGGATTACGACGCCGACGACACCCTGCAACGCGACTTCCTCGAGGACTGGTTGGGACACCCCACGGCACCCTCCTCCCACCGTTTCCCAGACTCACCCGCCTTCATCCGCGCCATAGAATCCGGACTGGGCTGGGGGCTGGTCTCCGAGGAACAGGGCCGTGAGGCCCTCGCCGCCGGGCGGCTGGTCACACTCAGCGCCACCCGGCACCACGACGTCGGGCTTTATTGGCACCAATGGGACCTCACCACGGCCGCGGTGCAGGGCTTCGGTCAGCACCTCGTCAATTATGCGAGGGCCCGTCTGCGACCGTGACGGCGTGATCCTGGTGACCCCGAATGTCATCCACGACACCCTGTGCCGTAGAATCGCGACTGATGCGGTCCGTCCCGCTGAGCTGACGTTCGCCACCATCTCGAACGCTCCTCTGGAGAGGCCCGCATGACCACGTTGTCTTATCAGGCTTAAGGGAGATCCCAAGCGCATGGCCAAGATCATTTACACCCACACCGACGAAGCGCCGATGCTGGCGACCCACTCGTTCCTGCCCATGGTTGAGGCCTTTGCCTCCCAGGCAGGGATCGAGGTCGAGACCCGCGATATCTCGCTGGCCGGTCGCATCATCGCCACCTTCGGGGACTACCTGAAGCCGGAGCAGCGCATCGGCGACGCGCTCGCCGAACTGGGTGAGATCGCCAAGACCGCTGACGCCAACATCGTCAAGCTCCCCAACATCTCCGCCTCCGTGCCGCAGCTGAAGGCCGCCATCAAGGAACTGCAGGCCGCGGGTTACGACCTCCCCGACTACCCGGATGATCCCTCCGGCGACGAGGAGACCGAGATCCGTGCCCGCTACGACAAGATCAAGGGTTCCGCAGTGAACCCGGTCCTGCGTGAGGGCAACTCCGACCGCCGCGCACCGCTCTCGGTCAAGAATTACGCGAAGAACCACCCGCACTCCATGGGTGCCTGGTCCTCCGACTCCAAGACCAACGTCGCCACCATGGGCCACGACGACTTCGCCTCCAACGAGAAGTCCGTGACCCTTGAGGCTGACGACACCCTCTCCATCCGCTTCACCGGAGACGACGGCTCCGTCAAGGTCCTCAAGGCCGGCCTGAAGGTCCTGGCAGGCGAGGTCGTGGACGGCACCGTGATGCACGTTGCCGAACTGGACGAGTTCCTGCGCGCCCAGGTGGAACGCGCCAAGGCGGAGGGCATCCTCTTCTCCGCTCACCTCAAGGCCACCATGATGAAGGTCTCCGACCCTATCCTCTTTGGCCGCGTGGTCCGCGCCTACTTCCACGAGCTCTTCGACACCTACGGCGACCAGCTGGACGCCGCGGGCCTCAACGGCAACAACGGCCTGGCCGCCATCGAGTCCGGGCTGGACGAGCTCCCCGAGGACGTCCGTGAGGGCGTCAAGACGCTCATCGCCAAGGGCTACGAGGACGGACCGGACCTGGCCATGGTGGATTCCGCCAAGGGCATCACCAACCTCCACGTCCCCTCCGACATCATCGTGGACGCCTCCATGCCCGCCATGATCCGCACCTCCGGCAAGATGTGGAACAAGTCAGACGCGCTGCAGGACACCCTCGCGGTCATCCCGGACTCCAGCTACGCCGGTGTGTACCAGGCGGCCATCGAGGACTGCCGCGCCAACGGCGCCTTCGATCCCACCACCATGGGTACCGTTCCCAACGTGGGCCTCATGGCGCAGAAGGCCGAGGAGTACGGCTCCCACGACAAGACCTTCCAGCTGCCCAACAACGGTCACGTGCAGGTGCTCAACGCTGCGGGCAACGTGCTGATTGAGCACCAGGTCTTCGCAGGCGACATCTGGCGCGCCTGCCAGACCAAGGACATCCCGGTGCTGAACTGGATCGAGCTGGCCGTGGAACGCTCCCGCGACTCCCAGACCCCGGCCGTGTTCTGGCTGGACGAAAATCGCGCCCACGACCGCGAGATCATCAAGAAGGTCAACGCCCACCTGGCCACCCTGGACACCGACGGCCTGGATATCCGCATCCTGAACCCGGTCGAGGCCACCAAGCTCTCTGTGGAGACCATCCGTCGCGGTGAGGACATCATCTCCGTGACCGGCAACGTGCTGCGTGACTACCTGACCGACCTGTTCCCGATCCTGGAACTGGGCACCTCCGCGAAGATGCTCTCCATCGTGCCGCTGCTGGCCGGCGGTGGACTCTTCGAGACCGGCGCGGGCGGCTCCGCTCCGAAGCACGTGCAGCAGCTGGTCTCCGAGAACCACCTGCGTTGGGATTCCTTGGGCGAGTTCCTGGCCCTGGCCGAGTCCTTCACCAAGTACGCCAAGCAGGACGACAACGATGGCGCCCGTATCCTCGGTGTCACCCTGGATGCAGCCACCGGCACGTTCCTGAACGAGAACAAGTCCCCGTCCCGCAAGGTCGGCGAGTTGGATAACCGCGGCAGCCACTACTTCCTGGTGCGCTACTGGGCCGAGGAACTGGCCGCACAGACCGACGACGCCGACCTGGCCGCAGCGTTCGCCCCCGTGGCCAAGGCCCTGGCCGAGGGCGAGTCCGCCATCGTTGACGAGCTCAATTCAGCTCAGGGTGTGGCCGTGGAACTGGGCGGCTACTACCGCCCGGTCGAGGAGAAGGTCTACGAGGCCATGCGTCCCTCCGCCACGCTGAACGCGATCATCGACGGTCTCAAGAAGTGATGCGCTGACGGCCGGCGGCCGTCGGTTCGAGGGCAGGGGCCCCACCGCACTAGCGGTGGGGCCCCTGCCCGTTGTGGTGGTGGGAACCCAGTGCCCGACGGCGGGTGGTGGGGTCCGCGCGGGCGGCGCCCCGCGGCGTCGGCCATTGGGGGATGCCCAGGTGGGGCCGGTAGCGTGGGGAACAGGGAAGCGCACCGCACGCCCACCTTGAGGAGGGAACATCCATGAGCTCGGGCCCCGGAGACTTCAATGTGCTCAACGGTGACTCCGCCGATCCGCAAGACGCCGAGACCGCTCTGATGCTGGCGGATGCGCAGGGGGACGACGCTCTTGCCCTGGAAATGCTCTTGAAGGGGTTGGACCTGGTGGGCGACGACGACGTGCTGGAGTACCGGGTGCGGATGCGCATTGTGGCCCGCGCAGGCGAGGTGGGACATGTGGAGCAGGCCGTGGAGCACTTTGACTGGTGCGTCCACCACAACGACCTGGATCCGGCGCGTTTCCCGGCCCAGATCGACGACGAGGACCTGCTGCAGTTCTACACGTGGATTCCCGCGATCCTGATGGAGTTGGCAGACATCCCCAGAGAGCGCGTACTGGAGTCCCTGGACGCCATGGAACAGCGGTGGCTGCGGGAAGGTATGGGGCTTTCCATGGTGTTGGAGGAACGCTTCGTGGAAGCCTTTCGCTCCGGCAGGCCGGACGAGGCCCAGGAGTACCTGGAAGCGATCGCGGGGGAACCGGACGACGCCGCACCGTGTGAGACCTGTCTGCAGGCGGAACAGGTCGAATTCCTCCTGGACGTAGGCGAAGAAGCGGAGGCACTGGAGGCCTTCGACGACCTGATCGAATCCGAGGAGTCCTGCGACCGCGAGCCGGAAGTGGTGATGGGGCGAGTCCTGCTTCCGCTCATGCGCGCCGGGCGCCCCGACGACGCGGTGAAGGCACATTGGTTGGGCTACCAGTTGGTGCGGCACAACGACAGGATGCTGCCGACCATCGCCCAGCACCTGGAATTCTGTGCTGCCACCGGAAACACGGGCCGGGCCGTGGCGCTCTTGGAACGCCACCTGCCGGATCTGTTCGCAGACTTCACGGATGCCTTCCAATTCCACTCCCTGCTCTGCATCGGGGTTGCCTGCGAGGCCCTGTCGGTTCAGCAGGCGGGCTCGATCACCGTGAATGTGGACCGGAACGTCACGACGGAACTCTTGGGAATGGACGCGGACGTCACTCCTACCGTCGCCTCGCTCGGGGCGGCCGCCCGTTCCCTGGCCTTGGCCCACGCCAAACAATTCGACCGTCGCAACGGGACTGATCGATACACGCGGCTGGTCCGTGAGGCCAACGGGCGGGTCCTGCGGTCCTACCCGCAACCGCTGGGAACCGTGGAGAGCATGGACCTCCCGGACGTGAGCGAGTCCGTGGAGCCCACCGATGTGGATGGCTGGCTGCAAGAGGTGGCGTGGGCAGGTACCTCGTCCGACCAGGCCCGGCGCAACCGTGCCGTCACGGCGGCACTCGCCCTGGAACCCACCCCGGCCCAGCGACTCAAGCTCTACTCCATGGTGGCCTCCGCCGCCTATGCGGACGCCGACCCGGCAACGCTGGAGCACGCGGTGAAGGAGCGCGTCGCGGCCTACCGCGAACTCGGGCTGGAGGATGCTGCGGACGTCGAGGCTGAACACGGCGTCATGCTCTCCGGCGTCTTGGACAACGAACAGGCCGTCCTCGTCTCCAACCTCTTGAAGGAGGTGGAGTCCTCGGACGAGACCAGCGCACGGCTGCTGGAGGACGTCGCCCTCCACCTGCTTCACGCCGGGGACCAGGACGAGTCATACAAGCTCTATCTGGCAGCGGCGGACGCGGCCCAGCGCACCAACGACCTGGACATGGTGCGAACCTGCCTGGTGGGAGCCTGCTGGGCCGTGCCGCTGGACGCCGAGGATGGGCAGGTGCAGGCACGGCTTCTGGACTCCATCGAGGAGATGGGCCCCTGGGCCAACCAGGCCTATGACGTGGGCTACCTGCGGGCCGTGGACCAGCTGGCGGTCCAAAACGACCCGGAGGCCGCCTTGGCCACGGCGACCCGGGCCCGTGACCTGGCTCTGAAACACCGCGCAGCTCAACCCTTGCTGCAGATCAGCCGGTTCATCTCCGAGGTGCAGAGCCAATTGGACCGTGACCGTTCCGCCGCGCAGACCATGCACGTCTATGTCCGCTCCGCCACCCGAATGGGTGTCGAACCGGACATCATGGCGCGGGTGGAGGAAGGGAAGTTCCTCGCCAACGCCGGCCTGAACTACGCGGCCTTGGAGGCCCTGGACGAGACCAGACGGGTTATGGAACAGCGGGTTGATCATAGCCCGGCGGAGTGGGCCTCCCTCGAGCGGTGGAACGGCAACGTCGCGATGGCTTTGGGCTTCATCGGCACAGCCGTGGAGTGCTACGACCGCGCAGTGCAGGACGGAGAGAAGGCCATTGCGGAGGCGCCCGAGGTGGAGGATGCGCAGCAGGCGGCCTTCCTGGGCTGCCAGTCGGCCCGCAGCATCGTGACGTTGGCGGAGCAGACGGGCCATCCGGAAGACGTGCGCAACTTCGGTGAACGCGCGCTGTCCCTCGCAGAACTGATCCATGATCACGAACGCGGACTGCTGGCCGTGACGCGCGCCCAGGTGGGACGCGCTTGGGTGCGGCTCGGTGACGAAACCGGCCTACAGCTGCTGCTCGAAGCGGAACAGGAGGCTCGCGCTGACGGCGAAGACTGGTTCGCCGCCGAGGCCTTGGACTCACGTGGCAGGGCGCTGCTGGAACTGGACAACAGCGAAGAAGCCATACCGCTGCTGCTGAGCGCGGCTGACCAATTCAATGATCAAGGCGACCAGCTCAATGCAGCCCTTTCCGAGTACGCGGCTGGCGCCACCCTGAAGGACCAAGGGCGGGCGCAGGAGGCCCTCTCCATCCTGGTCGTCGCACTGGACCGGATCAAGGACCTGGAGCGAACCAACGCCCGCTCCACCATCGCGGGATTGGTGGTGGAGTTGTTGGACGAGGCCGGTCGTTCCGCCGAGGCTGACGACCTGCGCGGGCTGGTCTGAACCGCTGGGCCATCAGGACCTCAGGCCATCAGGCCATCAGGCCATCAGGCCCTCAGTCCCTGGGCCACGTGTGAACCGGCGCTCCCTCATGCATGTGGCGCGAGTACCCGGCCACCAGATCCCTCAATGCGGCTGCCCGGTGCAGGCCAGACGCCTCACGGATTTGCAGACCCTGGTGCAGCCAACGGGAGCCGGTTTGTTCCGTGATGCAGCGTTGCCGCAGCACGGAGAGGTAGCGCTCAGCCACGTCCGGCTCCACGCCGAGCTCCGATAGACCCTGCTCCGCCAGCGGCAGCAGATGGCGCAGGATGAGTTCAACGACGGGGATCTCGCCCAGGCCCGGCCAGTACACGGTGGTTTCCAGCCCGTGGCGGGCGCAGCGCAGGAAATTGTCTGACGCCGTGGAGAACGCCATCTGGGTCCACAGCGGACGCTCGGCGTGGCGCAGCACCCTGATCAGGCCGAAGAAGAACGCCGCGTTGGCGACCGTGTCCACCACCGTGGGACCGGCAGGCAGCAGCCGGTTCTCGATGCGCAGGTGCGGCTGCCCGCCGGACGGATCGTAGATGGGACGGTTCCAGCGGTAGACGGTGCCGTTGTGCAGGCCCAGCTCGTCCAGCGTCGGAACTCCCTGCACCTCGCGCGCAGGATCGGAGGAGAGCTCGGGGAGGAGTGCGGGGAAGTAGCGCACGTTCTCCTCGAACAGGTCCAGCACCGAGGTAATCCATTTCTCCCCGAACCAGACCCTGGGGCGCACACCCTGATTCCGCAACTCGGGTGGCCGGGTGTCGATGGCCTGCTTAAAGACCTCGATCCGCGATTCGGCCCAGAGCACCTTGCCCATGAAGATGGGGGAGTTGGCAGCCAGCGCCACCTGCGGCGCCGCGATCACCTGCGCGGCATTCCAGGTGGCCGCGAAGTTCTCCGGCGTCACCTGGACGTGCAATTGGGTGGACGTGCAGGCGGCCTCGGGAGCGATATTCTCCGCGTGGAAACGCAGCCGCTCCACACCGGTGATGTCGATCAGGACGTCCTCACCGCGGGCCGCGAGCACCTGCGAGTTCAGGGCCGCATAACGTTCCCCCTCCGAGATCCATTCGCCGCTGGTTCCGAAGTCCCGGCCCAGAGTCGGCAGGATGCCAGCCATGACGATGCCGGTGCCCACGGAATCCGCGCGGGACTGCGCGGTGTCCAACTCCTCACGCAGATTCTCCTCGAGTTCCAGCAACCCGCGGCCTTGGATGGTCAGCGCCGGGTGATTGAACTCGATGTTGTAGGCGCCGATCTCCGTCTGGAACGCCGGATCGGCAATGGCCTTGAGCACCTCCGCGTTGCGCAGGGCCGGATTCTGGTCCTGATCCACCAGGTTGAGTTCCAACTCCAGCCCGATGCTGGAGGCGTCGTGAAACACGCCACGATGGACCAAGGCGGCCAGCGAGTCCAGGTGTTCCGCTAACCGCTCGCGGTAGAGCCTGCGTTCCTCGCGGCTGAAGTGCTGTGTGCTGACCTCTGCTCCCATGAATGGGGACAGTACAGGCAGGTGCCACCCGCGCGAAAGCCACACACGGATCGTCGGGCATGGGGACCGGACGCCGGACGGCCCCGCACCTGAAAAAGGTGCGGGGCCGTCCGGATCGGAACAGGACCGGTCAGGGGTTGACGACCTTGTTCAGCGCTTCATCGTTCTTGTACGCGTCCTTGATGTTCTCCTGGGTGACCAGCACCGGATCCAGGTACTGCGTGGGGACGTCCTTGACCTCGTTATTGGTCTTGTCCGTGGCCTCCTTGATGTCCTCGCCCTTCTGCAGGTCGGTCACCATCTTCACCGTCTGGGTCACCAG
The DNA here is from genome assembly GCA_052108535.1 of Galactobacter sp. Classification (GTDB taxonomy): domain Bacteria; phylum Actinomycetota; class Actinomycetes; order Actinomycetales; family Micrococcaceae; genus Galactobacter. The sequence goes on along the minus strand of JBQDZM010000024.1, from coordinate 486 downwards.
ATTGGTGGTGTCCTTGTTGATGGTGGAGTACTGGTTACCGGCCAGGATGGACTTCAGGGACTCGACCTCGGAGTCCTGACCCGTCACAACAGGCACGTCCTGGCCTGCATTCTTGGCGGAGAGCAAGGCCGCGCGGCCCAGCTGATCGTTCGGTGAGAGCACACCGTCCAGGGACTCCGACTTGTAGTTGGAAGAGATGACGGTGTCCATGCGGGACTGGACGTTCTTGGGATCCCAGCCCTGCGTGGCGACCTTGGAGAAGTCCTTCTGACCCGACCGGATCTTCAAGGTGCCGTCCTTGATCTTGGGATCCAGCTTGGACATGGCGCCCTCGAAGAACGGGGTGGCGTTGGCATCATCCGGGGAGCCAGCGATCAGCTCGATGTTGTACGGGCCATCGCCCTTGCGCTCCTCGAGACCCTGCAGCAATGCGGCTCTTCACAGTTGAGGGTGTAGGTCGGGGTTCTCGGACTGTTGGCGCGTCGT
>JBQDZM010000023.1:6864-48514 GCA_052108535.1 Galactobacter sp. | reverse complement strand
GCCGATCTGGCCAAAGCAGCTTAAACAACTGTCCACGACTTGCGGGCAACCTCATCCTCGGCGGACAGCCCGCCGTGGACAACTTCGACATCACGTCCACCGCGGTGCATTGGGGCCTCTTTGGCCAGGTCTATCAGCAGGTCAAGGACCTCCCGCCGGGATCCCCCATCCCGGAGATCAAGATCGAGGGCCCGTAAGCGCCTCAGCGTCGTTGGTGAGACCATAGAGGTGAACCACCACCTCGAGGGAGAGACTTATGGCCCACGGGCTCTACGTCAGCGCCACCAGCGCTCAATCCGGCAAATCGTTGATCGCCCTGGGATTGGGAGACCTGCTCAACCGGCACACCAATTCCATCGGCTTCTTCCGACCCATCACCGACGCCGCGCCGGGATCCCCTGACCCCATGGTGGAGTTCATGCGGGCACACTTCGAATTGCCGGAGCACGCCGCAGGTGTGGGTCTGACCCGGGTGCAAGCCCGCGAGCTGATTGCCGCCCGCAATACCGAGGAGCTTTACTCCCTCGCGCTGGACGCCTACTCGGAGATCGCCAAGCACGTTGATGTGGTCATCGTGGAGGGCACAGACCTCTCCGGCCACGATCTCACCACCGAATTCGAACTCAATGCCCGCCTGGCCAATCACCTGGGCTGTCACCTGATCGGCGTGGTTTCCGCAGCCGGGTTGGGCGTGGCCCAGTCGGTGGAGGCCGTGGACGTGGCCCGCGACAGTTACTACGAGCAGCGCGTCTCCCTGCTGTCCATGATCGTCAACCGCGCCAACCCTGACACCATCGACGAGCTGCGTGCCGCGATTCGCCCTGGCCTCCACGATCGCAAGGTCTACGTCATCCCGGAGACCCCAGAGGTTCTCTCCCCCACCATCGGTGAGGTCATGGACACCGTGGGCGCGCGCCTGGTCACCGGCGACCCCTCACGGGACCGGGACATCCGCCACATCATGATCGCCGCCATGAACGTGGGCTACCTGCTGGAACGCTACGAGGGCGACGACTCTCTGCTGGTCACCCCTGCCGACCGCACCGATGTGCTCGCCGCGGCCGTTGCGGCGTCGCGAACCCCCGGCTTCCCGTCCACCTCCGGTGTGCTGGTCACGGGGCCGCGGCCCGTGGAGGCTTCGGTGCTCCCGATCCTGGCCGAGGCCCCTTTCCCCGTCTACTCCTGCGAACAGGGCACGTTCGACACCACCACCGCGGTGGCCGGCGTACGTGGCAGCATCGCCTCTGGCATCCCCCGCAAGACCGCGGCCGCGCTGGGCGCCATGGCCAAGGCCGTGGACGAGTCCGAATTGCTGGCCCGCCTGCGACTTCCCTCCCCGGACCTCATGACCCCGGTGCGGTTCTTGCACCAGCTCGTGGAGCGCGCCCGCAGCGACCGCCGCCGCGTGGTGCTGCCGGAGGGCGAGGATCTGCGAGTGCTGCGTGCCGCGGAGATCATCGCCCGTCGTGACATCTGTGACGTGATCGTGTTGGGCGGGACCAAGGTCGCGGACCTGGCCCGCGAGAACGGCGTGGACCTCTCCGGCGTGGACCTGGTGGATCCTGACAACGATCCGCGCACCGAGACTTTCGCCGCCGAATACGCCCAGTTACGCGCCCACAAGGGCATCACCCTGGAGCAGGCGCGCGAACGCATGACCTCACGTTCCTACTGGGGCACCATGATGGTGCATCTTGGCCACGCGGACGGCATGGTCTCCGGCGCCGCGCACACCACGGCGGACACCATCCGCCCGTCGCTGGAGTTCGTGAAGACGCGCCCCGGCGTGAAGCTGGTGTCCTCGGTGTTCCTGATGTGCCTGCCAGACCGGGTCCTGGTCTACGGCGACTGCGCCGTGAACCCGAACCCGGACGCCACCGGCCTCGCCGACATTGCCCTGGCCTCCGCCGCCACCGCCCGCCAGTTCGGCGTGGACCCCAAGGTCGCCATGCTCTCCTACTCCACCGGCACCTCCGGTGCAGGCGCGGACGTGGACTCCGTGCGTGAGGCCACCGCCCTGGTCCAGGGCACCTCCCCCGACTTCCCGGTGGAGGGACCCATCCAGTACGACGCCGCCGTAGACTCCTCCATCGCCGCCTCCAAGCTCCCGGGGTCGGACGTGGCGGGCCACGCGACCGTCTTCGTTTTCCCCGACCTGAACACCGGCAACAACACCTACAAGGCGGTGCAGCAGTCCGCCGGCGCCGTGGCCGTGGGCCCGGTACTCCAGGGCCTCAACAAGGCCGTCAACGACCTCTCCCGCGGCTGCACGGTCGCCGACATCGTCAACACGGTCGCCATCACCGCCATCCAGGCTCAGTCCCTGTCCCCCTCGGCCTGAACCACCTCTGCCCGACGTCTCTACTCCCCTCCCACTCTCAGCCCACCAGCGCGGCCGTTCCGGCCGCGGGCCTGCGGCCCGCACACCGCTGGCACAGCGGGAGCCGGGCACGGGACGTCGGGCATAGTCGACAACACCACTCAAGCACCACCGGAAAGCACCCCATGCGCGTCCTCGTCATCAACTCCGGCTCCTCCTCCCTGAAATACCAGGTCAGGGACACCGAGACCGATGCCCTGCTCCTCTCCGGCCACGTTGAGGGCATCGGCTCCGACGAGGTGCCGGACCACGGCGTCGCGCTCGACGTCGTCGAAGCTCACCTCACCCGTGACCTCGGCGAGGATCCACAACTTGACGCCGCGGGACACCGCATTGTTCACGGCGGCGAACGCTTCTCCGAACCCGTCCTCATCGACTACGAGATCACCCGCGCCATCGAGCGACTGGCACCCCTGGCGCCCCTGCACAACCCCGCCCACGCGCTCGGTATCCGCGCCATCATGACCAAATGGCCGTCGCTTCCGCAGGTCGCCGTGTTCGACACCGCGTTCCACCGCTCCATGCCGGAATACGCCTGGCGCTACGCCGTACCCAACGAGCTCTACACCGTGCACGGCGTGCGCAAGTACGGCTTCCACGGCACCTCCGTTGGCTACGTGTCGGGGAAGGCCTCGGAGCTGCTCGGGATCCCGATGCGCCAATTCGACGCGGTCGTTGCCCATCTCGGCGCCGGGGCGTCCATCACCGCCGTCAAAGGCGGGCGCAGTGTCGACACCTCCATGGGCTACACACCGCTGGCCGGCCTGGTCATGGGAACGCGGTCCGGAGACGTGGACCCGTCCGTCCTGACGCAACTCATGATCCGGGAGGAGTACACGGCTCAGGACCTGGACCGGATGCTCAACAAGGAAGCCGGACTCCTGGGCCTCACCGGCACCGCGGACATGAGGGAAGTCGTGGATCGCGCAGCAGCCGGGGAACACCACGCCGAACTGGCCCTCGCCGCCTCCGCCTACCGCGTCCAGAAGTACGTGGGCAGCTACCACGTGGCCGTGGACGGGGCTAAGGCCCTGATCTTCACCGCAGGGATCGGGGAGAACTCCTGGCAGTTCCGCGAGCGCGTGTGCTCCGGACTGGGGGCACTGGGGATCTCGCTGGATCGGATGAGCAACCTGGAGCGGTCCAAGGAGGCACGGATCATCTCCTCCGCCGAATCCGCGATTCCCGTGTTGGTGGTCCCCACCGACGAGGAGGCCGCCATCGCGCACCAGACGGCCGCGCTGGTGGGGGTCATGTGATCCAAGGTCATGTGCGCCGGGGTTATGTGGAGGAAGCCTGGTGAACGGGGCCGCCCGTTAAGGTGATCGAGGCCAAATTGCGGCATGATGTACGTCATGACCCACGCCGCATCCCCCGCAGCTCCGGACGCTTCCGCCGACTCCCAGGGCCAACCCCTGTTGGAGGTCAAGGACCTGTCCATCACCTTCGAGACCCAGCACGGAACCGTCTCCGCGGTCCAAGGTGCCTCGCTGCGGTTGGAGGCCGGGAAGACCCTCGCGATCGTGGGGGAATCCGGCTCCGGTAAGTCCACCACGGCCATGGCCGTGATCGGCCTGCTGCCCGGCAATGGGTCCATCACCTCCGGTTCCATCACGTTCGACGGCGCGGATCTCGCCACGTACTCCGACAAGCAGTACCAGGGCATCCGCGGCCGCCAGATCGGCCTGGTGCCCCAGGACCCCATGTCCAACTTGAACCCGGTCAAACGCGTGGGCCAACAGATCGCAGAGACCCTGTTGGTGAACAAGGCCGCTACCAAGGCGAACGTGGACGCCAAGGTGCTAGACGTCATGAAGCGCGCCGGTATCCCCGACCCGGAGACCAGGGTCCGGTCCTACCCGCACGAGCTCTCCGGCGGCCTGCGGCAGCGCATCCTGATCGCCATCGGCCTGGCCTGCGCACCGCGCCTGCTCATCGCAGATGAGCCCACCTCCGCCCTGGACGTCACCGTGCAGCGCGTCATCCTGGACCAGATCGACGCCATGACCGCAGAGCTCGGTACCGCCGTCCTGCTGATCACCCACGACCTCGGGCTTGCAGCTGAACGCGCATCGGACGTGGTCGTGATGCACCGCGGCAAGATCGTGGAGCAGGGGCCAGCCAAGCAGATCCTGGAGAACCCCCAGCACCCTTACACCCAGTCCCTGGTGAAGGCGGCACCGTCCGTGGCAGCCGCCCGCCTGGATCCCGGCGCATACACCGCTCCGCTGGAGGAGCGTGAGGACCTCGCGGAAGAAGCCGCAGCGAACGAGGACCTGAAGGCCGCACCGGAGAACCTCGTGGAACTGCACGACCTCACCAAGGTCTACTCCGCGCGCGGCAAGGACGATTTCTATGCAGCCAAGAACGTCTCCCTCGACGTTCCGCGTGGCTCCACGGTCGCCATCGTGGGCGAGTCTGGATCCGGCAAGACCACCACGGCTCGCATGCTCCTGGGACTCATCGAGCCCACCTCCGGGTCCATGAAATTCGACGGCAAGGACCTGGCCAAGCTGTCCAAGGCGGATCGGAAGGACTTCCGCCGCCGTGTACAGCCCGTGTTCCAGGATCCCTACTCCTCGTTGAACCCCATGTTCACGATTGGGCACATCATCCAGGAGCCCCTGGACGCCTACAAGGTGGGAACCCCGGCCTCCCGCCGCCAGCGCGTGCGAGACCTGATGGACCAGGTAGCCCTGCCCCAGGCCATGCTGCGCCGCTACCCGTCCGAGCTCTCCGGCGGTCAGCGCCAGCGTGTCGCGATCGCCCGCGCCCTGGCGCTGGAGCCGGAGTTGATCGTGTGCGACGAGCCCGTGTCCGCCTTGGATGTGCTGGTCCAGGCCCAGATCCTGAAGTTGCTAGGCGACCTCCAGGCCGAGCGCGGCCTGTCCTACCTGTTCATCTCCCACGACCTCGCGGTGGTCAGGCTGATCTCCGACTACGTGTGCGTCATGAAGAACGGCGAACTCGTCGAGGCCGCCACCAGCGAGGAGATCTTCACCAACCCGCGCCACCCGTACACGCGCAAGCTGCTGGCCTCGATCCCGGGCAACGAGCTCGGCATCGACGACGTGGCCTGACCCTCTGGGCGGCAGGTCGGCCGCCCCTCGCGTGGTCCCGTAGCCGCACCTTGGGCCGGCTGGAGCCGGGTTTTCACCTCAGAGCCTGCGCATACACGGCTCCACAGGGAGAACCCGGCTCTGCGCGCTCGGTGGGTCCGTGATCGGAACGGGCCCACGACGTTTCAGACGGCCTGGCGACCCAGCCGTTGCAGCAACGGGACCAGCTGTGTGCGTGAGACATCCGGGTGCTCTGGGTGCCACTGCACCCCCGTGATCGGCGCCTGCTGGTGCACCAGGGCCTCAACCACCCCCTGCTCCGAACGCGCCGCCACCAGCAGGCCATCCCCCACCCTGCCCACGGCCTGATGGTGTGAGCACAGGGTCGGTTCATCCGCCACATCCGCGGCCAACTCGTGATGCCCAACGCCGGTGGTCACCGCACCGTCAACCGTCGCCTGGCCAGTGGACTGTGCCAGGGGCTGAGCCTCGGGGCCCGAGCCGTGCTCGGCAACCAAGGTTCCGCCGGCCGCGGCCGGCGAGCACCCGACGTCGGACATAGGTCCCACAAACTCCGGGCGGGTCGGCGCAAAGGTCGCAAGACCGTGCCCAGGCAGTCGATGCCCCGGCACCTCCAGATGCTGAATGAGTGTTCCGCCGAAGGCCACGTTGATGATCTGCAGCCCACGGCAGATCCCCAGGAGGGGCTTGCGCGCCTCCTTGCAGGCCGCCACCACGGCCAGATGCGCCGCGTCTGCTTTCAGGTCCCAGGTGTCTACCTGCGGATAGTCCAACGGCCCGTCGTACAGAGCCGGGTGTACGTCCTCGCCGCCCAGCAACACCACCGCGTCCGCAGCGAGGGCCACACGGACCGACTCGGCAACCGGGAGCTCGCCAGACGGCACGAGCGTGTACTCCCATCCCAGAGCCTCCACCGCAGCGATCGCGCCGGCGGTCAATCCGCTCAGGGTGTCGTTGAACTCCGGAGCGTGCGGGCGCTCGTTACGCAGGTGGAACACGGCGATATGCATGGGACTACTCGACGACAGGACGGTGTTTCGGGGGCTGGCGTGAACCCAAATGCCGCCGCAGTTGCCCTGGGGTGGGCAGCTGCGGCGGCAACCGACCCGTTCCAAGGTTGACGTCCTGGAACGGGTCGATACGGGTGGACAGGGTCGGCGGAGGGACTACTTCTTCCGGGACTTGGGGTCCAAGGCCTCGCGGAGGGACTCACCGACCAGAGTGAAGCCCAGGGCAGTGATGGCGATGCAGATACCCGGCAGGAAAGCCAGCTGCGGCGCGGACGCCAGGAAGCTCTGCGCTGAGGTCAGCATGCGACCCCACTCGGCCGTGTTCGGGTTTCCGCCACCCAAGCCCAGGAAGGACAGGGCGGCCGCATCGATCACCGCGGTGGCCAACGCCAGCGTGGCCTGCACAATCACCGGACCCAACGAGTTGGGCAGCAGGTGGGACATGGTGATCTTGCCGCGTCCCAGACCCAACGTCTGCGCAGCCAGCACGTAGTCCGCTCCACGCTGGGACAGCATGGAGGAACGCAGCAGGCGCGCGAACACCGGGATCTGTGCTGCACCGATGGCGATCATCACCGCAAACGGCGTCTGCCCCGCGATCGCGGCGATGGAGACCGCCATGAGCAGGTTCGGCACCGAGAGCAGGATGTCCACGATGCGCATGATGACGGTATCGACCCAGCCGCCAAAACCGCCTGCCAGCGCACCCAGGATCAGGCCACCCACCAAACCGATCAGCGTGGAGATGACACCGACCAGCAGGGACGCCTGAGCGCCCCAGATCAGCTTGGACAGAACGTCTCCGCCGTAGTTGTCCAGGCCCAACGGGTAACCCGAGGTACCGATCCCCGGGATGTTGGTGGGCGTGACATCACGCATGCCGGGCGTCTCGGTGCCGCCGTAAGGAGCCAGCACCGGGGCCAAGATCGCCACCAGGACGAAGAGCAGGATGATCACGCCGCCCACGATCGCCATGGGGCTGCGCCGCAGCCGACCGAAGGCCTCAGCCCAGATCGACGTGCCGCGGTCACCGTGGCGGGTGTCGCCCTGGTCCGGCTTGGCCCCCTTACTGGAGGCGACGGGATCGGCCGACGATTCCGGGGCGTCCGGCAGGGCCGCTCCCGGCCGCTGGTTCTCAGGATCCATGTTGACGCTCATTTCACACGCACCCTCGGGTCGATGAGGCCGTAGAGCAGGTCCACGACCAGGTTGATGACCGCATAGATCACCGCGATGAACATGATGTAGGCCTGCAGCACCGGATAGTCGGCGTTGGAGATGGCTTGCGCGATCCCGTAACCGATGCCCTGATACGCAAAGACCGTCTCAGTGAGCACGGCCCCTGCGAACAACAGACCCAATTGCAGACCCACCGTGGTCACCACAGGCAACATCGCGTTGCGCAACACGAAGCGGTTACGCAGGATGGTCTCCGGCATGCCCTTGGCCTTGGCCGTGCGCACGTAATCCGCACCCTGAACCTCCAGCACGGAGGCACGCGTGATGCGGGTGATCACGGCCAACGGAATCGAACCCAACGCCACACCGGGCAGGATCAGGTGCTTGAAGGAATCCCAGGCCGCGTCGAACTCACCCGTGATCAGCCCGTCCAAGAGGAAGAAGTTGGTGTAGTGCGTGGCATTGAGCCCAATGTCCTGGCGTCCCGACGTAGGCAACCAGCCCAACTTCACCGCGAAGATCCACTTCAGGATGAAGGCCAGGAAGAACACCGGAATGACCACACCAAGCAGGGACAGCACCACGGAGAGGTTGTCCTGCCACTTACCGTAATGACGTGCAGCCCAGTATCCGAGCGGGATACCGATGATCACGGCGAACAGAATCGCGAAGATCGCCAGTTCCGCCGTGGCCGGGAACTGGTCCCAGAACTGGGAGAGCACCGGGCGCTGCGCCTGGGTGGAGTTGCCGAAGTCGCCGGTAAGCAGCTTGCCCATGTAGGTGAAGTACTGGGTCAGCAGGGGTTGGTCGAAACCATAGGCCTTGTTGATGGCCTCGATGGCTTCAGGGGTGGAACGTTCACCGAGCATCGCGGTGGCCGGACCACCCGGGAGGGCGCGAACCCAGGCGAAAAGCAGGATCGAGAGCCCAACCAGGGTCAGGATCAACAAGCCTAAGCGGTTGAGGATGAATCTGAGCACTGTGTTCCTTCGTGAGGTGCGCGGATGGCGCCTGATAAATCCGAAGGTCGGGGCGATGCCACCAGCGGCGGCATCGCCCCGACCAAGGGGTCAGGTCACTTGCTCAGTTCAACCATGTTGTAGACCTCGTCCTGCACCGGGGAAGCCGGGTAGGACGACACGCGGGAGTTGAACGCCAAGGTCGGAACCGGGTGCGCCAGCGGCACGGCCGGGACGAATTTGGAGATCTCCTTGTTGATGTCCTCGTACTTCTTGGTCTGGGCATCCGCGTCAGCCATGGTGCGGGCCTCGTCGAGGTCCTTGAACAGCTGCTGGTTCTCGAAGCCGAACTCGGGCTTCTTACCGTTGAAGAAGACGCCAACGAAGTTGTCGGTGTCGTTGTAGTCGCCGGTCCAACCCAGCAGGTGCAGGCCGTGCTTGTCGGAACCCTGGACGTAGGAGGTGTACTCGGTCCACTTCATGGGCTTCGGGGTGACCTTGATGCCCACCTTCTGAAGCTGCTGGGCGATGTTGGTGTAGGTGTCTGCCGGGGTCGGCATGTACGGACGGGAGACATCCGTGGGGTAGTAGAAGGTGGTGGTGAACCCGTCGGGGTAGCCAGCCTCCGTCAGCAGGTCCTTGGCCTTGTCCACGTCGTAGTCGTAGGTCTCGACATCCTCGGTGTAGCCGCGCACGGAGTCCGGGATGAACTCGATGGCGGACTTGGTGCCCTCAGGCATGACCTGCTTGTTGAGCTGGTCCTTGTCGATGGCGTAGGAGATGGCCTGGCGCACCTTGACGTCGGAGAGTTCCTTCTCGGCGGAGTTGATGCCGAGGTAGAGGACGTTGAAGGGATCGCGGTTGACCAGCTTGTAGCCTGCATCCTCGATGGACTTCAGATCGCCGGGGCTCACGAGATCGTAGCCGTCGATCTCGTTGGCTTCCAGGGCCTGCTTGCGGGCCGTGGCGTCGGAGATGACGCGGAAGACGACCTTCTCCACCTGGCCCTTCTCGCCCCAGTAGTCCTTGTTGGCGTCCAGGGTGATGTGGTCACCGTTCTTCCATTCCTTGAACTGGAACGGGCCGGTGCCGGTGGGGTGCTGCAGCGCGTACTCGCTGAGCTTAGGTGCGTCGGCGGAGCCGGAGATCTCGCTTGCACCGTACTTCTCCATGGCCTCGGGGGACTGCATCGCGAAGGCGGGGAGGGAGAGCGCGGAGATGAAGCCGACCCAGGGCTGCGTCAGGGTGACGGAAGCCTCGGTGTCTGACTTAGCCTCGCAGGACTTGTAGATCGCCTGGTCGGTGTCGTTGTCCGCGAAGCCCTTGAACAGGGACTTGTAGTAGTAGCCAACGCCCTCGGTCTGCTGGATGCCCGTGAAGTTGTACCAGCGGTCAAAGTTGGCGCAGACGGCCTCAGCGTTGAAGTCGCTGCCGTCGTGGAACTTCACGCCTTCCTCCAGCGTGAAGTCGAAGGTCTTGGCGTCGTCGGAGACCTCCCAGCTCTTGGCCAGCAGCGGCGCGGGATCCGCGGTGCCGGGCTTGGTGCCCACCAGGCCCTCGAAGATCTGACGGGAGACGCGGAAGGACTCGCCGTCAGAAGCGAAGGCGGGGTCCAACGACTTGGGATCGGACGAGGCCGCGAACGTGAACGTGGTGTTCACGTCGCCGCCCTTGCCCTTGCCGGAATCGTCGTCGCGCTGGGATGCGCAACCGGAAAGGACCAGTGCCGAGGTTGCGGCGACCACAGCTGCGGTGGTCAGTCCGCGTCGGGTGCGGGTGCGATGCATGGGAGGTTCCTCCGTTAGGGATGATGAAGCGACCAGAGGCGACGCGTCGTTGTATCGACCGGTACGTCTTTGGTCTGCACACCCAAGTTTAACCGGTGTGATGGCATGGATCACTTCCCACCGCGGCCCAGGTCACCAAACGCCGCGCGGCGCGCTCAGCGCGCCAGGGTCTCGCGAATCGTGGCCGGGACGTTGGACGTGATCTCCTGGACACCCAGCCCCACCAGATATGCGGCGTCCGCAGGCTTGTCCACCGTCCAGATCCGCGCGGTGTGACGCTGAAGCCAGCGCAGGAACTCAGGCTCATGCGCCCTCACGAATTTGATACCCGGGCCCACAATCCCCGCCGTACCATCCTCGATGTTGGCGACGCCGCCCGTGAACTGCTGCGCATATCGGGTGTCCTCCGTGGTCCCGAGTCCACGCAACACATCCCCTTCCCAGCCGTGTCGCTTGTTCTCCAACAACTGGCACACCCGCTCCGGACCCCAATCGGCGCTGAGCTGCTGGACCGCCTCCGGCTCAAAACTCATGAAGGACACGGAGACGTTCCCGGAGGAACGCGTGGCCCTATCGAAACCCAACGCCTCCAACTGCTTGGTCATGGCCGGCTCCAATCGGGGGTCGTACCCCAACTGATGTTTGGTCTCGATGGCCAGCTCGATGGGGCGCCCCGCACCCGCGGCGATCTCCACCAGCTCTGCCAGAGTGCACAACTGCTGATCCACCCGCCCAAACCTGCCTGGGATGCGCGTGCGACGGAAGGGCCAACGTCCACGTTTCCAGGAGACCATGTCGATCTTGCGTAGCTGCGCCAACGTCATGGCGCGCACCTCGCCCTTGGCGCGTTCGGTCCGGCCAAGCACGGCATCGTGATGGCACACCAGCTGATGATCAGCGGTGAGGTGGATATCGCACTCGATCCCGTCCGCCCCGTCTGCGATGGCCTGCAGGTAGGAAGCGCGCGTGTTCTCCGGGTAGAGACGAGAGGAACCTCGGTGCGCAAACAGTTTGGTCATAGCCACCACGCTAGTGCGCTTAAACGACGTTGCGGTGAAGGCGGGCAGGATAGGGGGCATGGATACCGAGCTGAGGCGTGCGCAGCTGCGACGCATGAGGGGTATCGCCACCGGCGCCCTCGTGCTGCTCGCGGTGATCTTCGTGGTGATGTACCTGTTGCAGGAGTCTCATCCGTGGGCGGCCTACGTCCGGGCGGGCGCCGAGGGCGGCATGGTCGGTGCGTTGGCCGACTGGTTCGCCGTGACCGCCTTGTTCCGCCGCCCCATGGGGTTGCCGATCCCGCACACCGCCCTGATCCCGAGGAAGAAGGATCAGTTGGGCGAGTCCTTGGGCGGGTTCGTCGAGGAGAACTTCCTCTCCGACGAGGTGCTCTCCGGGAAACTGTCACAACTCGAGGTCGCGGCCAAGGCCGGTACCTGGCTGCAGGATCCAGACCACGCCGACCGGGTGGCGACGCAGGGTGCCGCGGTGATCCGTGGCGCGCTTGAGGTGGTCTCCGACGAGGACGTCCAGCGGGTGGCCGAGGATCTGGTGCGTAGGCATGTGGTGGAGCCGGAGTGGTCCTCCACCCTGGGCCTGCTGCTGGAATCCGTGGTGGCACACGGCCACCATCGCGGTGCCGTTGACGTGCTGGCCGCCAGGGCCCTGGATTGGGCAGAGACCCACCCCGAAACCATCCAGGGACTCGTCGAGGACCGCTCCCCCACCTGGTTGCCCCGCGCCGTGGATCGGCTGATCGGCGAACGCCTGCACAAAGAGCTCGTGACGTTCCTCCGGGGTGTGGTCACCGACCCGGGGCATGTCGCCCGGCGCAGTATCGACGAGTGGTTGTCTTCCCTGGCGCACGGCATGCAGCACGATCCGGCCACGATCGCCACGGTGGAAGGGTTCAAACGCTCGTTGATCGAGGACCCCCGGCTGCGGCAGGTCGCCTTGGACACCTGGGCACGACTAAAGGACGCTTTGAGCGAGGTCGCTGAGAACCCGGATTCGGCCCTACGACTCTCCTTTGTGCAAGGAATCAGGGACCTCGGCGTGCGGGTGGCAGAGGATCCGGCCTTGACTTCCAAGATCGACGGCTGGCTGCGCACAGCGGCCCTTCACGTGGCGCAGGGCTACCGACACCAGGCAGCCTCCTTGATTACCGACACCATCGCCTCGTGGGACGCGGCAGAGGCGTCCGACCGGATCGAGGTCCTCGTGGGGCGGGACCTGCAGTTTATCCGGCTCAATGGAACTGTGGTTGGTGCCCTGGCCGGCGTCGCGATCTTCGCGTTGGCGCAGCTGTTCCTGGGCTGATCCACTGCCAGGGCGTTGACGGCGCACCTGAGTACACGCGCTACGCGCGTGGGGTGCCATGCCCGACGGCGGTGGCCACCGCCGTCGGGCATTATCAGACTGAATTGGGAGGTCAGGAGACGGCGTCGGGGATCAGCGCCGGAGTCTCTTCCTCCGGGGCGTCAGCCTCAACACGGCGCAGTTCCTCCGCGCTCACGGCGGAGAGTCCGGCAAAGGCGCTCAGCGTGGAGGAGACCACCTTCTTGCCGAGCGAGCGGTTGGCGAAACCACCGATCACGGAGCCGATCCCGAAAGGCACCACGCGTCCCACCAGACCGATGCTCTGCGACGCAGCGAAACGCCGCAGAAAACGTCCCTGCAGAGCTTGCACCACGGTCTTCCAGCTGCCGCCCTTCCCGGTGGCGGTCCCGAAGGCAGCGCCCCAGGAACCCCGGCCCTTGGCCCCGGCGGCTACGCCCTCGCCCACCCCGGCCAGCAAACCGGCGGCCTCGGGGCCCAACATGACGGACATGACCAGAGCCTTGGCCTGGTCTTCGTCGGTCACGGCAATTCCGTGCAACTCTGCGATGGCCTGCGCGTACAGGGCCGTTGCTTCCAGGAAGGTCAGGGCGACGCCTGCGGACAGGGCCAGGGCCGCACCGGTGCCAACACCGGGAATGACTGCGGCTGCGCCTCCTGCCGCACCTGTGCCGGTGACGGCGCGCAGATAATCCCGCTCAACGTACAGGGCCAACACCACGGGGTCGGCGTCGGGATGGCGACGAGAGAGAAGCCGCAGATAGGCCTGGACCACTGGGCGCTGCACGCCGACCACACTGGTCAGACCGGCCTGGACGAAATCCGCCGGTCCATCGATTCCCGATCCCAGATTCTTGGCGAAGTTCTCGCGGCCGGACTTGGGAATCACGTCCCAGATGCCCTTGGTGGAGGTCTGCTGCTTCCTGCTCATGGGACCAGCCTACGGCCCTCACCGGGCGGCGGGGCCGGTGCTGGCATCAGAAATCGAAAGCTGTGACGACCATGCGATGGGTCGTGCTGCCGAGCGTAATGGCGTCCGTGCTCTCCGGTTTGGCACTGCGCAAGTCTCCCACACCGATGACGTAATCCAGGCGGGAGGTGGAGGAACCCACACGCGTGGCGGCGGCGTTGTGCTTGAGCAGCCAATCCAGACGGGTCAGCCAATTCTCGGAGGTCTTGGCACTGTGGCCGGTGTCCTCCATGTTCAGCAACGACGTCACGGTCTTCGAAGCCGTGGAACTGGAGGAAGCATCCACGCCGAGGTCCCCGGCGATCACCGCGGAATTCTCTTGGGAGAGCGGGCCCGGGCGCCCTTGGTCATCCTCCACCTCGCTCAGGCTGGTTTCGCCCGTGACGTAGTCGTTGAGCCACTGCACCTGATCACGATTGCGGGCCGTCTGCGCACCGGTGCCGGTGGTGGGTGAGAGCGAGGTCGCCACGACGTGCAGCGTCCCGCCGTTCACATCGATCGGGACATCCCACAGGCTGGTGGAGAATAGGGGAATGTCTTTCTGAGCAGCCTCAGGGAAATCGGACTGGTCCAGATGGTTGTCCGGAACCGCCGCCCAGGTGAGCTTGGAGAAGGTCCGCGCCGCCTTGCGGTCGATGGGGTACACCGAGAGCACGGCCATGGAGTTCTGACCCGGGAAATCTCCCGTGCCGAGGGCGTCTCCCGCGCCGCCGATGGTGCCGTCACCGTCCAGGTCTGCGCCGGAATCGACACCCGCATTCGTCGCGGGGGCATAGACGTAGCGGTATGCGGAGCTACCGGTTGCACCGGCACCTCCGAGGTATTCGTCCCGGAGGGTCTCGACCGTGGCGCCTTCAGGGTCCACGTCGATTCCGGTGAGGACCAAGATATCGGGGCGTTCCTGTGCCACCGCCTTGGCCAACTGTTTGGCCTGAGGGTCGCCACCGCCTTGGAGGTCACTGAGCGTCTGACCGTCGGAATCGGACGTCAATCCGGCGTTGAGTGTGGCAACACTGACGTCGTAGGCGCGTACCGCTCCCGGGTCCAGGTCCGCCGCGCGGACGGCCTCGAAGTGCTGAGCGGGTTCAACGCCGGCATGCGCGGGGACTACGGCACCTGCCAGCACAAGGCCAGCTGCAGCAATCACCCCAGGCAGGGCACGACGAATGAACATGGCGTCAACTCTAAGTACGGATTCCGGAGACGCAAGGGGGTCCGTGATGTATCAAAAACTTGTTTCAGACCTCGTTATCGACCCAATCTGTGCGCCGATCAGGGCGCCCTACCCCGCCCTTCCGGGCATGTATCGATAAACTCCATCGAGTGGACTGTCGCGGACGGTGAATACCTCCATCAGATTTCGATGCAGACTCGTGACCTCACCGTGACCTAAGCGAGTGCCCCGGGCCACATTCACCCCACTTCAGGACCCGCCATTGCCATGCAGCGGCCGCTCCTGAGTGAGCGTTGAGGGTGGCTCCAATTGGAAGGTCGCGTGCTCAAAGCGCACGGGAAAATGTTCGGCCGCGCATTCCTGCAACCTGCGCAACACCTCGACGCTGCCGCCGTCGGCGAAGGCCTCAGGATCCACGACCACGTGCGCCGTGAGGACTGCAGTAGTGGAAGAAAGTCTGGAAACGTGCAGATCATGCACGCGCTGCACGCGTGGCACCTCCTCGAGGTGGCTCCGTAGCGTCTCCGCTTCCACACCCCTGGGCGCAGCCTCCATCAAGATCCGCACGCTGCGCCGCAGGATCACCACGGCTCGCGGCAGGATCAACGCGGCCACGAGCAAACCGGCCACGGTGTCCGCCCAACCCCAGCCGAGCCACAACGTCGCGGCACCCGCCAGCAGAACCGCGACCGAGCCGAAGGCGTCGTTGATGACTTCCAGTAACGCCGCCTTGAAGTTCAGGTTCTCCTTGTTGTCCTTGTGCCCGCCCGCCAGGACCGCCAGTGAGATCACGTTGGCCACGAGCCCCACCACACCGAACACGATGAGCCCCAGCCCAGGCACCTCGGCAGGGGAGGCGATCCGCCGCACCCCCTCGATCACGGCGAAGGTCCCCGCTCCAAGCAGGATTGCCGCCTGCGCGGTGGCAGAGAGGATCTCGGCTCGTTCGTAGCCCCACGTGTAGCGAGCGGTGGCCGGCCGCATGGACAGATGGGACGCCAGGAGCGCGAGCCCCAGGCCCAGGACGTCGGTGAGCATGTGAATCGCATCCACGGCAAGCGCTAGCGAACCGGTGACCACAGCGCCGATGAGTTCGACGACAAGGACCGTGGCGGTGAGCCAGAAGGCCACGGCAAGCCGTCCCCGCGTGGCGCCTGCGCCGTGATGGCGCCCGGCATCGTGGCTGTGCTCGTGCGCATCCTCGTGATGCTCGTCGGATCCGGAAGTCATCCCTCCAGGCTACCTAAAGGCTATTCTTTTGAACAGGAAGGCTATTTGTGAATGAGAGTCATCTGCAGCTGCGCCTCGGGGGCGGCTCTACGAAATGAGCCACGCTCGCGAATCGATTCCGCACTGTGACGCAAACTCCCGAACCACTTTTGCAGAGTGCCGCGAGCTCCCGAATCACTTCTGCACAGTGCCGCAGGCTCCCGAATCAATTTTGCTGCGTAAACGGCCCCCCACCCTGCACAACATGTTCGCGAACAGTCACAGCCTCAGGAACTCGCCGCCGCGCAGCACTCGCGAACCACTTCCGCAGAGTGTCGCAGGTTCCCGAATCATTTCTGCAGAGTGCCGCAGGTTCCCGAATCGATTCTGCACGGTAACGCAAACTCACGAACCCCTTTTGCAGAGTGGCAGCACTCGCGAATCGATTCTGCTGAGAAAACGGCCCCACACTCTGCACAACATGTTCGCGAACAGACGCAGCCTCAAGAACTCACCGCCGAGCAGCACTCGCGAACCACTTCCGCAGAGTGTCGCAGGTTCCCGAATCAATTCCGCAGGGTGACGCAAACTCACGAACCACTTTTGCAGAGTGGCACAGGTTCGCGAATCGATTCCGCTGAGAAAACCGCCCCACACGCCGCACAACTGATTCGCGAACCGGTGCGAACCCACAAAATTACCGCCGCGTAGGATTCCCACTGTGACCCGCACAACAACCGACCCAGAGCGCTTCGCCAGAATGGAAGCCGCCCTGGACGACGCCGGCCTAAATCAGCGGCCGGTAGCGGTCCTCGACGCCACCGCACTCCGCGCCAACCTCACCGACCTCACCCGCAGGGCCGCCGGCACGCCCATTCGCCTGGCCTCGAAGTCCATCCGGGTACGGGAGCTGCAACGCCGCATCCTGGGCCATGACGGCTTCCAGGGCACGCTCTGCTTCACGCTGCCGGAGGCCCTCTTTCTGGCGGAACACGGCTTCACGGACCTGGTCATCGCCTACCCCACCGCAGACGGCCCCGGCCTGCGTCGGCTCGCTCAGGACCCTGTGGCCAGGGACGCCATCACGGTCATGGTGGATGACGAGACGCAGTTGGACCTGATGGATGCGCTGGTCCCCCACCACCCCGAGTTCCGGGTCGCTCTGGACCTGGACACCTCCTACCGTCCGGTGGGTCCGGTCTGGATCGGTTCGGCACGTTCACCGGTCCGCGCCCCGGCAGAACTGGCCCGGCTGGCCGCGGCCGTGGTGCGCCGCCCCGGCTACCGCCTCGTCGGGCTCATGGCCTACGAGGCGCAGATCGCCGGCGTCGGCAACGCGGGCAGAGGCCCCCGGGCCGGCATGGTGCGCGCCATGCAGGCGCGCTCCGCAAAGGAATTACGTGCCCGACGGGCGGAGGCAGTGGCCGCCGTCCGTCGCCTTGGTGCGTTGGAGTTCGTCAACGGCGGGGGCACCGGTTCGTTGGAGTCCACGTCTGCGGAGGAAGCTGTCACGGAAGTTGCAGCAGGCTCCGGGGTGTTCGGCCCGGGCCTGTTTGATCACTATCGACACTTCAGCCCGCATCACGCCCTACATTTTGGCCTGGACGTGGTGCGCAGGCCCGCACCCGGAATCGCCACGGTGCTGGGCGGTGGTTGGGTGGCTTCGGGAACACCCGGACCGGACCGCCTACCCACCGTCGCCTGGCCGCCGGGTCTGAGCTACCGCGGCACCGAGGGCGCCGGGGAGGTCCAGACACCTCTGGTCGGAGACAGCGCAAACACCTTGGCCATAGGAGATGTGGTGTGGATGCGCCATGCCAAGGCAGGCGAGCTGTGCGAACGCGTCAACGAGATCGTGGTCGTCGAGGACGGGACGGTCACCGACGTCCTGCCCACCTACCGAGGCGAAGGGAAGGCGTTTCTGTGATGAGTCGCCGGGCATGGGGCAATAGGACCCAGGAGTGGAGCAACTGGGCGGGCAGCGAACGGGCCACACCAGCAGCTATTGCGACCCCGCACAGCGAGGACGAACTCGTCGCGTTGGTGAACGCCCAGGTGGCAGCAGGCGGACACGTCAAGGTGGTGGGAGGGTCCCACTCCTTCACGCCCATCGCGGCGCCGGACCTCAACGACACCCTCCTGGTCAGCTTGGACGGGATCCAGGGGATCACCCACCTGGACGTCGTGACCGGAGAGGTCTCGATCCTGGGCGGAACCCGCCTGTGGACCCTGGCCGACGCCCTGGAACCCTACGGGCTGGCACTGCCCAACATGGGAGACATAGACCAGCAATCCCTGGCGGGCGCCCTGTCCACCGGAACGCACGGGACCGGCCTCGGGTTCACCGGTTACTCCGGGATGCTCACTTCGCTTCGCCTACTCCTGGTCTCCGGACAGGTCGTCACGGTGTCTCGCGAGCGCGACCCGGAGCTCTTCCAGGCGGCCCGGGTGGGGCTCGGCGCCATGGGCATCATCCTCGAAGCGATCCTGACCTGCGTACCCTCCTTTGACCTGGCGGCGTCGGAACACCCCGAATCCTTGGAAGGCATGCTCACGAGCTTCGTGGAGCACTCCCGCAAGCACGACCACCTGGAGTTCTTCTGGTTCCAGCACACCGACGTGGTCTCCACGAAGGTCAACACCCGACTCCCCGTGGGTGGCCAGCGCACCCCAGTCAACGTCGTCAAACACCTCGTGGATGACGAGATCCTCGGCAACGGCGGACATCGCGCCCTATGCGAACTGGGCAGGCTCCTCCCCCGAACCGTTCCAGGGCTGAACCGTTTCGCTTCCTCGGTCATGGGAGACCGCGACTACGTGGACCGCTCCGACCGGGTCTTCGTCTCACCCCGCCGCACTCGGTTCAGGGAGATGGAGTACGCGGTGGCCTTGGACGACGCCGAGGAGGTGCTGCGCGAGGTGGTCCGGGTGGTCAACGCCTACCCGGACGGCATCACGTTCCCCATCGAGGTCAGAACCGCCGCAGCGGACGACACCTGGCTCGGCACGGCGTCCGGTCGGGACAGCGCTTACATCGCCCTGCACCGATTCATCAAGGATGACCACCGCCCTTACTTCGCCGCGGTGGAGCCCATCTTCAAGGCCGCAGGAGGCAGACCGCACTGGGGAAAGCTGCACACCCTGGCTGCACAGGACCTGGAGCGGCTCTACCCTCATTACCCCGATGCGGTCAGGGTCCGGGACCGGGTGGATCCCACGGGCGTCCTCGCCAACCGGTATGTGGACTCGATGCTGGGACGGTCCTCAGTACAACCGTAGTACCCGACACGGTTGACCCCAGCGGCCACAGGGCTACCGTGGAGAACAGTAATCCGCCACCGATCAGATGAACTCGAGGCATTAACGTGCGTTCCTTCTCCCGCCGGCTCACCGCCACAACGGCCACGCTCACACTGGCAGGAGTCCTGGCCCTTGCAGGCTGCTCGGGCTCCGGAAACGAATCACCGTCCACCTCCCCGTCAGACTCCGCCAGTGCGTCCGGTTCCGCCGGCGCCAACCCCAGCACCGCGCCGTCGGGCACCCCAACGCCCAGCGAGGCTCCCAAGGATATCAAACCTGCTGCGGCGCCGAAGGCGCCAACCGAACCCCTGGACCCTGATGTGGAAACCACGGTGTGGGAAGACAACACGCAGGTTCCGCACCTCTTCTTCCACTCCCTCATCGTGGACGCCGACACCGCGTTCAAGGACCGTGAATCCGGGGCTGGCTACGCCGATTACATGGTCACCGTGGACGAGTTCACCAAGATCCTCAAGCAGATCTACGACAAGGGTTACGTCCTGGTCTCACCGCGTTCCTTGGGCCAGGCGGACCAGTCAGGCAAATTTGTCACCAACGAGCTGAAGGTGCCCAAGGGCAAGAAGCCCATGGTGATCTCCATCGACGACGTCTCCTACTACGAGTACATGGAGGGTGACGGGTTCGCGACCAACCTCAAGGTCACCGATGACGGCGTGAAGAACACCTACACCGACCCGAAGACCAAGAAGACGGACGTGGGCGACTACGACGTCATGCCCATCGTGGACGAATTCGTGAAGGAACACCCAGACTTTGCCCCGTATGGGAATAAGGGCGTCATCGCGCTCACTGGGTACAACGGAGTGTTGGGCTACCGGACCTCGCCCAGCGTGTACGGACCCAGCTCGGACCACCCCAACAAGAACATCAAGCAGGACATCGCCACGGCAACCACCGTCGCGAACGCCCTGAAGGACGACGGCTGGGAATTCTCGTCCCACTCCTGGGGACACATCAACTTCACCAAGTCCTCCGTTGCCCGGATCAAGCAGGACACCGAACGCTGGAAAAAGGACGTGCAGCCCATCGTGGGGCCGACCAACCTGCTGATCTATCCCTTCGGGGCCGACATTTCAGGCGTTCCGGGGTACTCAGGACCCAAATACGACTACCTGAAAAAGGCCGGATACGACTACTACTTCAACGTGGACGGATCCACGCCAGCCTGGGGACAGCTGGGCGACGGATACCTGCGTGAGGCCCGTTTCAACATCGACGGGATCTCACTGAAGGCCGCCCTCGACGGACGCAAGGCCATGTATGAATTCTTCGACCCGAAGACCGTGCTGGATCCAAAACGACCCAAATCGATCTCAGGCACCAGCTGACGCACCGGCTGAGGCACAGGGATAGCGGCCCCCGACGCCGGGCCCTCGCCGCGACATCGGGGGCCGCCCCAACGACTTCACCCCTCTACGTCAAGCTGGCTGACTCACAACCTGCTTGACGTAGAGGGGCAAACTCTCAGCTGCTCAAACTCAGCGGCGGGGCTCGGAGCGCTTGCCGTCCACGAGCCGCGGCGCGCCCCACTCGTTATCGGTGGCCAGGTCAGCGGGCAGCATGGACTGCGGGAAGTCCTGGTAGGCCACGGGGCGCAGGAAGCGGGTGATCGCTGCGGTACCGACGCTGGTGGATCCCACGGCGGTGGTGGCCGGGTAGGGGCCACCGTGCTGCTGGGCGTAGGACACCGTCACGCCGGTGGGCCAGCCACGCCACAGCAGGCGCCCTGCACGGGCGGCAAGAACTCGAACGAGCTCGTCCAGGTCCTCGCCCTCCTCACCGAAGATGGTGGCCGTGAGCTGTCCTTCGAAGGTCTCGGCCAGGGCCACGAGCTGGTCCTCGGAGCTGTACTCCACCACCACGGAGGTGGGGCCAAAACACTCGCGCTGCAGTGCGCGCGGGTCGGCGAGCATGTCCTCAGCGGAGACGCGCAGCAGGGTGGGCGTCGGGGACGCTGATACCGGGTCAGACCCTGAAGCCAGCACGGTGAAGCGCGGATCGTCCTTCAATTCGCCGAGCACCTCGGCGTAGCCGGAGACGATGCGATCGTTGAGCAGGTGCGCGCCTTCGGGCAGGGCCACCGACCGCAGCGAGGTCGCCAGGTCGGAATCGGCCGGGATGATGAAGGTGCCTGGCTTGGTGCAGAATTGGCCGGCTCCCAGGGTGAAGGACCCGATGAAACCGTCGCGGATCTCAGCGGTGGAGCGCTCGGCCGCAGACACCGTCACGAAGACGGGGTTGTTGGAGCCCAGCTCGCCATAGAACGGGATCGGGTCCGGGCGGGAGGAGGCCAGGTCGAACAGCGCGCGGCCGCCCGGGATGGAGCCGGTGAAGCCTGCAGCCTTGATGCGGGCGTCCACCACGGCGGAGCGACCGGCATCGGTACCGAGAATGACCTGGAACAGGCCCGCGGGCGCGCCGGCCGCGGTCAACGCCTCGACCACCACGTCAGCCGTGGCCACGGAGAGCTTGGGGTGACCCGAGTGAGCCTTCAGCACCACGGCGTTGCCTGCGGCGAGCGCGGAGGCGGAGTCACCGCCGATGGTGGAGAACGCGAAGGGGAAGTTGGAGGCGGCGAAGACCAGCACGGGGCCGATGGGCTCCAGGTGGCGGCGCAGGTCGGGGCGGGCACCCATGGGCCAGGCCGGGTCGGCGTGGTCGATCCGAGCGTCCAGGAAGCCGCCGTCACGCAGAATCTCTCCGAAGAGGCGCAGCTGGAAGGTGGTGCGCTTCAGCTCGCCGGTAAGGCGGCCAAGCAGCAGATGGGATTCTTCCCGGGCCAGCGGGATGAGCTTCTCCGCGTTGGCGTCGAGGGCGTCTGCCACGGCGTCGAGGATTTCGGCGCGGGCAGCCGGGGTGAATCGGGCCCAGGCGGCCGATGCTGCGACCGCGTTGTCGAGAATGGTGTCGAGTTCCTGCTCGGTGGTGGGCATGACTCAAGCTCCTTCGTTGGACTTCGTTGAGGTTTCTTCTGACGTTTCTGCGGCCCCCGCGATGAGGGTGGCCAAGGTGACGGGGCTGGAGACGGGCCGTTTGGAGGTCGCTTCCATCTGTTCTCGGGTCGGTGCGCCGGACGCGGCCAGGCACGCGGTCGCGAACCCGCACATGCGGCCCTGGCACCAGCCCATTCCGGCGCGGGTGACCTGTTTGGACGCGCGGGCGTCCTGGGCCAGCGCCTCGTCCTTGGCTACGACGATATCGCCAGCCGAGACTTCCTCGCAGCGGCAGACCAGGGTCTGCTCGGTGAGTCGGTCCTCCCACTTGGGCGGCACAGGGTGAGCCGTGTGCATCGCCGCGGCGAAGTCGCGGTGACGGCGGATGGTGCGCGCCTCCGCCTTGGTGGGGGACGCCTTGGTGGGGGACGCCCCCATGCCCGACGATCCGTGCCCGGCCGCCGCCGCGCCGTCGGGCATAGTGCCAGCATCCGGCGCCTTCAGCGCCTTGGCGGCCGCTGCGCGGCCGGCCACGTGACCCTCGGTGACGGAGAGCAGCCAACCGCCCACGCCGGTAATCTCGCCGGCAACGAAGACGCCGTCCTGGCTTGAGGCCATCTGGTCATCTGCGGTGAGCACCACGGAGTCGTCCACGTCGGTGCGGGTGGTCAACTCGAGTTGGACGCCGAGTTCGATCTGCGGGGTGAAGCCGTAGCCCAGTCCCACGATGTCCACGTCGTCGAAGACGCGTTCCGTGCCGGGCAGCACGTTGCCTGAGGCGTCCACCTTGGCCGTGGTCACCGACTCCACGCCGTCGGTTCCGTGGATCTCGGTGATGACGCGGCGCTGCAGGTAGGGGACGCGGTGTTTGAGCAGCTCACCCGCATACTCCGCGCCCTCGATCCCCTTGGAAGGGACCTTGGAGGCGGTGAGCGCATGAGGCACCCAGCCGGTCAGGGAGGCGGCCTCACATACGGCGAGCACTTCGCCGCCTGCGGCCAACACGTTGGCTGCGACGGGCAAGAGGAAGGGGCCGGTTCCTGCCAGCAGCACGCGGCGGCCGGGAAGCACCCCGGAGCCCTTGATGGTGGCCTGGATGCCGCCTGCGGCCATCACACCGGGGAGGTCCCAGCCCGGCGCTGGGAGCTGCCGGTCGTAGCCGCCGGTGGCCATGACCACCGCGGTGGCGACGATCGGCACGCCGGACGTCGCGGCGGCGGGCACCTGGGGGCGCTGGATGGCTGAGGTGAGGTGGGCGTCGAAACCGGACCCGTCCGCGGAAGCCTGCACCATCCACACGGAGGTGCAGGGAAGGAAGGTCAGGCGCCCGGACTCGATCCCGGCGTCGAACCGGGCCCGCAACTCACGGTAGGTGCCCCACCCGTGGTGAAGGCGACCGTCGTCCGTGACCACGTTCTCTGGAAGGTGCCGCCAGAACTGTCCGCCGGGCTGCGTGTTGGAGTCAACGCACGCCACGGTGGCGCCGGCGTCCAGGGCTTCCGCGACCGCGGCGAGACCGGCCGGACCGGCGCCGATCACCAGCACGTCCACCTGCACGTTTTCCGTGGTCATCGCTCGCCCTCCTCGTTGCTGGCCGTATCCGGACCTGCGGCCTGCTCCGGATCCACCGTGGAGATGCTCATCCCCTCTTCGACCGGCAGCATGCAGGCGCGCTGCACCTGGGAGCCGTCCACGCTGACCAGGCAGTCCCAGCACGCGCCGATACCGCAGAACTGTCCGCGTGGTTTTCCGCCCTGGCGCGTGGTGCGCCAGGCGCGCTGCCCGGCACCGAGCATCGCGGCGGCAGCGGTGGCACCTTCCGGAGCGGTGATCTGCTGCCCGTCCACGCTCAGCGTGACCTCAGGCGTCTGCTGCAATCCCTTGCTCATGCGGTGACCTCCCCGTTCTCCGTCAAGGTGATTTCCGGGGCGCCCTCGCCGAAGCGAGCCGGCGCAAAGGGCGTCAGATCCAGGTCCGGGGTCTGGCCGGTGATGGCCTGGGCCAGCAACTTGCCCGTCCCCACGGACAGGCCGATGCCCGCGCCCTCGTGACCGCAGGCGTGCCACAGACCTGGCGCGCGATCGTCGTGCCCCATCACCGGCAGGTGGTCGGGGCAGTAGGGGCGGAAGCCGTGATAGTGACGCATGATGCGGGTCTGCGCCAGGAACGGGAAGAGGGCCACGGCGTTCTTCGCCATGGTGCGCAGGCCGTCCACGGCCACGCGGTCATCGAAACCGACGCGTTCGCGGGTGGACCCGATCAGGATGGTGCCGGCCGGCGTGCCCTCCACCACTGGGGAGGACTGCAGGCCCGCGTCGGAGGAACCCACATTGTCCACGTACTCCGCGGCGTAGACCTTGCGGCGGATGCGCGGTGGCAGCGGCTCGGTGACCATCACGAAGCCGCGCCGCGGGCGCACCGGGACGTTAACGCCCGCCATGGCGGCGATGCCGCCTGCCCAGGTGCCCGACGTATTGACCACGGCGTCCGCCGTCACGTCACCATTCGGAGTGCGGACGCCCACCACCCGGTCGCCGTGCTTGATCATGGCCGTGACAGGTGAGTTCACCATGACGCGAGCACCGGCCTGACGGGCCAGACCCAGCATGCCGGTGGCGGCGAGGACGGGCTGCACCTGCGCGTCCTGTGGGTAATAGGCGGCACCGAGCGCCTTGTCCGTGATCCACGGTTCCAGCTCCATCAGCCGCTCCGTGTCCACTTCTTCCGCCTGAACGCCGCGCGTGCGCTGAGCGGTGGTGAGCCGGGAGAGGGAGGCCAGAGAGGATTCCTTGGAGGCCACGATGATGCCGCCCTTGGCCTCGAACTCCCAGGCCGCTGCCACATGGGCCAGGTCGTTCTTCCACACGCCGAGTGAGTAGAGGGTCAGGTCCAGTTCCGGACCCAGTTCCTTGTCGGAGAGCAGGATGTTGCCCTCGCAGTGGGACGTGGTCCCCGAACCCGGGAGTCCGCGTTCCACGACCGTGACGGAGGCGCCCGCCTGGGTCGCGAAGTACGCCACGGCGGCACCCATGATGCCAGCGCCGATGACGACGACGTCGCTGTGGGTCACTTGAGCGCGGCCTCCTTCTGAAGCTGTGCGGGGGTTTCCGCCACGTGGTCCGCGTGGGAACCGGTCTTCCACGATCCGGTGGCGTGGCCAATGTGGGAGCGCAGAAGCGCCTCGGCGCCGGGGCCGTCCCCTGCCTCCAGCAGATCGATCAGTCGGTGGTGCTCCAGCGCGGAGTCCTCCAGCAGACCCAGGTCCGCCAGGGAACGCAGTCCGTAGAGGCGTGTCCGCATACGAAGCGAGGTGCACAGGTCGGACAGGATCGGGTTGTTGGCCAGGGAGAGGATCAGCGCGTGGAAGTCCCGGTCGCTGAGGAGATAGTTCTCCAGGTCCTCATCACGGGCGGCCTTGAGGTTGCGGTCTGCGAGGGCGCGCAGCTGCGGCAGGGCCTCAGGCGTCAGTTTTCCGACCACGCGGGTCATGGCCGGGGGTTCCAGCAGCAACCGCACGTCGGTGATCTGCAGCAGTTCTTCGTCGGAGAGGGAGGTGATGCGGAAGCCCTTGTTTTTCAGGGTCTCCACCATGCCTTCACGGGCCAGGTCCATCATGGCCTCGCGCACCGGCGTTGCGCTGACGCCCAGTTGGGCGCCCAGCGTGGGGGCGGACATGGTGGTGCCCTCCGCGAGCTCTCCCACCATGATGGCCGCACGCAGCTTGTCGGTGACGATCTCCCGGAGGTTCTTCTCCCTGCCCACCGGGGACAGGACTGACTCCTCGCTCATGCGTTCTCCTTGCGCGCTGCCGCCACGGTGGCCAGGACCAGGTCCTCCCACGACATGCCGACCCCGCAGTAGACGGCCGGGTTCCCGGGCGTTCGATGGATCCGGCCCGCCACGGCATCTGCCAGGTTCGGCGGGACCAGGTTCTCCCATTCTTCCGCACTACGCGCAGGGATCAGGTCTCCGGCCTCACGCAGTATGGAGGCCCGACCCTCCACCAGAACGTCCGAGCGCAGGATCAGTGCGGGGTCCAGTTCGCGGGCGTCCAACCCGTGCTGACCCACGGCGGCCACCAACGCATCCTGCTTGACCCAGTCCCCCGGGAACAGTGGGGTCGCTGAGGTGGTGACGGTGATGATGACGTCGGCCTCACGCACGGCTGCCTCGACGTCCGTGCCGGCATCGGCGACCTCCAGCCCGCGTTCTGCGGCCTGTTCAATCAGGGCTGCCACGCGTTCGGGGCGGCGCCCCACCACCTGCAAGGAGGCGCCCGGCCACGACCAGGCAGCCGCGTCGAGGTGGTTCAGCGCCTGGACGCCTGCCCCGTACACCAGCACGCGTGGAGTCTCCGGGAACCCGTTCGGAGCTGCTGCGGCAAGGGAGCGCAGGCCGAGCAAGGTCACCGCGGGCGTGCGGATCGCGGTCAGCTCGGTCCCATCCATGACGGCCTTGGGTGCGGAGCTGGCCTCGTCGAAGAGCAAGTACGTTCCCTGGATCTTCTCCAGGCCGCGCTCCGGGTTGTCAGGGGCGATGGTGAGCACCTTGACCCCGGCCGATGACTTCGTGGTGGCGGGCATCAGTAGGAACTCGCCGCGGTTGGTTGGCGCAAAGAGGCGGGGGCCGTCGTTCTCCGGGTCCACGTCCCCGGCCAGGGCGCGTTCCAGTCCGGACACGGCCACATCCCAAGGCAGTGCGGCGCGAACGGCAGCGGCATCGAAGTAAGGCAAAGAGGTCACAGCAGGAATCCTTCCGGGAACGGATCAGTGGGATCCAGCATGTACTGTGCGGTCCCCGTGACCCAAGCCCGTCCGGTGATCCGCGGGATCACGGCGGGACGCCCGGCCACCTCGGTCTCCTCCAGGAGCCGCCCAATGAAGGTGGACCCGATGAAGGAGTCGTTGCGGAAGTCCGTGTCCAGCGGCAGTTCGCCGCGCGCGTGCAGCTGGGCCATGCGGGCCGAGGTGCCGGTGCCGCAGGGAGAACGGTCAAACCAGCCCGGGTAGATCGCCATCGCGTGACGCGAATGCCGGTTCGTGGAGTCGGGGGACTTCAGGTAGACGTGGTGCACCAGGCGGATGTCTGGACGCTCCGGGTGCACGGGGGCATCCACCTCGTTGATGGCGTCCATGATCGCCAGTCCCGCCTTGAGCAGGTCATCCTTGCGCTCACGCTCGAACGGGAGCCCGAGGTCCTCCAGATCCACCACGGCGTAGAAGTTGCCGCCGAAGGCCAGGTCGTAAGTGATCTGCCCGTAGCCGGGCACGTCCACCGTGGCGTCGAGGCGGTCAACGTAGGAGGCCACGTTGGTGATGGACACGGATTCCGCGTGTCCGTCCTTCACCGCGACCTCGGCGACCACGAGGCCAGCGGGCGTGTCCAGGCGGATGGTCGTGACCGGCTCATGCACCTCGACCATGCCGGTCTCCACCAACACCGTGGCGACCCCGATGGTGCCATGCCCACACATGGGAAGCAGGCCGGAAACCTCGATGTAGAGCACGCCCCAGTCGCAGTCGGGACGCGTGGGCGGCTGCAGGATGGCGCCGGACATGGAGGCGTGCCCGCGCGGTTCCGTCATCAGCAGCGTGCGCAGGTGGTCGGCGTTCTCCATGAACCACAGCCGACGTTCCGCCATGGTGTCGCCAGGGATGGTCCCGACTCCACCGGTGATGACGCGCGTCGGCATTCCCTCGGTATGGGAGTCGACGGAGTGGAAAACGCGAGTGGTGCGCATGGGGGGAAGACCTCTGATGTTCCGTACTGCTGTTGACCGGTGGGGATGAGGGTGCCCGACGGCGGGTGACGGACCCACGGGTCCGTCACCCGCCGTCGGGCATTAGGGCTTAGCTGCTCACTTGTAGCCCTTGGCCAGTGCGGCCTCGGTGTCCTTGGTGATCGCGGCAGCGATCTCCGGGGCGAGCGCGCCGCGCGGCGGGCGGCAGGCGCCACCGCGACGACCGGCGATGTCCATGGAGAGCTTGATGGCCTGGACGAACTCGGTCTTGGAGTCCCAACGCAGCAGCGAGTGCAGGTCGGTGTAGATCTCGCGGGCGCGGACCAGATCCTGAACGTCACCGGAGGTGGAGAGCTTGTAGAGCTCCACGGTGGCCTGCGGGATGGCGTTCGGGTAACCGGCAACCCAGCCCACGGCGCCGTCGAGGCCCATCTCGAGGACGGTGTCATCGGTACCGATGAGCAGGTCCATCTCAGGGGCGAGCTCCTTGATGGCGTAGGTGCGACGCACATCGCCGGAGAACTCCTTGATGCCCACGATGCCGGCCTCGTTGTGCAGGCGTGCCACGAGCTCGGGGCGCAAGTCGATCTTGGTGTCGATCGGGTTGTTGTAAGCCACGATCGGCAGACCGGCCTTGGAAGCGCGGACGTAGTGGTCCACGACCTCGTCATCGTTAGCGCGGTAGGAGTTGGGGGGAAGCAGCATGAGGGCCTGGGCGCCGGCCTCGGCAGCCTGCTCCGACCACTTCTGGGTCTGGAGACCACCGTAGGCACCGGCACCGGCCATGACGGTGAAGCCCTCAGGGGAGGCCTCAACCGCGGTGGTGATGACGCGAGCGCGCTCTTCGTCGGTCAGGTTCTGGTACTCGCCCAGGGAGCCGTTGGGGGCCACACCATCGCAACCGTTGGCGGCCAGCCAGGCCACGTGCTCCGCGTAGGCGTCGAAGTCGACGGAGAGGTCATCGTTGAAGGGCAGCGCGGTGGCGACGAGTACGCCGTGCCAGGGCTTCTTGGTCTCGGACATGAGTTCCTCCGGTTGGGGTGGAAGTAGCGGGTTCAGGATCAACGGTATGTGACATTGCACTGGAGTGCAAGCCTTGGATTTCTTGAATTTTTGGCCCGTGAATCCTGCTGTCTCGTCCCGCCTGGACCTGGCGCGAGCCGGATCCCACCCCTTGGAACCTACCCACCCGAGACCTGCCGTAGGCGCAGATTCCAATGCAGGCGCAGAATGACCATCTGCGCCTGCACTGGACCGCGAGAATCGTGCCCAGCCACCACCAACGTCAGCCGCGCAGCATTCAGGCACCCTTGAGCCGCCGGCCGTGCGCCACGTGTGTCACGTGTGCATGCCGAGGTCCCGTTTGCAGGGAGGACTCCGAGGAACCCTCCCTGCAAACGGAACTTGACCATGCGTTCGACACCGCACCTCGTCGAACCTGGCTTTCGGACGAGGAAGGGGCGGACCCGACGTGTGTCGAGCCCGCCCCGAGGTTGATCACGCCGACTTCATCGACGTGTCAGGAGTGTGGATCAGTTAGAGGGAACCGAGTACGCGGACTCGATCTCCTCATCCGTACCGAGCAGATCCTTGGTGAGGTTCTTGTCAGCCAGGAGCTTCTCGATGGCGCCGTTCTCACGCATCTCATCGATGGTTGCGGAAGCCGCCTCGTTCAGGGAATCGTTACCCTTCTTGATCGGGAAGGCGGCCTGCGGGGACTGCACCAGCGCGCCGATGCGGTCATCGGGCTCAGCGTTGGCCAGCGACACCGTGATGCCGTCGATGTCGCCATAGAGTTCCTCGGTGGTGCCGTAGGAATCGATGGCAACCTCCAGGCGACCTGCATCGAAGTCAGCCTTGAGTTCCACGGAGGACGGGTAGGTCTTCACCTTGCTTGCACCCACGACATCCTTCAGGTCATCGACCCAGAGGTAACCATCGATGGTGCCAACGGTCTTGGCAGCCTCGATGTCCTTGATGGTCTTGTAGCCCTCCTTGGACGCGATACCCATGCCGTCCAAGTAGGTGGACGACGTGAAGTCGGCCTTCTTCTCACGCTCTTCGGTTCGGTTGATGACGCCGATGGCCATATCGATCTTCTTGGCATCGATGGACTGGACCGCATCCGAGTAGGTGGAGGACTTCCAGCTCAGGTTCAGGCAGTTGTCCTTGGCGATCTGCTTGACGATCTCGACGTCGATGCCCTCGGGATCTCCACCGTTGTAGGAGGAGAAGGGCAGGATGTCGATGGCGCCGACGGTCAGGGTGCCGTCCTTGACCGTCTCGACGTTCTCGAAGGCGGGCTTGCAGTCATCCGCCACGGTGTCTTCCGACTTGGAGCAGGACGTCAGGGCCATGGAGGCGCCGAGGCCGAGGATCGCGATGCCAGCGAAGGCGCGGCGAGAGGTGGTGAGTTTCATGGTTTCTCCTAAAGAGGGGGTGATATTGCGGGATGAAGTTGGGATGAGGATCAGAACTTACGGGCCATTCGGCGCTCGAAGTACGACGTGATCCAGGTGGCAGGAATCGCGATGACCGCGTAGATGACGCCTGCCAAGGCGAAGGTGGGCAGGTATTCGAAGTTGCGTGAACCTTCGTTGTAGGCCACCTTCACCATCTCGTCGACGGTGATGGCGTACGCCAACGACGTGCCCTGGAAGGTCTGGATGGCCAGACCCATCAAGCCGGGAGTCGCGGAGCGCATGCCCTGCGGGAAGATGATCTTCCAGAAACGTCCGGCTGGCTTCAGCCCCAGCGCCTCTGCTGCCTCAAGCTGACCCTTAGGCACCGATTGAATGCCGCCGCGGATCATTTCAGAGGCATAGGCGGAGGAGTTCCACGCCAGGCCGATCACTGCGGCAACGATCGCGGTGAAACTGATACCGAAGGTCGGAAGCCCGTAGTAGAAGAGGTAGAGGATGGCCAGTGCGGGTGCACCGCGGCCGATCTCGACGATGGTCAGGCAGATACCGCGGATGATCTTGTTACTGTTGCGGACGCCGAGCGCCCAGACCAGCCCAAGCGGATAGCCGATCGCGATGGCCAGGACGGTAATGAGCAGCGTCCACTTCAGACCACCGAGCAGATTGGGAAGGGCATTGGCCCAAATCTCGAGGAAATCCATCAGTGACCCCCTGCCTGCAGCTTGCGGTCAACTCGCCGGGACCAGATGGCCACCGGAACAGAGATGATCACGTAGATGGCTGCTGCAACGACGTACGGGTAGATCCCAGGAATATCCGGGTTCTGAGCCGCGAAGGACCGCGCCAGGAACACCATGTCCTCCACGATGATCACCGAGGCAATGGAGGTGTCCTTGAACAAACCGATGCCATAGGTAGCGATCGAGGGCAAGCTGATCTTGAACGCCTGAGGCGCCACGATCCTTAGGAAGGCCGGCGCCCCCTTGATGCCCAAGGCCTGTGCTGCCTCGGTCTGGCCAGCAGGTACTGAGAGGATGCCGCCACGATAGATCTCGGCCAAGTAGGCCGCGGAGACCAGGGACAGCGCGACGATAGCCGCAACCCAGTTCTCGATCTCATAGCCGGATCCCTCCATGACTTCGGTGATCCCGTAGTAGGTCACGAAGATCCAGACGATGATCGGAACTCCACGAATTAGGTCAACCAGGAACCTGAGCAACCAACGCAGTGGTGCGATCTTGGAGCGGAGTCCCAACGCCAGCGGAATGGCGATGATCCCGCCGATCACGAACGATGCCACTGTCAGCAACAGCGACATCGGTAGGCCCTTGAGGACCGCGAGGAAGGCTTCGAGCATGGGCTTGTCAGCGCTCCAGCACGGCCCGCAAGAACTGCCGGGTCCGGGGGTGTTGGGGATCCGCCATGATCTTCTTGGGGTCACCGTGTTCGATGATCTTGCAGTCCGCCATGACCACGAGCTCGTCGGAGACGTCGCGGGCGAAGCTCATCTCGTGGGTCACCACGAGCATGGTCATGCCCTCGTCAGCGAGTTCTCGCATGACGGCCAGCACCTCGAGGCCCACTTCCGGGTCCAGCGCGGAGGTCGGCTCATCAAAGAGCATGATCTTGGGGTCAAGGGCCAGCGCACGGGCGATGGCGATGCGCTGCTGCTGACCGCCGGAGCACTTGTTGGGGTGCGACTTGGCCTTGTCAGCCAACCCCACACGCTCCAGCAGTCGCATGGCCTTTGTCTCGGCCTCAGCCTTGTCCCTGCCGAGCACATTGCGCTGCGGGAAGACGATGTTCTCCAGCACCGTCAGGTGCGGGAAGAGGTTGAAGGACTGGAAGACCATGCCGACTTCGGCGCGCAAGGCTGCGAGGTCGGAGCTCTTGACGTTCTTGCCGGCCTTGATGGTGTGGCCGGCCACGCGGATCTCTCCGCTGTCCGGTCGCTCCAGCAGGTTGATGCAGCGCAGGAAGGTGGATTTGCCCGCACCGGACGGGCCGATGAGAGCAGTGACCGTGCCCGGCTTCACGCTGAGCGATACGTCGTCAAGCACTGTCAGCTCGCCGAAACTCTTGGTCATGTGCTCGAGCTCGATACCGATGGTCGGCTCGGCATCCTGGATCAACGTCACGCGTTGCCTCCCGGGATTGGATGTTAGTGACATGTGCAATGGTACTCGACAAGGTGTCTCACGTTACTCGCTTACATGAGGTTCGCCACGTCGATACGGCGACCGTACACGGTTCATACGCCGATGTCACACCGAGCGCATTGATCATGACATCCGCGCGAATTCGCCTTTCTTGAGTCATTAATTTGCTTCCCTACAGAGTGACTCAGAAGCTTTTAAGGCAGGAAATCCGCTTGGCAGCCGCCACCAACGGCGTGAGCGTGACTTGACAGAAACGCACTCTTCTCGCCCTCGAAACAGTGTGGGCCGTCATCATCAAGCGCACCCACAGCCCACAGGACCGCAACTTTTGCCCCTGCCCTAAACAACACTCGTCGGTATGCTGGTGAGCCGTGCGCAACGAACACCGATCGCCCACTGCGACCAACGCCAACACAGCCGGCTCTCCCTTGGAGACTCGGCTGAAGCGCTACCGCATCGCGACCCTGGCCCTGGCCATCGCCTGCCTCTTCCTGCTCATCGTGACCGTGGCACAGATCGGAACCGCAGGTTCCGGCACCAACTCGGCTGGCGACGGCAAGGCGACGAACGCGCCATCCGACAACGGCTCGTCGGGCAGGGAAGGCACAGAAGGCACGGACAACGCCGACGGCGCGCAGAACACAACCGACTCACCCCTCGCCAAGCGCGACCCCGACGACCCCATGGCCGTCGGCGACGTCGACGCGCCGCTGGTGATGGTGGAGTACACGGATATGCGCTGCCCGTTCTGCTCCGCCTTCAACCAGGAGACCAAGCCCAAGATCGTCGAGGAGTACGTCGACGCCGGCCTACTCCGGGTCGAGGTGCGAGACGTGGCCTACTTCGGCGACGAGTCAGTCGACGCCGCGGTGGCGGCCCGTGCCGCAGGGCAACAGGGTAAGTACTTCGAGTACCTGGACGCCCTGTACGCAGCGGCGCCCGCTTCCGGGCACCCGGACATGCCCCGCGAGAAACTGCTGGGCTTCGCGAAGACCGCCGGGGTGGAGGATCTTGACGCCTTCGAGGCGACCCTGGACGACGGCTCCCTCAAGCAGGCGGTGGAGCAGGGAAACACGGATGCGCAGCAGGCCGGCGTCACCGGCGTCCCCTTCTTTGTGGTGGGCGGGCAGAGCGTCTCCGGAGCGCAGTCGATCGATACCTTCCGCGACTTCCTGGACCAGTCGCTGACCCAGGCGGGTGCCACTCCCCCGTCCCGCGGCTGAGGCGCTCGTGGACATCGGCCTGCTCGGAGCCTTCGTTGGCGGCGTTCTGACCCTGCTCAGCCCGTGCTCGGTCATGCTGCTTCCGGCCTTCTTCTCCTACGCGTTCACGTCACCGGCCAAGCTCGTGGGGCGCACGGGCGTGTTCTGGTTGGGACTGATTACCACGCTGGTGCCCATGGGGGTGCTCGCCGGAACCGTTGGTTCCTTCGTGGCCCGTTACCGGTCGCAGGTGATGATGGTGGCCGCCTGCCTGGTGATCCTGCTCGGGATCCTGATGATCTTAGATCTCCCCCTCTTCGGAATCCCGGGTGCCGCGGCCGAGGGTACGGGGACAGCGGCCGTGTACGCCCTTGGACTGGTTTATGGCCTGGCGGGCGCCTGCACCGGACCCCTGCTCGGCGCCGTCCTCACGGTCGCAGGACTGAGCGGCAATGCGCTGATGGGCGGCCTGGTCCTGCTGTGTTTCGCGGCCGGCATGGCCACGCCGCTGCTGGTTCTGGCGCTGGCGTGGGGACGTTTGCCGTTCGTGGCGAAGTTGGTCCGCCCGCGCGAGGTTCGCTTAGGCCGTTGGCGCACCACCGTGACGGGACTCGTGGGCGGCGCGCTCACGGTGGCGCTCGGCGTCTTCCTGTTCGCCACGCAGGGGACCACCAGCCTGGGCGGCGTCCTCGGCGCCACCGATCAGGCCCGCCTGGAAAATCGGGCCATGGAAGCCACGGCCGGGGTCCCGAACTGGGTCGTGGCGCTCGCGGCGCTCGGCATCGCCGTGGCCGCGTGGGCGCTGACGCGCCGGGCTCGGCGGCGCAGCAGCGCGGCCCGCTAACGCGGTTTCCTTATGCCCGACGGCGCGGACCGGCTCCCGCTGGTCCGCGCCGCAAGGCATGAGTAATCCCACCGTGCCCGAAGGCGGGTTAGACGATCAGGGAACCAGCACCGCGCGACCCTGGATGCGGCCATGATGCAGGTCGTCGAAGGCCTGGACGGCGTCGTCGAGCGAATAGCGCTTGACCTCGACGCCGATCTTGCCTGCGCGGGCCAAGGCGATGGCCTGGCGCATCTCGGCGCGGGTGCCGCCGTAAGCGCGCTCGATGTTCACGCCCCACGGCAGCGCGCTGGTCCCAGCCACGTACTTGAATCCGCCGTTGCCCAGGCCCACGAAGCGGATCGCGCCGCCGTTGCGGACCACGCTCAAAGCGGTGTCCACCGTGGGCTGCACACCCACGAAGTCGAATACAACGTCGGCCCCGACCCCGTTGGTCAGCTCCATGATCTTCTCGGCGGCATCGGCGTCTGACTTCATGGCGATGGCGCCCTTGGACTCGGCGAAGGCGATCTTCTCCTCGTCGGTGTTCAGCGCGATGATGCGGGTACCGGTGGTGGCCAGCAGGATCTGCAGGCCCATGTGGCCCAGGCCGCCCAGGCCAAGCACCACGGCGGTGGCGTCTCCGGTGAGGCGATCTCGCACGGTGTTGATGGCGTGCATGGGGGTCAGCGCGGCGTCGGCCAGCGGAGCGGCTGCGACCGGATCCAACTCACCCAGCGGGTCCAGGTGATGCGGCTTCACAGCGATGTAGTCCGCCATACCGCCGTCCACGCCGATGCCAGGGGAAAGCGGGGCCAGGGAACCGCGCGGGGAGACGACCTCACACTGGTTGTCCCGTCCCGCCAAGCACTCGCGGCACTGGCCGCAGGAGAGAATGAGGGAGACCAGCGCCCGGTCGCCTTCCGACCAGCCCGCCACGTCCGCTCCCAGCTTCTCCACGGTGCCTGCCACCTCGTGACCCAGCGTGGAGCCCACCAGCGGGTTGTCGTCACCCATGTTGATGATGGTGATGTCGGAGTGGCACACGCCGGCGCCGCCGACCTTCAGCAGGACCTCGTCCGGCCGAATCTCCGGAATCGGCTTCTCCCGAAGTTCCACGGTGTCGTTCTTGACGTATGTAACAGCGCGCATTCCTTGTTCCTTGATCTTTTGATTCATCCGGGGCGCCCGGCGGGCCACCCTCGTGATCCAGATCCCAGCCCACGACTGTCGAGGTAGCTTAGGCATCGCCTAAGTTCGTACCGGACAGCTCACTCGCCCGGTGGGCTGGTTCCGAGTTCATGGCAAGGTGAACTCGGAAGCAGGCACGCGCAGCCGCCGTACCGACCCACCTGAACCGAGCTCTCATACTCACGCGGAGGAGACCACGCATGCAGGACCCCACGAGCTGGCTCCTGCTCGGAGCCACCTTGGCGTCGATGGTGTTACTGGCCACTGTGCTGCTGCGAGCGCAGCATGTGCATCTGGACCTGCGGGTGTGGACGGCGGTGGGCCGGGCCATCCTGCAACTGTGCGCTGTGGCCCTGCTGCTGCGTGCGGTGCTGACGCACTGGTGGGCGTTGGTGTTGTTCGTGGTGTTGATGCTGACCACGGCCTCGTTCACTGGTGCTGGGCGAGCCAAGCGCTTGCCGCGGGGACGCGTGGCGGCCGCGATGGGGATCCTGGTGGGCCCCGCGGTGTCCGTGACGATCATCCTGACCACCGGCGTCGTGGATCGAACCTCTGAACAGGTGATCGCGATCTGCGGCATCCTGATTGGCTCCGCCATGACCGCCTCCACGCTGAGCCTGCGCCAGCTCGGAAGCCAGTTGGACGCCCGCAGACCCGAGGTGGAGGCGTGGCTGGCGCTGGGGGCCACCCCGTCCCAGTCGGTTGCGGAGCTGCGGATCAAGGCGGTGCACGAGGCACTTCTTCCCAATGTGGACCAAACCCGTTCAACAGGGCTCGTGACGCTTCCGGGTGCCTTCGTGGGAGCTCTCTTTGGCGGTGCCTCACCCGTGGACGCGGCCGTCTTCCAGATCATCGTGCTGGTCGGGATCCTGCTCACGCAAGTGGTGACGTCATCGGTGGCGACGTGGTGGGCCGCCCGGTCGCCGCTGCTCCCGGTCCCGGAGGCCATGGCCCGGGGCTGAGCCTTTCAAGGGGGAGGACGTTGCACCGCCGCCCGTCACAGTTGGGGAGGACCGCGGCATTCATGCCAGACTCGGTCGCGGACACGGGGTGCCCGCGCCGACCAGAGGTCGGTGTAGCGCTGAGATCAAACCCGTGGAACCTGATCTAGCTCGTACTAGCGAAGGGATGTCCTCATGACACCTCATGCCCCCTTGCCCACTTCTGCGCCCGCAGGCGCGCCCGATCTGGCGTCAGAGCCGCGCGGGATCGTCCCGCCGTCCGGGCCCGGCGCCCTACCCCGCGTCCTTTCGATCGCCGGCACCGACCCCACCGGTGGCGCCGGCCTTCAGGCGGACCTGAAGTCCATCACCGCTGCGGGTGGTTACGGGATGTCGGTGGTGACCGCGCTCGTTGCGCAGAACACGCACGGCGTGCGTGACGTCCACACCCCGGATGTGAACTTCCTGGCCCAGCAGCTCACCTCGGTCTCCGACGACGTGGCTATCGACGCCGTCAAGACCGGCATGCTCTCCTCCGCGGAGGTCATCGCGACGGTGTCGGCCTGGCTGGATGAGCAGCGGCCACGCGTGCTAGTGGTGGACCCAGTGATGGTGGCCAGTTCCGGTGACCGGCTGTTGGACAAGTCGGCCGAGAACGCCATGCGCGCCTTCTGTACTAGGGCCACGGTGGTCACCCCGAACATCCACGAACTCGCGGTGCTGGTGGATGAGCCCGTGGCACCGGATGCGGCGAGCGCCGTTGATCAGGCCACCCGTTGGGCCGCTCGCACCGGGGTGAGCGTCATCGTGAAGACCGGCCATCTGGACTCCGCTGCCACGAACAACCTGTGGGTAGGTCCCGAGGGGGTGCTGGTGGATGTGCCGAGCTGGCGGGTGGAGACCACCAACACCCATGGCACGGGGTGTTCGCTTTCCTCTGCGCTGGCCACGCGGCTCGGTGCGGGCCAGGATCCGGCCGGTGCGCTCACGTGGGCCACGCGGTGGCTGCATGAGGCCATCCGGCACGGCTCGGCCTTGGCCGTGGGGTCCGGGAACGGGCCGGTGGATCATGGGCATCGTGCCAGACGCCTGGCGGCGGCCGGCTCCGTGAGCGGCCGTTGCGTTGCCGACGTGGTCCCTTCAGTGCTCGACGATCCGGACCAGTTGGTCCCTAACGCCGAGTCGGCGACGTTCAGTATCGCCCCTGCGGGGCCGTGGACGCAGGCATTGTGGCGCGCAGGCAGTGAGATCACCCGCGGCATCCATGAGGGTGACTTCGTGTCCCAACTGGTCAGCGGCACCCTGCCGCAGGACGCCTTCGAGTTCTACCTGGCTCAGGATGCCTTGTATCTGGCCACGTATTCTCGGGCTTTGGCGCTCGTGGCCGCCACCGCGCAGGACGCTGCTGAAGGTGCTTTCTGGGCGTCTGGCTCTGCGGAGGCCCACCTGAACGAGGCTGAGTTGCACCGCACGTGGCTCGGGACGCGCGGTGACGCTGCGCCGAAGCCCTCCGCTTCTAGGATCACCAGCGCCTACGTCGACTTCCTGTTGGCCAGGGCCGCCACCGATGGCCACACGGTCGGCGCGGCTGCGGTGCTGCCGTGCTATTGGCTTTATGCGGAAGTCGGCGCGGCCCTTCCGGAGGTTCCCGGCTCCCATTCGTATGCGGCCTGGCTGAGCACCTACTCAGACCCGGAGTTCATGGAATCCACCCGCACCGCCGTGGAACACGTGGAGCGGCTGCTGGCCGCGGCTTCCCCCGCCGAGCGGGCCACGGCGGCCCGCGCCTATTTGACAGCATGCTGGCATGAAGCCGAGTTCTTCGACCAAACCCTGCGCGTCGACACCCCGGCCCTCCCCTCCGACCTTCAGGAGGCCTCAGCATGAGCGCCCAGCGCCCCCAAGAGACCCAGAGCACCAACGCCCAAGAGACCCTGCCTCCCGCAGGCCGCGCCGCCCTCCGGGCCGGAGTGGTGGGCAACTGGGTCGACAACATCCACGTTTTCCTCCCCCTGACCACCCTCGCCCCTGCCCTGGCCGTCCTGGCTGGCCCGGGTGTCGCAGCCAGCACCGGTGCCGTCATCGTGATCGCCATGATGCTGGGGCGTCCCCTTGGTGGGCTGATCTTCGGGCGGATCTCCGACCGGCTCGGCCGCACTCGCACCACCAAGATCGCCATCGCGGGCACGGCGGCCTGCGCATTGCTGATTGCCTGCCTGCCCACGCACGAGCTGTTGGGGGGAGGCACCATCGCCGCCATCTTGGCCCTGCGCTTCCTGGGCGGCATCTTCGTGGCAGGCGAATACTCCGCCGCGATCCCTCTGGCCATGGAATGGTCCAAGGCCCGCCGCCGCGGACTCATGAGCGGATTGACGCTCTCCATGGCCGCCTGGGCCCAGGCGTTCATCGCCTTCTGCACCGCCGGCATGATCACGCTGCTGGGAGCCGACGCCTACGCCACCTGGGGTTGGCGCGTGATGTTCGCGTTCGGCACGGGCTGCTCCATCGGAATGTTGATCTACTACCGCAAGCACGTCACCGACGCCCCCGGGTTCCACCGCGCCTCGGCACTGGCGGCCCGCGCCGGGCAGAAGAAGGCCGGCCTGCGCGACCTCATGGCGGGACGCTGGGCCCGCACCTTCTGGGCGGCGTTCGTGATGATGACCGGACTCTGGTTCCTGACCAATTCCACGGTGATCATCCTGACCTCACGCCTCTCCAGCGACGCCGGTCTCCCCGCCGCCGGTGTGGGGATCGCGATGGGCTGCGCCTCGGTGGCGCAGGCCGTGTTCATGGCCCTGGCCGGTCATCTCTCCACGTTTACGGGTCGCCGCAGGCTCTTCGTGATGTGGGGTGCTGCCGCCGCCGTGGGTGGTCCGTTCATTTGGTGGGCCGCCATCAACGCCTCCTCCCTGGGGCAGGCGGCCTTGCTGGCGGCAGTGCTCCAGGTCGTCACCGTGGCGGCCTACGGCCCCGTGGCCGCCTATCTGTCCGAGATCTTCCCGACCCAGCTGCGTTCCACTGGCTATGGTTCGGCGTACAGCCTCTCCCTGATCATCCCTGCGCTCTACCCGTTCTACCTTCCGTACCTGGAATCGTGGCTCGGGACCCGCGCCCCCATCATGGGCTTCGTTGCCCTGGGCGGGGCACTCGTGGTGGTGGGCGCCCTGTGCGGGCCGCGACTGTCCCCGCGCGAACAGGACGCCGACATCGACGCGGTCGCGCTGGGCAACCGGGCCGACGCTGACCTGTGCCCGACGGCGGTGGTCGCCGACCGCGCCACCGGCGCCGAAGCCACTGCGCACGGCGCCCCGGAAGCGGATGGCGAGCCCGATGCGTCGGGCATGGACCTGGCCGGTGCACCCCGATGACCACCACGGACCCGGATCTGGCGCGTGCCGCGCCGGTCATCGCGGCCGTGCGGGAGCGCGCACCCATGGTGCACTGCGTGACCGCGACCGTGTCCATGGGGATCGTGGCCGACGGGCTGCTCGCCGTCGGCGCGCGCCCCATGATGACGGAGACCGTGCAGGAGGCCCCCGTGGTCACGGCGTTGGCGGATGCCCTTGCCGTGAACTTCGGGACGCTGAGCACCGACGGCATGGACGGGATCCCGGCCACCGTGAAGGCTGCGCGGCGAGCCGGGCACCCGTGGGTGCTGGACCCCACGGCTATTGGGGTGGCGCCCATCCGCACGGCCATGGCCAAGGACCTGTTGCATTCTGCCCCCACCGTGATCCGAGGCAACGCGTCGGAGATCCTGGCGCTGCGTGGCGCCGGCGGCGGGCGCGGGGCGGATTCGTCGGACGCCCCGGATGCGGCTTTGTCGGTCGCCTCAGAGATCGCGGGACTGACCGGCGCCGTGGTCGCGGTGTCCGGGGCCACCGACCTAATCGTGGACCCCGAGTCACCGGTGCAGGCGCTGCCCATCGCGCGCGGTGACGCCATGCTCACCCGGGTCACCGGGACCGGCTGCCTGCTCGGCGCGCTGACCGCCGCCTGCACCGTGGTGGCCCACCCGCTCGACGCCGCCGCGTCCGCCACGATCTGGTTGAACCTGGCAGGCGAACGGGCTGCAGCCCGGGCCGCCGGTCCGGGAAGTTTCCGGGTGGAACTGCTGGACGCCCTGGATCAGGTGGGCCATGTCGCGGCCTCGTTGTTCACCCCAACCCCTGAGAGGAACGCGCAAACATGAGAACCGATGTGGACTACTGCTGCTACCTGGTGACCTCCGGAACGGATCGACACACCGTGTCGGTCGCGGCACAGGCGGCCGCGGCAGGCGCAGGCGTGGTGCAGGTGCGCGC
Organism: Galactobacter sp.; assembly: GCA_052108535.1. Lineage (GTDB taxonomy): Bacteria > Actinomycetota > Actinomycetes > Actinomycetales > Micrococcaceae > Galactobacter. The sequence continues at coordinate 7,389 of JBQDZM010000023.1, read as the reverse complement.
CAAGGACGTCACTGCGGCGGAGCTGTTGGAGCTGACTCTGTCGGTGGCCGCCGCCGTGGCTGAGGCGGCTCCCGCCACCCGGGTCCTGGTGGATGATCGGGCCGACGTCGCGTTCGCCGCCATGCACGCGGGCGCACCTGTGCACGGCGTGCACCTGGGACAGTCGGATCTGCCGGTGGCCGCCGCCCGGGCCATGTTGGGGCCGGAGGCCATCATCGGGTTGACCACGGGGACGCGGGAGCTGGTGGAGGGCGCCAACCAGGTTGCCGAGGTGATCGACTACATCGGCTGCGGGCCGTTTCGGCCCACGCCCACCAAGGATTCCGGGCGTCCGGCCTTGGGTTTGGCGGGCTATCCGCCGCTGGTAGGCATCACGTCGCTGCCGATGGTGGCGATCGGGGATGTGCAACCCGCCGACGTCGCGGCGTTGGCCGCGACCGGCGTGGCCGGAGTGGCGCTGGTCCGCGCCATCATGGACGCGCCCGACCCCGGCGCCGTGGTGGCCTCCGTGCTGGGGGCCTTCCC
>JBQDZM010000023.1:0-6764 GCA_052108535.1 Galactobacter sp. | reverse complement strand
GGGGCCTTCCCTGTCATCACTCGCACCCTTTGAGGTGTCTTCGACAATACGGGTCCACCCTGGCCAGAAGCTGTGCCCCGGTTGCCAAATACCGGAACGCTCGGTGAACGCGACCTGAACGTCACGCCCGCTTGCCGGCCTTGGCCGCCTCCTTAGCGAAGGCCTTCGCCTTGTCCCGCGCCGCGCGAGCCTTGGCCTCTCGTTTCTCCAGGTCCTTCAGCGTGCGTTGGGTCCGCTTACGCAGCGTGGAAAGCCGAGTGAGCTCCACCTCGGCGAGCTCCCACTCCTCCTGCGGACCTCGCTCCTGGTGCGGTGCCAGCGGTTCCCCATCCTCGTGGCGCCGGCCGAGCCCGTCCACGATCAGGGACAGCGCCGCCTGCAGCGTTGATTTCATCCTGTCCGACGCCTGGGTGTCGGCCCCCGCGGGGCCCGTCGCCTGCCCAAGGTCTGCGCCAACCACCTCGATGCCACCCACGTCGGCGGGATCCGCCAGCCAGACGTCCCGGAGTAGCGGCTCGACATCCACCAGGTGCGCGTCCGCGACCACTTCCTTGAGCAGTTCAGCGGTCTCCTGACTCACTGAGCGCCGCTCACCGGAGGCGGGCGTGACGAGCGCGAGCCCCCTGACCACAGCCGCAACCATCCGAAGAGCCGCATCCTTGACCTCTGGCTCCGCGTTCAGTGAGCGAAGTGCACGCAGCCCGGCGTCTGCAGCCCGCATCCTGCCTGGCATCAGATGCGTTTCAGGGGTGGAAGGGATCTGCAAAGCCCAGGGGTGGTCCACATAAGAGCGTTCCATGATGACCGCCCAGAGCGGCAGCGCCTGGCGCCATTCGGATTCGTCCAGCAGCCAATCGGCCTGGGCCAACACGGCATCTGCCATGAGCTGATGGAGGTCGTCCTTGGAGGTGACGTAGCGGTAGAGCGCCATAGTGGTGAACCCGAAGCTCTTGGCGACCCTGGCCATGGTGACCGCCTCGAGCCCCTCGGTGTCGGCGAGCGCCATCGCTGCATCCACGATGCCCTCGTGGGTGAGTTCGCGTTTTGGGCCTCGCTGAGGGGCCACGGCCACGCCCCAGGCTTGGGCGAGGAGCCGGGGGACAACTTCCTGATCCACGGGCAACTCCTTGAGCGGTGTGGGTGTGGGCTTGGCGTACCGGCCGATGACCGGCACCAGCCCCCACTCTACGACTTCTGCGTGCCACAGAAACTGTGTTGCACATACTCAGTATGTATTGCACACTGTATGCCGCATACACGAAAGGAGTCGCTGTGACTCTCCCCGTCGAGGTAGACCACCTCAGTAAGACCTACGACCATCCGGTCCTCACCGACCTGACCCTGACCGTGGAGCCCGGGATCACCGCGCTGCTGGGCGCCAACGGAGCCGGTAAGACCACTCTGGTCTCCATCCTCACCACCCTCACCCGCCCGGATTCCGGCACCGCCAAGATCCACGGGATCGACGTGACGAAGGACCCCGTGGGCGTCCGCAGGCTTATCTCGGTCACAGGCCAGGCCACCACCTTGGATGACCTGCTCACCGGACGAGAGAACCTGATGATGTTGGCTCGACTCCGCGGGCTGGGCTCCGGCGCGCGAGCCCGAACTGATGAACTGTTGGAGCAATTCGGTCTGGGCGCGGATTCCCGGCGGCCGCTCGCCGCCTGCTCGGGCGGCATCCGACGCCGCTTCGACCTCGCAGCCTCCCTCATCACCCGGCCCGAGGTGCTCTTCCTCGATGAACCGAGCACCGGCTTGGACCCCACCAGCCGTCGCGCTCTTTGGGAACTCATCCGGTCCGTCGCCCAGCTAGGCACCACCATCCTGCTGACCACGCAGACCTTGGAGGAGGCGGAGGCCTTGGCCCAGCGCATCGTGTTGCTGCACCAAGGACGTATCCGGGCCGACGGCACGGCGGAGGCCCTCACCTCCGCGGTGGGTTCGCAGCGCCTGATCCTGACGAGCAACACCGGGGAGCAGGTGCTCAACGTGGACACCGATGGCAGCGCCGGCTCCGTCATCGAGGCGCTACGCGCTGAGGGTGTCCACCCCGAAGCACAAGTGCAACTGACCCGGCCCAGCCTGGACGACGCGTTCATGGCACTGACGGGTTCCCACCACCTACCCCTTGACCAGGAGTCAGCATGAATCAGCAGATCGCCACAGTCACCGGCCCGGCCTCCCCGCAACCGCGTCCTGCCGGGGTCATCACGGCCTCTCGGGTCTTCATCGGCCGCAGTCTGCGCCACAGTTTGCGCGACGGCGAAGGTCTCATCATGGCCATCGCCCTACCCGTGATCCTGATGCTGCTCTTCACGGTGGTGTTCGGAGGCGCGATCCTCGGCAGCGACTACGTGGATTACGTGGTTCCCGGCGTGGTGGTGTTGTGTGCCTCCTACGGCGCGTCTTCCACGGCGGTGGCAGTGAATCGCGACGTCTCCCTGGGTGCTATGCGCAGGTTCCGCACGCTGCCCTCCCCACCCGTGACCGTTTTGGTGGGGCACGTGGTGGCCTCGCTGTTACGGAATCTGGTGGCCACGGCTGCGGTCATTGGCGTGGCCTTTGCCATCGGCTTCCGCCCCAGTGCTGGCCTGGCGGAGTGGACGGCGGCGCTGGGCCTCATCACGGTCTGGATCCTGGCGATCACGCTGCTCTTCGCGTTCATCGGCCTGATCTCCTCCAGCCCCGAGGCCGCCAATGGCTACGGGTTCTTCCTCCTATTCCTCCCCTATCTCTCCGGGGCGTTCGTGCCGATCGCAACCATGCCGTCCTGGCTGCAGCCGGTGGCCACCTACCAGCCGGTGAATCCCTTGACGGACGCGTTGCGGTCATTGCTCCACGCCGCGGCGCCGGCCCCCGACGCAACCGCCCCCTACGCCGCCCTCGTCGCGGTGGCCTGGTGCCTGGGCATCATCGCGGTCTCTCTGGCATTGATCGCGTGGCGCTTCCCACGCTTGAAAGACAGGTGAGCAACCCAGCCCCTACACTGGTGCACATGCAGTATTTGTACTTCCTCTGAGCCGGGTCCCTGACCACAGCGCGCGCCGAGCAACTCGACGCCCGCGTGGTTCATGCGTCCTCACGCCTACGGCCTGACACGGCCGTGGCCTGACCCGCCGGGCACCCCACCACCGCTTCGCGCGGTCCGGTCTGCGTGCCCATGCTCACGAAGGTACACAATGCACACCCCTACCCTTTCCTTGCGCTCTCACGCGCAATTGACCCTCTCCGGCGTCGACGTCTCCCGCGCCGGAAACCAGATCCTCCACGCCGTTGATCTCTCCATCAGTCCCGCATCCCGGGTCGCGATCGTGGGCGAGAACGGCCGAGGCAAATCCACACTCCTCCAGGTGCTCGCCGGCGCCCTGGAACCCAGCTCCGGAGCCGTGCACCGGCACGGCAGCCTGGCTATGGCGGACCAGGAGCTCCCCGCCTCGGCGGACACGGTGGCCCACGTCGTGGACCAGGCGATCGCGGCCGAACGCAGCGCGCTGGCGCGCTTCGAGGCCGCCACGGCGGCCCTCGCCCAAGGCGAGATCACCGCGGGTGCCGGGAACGCGCCGTCGGGCATAGCAAACGAGGACGAATACGCGGCCGCGCTGGAGGAGGCCACGGCGCTGGACGCGTGGGACGCCGATCGGCGTATCCAGGTGGCGCTCGAGGCGCTTGGTGCGATCACGGATCGGTCCCGGCGGCTGGCCTCGATGTCCGTGGGGCAACGCCACCGGGTGCGGCTGGCCTGCCTGCTCGGGGCGAGTCACGATTTCCTGCTGCTTGACGAGCCGACCAACCACCTGGACGCGGACGGGCTGACCTTCCTCACGACGCAATTGCGTTCACGCCGTGGTGCGGTGGTGCTGGTCAGTCATGACCGGGCGTTGCTGCAGGATGTCGCGGACACATTCGTTGACCTGGACCCCACCCCGGACGGGCGCCCCCGGGTGCACGGTGGTGGGTACGCCGAATACCGCTCGGCGCGGGCGTCCGAGCTGGCCAGGTGGGAGCAGGAGTACCAGACGCAGCAGGCGGAGCATGCGCGCCTGCAGCAGGATCTCACGGCAGCTCAGAACCGGCTCGTGTCCGGCTGGCGACCGGAGAAAGGGTCGCCGAAGCACGGGCGCGCCACGCGTGCGGACTCAACGGTGCGCAGCGTTCACCGGCGGCAAGCGGCGTTGGATACCCACGCCGTCACCATGCCCCAGCCACCGCAGGCGTTCCGTTTCCCGGATCTGCCAGCGCGCGCGGGGAAGGTGCTTCAGCTGGCCGACGTCTCTCTTCCCGGACGCCTGCTCGGACCGGTCTCCTTCTCGCTGGGCAGCGGCGATCGGCTGGTGGTGACCGGCCCCAACGGCGCCGGGAAGTCCACGCTGCTCGGTATCGCTTCCGGCGTCTTGGCGCCAGAAACTGGCCAGGTTCATGTGCCAAGCGGCGTTCGGCTGGGTTTTCTGCGCCAGGAAAGTTCGCTCCCGGGCGGGGTCCGCGCGGCGCAGGTGTACTCCTCACACGTGGAGTCCTTGGTGTCCCGTGGGCTGCTCGACGCCGGTGATGCCGTGGGGTTGTCGCACCTGGGGCTGCTGCGGTCCCGGGAGGCCGGGCTTGCGGTGGAATCGCTGTCGGTGGGGCAGCGACGCAGGCTGGACCTGGCCATGACGCTGGCCGCGCGACCGCACGTGGTGTTACTGGACGAACCCACCAACCACCTCTCGATGGCGCTGGTGGATGAACTCTCGCAGGCGCTGCGGATGACGGCGGCCGCAGTGGTGGTCTCTTCGCATGATCGGCAGTTCCTGCGGGACACGTCCACCTGGCCGCGGCTGGAGTTGAGCCCTGTGTCCGCGGGCTGAGTCCTGTCGTTGGTGCGGGTCCTTGTAGGGGACCAGGTTTTCGTGAGACGTGCTCCGATCCGGCGCACGTCCCACGGAAACCTGGTCCCGCCCGGCAGTGGTCGAGGCCTTGAGTGCTCCGCCGTGTTCAGGAACGCAGGATCTTCTCGATGGCCTTACCCCGCGCTAGTTCATCGACCAGCTTGTCCAGGTAGCGAACCTGTTGCATGACTGGGTCCTCGATGTCTTCAACCCGTACCCCGCACACAACGCCGGTGATCAGCGGCGCATTGGAGTTCAGCCGCGCGTCGGCGAAGAACTCCTCGAACGTCGTCGCCTCCACCAAATGCTGCTCGATCTCGGCCTCGTCAAAACCGGTCAACCAGGTGATGACCTGATGAAGCTCGGCCTTAGTGCGGCCCTTGCGCTCCACCTTGGTGACGTAGTGGGGATACACCTCGGAGAACGGCATCCGGTAGACCCGCCGCAGCGTCTTCTCATCCGTCTTCATGGCGCAGATCCTACCTAGCGCGTGGCCGGGCTAGGATCCCTGCACACCCTCGCCAGTCCTCAGTGGTCGGTGCGGATCATGCACCAAGCCTGGTCAAAGCGGCGCTCACTAAGGTCTGTGGCGCGCATCCAGACCTCAAAGTTCCCTGCATCGCCGAACCAGCCCTCGAAGTGCGTCCAGCTCTCCACCGACAACACGAGCACATACGCATCGGCCTCGTCGCGCAACGGACGGACCTCCCGGAGAACATCGTGGGCGTACTCAGTTCCGGAGTCGCTATGCCCGTACAGATGCGAGATGGGGAACACCGGCTCGCGCACCTTCTCGACACCACGACGCCATGCCGTCCACGCCGCATGCGTCTCCTCCTCGACCCGCTCCGCCGCAGCGAAAACCGACTCCTCGGCATCCACGAATTCAACGGCTGACGGAACGCCAAACCCGGCCGCGAGAAGCACCGGCTGACATACCTCCTGCGGCACGTCGAGGTCCTTAGGGGAGTCGACCAGAGGTGGAACGGTCTCCTCATCGCACGGGACGTGGCGGACGAGCCAGCCGCCATTGCCGTCATCTTCAGGGTTGCCGTAGGTTCCCAGGTGGTGAAACACCTCCAAGTACCCGGTCTCCGGGAGGCGGGGAGCAGGCTCTGGCCAGTCGGACTCGATGAAGTCGGGCGACTCGACCAGCGCCTGTGCTCCGCTCAACAGGATCGTGGCGATATGTGCCAGCGGTTCCCCGTCGCGGGTGCGGGGCCATTCGATCGGCCCGAGGGCGGGTCCGCCGAGCCAAGAGAGCTCGCCGAGCTCAGCCCGTTCGGCGAGGATACGATCCTTGCCGGCCTCGTACTGGTCCAGCAGCAGCAACGAGAACTTCACATCGTCGGCGAGAAACCCAGCCCCGATCTCGGGTGAGTTCAGCCAAGCCACGATCCGTTCACGCGACGCGGCAGTAACGGGGGTGCGGGGCAGTTGGATCATAGTCGTATCCTTCCGCATGGGCGGAATTCATGCGCCCGGCCCGAACCAAGTATCTGAGGTGAACCACCATGACTCGACGCTCCATAGACGGCATCACGGCCCGTGCCGACGAGTTGGCCGACGCTTTCGAAAACTACGACCCGAAGGCCTGCGATCAGGACGCCCTCCTCCCTGCGACAATGGCGGTCAAGCTGGCCGCCTGGCGACGCGACGCCGCCGAGAAGGAGCTCGCCGAAGCCGTGCGCGAGCAAAGCCTGTCTTGGCGCGAGGTGGGCGAGGTGGGCGAGGCGATCGGCACGAGTGGCGAAGCCGCCCGCCAACGCTATAGCGCCACGGCATGACCAGCGGCTCGATGTCGCCTACGCTCTGACCGGGCCGCAGACGCCAACAAGGCCCGAACCTCGACCAACGTTTCCGCTGGCAAGTGCTCGAGCCTTGCGCTTGTGGTGG
>JBQDZM010000022.1:0-48865 GCA_052108535.1 Galactobacter sp. | reverse complement strand
GCACGGAACGGAGCAAGCCCGAACGGAGCCAGCCCACAAGCACACCTAAGGAAAAGCTTGAGCCGGCACCAGGGGTGCAAGACGAGATGGCAGGTCGAATGGCCGAACGGAACAGTCACAGTGCGAGCTCAATCGCTCGGTGCCCTGCCGGCACAACCAACGTCACCAATTCATGGCCTGGAGGTGCCTTTTACCCTAACCCCAAGGTCAGGTGAAATCGTCACCCTGGGAGAGAGGCGCACTGGCGACTTGCTACACGGCATTCAAGCTGTAGAAGTAGAGTTTTGCAAAAGGAGCTCAGTGCCGCACGGTGTGGCCCAAGAACTGCTGAACTAGACCTGCTGAAGCGCTGACTAACGCAGTGAACGGGAGAGTGCCCAGCTATCTAGAGCGTGCGCAACAACTTGGAGAGTGCGAAGCTACTCCTGGTGAGGTGGGACCTGGAGTGAAAGAGAAAACCAGGCCTCGTTCTCAGGCGGACGTCTTTGCTGCGATCTCTTCGGCTGCGGCCAAGTACGCCAAGGCACCGGTCGAGGATGGATCGTAGGTGATGACTGACTGTTGGTACGACGGTGCTTCCGACACCCGCACGCTACGCGGGATCACGGAGCGCAGTACCTGTTCCGGGAAGTGTTCGCGGACTTCCTCCGCTACCTGCGCGGCCAGGTTGGTCCGGCCGTCATACATGGTCAGCAGAATCGTGGACACCACGAGATCAGAGTTCAGGTGCTTCTGAATCATCTGGATATTGTTCAGGAGCTGGCTCAGACCCTCGAGTGCGTAGTACTCGCACTGAATGGGGATCAGCACCTCACGGGCGGCCACGAACGCATTCACGGTCAGCAGCCCGAGCGAAGGAGGGCAGTCGATGAAGACGAAGTCGAGCCGGGGCAACCCTGCCTCAGCACGGTACTTCTCGTAGGCGGCCACCGCTCGGTTCATCCGCTGTTCTCTGGCGACGAGCGCCACCAGCTCCACTTCCGCCCCTGCCAGATCAATCGTGGCCGGAGCGACCGACAGATTGTCCACGTCGGGACACGGAAGAACCACGGACTCCAAGGGGACGTCGTTGATCAGAACGTCGTAAACGGAATCGATACCGGCATGGTGGTCGATGCCGAGGGCGGTCGAGGCGTTTCCCTGCGGATCGATATCCACGACCAACACCTGATAGCCAGCGGCGGCCAACGCAGCAGCCAAATTGACGGTGGTGGTCGTCTTACCGACTCCGCCCTTCTGGTTGCTCACGGTGAGGTAGCGCGTGTGCGGCTGGGCCAGATGAGGGATGGTCGCTGTCACCGTTTCAGCGGTGCGCTTGGCGCTGTGCTGGTTCATGCCATCCTTCGTTGAGCTTGCGAGGTCTATACGTGGAGAAATATTCCACCAGATCGTGCGGACAGATCACGGCCGCATGCCAAGAAACCCGTCAGGATCGAGTCTATCCCCCGTGGCCGACCGCTTGGGTGAGCGGCGGTGCCGCGTGATGGAGGGGCGGTCAGACGCGCACGCGGACCACCGTGGTCGGTTCCTCCAAGACCTCCGCACCCAGGGTCAAGACGGAGGCGTCACGCCCCTTGTGTTTGCGGATGATCTTGGCGGCCTTCTCGATCTCGTCCTGGGCGCTACGGCCCTTAAGCGCCAGCAACTCGCCGTGCCCGTGAATCAGAGGCAACGTCAGCGGTACGAGCGTCTTGAGGGCCTTCACGGCGCGAGCAGTGACGATATCGGCGTCGATGGTCTCAACGACCTGTTCGGCGCGGGCCTTCACCACATCTACGCGGTCACCGAGACCCAAGTCCTCAACGACCATGTCCAGCCACTGGCAGCGGCGCTCCAGCGGCTCAATCAGGATCATCATCAGATCCGGACGCGCCAAGGCGAGAACCAGGCCCGGGAGACCTGCCCCTGAGCCCACGTCTGCGACAAGTGCACCTTCTGGGATGACCTCTACGAGCGCGGCGCAATTGAGCACGTGCCTGCCCCAGATGCGGGGGATCTCTCGCGGTCCCACGAGGCCCCATTCGATGCCCGTGGAGACGAGGTGGCCAACATAGCGCTGGGCCAGATCTGCACGGTCACCGAAGTAGTGCTGCACTGCCTCGAATTCGGTGCCCGACGGGCGGGGAGCGTCCTCTGGTGCGATGGCGACCGTGGAGGCGTCGATTCGAGGCCCCTCCGGGCCCTCTCCGGGGCGAAGGCTGTTGTCCTGGTGGTTCATGGATCAGGCTTCGGGACGAACCACGACGTGGCGGCGAGAACCCTCGCCTTCCGAATCGGATTCCAGGCCGGCATCTGCGACGAGGTCATGGACCTGCTTGCGCTCATACGGCGTCATGGGGTCCAGGTGTTTGGGCTCGCCGGTCTCCTTGACGGTATCCACGACGGTCTGGACCAGGCTGGCTAGGCGTTCGCCACGGCGGGAACGGTGGCCGGCGATATCGATGATGACGCGCGAGCGCTCCCCCGTTGCAGCAAGTGCTGCAAGTCGGGTCAGATCTTGCAATGCGTCCAACGTGGCACCGTCTTCGCCGACCAGGGACTCGAGGCCGGCTGCGTCGCCGTCCTCGGCCGTGACGGACAGGTAGACGCGCCCGTTCTTGGCCTCGATGTCGATATCACCGTCGAGGTCGGCAATATCCAGGAGTTCCTCGAGGTAGTCAGCGGCAGCATCTCCCTCGCTGTCGAGGGCGCTCTTGACGTTCTGGTCGTTCTCCTGCGTGTCCTCTACAGGCTCCACCGCAGGCTCGGCCGGCTGCGCAGACAGAGTCGCATCGGGGTCCAGTTCCTGGTTCTCCTGAGTCACTTCTTCCTCCGGTTCTTGCGCTGCGGCTGCTGACGCTGGCCCTTCTGCTCTTCCAGCTTCTTGGCCTCTTCAGCCTCCTTGGCCGCGTCGTCCTTGGTCTTACCCAACGGGTGCAGGCCCTTGGCGGCCCGGCGGATATTGAGTTCCTTCTCAGCAAGCGAGCCCGGGGTTGGGTTGTGCTTGATAACCCACATCTGCTGACCCAAGGTCCAGACGTTGGTGGCCGTCCAGTAGATGAGCAGACCGATGGGGAAGTTGATGCCACCGATACCGAAAACCAGCGGCAGGATGTAGAGCATGAGCTTCTGCTGCTGGGCGAAGGGCCCCTGCATGGCAGCGGGAGACATGTTCTTCGTCATGAGGTGGCGCTGGGTGAAGAACTGCGATGCCGTCATGGCCAGGATCATCACGACCGAGACCACCAGGACCGCGCCGTTCGCCCCGCCCGAGCCGTTGAACTGGCCCAAGAAGGTGTCGGAGAGCTTCGCGGTGAAGATCGAGGAATTATCGAAGCTCTGCACGCGCTCGACTGACAGCGCTGCGATCGACTCGCCCTGGTCGCTGGCCTTGGAGGCGGTGAAGAGCACGCGGTACAGGGAGAAGAAGAACGGCATCTGCACCAGCAGCGGCAGGCAGGAGGAGAACATGCCCGTGTTGTTCTTCTTGAACAATGCGCGCTGTTCAGCAAGCATGGCCTGCTGCGAGAGCTGGTCCTTCTTGCCCTTGTACTTGGCCTGAAGCTTCTTGAGTTCAGGCTGAAGTGCCTGCATGGCGCGCTGAGCACGGATCTGCCGCGCGAAGAGCGGAATCAGAGCCGCGCGGACCACGACGGTCACGAAAACAATGGACAACGCCCAGGTCCAGCCCGAGTCAGGATCCAACCCGACAATGCTGAAGAGCTCGTGGAAGATGTACAGGAGCCAGGACATCACCCACTTGAAGGGGGTCAGGATCGTATCGATGAAGCCCATGTTGTCTCGTTTGCTCCTTGTACAGGCGTGGAACGGCGGCTGCCGCGGTCGTCAGTGCACTCCTCCCTCAGGAGGAGTGGTGCTCCTCGGGTAGAGGAGGGTGATTCAGTTCAATGATTCTGGGTGCCCGGCCTTCCGGCCAAATCCGCTTGCCAGGGGGGACCGGATCGATCCCACCCCGCGCCCAGGGGTTACAGCGCAGGATTCGTTTGGTGGTCAACCAACCACCTTTGAGGACCCCATGGACCGTGACGGCTTCCAACCCATAGGCAGAGCAACTCGGGAAGTACCCGCAGACCTGACCGTAGATCGGTGAGATCACCAATCTGTAGAGCTTGAGCAGCCCTATCACCGCATATCGAGGCAGGTCCAGCAGGTAGCGCCACCAAGGGGTCGGTGGTACTTGGTCTGCCGGCAGAACCGGGGCAGGGCCAAGCTGTTTCAGCAGATCCGCACCGTCCACCCCGTGCACGTCACCGTGATCTGGTTTCACGTGCGGGAGCCGCTCAGACCTCGATGCAGGCATTTGCGTAGATCGCGGTCCAACTTGGAATAGTCCGCTGTCGCGGACCCGGGCAGCGCCCGGACGACCACGTCGATTCCCGTCCGATGTTCATCCGAGATCATGGTCCAAGCAATCTCCCGAAGGCGCCGTTTGACGAGGTTGCGTGTCACGGCATTACCCACCTGCTTCGAGACGATGAAACCGAATCGGCTGGGTCCGGTGGACCCAACAGGTTGAACGACCGTAGATACGACGAAGTTCCGGCACCCTGCACGGGTGCCGGAACGCGCTGTGGTGTTCAGCTCGCGTCCGTCACTGAGACGGTGGATACGCGGCAACATTTGAGCGACCTCGTCGACCAGGTCGGTTCAGCGACTCAGGCGGAGAGCGCCTTGCGACCCTTGGTGCGGCGGGTCGACAGAATTGCGCGGCCTGCACGGGTACGCATGCGCAGACGGAAGCCGTGCTTCTTGGCACGACGGCGGTTATTGGGCTGGTAGGTCCGCTTGCTCACGGTTCACACTCCATTGACATCGTTCTCGTGGGGCATCGCCCGTCACGGATGACCACCGGCGGTACCGGGGTTACAACGGGATGGATGCGTCCACCATGTGGTGGTCCTGGACTCTTTCCATGCTTGGGTGGCTGGCGTGAAACACCGGCCCCATGCATGGTGAGACTTGTTAACGGTAGACGACGCGGGGGATCACGGTCAAACACGGGTGAGCAACGCCACGCCCGGATTCACGGGAAAGTCCGGGCCCCGAGCTCGAGTGGGCGGCTGCCGACTGCCGTTCATCTGCGAGCCCCGTCATCCACCCCCTGTTCACCCAAGTTATCCACAAGATGGGGACAAGTCTGGGGATAGCGATGGTTCCGGGGCTCTTTTGTCCCCAGCATGTGTAGAAGGTCTGTGGATAAGAGGTGTTGATACCGGGTACCGTAGGTGTTCGTGTCCCCTTCGTGACTCGTACCAGGGGACCGCGTCGTGACGACGGCATCTTTTTTCACGAAAAGACGCGCCACGGCCAGTACGCGGTATGACGAGCAGGACAAGAGGCACAGGTGAACGCAGAAGTATCCCACAGCGTGGACAGGGCCTGGCTCCAGGTGCAACGCACTTTGGAACAGGATCATCGAGTCACACCCAGGCAGCGTGGCTTCGTTTCCTCTGCCCACCCGCTCGGGCTCATGGAATCCACTTTGCTGTTGGCGGTACCCAGCGCCATGCATCGGCAGATCATGGAGAACCAGATCAAGGAACCGTTGACTGAGGCTCTGACGGCTGCCTTCGGTCACCAGGTGCAGTGTGCTTACAGCATCGACTCGTCCTTGGAGGAGAGCTCCCCGAAACCTGCGGAACACGTGGAAGTGTCTCAGCTGGATCGGCTTGAACGACCCGTGGGCCCGTTGCCGGAGCCGTCACCTGGGCCAGTTGAAGAAGACGTTGTGCCGCATGAGTCCCCTCTGGACGAGGTATCAGGCCAAGATCATCGGTCCATCCCCCACGCACGGGTGCCTGGGCCGCAGCCCACTCCCCCCTCCAATTCCTCGGAGTTCGGCAGGCTGAACCCGAAGTACGTTTTCGATACGTTCGTGATCGGTTCCTCGAACCGCTTTGCCCATGCCGCTGCCGTTGCCGTTGCTGAGGGGCCGGCTCGTGCGTACAACCCGCTGTTCATCTATGGCGGCTCGGGGTTGGGGAAGACCCACCTCCTGCACGCGATTGGCCACTACGCCCGCTACCTGTTCCCGGGAATCCGGGTCCGCTACGTGAATTCTGAGGAGTTCACCAACGACTTCATCAACTCGATCCGCGATGACGAGGGAACCAGTTTCAAGCAGACCTATCGCAACGTGGACATCCTGCTGATCGATGACATCCAGTTCCTTGCGAACAAGGACGCCACGCAGGAGGAGTTCTTCCATACGTTCAACGCGCTGCACAACCACAACAAGCAGGTGGTGATCACCTCCGACCTGCCGCCCAAGCAGCTCTCCGGCTTTGAGGATCGGATGCGGTCGCGCTTCGAGTGGGGTTTGCTGACGGATATCCAGCCGCCAGAGCTGGAGACCCGTATCGCGATTCTGCGGAAGAAGGCCACGGCTGAGGGGCTGTCAGCCCCGGATGACGTCCTGGAGTACATCGCTTCTCGCATCTCCACGAATATCCGTGAGTTGGAGGGGGCCCTGATCCGGGTCACGGCTTATGCCTCGCTCAACCGGCAGCCGGTCACGGTGGATGTGGCGGAGAAGGTGTTGAAGGACCTCATCACCGATGAGGACACTCAGGTGATCACGCCGCAGTCCATCGTGGCCAATACTGCGGAGTACTTCGAGCTAACGATCGATGAGCTCAATTCGAAGTCCCGGACCAGGACCTTGGTGACGGCGCGGCAGATCGCCATGTATTTGTTGCGTGAGTTGACGGACATGTCCCTGCCCAAGATCGGGGAGATGATGGGCGGTCGCGATCACACCACCGTGATCCATGCCGACCGCAAGATCCGTGAGCTCATGGCGGAGCGTAGGGCCATCTTCAACCAGGTCACCGAGCTGACCAACAAGATCAAGCAGTCTCGAGACTGAGTACCGGCCGCAGGTCAGGTGATGTGGCCCGGGGTGGACAACCTGGTCACATCGAGGGGACAACCTGTGGACCTATAGCGTCGGCTTGTGGACACTGCCGATACGCGGTTCCGCTGTCCACATCGGCCCAGTGCGAAGCCACCGATCTTCTGCACACCCGGTCCACACCGAAAATCCGCGAAAATCGGGGCTGCAGACAGTTATCCACAGTTTCCACAACGGTTACTAACACTCCTCCCTGTCTCATCACCATCCAGACAACATTTCACCTTTCCCCCTCGTCCGCGCTACGGCAGCTCCTCTGTTGCAAGTCAGACCACCCAAAAGCACCACCTCCAGCGCCTCAGATACCAAACAAGGCACACCCTGAGAGGTTCCCCCTCCCGCCGACCTCCTACCCACCAGCGTTCTCACCGCAAAACCAGGCTGAGTGCGGCGGACGGGTGGAACTGAGTTCCAGCCCCGGCTTTCGTCATCGTTTGAAACTGGGTTCCATCCGCTCTGCAGGAGCGCTATCCACAACGTTGAGAAACTCACCACCCTTGGGTCACGGCAGCCGGGTAAGCTTGCCAAGCAGCCCTTCTGCTGCTGGCCCCATGTCTTGAGCCGGTCGTCGCGAAGGGCGCCTGATACGGAACCGACATCATGCTCATGGCGTGGTGCAAGAGAGGTGGAGAAGGAAAGTGAAGTTCAGCGTCGAGCGCGATGTCCTGACCGAAGCGGTGACCTGGACGGCCCGTTCGCTGGCTCAGCGTCCTGCCTCTCCCGTCCTCTCCGGAATCCTCATCACTGCTGATGAGTCCACAGTGACCTTCGAGGCCTTCGACTACGAGACCAGTGCGCACCTGGAGATCGAGGCGGATGTTCAGGAAGCGGACCGCATTCTGGTGTCCGGAAAGCTCCTCGCGGAGATCAGCCGCTCGCTGCCGCAAGCCACGGTGACGTTCGAAACCGACGGGAACAAGGTCCAGGTCAAGGCCGGACGCGCACGTTTCCATCTGTCCACCATGCCGGTGGACGAGTACCCGCGACTCCCCCAGCAGCCGGAACCGATCGGCGTGATCGATGGGGCGGAGTTCGCCAAGGCAGTGGCCCAGGTGAACGTGGCAGCGTCCAAGGACGACACCTTGCCGATCCTGACCGGTATCAAGCTCGAATTCGTCGGGGAACAGCTAACCCTTTTGGCCACGGACCGCTACCGTCTGGCCATGCGTGAGACCACCTGGCGGCCGGTCTCCCCGGAGATCACGACCTCTGCCCTGGTCAAGGGACGGACGTTGTTGGAGGTCGCCAAGACCCTTGGCGGCGCCGGTGACCTGACCATCTCCCTCTCGGAGAAGGGCGATCTCATGGGCTTCTCCTCCGGGACGCGCCGCACCACGACCCTGCTGGTGGATGGCGATTACCCGAAGATCCGCTCGCTCTTCCCGGAGTCCACCCCGATCCATGCCTCCGTCGCCACCCAATCCCTGAGCGAGGCGGCTCGACGCGTGTCTGTCGTCGCGGAACGCAACACTCCCATTCGGTTGGCCTTCACCGACGGCCAGGTCTCGCTCGACGCCGGCACGGGAGAGGACGCTCAGGCGGAGGAACTGATCGAGACGGTGTTGGATGGTGAGCCGATCACCGTGGCGTTCAATCCCGCCTACCTTTCCGAAGGACTCGGAGCCTTCGACGCGGAGTTTGTGCGTTTCTCCTTCACGTCTGCACCCAAGCCGGCCATGCTCACGGCCCAGCACGACGAATCCGGCGAGGATGACACGTCCTTCCGGTACCTGGTCATGCCGGTGCGCCTGCCCAGCGCCTGATCGTTTCCGGCGGGGTCTGAGCTTGAAGTTCCGGCCGGCAGCACACCGTCGGGCACCGGTTGCCGGCATAGGCGTCTGGAGGAAACAAACGTGATCGTCACCCATGTGACCTTGCAGGACTTCCGTAGTTACTCCCGTGCCGAGTTGGACCTCGCCGAGGGAGTCACGGTCCTCGTGGGGCAGAACGGGGTCGGCAAGACCAATGTCGTCGAGGCGCTTGCGTACCTGTCCACACAGGATTCTCACCGGGTTGCCCATGACGCTCCGTTGATCCGGTTTGGAGCGGAACATGCCTGGATCGGTGCGCGAGTGCTCCGCGGGACGCAGCGGACCGACGTGGAGCTGGAACTGATCCCTGGGCGCGCCAACCGTGCCAGGATCAATCGGTCGAATCCGCAGCGCGCTCGTGAGGCGCTCGGCATTCTGCGATCTGTGTTGTTTAGCCCCGAAGATCTGGAACTGGTCAACGGAGATCCTGGTGCCAGGCGCCGATTCATCGACGATCTGGTGGTTCAGCTCCGTCCTGACCAGGCGGCCGTGCGCTCTGAGTATGAGCGCGTGCTGAAGCAGCGCAATGCTTTGTTGAAGTCGGTCCGCGCCGGTGGCGGTCGTTTCACGGACGGGCACGCCGCGACGCTCGACGTCTGGGACGAGCATCTGGCCGTTCATGGGGCTCGAATGCTGCGCAATCGTGTGCACGTGCTGGGGCTGCTGGGGCCGCATCTGGAGGCTTCGTATGCCTCGCTGACCGACGGTTCCAAGCCGGCCACGGCTCGGTACCTGTCCACCGCCACGGGCGTTGACGGTGTGCTTCCTCCTATGGCCGACGTCGTGGGGCCCGGTCCGCACGCGGCCGTCGAGTTGGTCGGTGCCACCGATGAGGCCCTGAAGGGCCTCATGCTGCAGGCGCTGACTCAAGCGCGGCGGCGGGAATTGGACCGTGGGCTGACCCTGGTGGGTCCACATCGTGACGAGGTGGTGTTGGGGCTGGGGGCCGCGCCGGCCAAGGGTTTCGCGTCGCACGGGGAGAGCTGGTCCATGGCGTTGGCACTCCGGCTGGCCTCCTACGCTGTCCTGACGGAGGACGATCCGCGTCCGGCGTCGCGCCCTGTGTTGATGCTCGATGATGTTTTTGCCGAGCTCGATGCCAGGCGCAGGGCCGCGCTGGTCTCCACCGTGCATGACGCCCAGCAAGTGATTGTCACGGCTGCCGTGAGAGAGGATGTTCCTCCGGAATTGGACGCCACCCTGGTGCCTGTGGGGCCTGGATGGATCGGTCAAGAGCCCACTGCACTCGAGGACGCTGACCTCGATGCTGGTGCTGTCGGCGAGGTCGAGCCCGAGGCTGACCTCGCGGACGCCGGAGGCGCGGCGGGGGCCGGTGCCTCGGAAACCGGACGTGTGGGTGGTGAGGGCGACGATGTCTGACCCGCTCCACCCGACACCTGAGTATCCGTTGGCTCCCGAGGAATCGAACGAACGTCCCGCAGATCTTCCGGGTGACGTCAGTCTGGCTGATACGGACGCCCCGAGCGTCACCCTGGCCAGGGCCCGGTTGGTGGCCGAGCAACACGGGGAGGTGCGCCGAGGGGCGGCCCAGGTGGCCCGTGCCAAGAAGCGGGACAAGGCGCGGCGCAAGGCCAGCACCGCAGACGGTGGGAATCTGAGCGGTCCCGGAGACGATCCCCGGGACCCCGTGGGTCTGGGGCGGGCCCTGACGTCTCTAATCCGTTCGCGTGGGTGGAGCGACCCGGTGGCCGTGGGGTCTGTGCTGACCAGATGGGATGAGATCGTGGGTCCGTCGGTGGCGACGCACTCGAAACCGGAGTCCTTCGAGAACGCGACGGTAACCGTCCGTTGTGATTCCACGTCATGGGCCACTCAGCTGCGGTTGATGCAGCACGAGTTGCTCAAACGCTTCGACGCCGCTGTGGGTCACGGGGTGGTGACCACCATCAGAGTGCTCGGGCCCAACGCCCCGAGTTGGCGGCACGGTCCGCGCAGCGCCCCCGGAAGTCGGGGTCCTCGGGACACCTACGGATAAGTGGTTCCCCGGCCTGTGCCCTCCGAGATGCGCCCTGAGTGCCCGGGGTGCGTCGGGAACGAAAAATGGGCGCAGACGCCGCGTGGACAGGATGGGACACGCTTCGGTGTCAAGGCACATGAGCGGGTGTCGAATCGCCGTGAGGTGCCTTCACGGGCCGCTGAGCACAATCACTGTGCGCTAGATCGCCGCAGCTGAGCAGCAAAAGCGGTAGAATAACGGTTGGTTCGACTCGGCGACCTTTTTGGGCCGCCGACCTTTCAACGAAGTGTGCAAGGAGTCCGGAGTCCCCGTGACCGATCACAACGACGACACCAGCCAGGACGACATCATCGACGGTGCAGCATCAGCTACGCCTCAGGATGCTCCGCAGGCAGATTCCCAGACCGGGGCAGACCATCAGGTCCACGCCCATGCCGGTACGGGGGGTGTGGGCAACGGCAAGGTCACGCAGGAGTACGGCGCGGAATCCATCACCGTGCTCAAGGGCCTCGAGGCAGTGCGCAAGCGCCCCGGTATGTACATCGGTTCCACCGGCCCGCGCGGTCTGCACCACCTGGTCTACGAGGTCGTGGACAACTCCGTGGATGAGGCCCTGGCCGGCTATTGCGACACCATCCGGGTCACACTGCAGGACGATGGCGGAGTCCGGGTCGAGGACAACGGCCGTGGTATCCCCGTGGAAATGCACCCGGTGGAAGGCAAGCCCACGGTGGAGGTCGTCATGACCATCCTGCACGCCGGCGGCAAGTTCGGTGGCGGCGGCTACGCGGTCTCCGGTGGCCTGCACGGTGTGGGTATCTCCGTGGTCAACGCCCTGTCCTCCCGCGTCGTGACGCAGGTGCGCAAGGATGGCTACGAGTGGAACATGGAGTTCGGCAACGGCGGCCAGGTCGTCAAGGAACTCACCCGCGGTGAGCCCACCGAGCTGACCGGCACCACCCAGACCTTCTACGCGGACGCCACCATCTTTGACACGGTGGACTACGACTTCGAGACGTTGCGCGCCCGCTTCCAGCAGATGGCCTTCCTGAACAAGGGCCTGCGCATCGTCCTCACGGACGAGCGCGAGCTCGAGGAAGTCGCAGACGAGGTGGTCTCCGAGGACGGCAACGGCGAGGAGAACATTCCCCGTCACCGCAGCGTGAACTACTGCTACGAAGAGGGGCTGCTGGATTACGTCAAGCACCTCAACTCGGCCAAGAAGGTCGAGATGGTTCACCCGGACGTCATCGCGTTCGAGGCGGAGGACACCGATAAGCAGATCTCCGTGGAGATCGCCATGCAGTGGACCAACTCCTACTCCGAGTCGGTGCACACCTACGCCAACACCATCAACACCCATGAGGGCGGTACGCACGAGGAAGGTTTCCGCGCTGCGCTGACCAGCCTCATCAACCGTTACGCCAAGGACCAGGGCCTGCTCAAAGACAAGGATGACAACCTCACGGGTGACGACATCCGTGAGGGCCTGACCGCCGTCATCTCCGTCAAACTCGGTGAGCCCCAGTTCGAGGGCCAGACCAAGACCAAGCTCGGCAACTCCGTGGCCAAGGGCTTTGTTCAGGGCGTCATCACCGACGGACTGGGCGACTGGCTGGAACGCAACCCGCACTCCGCCAAGGACATCATCCGGAAGGCCCAGCTCTCCGCTCAGGCTCGCATCGCGGCTCGCAAGGCCCGCGATCACGCCCGCCGCAAGTCCCCGTTGGAGACCTTCGGCATGCCGGGCAAGCTCTCGGATTGCTCCTCCAAGGACCCGCGTGAATGCGAGGTCTACCTGGTGGAGGGTGACTCCGCAGGTGGTTCGGCCAAGCGTGGCCGCGACCCGCACACCCAGGCCATCCTGCCCCTGCGCGGCAAGATCCTGAACGTGGAACGCGCCCGCCTGGACCGCTCACTCTCCAACCAGGAGATCCAGGCCATGATCACCGGCTTCGGCACGGGCATCGGCGAGGAATTCGACATCTCCAAGCTGCGCTATCACAAGATCGTGCTCATGGCAGATGCCGATGTGGACGGCCAGCACATCACCACGTTGCTGCTGACGCTGCTCTTCCGCTTCATGCGTCCGCTGATCGAGCACGGCCACGTGTACCTGGCGCAGCCTCCGCTGTACCGGATCAAGTGGTCCAATGCCCCGCACGATTACGTCTTCTCCGGCGAGGAACGCGACGCCGCACTGCAGCGTGGATACGCCAACAACCAGCGCATCCCCAAGGACAACGGCATCCAGCGTTACAAGGGCCTGGGCGAGATGGATTACCACGAGCTCTGGGACACCACCATGGACCCTGCTCACCGCACTCTGCTGCAGGTCACCATGGAGGACGCCGCGGCAGCGGACCAGGTCTTCAGCGTACTGATGGGCGAGGACGTCGAGGCACGTCGTGACTTCATCCAGAAGAACGCCAAGGACGTCCGCTTCCTGGACATCTGACGGGCGCCGCCGTAGGCGGCCCACGGCACCCGCGAAGGGGGCTGAGCCGCCTACGTCGGGCACCCGCCGTCGGGCATAGCCGCGCAAGCGCAGCCCCCAGCAAAGACCAACACCACTTTCGTTCCACACAAGGATTCGAGGACCAACCAGCATGACTGACGAGCAGCAGCCCCAGGACGGGGAGCAGCCGCTGTCCACCGAGATCGGCCTGCACGACAAGGTCAGCCAGGTCGACCTGCAAGCCGAAATGCAGCGTTCGTATCTCGACTACGCCATGGCCGTGATTGTGGGCCGCGCGCTGCCTGACGTCCGTGACGGACTCAAGCCCGTGCACCGCCGCGTGCTCTACGCGATGTATGACGGCGGCTACCGCCCCGACCGCGGTTTCAACAAGTGCGCTCGCGTGGTCGGCGACGTCATGGGTAATTACCACCCGCACGGCGACTCCGCCATCTACGACACCTTGGTGCGTCTGGTGCAGGACTGGGTCATGCGCTACCCGCTGGCCACCGGCCAGGGCAACTTCGGTTCCCCCGGCAACGACGGCGCCGCAGCCCCGCGTTACACCGAGACCAAGATGGCGCCGCTGGCCATGGAGATGGTGCGTGACATCCACGAGGACACCGTGGACTTCATGCCCAACTACGACGGCAAGAACCAGGAACCGACGGTTCTTCCCGCCCGCTTCCCGAACCTGCTCGTCAACGGTTCCGCCGGTATCGCCGTGGGTATGGCCACGAACATTCCTCCGCACAACCTGCGGGAGGTTGCCAACGGCGTGCAGTGGGCTCTGGAACACCCGGACGCCACGCGCGAGGAACTGCTGGAGGCGCTGATCCAGCGCATTCCAGGCCCCGACTTCCCCACCGGCGCGCAGATCCTGGGTCGCAAGGGCATCGAGGACGCCTACCGCACCGGCCGCGGGTCCATTCCCATGCGTGCCGTGGTCAACGTCGAGGAACTGCAGGGCCGGACCTGCCTGGTGGTCACCGAGCTGCCGTACCAGGCCAACCCGGACAACCTGGCCATCAAGATCGCCGACCTGGTGAAGGACGGCAAGATCCAGGGCATCGCCGACATGCGCGACGAAACCTCCGGCCGTACCGGCCAGCGGCTCGTGATCGTGTTGAAGCGCGACGCCGTGGCCAAGGTGGTGCTGAACAACCTCTACAAGCACACCGACCTGCAGCAGAACTTCTCCGCGAACATGCTGGCCCTCGTGGACGGCGTGCCCCGCACCCTCTCCCTGGATGGGTTCGTGCGGCACTGGGTCAACCACCAGATGGACGTCATCGTCCGCCGCACTCAGTTCCGCCTGGCCAAGGCCGAGGCGCTGGCTCACATCCAGCTCGGCCTGCTCAAGGCACTGGACGCTCTGGACGAGGTCATCGCTCTGATCCGTCGCTCCCCCACGGTGGAGGAAGCCCGCGAGGGTTTGAAGTCGATGCTGGAGATCGACGATGACCAGGCCAACGCCATCCTCGACATGCAGCTGCGCAAACTGGCAGCGCTGGAACGCAAGAAGATCCAGGACTACTACGACCAGCTGATGACCGAGATCGCCGGCTACAAGGAGATCCTGGCGGATCCCCAGATGCAGCGAGACCTCATCAGCGAGGAACTCACCGAGGTCGTGGACCGCTTCGGCGACGACCGTCGTACCGAGATCGTGCGCGGCTTCGACGGGGACATGTCCATGGAGGACCTGATCCCTGAGGAGGACATGGTCGTCACCATCACCCGTGGCGGTTACGTCAAGCGCACCCGCAGCGACAACTACCGCGCTCAGAACCGCGGTGGCAAGGGCGTCCGTGGCGCGCAACTGCGAGGGGACGACGTCGTTGAACACTTCTTCGTCACCACCACCCACCACTGGTTGGCGTTCTTCACCAACCTGGGCCGCGTCTACCGGGTCAAGTGCTACGAGCTCCAGGAAGCCGGGCGCGACGCCAAGGGACAGCATGTGGCCAACCTGCTCGCCTTCCAGCCGGACGAGCACATTCAGCAGGTGCTGGCGCTGCGTGACTACGAACAGGCACCCTACCTGGTGCTGGCCACCCGCAACGGCCTGGTGAAGAAGACCCGCCTGTCCGAGTACGACACCAACCGTTCCGCCGGCGTCATCGCCATCAACCTGCGCGACGGCGACGAGCTGGTCTCCGCACGGTTGGTCTCTGACACGGACGACGTCATGCTGGTGTCCCGCCTGGGCCAGTCGGTTCGCTTCACCGCCACCGATGAGGTCTTGCGACCCATGGGACGCGCCACGTCCGGTGTCACCGGCATGAAGTTCCGCGGCGACGACAGCCTGCTCAGCGCCGACGTCGTCACCGACGATTCCTACGTCTTCACGGTCACCGACGAGGGCTACGCCAAGCGCACCGAGGTCTCCGAGTACCGCAGGCAGGGACGCGGTGGTCTGGGCATCAAGGTCGCGAAGCTTCCGGAGGATCGCGGCGAGTTGGTTGGCGCTCTGGTGGTTCAGGAGGGCGACGAGGTGCTGGTGGTGATGGCCTCCGGCAAGGTGGTTCGCACCGCGGCAGCCCAGGTCCCCGCCAAGGGACGCGACACCATGGGTGTCATCTTCGCCAAGCCGGGCAAACAGGACCACATCGTGGGCGTCGCCAAGAACACCGAGGCGGAACTGGACGAAGTGGAAGAAGAAGCCGGAGCGGATGCGGCCTCGACCGACGCAACGGCTGCCGAGGCCGAGACCGGTACAGTAGCCACGGAACCGGAGCACAACGCTGACTCTGAGGACAGCAGCGAGTCGAGCAACAACGGAGGCAACGAGTGAGTACACCTAACGGGTCCGGTGCGTCCGGTCGTAAACCTCAGGCCGCGCCGACCGGAGCGCGCACCAGCCAGCAGCGCCCTGGGCAGCAACGCCCGGCCGGGCAGGCCGGAGCACAGCGTCCTGCGAGCGGCCAGCGTCCCGCAGGCGCCCAGACCAAGGCTGGAGCACGCCCTTCGGGTAAGCCGGCACGCGGTGTCCAACCAGGGTTGGTGCGTCCGGCGCCCAAGGCGAAGGTGCGTAAGGCCCGCCTGCTGGTGTCCAAGGTGGATGTCTGGTCCGTCCTGAAGCTCGCGTTCCTGCTCTCCGTTGCCCTCGGTGTGATCACCGTGGTGGTCGGGGTGCTGCTGTGGACCGTCTTCGACGTCTCCGGCGTGTTCAACCGCATCAACGAACTGGTCGCCAACGTGCTGCCCAACCAGCAGTCACCCTTCGACGTGAAGGACTACGTGTCTATGGGTCAGGTGACCTCCTTGGCCGTGATCGTGGCCGTGGTGAACGTGGTCCTGCTCTCTGCGTTGGCCATGGTGACGGCGTTCATCTACAACCTGGCTGCAAGCATGGTGGGTGGCGTCTCGCTGACCCTCACAGACGACTGATCTCTACTCTGTCGGCATCCCCCAGATGACCGCACGGAACGCGTAGTGATGCCCGGCATGAAAATGTGCCGGGCATCACGCGTTCTGGGGACATCCTCGATTTGGTGAAGGCAGTTTCTACCGGTAGAGTTATTTGAGTCCCGCGAGGGACGAGGGCGTATAGCTCAGGCGGTTAGAGCGCTTCGCTGATAACGAAGAGGTCCCAAGTTCAAGTCTTGGTACGCCCACGGATCCCTCCTCCCTCAACGAAGAATCGCGTTGACTGGGTCGAGAGGTGAACTGGATGAAGAAGTTGGTCGTCATGGCTACCATCGTGATCTCCGCAGTGTTCGGAGCACGTTGGTGGAAGCAGCGCTCAGCGGACAAAGCTTCCTGGGCAACCGCAACGGATCCACTGGATTGATCTCCTGTTCGCAGGTACTGCGGTAGGATCAAGACTCCCACTCGGGAATCATCTCGGGGGTATGGCGCAATTGGTAGCGCACCTGCTTTGCAAGCAGGGGGTTAGGGGTTCGAGTCCCCTTACCTCCACGGAGTACGTAGGGCCCGGTCATCACGACCGGGCCCTACGTTTTTATCCAACCCCGTCCCTGATGGCGTCGGCGCATGGTGGTACTCCAGCATCCGGCCAAGCCCCGTCCAGGCGACAGATCGCCGTTGTACCCCACCTCGACGCGGATCTTCTGCGCGCAGATCCCAAGGTGTTCATGGGCTACAGCGACAATACGAACATCCTCAACTGGATGTGGACACATGGAGTGGCCGGTTTCTACGGTGGGTCAACGCACGTCCACTTCGGCCCCAGCCCCGAGGTCGATCCTGCTCTTGGAGACGAGCGAAGAACTCCCGGACGCGGATACGGTTGGCGGCTGGTGCCGAGCACTGGGAGAACGCGGCCTGCTCTCTGCCGTTTCCGGCGTTGTGGTGGCAAGGCCACCGGTGACCACGCTCGGCGAAGATCTGCCAGATGCGGCGGTCCAAGCCCAGTTCCGAGCTGCCCAACGCGACGCCGTGATCGAGCAGGTCGGCAGCTACAACCCCGGGGCGGTGGTCTGTGTCGGACCGTCCTTTGGCCATACCCGTCCCCAGTGGATCCTTCCGTACGGAGGAACGGTGACGCTGGACGGCATCAGCCGAACCCTCACGGCGTCCTATCTCTGACTGCTCAGGAACACCGACGTCCAGAGCAACACCACCGCTACCGGGACGCCGACCCAGGAAGCGCCTCCCAGGATCAACACAGCACCGGTTCCGACCACGGCGGCCACCACCGACACCAGCGCCACAGCGCTCGGGCCAGCCATGCGTGTGGAGCGGCTACGTACCCCTGCCCTCGCCTGCAGTCGCCGGGACATCCGGGTGAAACCCTGGACTGCACCCATGGTGTGCAAGAGACGCACCAGAGCGCTGAGCGAACGCAGCAGCACCGGTTCAACCCGCTTCGCGGCCGCCACCATAGCCACGGTGGTTCCTGCGACGGCGAGTAACCACGGGATCCTGGTGAACCACCAGGCCAGCGACTCGGGCTGGGGAAGACCAGCACCGAGGCCACCCAAGACGGAGACGAGCAGCAGAGCCATGGGCAGATGCCACAGGTACACGCCCATGGACCAGGCGCTCAAGCCGGTGGCGACCTTAGCCGCCCTCGGCGCGGTCAGAGCGGAGTCGATGGCAGGACGCAGGAGCACCAGCAGGAAGAACTGGGCCAACCCCAGGAACACCAGGGCCAGGGTGGGTGGGTTCAGGTTCACCAGCATGTTCGGTGAGTAACCAAGCGCCATCAGCGTTCCCAAGAGGCCAAGGCAGCCGGCCGCCGCGCCGAGAAGGCGCCGGCGGGACCATGTGGCGGCCACGCCGTCGAGCACAAGGAAGCCCAGCTGCTGCATCAACGGCCACACGAGAGCCAAGTTCAGGAATCCCACACCGGGCGCGGTGACGCGCGCCAACAGGTCCACCACCACGACTCCCGCGCCGAGCCCGGCCAAGGTCGCCATCCGATGCTGTTGATGCAACCACGCCATGGCCGGTACCAGCGCAGTGCAACCCACGTACACGGCCAAGAACCACAACGGCTGCACCGCGTGGAGACCGGCGCTGGCGAGCAGGTCAGGGGAAGCCCCACAGACTCGGGCAACAAGCAGGGTCGAACCAACGCACGTGACCATGACCGCGGTGGGGAGCACCAACCGTCTGACCCTCCCGCGCACGTACTCGGCAGGCGAGACACCGGAGGACTGCAGCCGCCGCCACTGGGTCAGGGACGCGAATCCGCCCGCCATGAAGAACAGCGGCATCACCTGGAAGAACCAGGACGCCACCGTGAACCCCCATGTGTGAGACAACGCCACGGAGGTCAGAAGCCCGCCGTCCGTTCCGCGCTGCACACCCACCATCAGGCTGTGCAACACCACCACGACCAGCAAGCATCCGCCACGGATCGCGTCGATACCGACATCACGAACGGGACGTGCCGGGTGGGGCGGGCTGGTCACTGGAACCGGGCCGGCCACGGAGATTGGGTTGGGCACCGAGACTGGGTTGGGCACGGGCACCGGGCGGCGATACGGGAAACTGGAGGAGACGAGGGGCATGACGGGCAACCTGACGACGAGGGTGATCAACGAACTCGATCGAGAGTAGGTAGCCGGTCAGTGGCAGGGCATCACCCTCCGGAGTGAAGTCCTGGTCACCCGGGATGGACCCAAAAAGGGGGTCAGTCCCCCACGTTCACCAACCCGGATTCGTAGGCGGTGACCACGATCTGCGTCCTGTCACGCAGCCCCAATTTCGAGAGGGTGCGGGACACATGCGTCTTCACTGTCTGCTCAGACAAGAACAACCGAGCAGCGATCTCGGCGTTGGTCTCCCCCGTGGCGACCTGCCGCATGACGTCCAGCTCACGGTCCGTGAGGGCGTTGAGGGCGGAGGAAAGCTTGCGCGGGGCCGGCCTGGCGGCGTAGTCCTCGATGAGTTTGCGGGTGATGGACGGCGAGAGCAGGGCCTCACCCGTGGCCACGACCCGCACGGCCGAGATCAGATCCTCCGCGGTGGCATCCTTCAGCAAGAAGCCCGAGGCTCCGGCCCTGAGCGCGGAGAAGACGTACTCGTCGGCATCGAAGGTGGTCAGGATGATGATGCGGGGATGCCGCTCCCCCGGCATCGCTAGGACTTCCCTGGTGGCGTCCAGTCCGTTGAGCCGTGGCATGCGGATGTCCATGAGCACCACATCGGGATCCGTGCGCTTCACCAGGGCCACTGCATCTGCGCCGTCCTCCGCACTCCCCACCACGTTCACGTCCGGCTGCGCGTCCAGCAGGGCGCCGAAACCCTGGCGAACCATGGCTTGGTCATCCACGATGCACACGCGGATGAGTTCAGAGGGTAAGGAGGCGGCTGCGGGATCAGAGGAAGGCACGCTCTCGATGATAGTCAGCGTGCGCGCCAACCTGCCTGGCCACAGCGTCAGGAGCGGCGAAGTTTCGGTCCGGTTCCAGGACCTTCACCCTCTGGAGTGAGGGATACCGTCAGTGGATTCACCCCGGGGAGGGACGCCGTGGTTTGCGGACGCGCTCTAGCGTCGAGGCCATGATCGTTTCAGCCTGTCTTTTGGCCTTGATCAGCGCAGCCGCGCTGGCCGTGGGAACCCACCTGCAGCACCGTGGAGTGGCGCTGGCCATGGCTGCCGCGTCCGAACCCGGACGGCCCAAAACTGCCGTGTCCTTGGGCTCCTGCCTGCGGACGCCGCTGTGGCTACTGGGAACTGCTGTGGTGGTGACGGCGACGGTGCTGAACGTCGTGGCACTGGCCATGGCGCCGGTCGCTCTAGTTCAGCCGCTCGGCGTCTTTTCACTCGTGGTGGCCGCGGTGATCTCCGCCCGGACCTTCGGCCTGCGGGTCCCGGGCCCGCTGCTGGCAGGCATCCTGGCCTGCGTGGTCGGCGTGGGGGTCTTCGTGGCCGGTTCGTCGACGGTCGTCCGGGTGGTGCCTATGTCTAGTGACACGGCGTGGGGTCTCGCAGGCCTGTTGGCCTGCGCTCTCCTCGCCGCCGCTCTGGTGCTGTTCACCCGGGCCGGACACCTGCTCCGGGTCGTGGTCTCCGGTGTGTTGTTCGGAATGGTGGCGGTGAGCGTGCACTCCGTGGCGCCGATCTTGGCTCGGCTGGTGTTTGGCCAGCGGCCGGATGGCTCTGCTTCGGCTGGTTCTTCGTCGGCCGGTGCCGCTTCGGCGGGGACCGAGTCGCTGGCCGCGGGGTTCCAGCCCCCGGGACTCACGGTGATGGTGATCCTGGTGGCCTTGATCTGCGCCGTCACCGCCGTGGGAGCGTGGCTGGTACAGACGGCCTACGCCTCAGGACCACCGGAAACCGTCCTGGCCGGGCTGACGGTGCTTGACCCGCTGGTCGCAGTGCTGGTCGGAGCCACGCTGCTGCACGAGTATGCACTGCCCTCCCCGGCCGTCACCGTGATGTTGGTGGCCGCAGCGGTGGTGGCGGTGATCGGTATCGTCACCGTGGTGCGGCACCACCCTGGCGTGAACCCTGGCGTCAACCCTGACGTGAACGGGAAGTCCACCGCTCCCCCGCCCCGGCTACGAACTGAAACCCATCCAGGAACTGAACGCTGGCTCCCAGCTGACACGACGAGCAAACAGTCGATTTTCCCCATGAGTCGATCCAGAACGCGAGAGGATGACAGCGATGAGTACCACGCACACGGGGACGCCGGTCCGCCGCCCGTCCCCCTACAACCTCAAGGCGCTGCTGCGCGACTACGGTTTCGTGATGCCAGGCTTCTTCCTGTCCCTGGCGTCCTTCATCGTCCTGGTCACGATGTTCAGCGTCTCCGTCCCCCTGATCGTGGTGTGGGTCGGTGTGGTGTTGCTGCCCATCACCTTGTGGTTGGCCGGTGCCTTCGCTGACCTGGACAGGGCCCGCCTACGTTGGTGGGGCCATCCTGTGACCCGCACGGGTCTGGCACCCAAGCGACCGGGTGTGCGGGGGTTCATCACCGCGGTCTCGGAGCCACGCAGATGGTTGGACCTGGTCTACAAGACCGTGATCGCGTTCCCCCTCCACACGTTCACTTTCGTGGTGGCGGTGTCCTGGACCGCAGGTGCCCTCGGCGGGATCACAGAGCTGTTCTGGGGGCGGTTCATCCCCGAGGGCGACTCGGACGTGTATGTCTCCGGCGTGATCGTTGACTTCTTCAGCCTGGGCCAGGCACCCCACTCGTTGACGCATTCGATCTGGCTGGAACACGCGTTCAACTTTGTGGGCGGCGTGATCCTGCTGGTCACTCTGCCGCTGATCATGCGTGCGCTCGCACTCCTGGATGCCACCGTGATGGGCGCAGCTTTGGGCGGAGCCAACCCGTCCTCCTCCACTGGGGAGGAACGGGCCCGCAGGACGGACGCGGCTCCCGCACAGGGAACAACCGGTGGGGAGCGCACCACCGCAGCCGGTGGGTTCGTCAGCCCGGAGATCTCCGCGACCGGCTGGGCCTGGATCGCAGCCAGCACCGCAGCCGTGGTGATGCTCTCCGTGAGTTGGCCGCTCTATGCCGTGATCTATGGGGTTCATCCGGCCATCGCCATGGTCTTCGCGGTGGCGCAGTCCGCCACACTGCTCCTCGCAGTGAAGCTCCCGGGCACCGCCATCGCGCTGCAAAGCCTCACGGTTCCCATGCTGATGCTGTGCACCGCGCAGGCCGACGGTGCCCCCTGGCCATGGCCGGTGCCGGCTCTGCTGGTGCAGTGCCTACTGGTGCTACTGACGGCCCTGCTCCGAAACTGGAAGTGGGCCGCAGCGGCCTGGGCCTTCCCACAACTGGTCATCGGAATCGTCGGGCTGCTCTGGGGCATGATCGGCATGGCACCTTTCGTGGTTCGCTTCGACGACGGAATGCTGGCCAGCCTCATCGTGGCCGCCTCCGTATCCCTCGCGGTGGGACTGTTGGGCGTGGGGACCAGGGCGCTCGCCGTCAGCCGCACAGCCTTGAACCGTGAACGGCGGACCAGCGCAGAACTGAGCGCACAGCAGCAGGAAATGGATGAACGCACCAGGATCGCGCGAGAATTGCACGACGTCGTGGCGCACTCCATGTCGGTGATCAGCGTCCAGGCCACCACCGCCCCGTACCGGCTACCTGGGATGGATGAGCCCACTCAGGCGGAGTTCGGTTCCATCGCGGACTCCTCACGGCAGGCGCTGGCCGAGATGCGGTCCCTGCTCACGCTCCTGCGCACGCCCACCGATGCGCCGCAACCGGAACTGGCGCCGCAGGCCACACTGGGTCAGATTCCCGACCTGATCGAGTCCACCAGGGCCACCGGAACCACCATCACGACCCACCTGGATCCGCTCCAGGACGACGACGCGACACCCGCCACCGGGTTGGCCGCCTACCGAATCCTGCAGGAAGGACTCAGCAATGCGGTGCGGCACTCCCCCGGCGCCACCATCGAGGTGACCGTGCTCGTCACCGAGGCCGCCGTAGAGATCACGGTAGAGAACGGGCCAGCCACCACCGCTGGCTCCCCCAAGGCGCCCGAAGCGGGCCTCGGCCTGGCCGGCGTCCGTGAGCGTGCTCAGGCGGTAGGCGGGCAGTCAGAAGCCAACGCGACCGACGGCGGTGGATTCCGTCTCAGCGCCACACTGCCGCGCTGAGGCACGCTCCCCCACACCGGACCACCGTCGTCGGGCATGGCAAACAGGGCATGGCAAACACGACAGGGGCGGGGAACCGATAGGTTCCCCGCCCCTGTCTGGTGCGCTCGGCGCTAGTCAATCAGCGACTCGACCGCGAAAGAATCACTTCTTGGCAGCGTCCTTGGCGTCCTGAGCGGTTTCCTTCGCCTTGGCCTTGACGTCCTGGGCGGCTTCCTTGGCCTCGTCCTTCGCGTCAGCGGCCTTCTCCTTGGCCTCGTCAGCGACGTGCTTCGCAGCCTCCTTGGCCTCCTCAGTCTTCTCCGCGACGGCGTCCTTGGCGTCCTCCACGGAGGCTGCCTTCTCAGCTGCGGGCTTCTCTGCGGGCTTGGGGGCCGGCTCGTTGGGGACCGGGGACTTCCAGGGATCCTCGATGGGCTTGGAGGCCTTCCACGCCGCAACGGCACCTGCCACGACGCCGGAGATCAGGAGGAAGAGGAAGAACTTCTTGCCCTTACCCTTCTTCTTGGTCTTGGTGGACTTCTTGGCCGCGGTCACGGCCTCGTCCTTGACCTTCTCCGCCTTCTTCTTGGCCGACTTAGAGGCCTTCTTGAGGTCCTTCTTGGAGGCCTCGTACTTCTCAGCGGCCTTCTCCGAGGTTTCCTTGGCTTTCTGCTCCGCAACGTCCTTGAGCTCCAAGCCCTTGGCCACTGCGGTGGTCAGCACGTCGTCAGCCTTGTCCTTAGCCACACCGAGACCCTCCTGGATCTTTGGCGCGACCTCCTCGTACTTCTGGGACACGGCATCGGCTGCTGCCTGCACCTTGGGGGTTGCCCAATCGATGACGTTTTCTGCAGCGTCTGACACGGTCTTGGTGACGTCCTTCGCGGACTTCTTCTTGGCCATGCGGTTCCACCTACTCGCTCAAGTCGTTTATGTATGCCTGGATACGTCCACACTACTGTCCTTGCCTGGGCAATGCCGGGTACGGGCCAGAACGGAAGTGTTCACTGAACGCGAAGACACAGGCCAGGTCGGTGCCAAGACCTGCAGGGGGGCTACGTGAAACAATGGAGGCATGACTGCCATTCCTACGCACGTAGCGACCATTCACACCACGCTCGGCGACATCGTCGTCAACCTCTTCGGGAACCACGCCCCCGTCACGGTTGGTAACTTCGTGGGCCTGGCCACCGGCGAGAAGGCCTGGACCGATCCGGACACCGGTGAGGCCAAGGAGGGCACCTCGCTCTACGCAGGCACCGTCTTCCACCGCATCATCAAGGATTTCATGATCCAGGGTGGTGACCCGCTGGGTCAGGGCATCGGTGGCCCCGGCTACGCCTTCGACGACGAGATCAGCCCCGATCTGGACTTCACCGAGCCCTACAAGCTGGCCATGGCCAACGCCGGCATCCGTATGGGCCGCGGAACCAACGGTTCCCAGTTCTTCATCACCTCCGTGCCCACCACCTGGCTGCAGGGCAAGCACACCATCTTCGGTGAGGTGGCCAACGACGAATCCAAGGCCATTGTTGACCAGCTCAACTCCGTCGCGACCGACGGCCGCGACAAGCCGCTCGAGGACGTCGTGATCGAGTCCATCGACATCAAGGAAGCCTGAGCCAGGCTCCCAACCGGGTTGGGCCCAGACGGGCCTCAATGCCCGACGAGTGGGCGGTGGCGGTGGGAGCGAATCCCACCCCCACCGCCCACTCGTTTTCTTTAGCGCCTCCAGATCATCATTAAGGACCATCCATGACCGAAGCACCCAGATACGGTGCCACCGGATCCGGTGAGGCACCCGTGTGCCCCCGCCACACCGACCGTGTCAGCTATGTGCGGTGCCAACGCTGCGGACGGCCGGTGTGCCCGGAATGTCAGCGGCCCGCAGCGGTGGGTGTGCTGTGTGTGGACTGCGCCAGGCAGGCCGCCGTGAAGCAGCCGCGGGTGAAGCGCACCACGGCCGCCACCCCTGTGATCACCTATGCGATCATGGCGATCTGCGTGGTGGTCTACCTGGGTCAGTTGGCCTCCTCCGCCTTTGAGAACCGTTTCGTGTTCTACGCTCCTCTGATCCCCGAGGAGATCTGGCGGCTGCTCACCTCCGGGTTCCTGCATGACAGCCATGACGTGATCTCCATTCACCTGGTCATGAACATGCTGTCCCTGTGGTTCCTTGGCCGGGTTCTCGAACCGCACCTGGGGCGGTGGCGCTTCGCCTCGGTGTTCCTGCTCGGCGTGATCGGCGGCAATGCAGCCATGGGGTTGCTGAACTGGTCCGCCCCGGCGCTGGGCGCCTCCGGCGGCATCTTCGCGTTGGGCGGTGCCCTGCTCATCGCCTTGAGGAAGGACCGCAACAACCTGATCAGCATGGCCGTGATCCTTGGCATCAACTTTGCCTACGGGTTCATGCGTTCCGGTATCGCGTGGGAGGCCCACCTGGGCGGCCTTCTGGTCGGAGTGCTGTTGGGGCTGATCTACGAGATCGGCCGCCGAAAGGCCCTGATCTCTCCCGCAGGGGCCAAGTCCGTGGCTACGACGCATCTGGTGATCACCTTGGTGCTGTTGGTTGCCTTGGTCGGCCTGGGCTATTACGGCGGGGAACGCGCCACCGACCTGTACTTCCGGACGTATTACGGGGTGGGCTGAGCTACCTCTTATGGGGTGGGGCTGAGCTACCCTGAGCCGCGAGTGGCCACCGTCGATCCGATCTCGGATGGGCGGTGGCCCTTGTTGTTCACAGCCCTTGTGCACAATGTGGACAACTTACAAGCGTGTGGTTCGACGAGAGACGGACTCGTAAGAATCTACGAATGACGGCGATTTTGGGGCGGGATTCCGGGTGGTGGGGTCCTGTGTCCGAGGCCGTGCAGAACGACCGTGTTCGATTACCCACAGTCAGCATCCACAGCTGTGGATAACTTGAGCGAACAGGCTGTGTACTCGTGGGGACAGTACCGGGTTCATTGGCGAAAAATCGACTCAATCGCAGCGAAGTGCACGCCTGGAGTGAGCGGTGTGAACCGCTTGTTCACATGGTCTGTGCACAAGTGTGGACAACTTACATACGTGTGATTTAGCCGCGCAGAGCAGGTCCGTTCCCTTGTGAACCCAGGTGAGACGCCGTTTCAGGTCGGAATCTGGACGCCATCCCACAAGTTGGATCCACAGGTGTGGATAACTCTTGTGAACAATGTGTGCATCCATGGGGGTTCTGTCGGAGTGGACGTCGGGGCGTGGCGCGAGGAGGCCTCGGGGGTGTGGACTGAGGTTCCAGTGTGGTGTTCAGTGACTGCAAGTGATTGGCATACGCCAATCATTGGTGTTGGTGTCGCAGCGATGAGAGGAATCCCCATGAGTACGTCCGATGTGAGCCTGCGTCCCGTGACGTGGGCGGACCTCGACGCGGTGACCGCGCTGTTCAACGCCGCTGCCGTTCACGACGACACGGATGAATTCATCGACGTCGAGGATCAGGAAGAGCAATGGCGGATGCCAGGGTTCACTCTCGAGGAGGATGCTCGGCTGGCCATCGACAGGGATGGAACGATCCTGGGCTGCGTGGGACTCCGGGTCGCAGACGCGGTTCTCGACGGAGAGATCCCGGTCAATCTGTTTGGCGACGTTCATCCGGACGCTCGTGGGCGAGGAGCGGGCACGGCGCTGACCACGTGGGCCGTGGAGAGGGGACGGAGCCTGGCGGCAGAACGCTTCCCAGGCGTCCCAGTGGTGGTGCATGCCTGGGGGCGTGAACACGATTCCGATGCCTCGGAACTGTTGACCGAGCTGGGCTTCGAGCCGGCCCGCTACTTCACGGACATGCGGATCGACCTGGCTCAGTGGCAGGACCCGGGTACTGCCGTGGTCGGCAGGGTCATGCGCCAAGACGACCGTGACGCGGTGCTGGGAGCTAGGAACGAGGCCTTTGCGGACCATTGGGGGTCCTCGCAGACCTCTCCGGAACGGTGGGCGCACATATGGCAGCAGCGCGTGCTCCGGCTGGATCTCTCCCGGGTGGCGCTGAACCAGGACGGATCAGGCGTGGACGCGTTCGTGCTCTCCGAGATCTGGGTTCCCGGCGAGGTCTACGTTGCGCTGGTGGGCACCCGTAGGGCGGCCAGGGGCAAACACCTCGCGACGGATCTGCTCACCGACGTGGTGCGGGCGGCCAAAGCCGCCGGCGCGGACAGAGTCGACCTCGGCGTGGACGCCGCCAGCCCCACCGGAGCCAACGGAGTCTACGAGCGGGTGGGGTTCCGGCCCGCGCGGACCGGGGTGACCCAGGTGCTGCGCTAGTCGCGCCAGCCCATCATCATGATGAAACCGACCAAGGCCGCGCCGAAGCCGATCATGATGTTCCAGTTGCCGATCCCCGGGATCGGGATGTCCACGCCGACCATGGCTGCAATGTAGAACGTGACGATCCAGAGCAGGCCCAGGATCATCAGACCGAACATGACCACCTTGTACCAGGTGGCAACGGGCTTGAACTCTTCCGCCTTGGCCGCCTTGACGCGCTTGGCCTCGATCTTCTCCTCGGCCTCGGCGCGCTTGGCCGGATTGCCGATCTTGGCCAAGTCGGCGAAGGCCTTGTCGGTGTGATC
Organism: Galactobacter sp.; assembly: GCA_052108535.1. GTDB lineage: Bacteria > Actinomycetota > Actinomycetes > Actinomycetales > Micrococcaceae > Galactobacter. The sequence goes on along the minus strand of JBQDZM010000022.1, from coordinate 21,062 downwards.
GTGATTCCTGGACGTGGACTCTGGCACGGTTTCCTCCTGAGCCACGGATTCTGGGCGCGGCGGGCGATAGGCTTGATGGTGTTCGCCACTTCGGCGGACACGTGACCTCAAGTGTATCGAGGAAACGCACATGGGTCCCAACCTGCCAAGGAGACACTTACGTGGGGCAAAGAGCAGCGCAGCGGCAGCGACGCGGTGTCGTCTCCACCGTGGTCGGTGGATTCGGTGAAATCCTCCTGACCGCAGGACTGGTCCTTCTGCTTTTCGTCGTGTGGCAGCTGTGGTGGACCAACATCGAGGCGGATGCCGTGCAGAAGGACGCCATCACGGAGGTCACCGAGGATTGGGGCAACGCCAAGGACGGGGTGAAGCCCACTCAACCCCTGGAAGGCAAGGTGTGGGGCATCCTCTATGTCCCGCGCTTCGGCGACGGTTACGCCAAACCCATCGCAGAAGGCACCAGCGACGAAATCATGAACACTATCGGAGTGGGCCACTATCCCTCCACCCAGCTTCCGGGCGAGCTCGGCAACGTGGCCATGGCAGGCCACCGGCAGACCCACGGCCAGGTGTTCTGGGACATGGACAAGCTGAAGGACGGCGATAAGGCCTACGTGCAGACGGCTGAAGGCATCTGGACGTACACGTTCACCTCCCGCACCATCGTCTCTCCCGCAACCTCCAGCGTGCTGCTCCCCGTCCCCGGGAAACCGAACGAGGAACCGAGCATCTCCCAATTGACCCTGACGACCTGCGATCCGCCGTTCACCACGAGGATGCGCATGATTGTCCACATGGAACAAACGGCGGAGTCCGGACCGGGTGAGGTTCCGGGCGAGATCGCGGACATCGTCAAGAAGACCACCGGCGTTGAGGAGGGCGAGTGATGTACGCCTGGCTCTTCCGACACCTGCCCGGCCCCTTGTGGATCCGCATCATCCAGACGCTCTTGCTGCTGGCCTTCGTGGTCCTGGCCCTGATGAATTTCGTCTTCCCCTGGGCCAACCAGTTCTCCCCCTGGAATGACTCCACGGTGGACGCCCTCCCGGCGCCTGCCGGGACGATCACCGACCTGTCACCCTCGGCCTGAGGAGGGCCTCCCATGACCTCAACGAACCCGTCAGCACCCAAGGTGCTCGTCATCGATAACTACGACAGCTTCGTCTACACGTTGGTGGGATACCTCCGGGAACTCGGCGCGCAGACGCAGGTGATCCGGAACGACGACATCTCGGCAGACGAAGTCTTTTCCCTGATGGAGGAGGTGGACGGTGTCCTGGTCTCCCCAGGCCCCGGTGATCCGGCAGGAGCCGGCGTCTGCCTGGACGTCATCCGCCAGGCCGAGACCACGTCTCAGCCCCTCTTCGGGGTCTGCCTGGGTCATCAGGCACTCGCAGAAGCCTTTGGCGGCGTCGTGGTCCATGCCGAACAGCTGATGCACGGAAAGACCTCCGTGGTGCGCCACGGCGACCACCCGCTCTTCGACGGCGTGCCTCAGCCCTTCACGGCCACGCGGTACCACTCGCTGGCTGTCCGCCCCGACACGGTACCGGAGCAGCTGGAGGTCACCGCCTCCACCGACGACGGCGTGATCATGGGCCTGGCCCACCGCAGCGCACCCCTCTGGGGCGTGCAGTTCCACCCGGAATCCGTGCTCACCGAGGGCGGATATCGCATGCTCGGAAACTGGTTGGAGTCCCTGGGATCGCACGGTGCGGCGGCCCGCGCCGCTGCGCTGTCCCCGTTGCTTCGCGACTGAACTAGCTAGGGGAGTGAACCACTTGGGGGAGTGAACCACCTGCGGGGCGCAGCCCTTTGAAAAGTCCACAACGCGCGACGGCGGGTGGCCACCTTGAGGTGGCCACCCGCCGTCGCGCATTGGACCCCAGCTAGGGCTACGAGGCTGGGTCAGGGGCTACGCGGGCCCCACCGCCAATCCCGATCCCGGTCCCAGCGTTCCTCCCACCGAGCTCTTCAATCATCGTCATCATCGTCGCCACTGTCACCGCTGGAAGCGTCTGCCACGGTCAACGTCACCGTGGTGCCAGCCTCAACCGTTTCATCGCCCTGCGGCGTCTGGAACAGCACCGTTCCCGGAGCGTCAGTGTCGCTGTGGTCCTCACGAATCTGCACCTTGAGCTGGTACGAATCACCCTCAAGGATCTTCGTGGCCTCGTCCTTGTTCTTCCCGGACACGTCCGGGACCTTGACCTTGCCGGAGGACACCGTCACTGTGACGAGCGCCTGGCGGGAGACACGGCCGTCAGATTGCCCGTCGGCTTCCACCTTGATCACCGTTCCGGCCTTCTTCGCGGAGTCTCCCTCCGGGAACTCCTGAGAGGTCAATCCGGCATCGTCCAGGGCCTTCTTGGCCTCATCCTTGGTCTTGCCGACCAGATCCTTCGGCAGTTCGACCTTGCCATCGGAGACCTGCAGGGTCACGGCACCGCCAACCTTGACCGTGGAACCAGCCTTCGGATCCGTGCCGACGACCTTGCCTTCCTCCACCTCATCGTTGGCCACGGTTTTGCTCTCCCCGTTGACCTTGAGGCCCAGATCCGTCAGCGTCTTGGTTGCCTGCGCCACGTCCTGACCCTTGAGATCGCCAGGGATCTGCACCTGCCCCTTCGAAACCTTCAGGGTAATGGCGGAGCCGTTCTCCACGGTCTCCCCAAGCGCAGGATCGGTGTTCACCACAAGATCCTTCTTGATCTTGTCGTGTTCCACCTTGGTCACGTCAGCGGAGACCTCGAATCCGAGGTCCGTGAGTGCCTTCCTGGCCTCGTCCTGACTCTTGCCCACAAGGTTTTCAGGGATGGTCACCTGCTCGGGGCCGCGAGAAACCCGCAGGGTCACGTCAGACCCCTTCTTGGCCTGCATTCCGGCACCTGGGTCGGTGTCCACGACCGAACCGCGTTTCACGTCGTCACTGAAGACGTCCGTGGCCACCGGGACCAAGTCCTTGTCCTTCAGCGCTGTCTCCGCCTGCGCCTGGGTCTGGCCCTTGACGTCTGGCACCGCGACTCGGGCGTTCTTCTCCGCCTGGTCCTGCAAGTACCTGACCAGGAAGAAGCTTCCGACGGCGACAAGCAGCACCAGGATGATCGAGACGATCCAGATGATCTTCTTGCGCTTCTTGCGTTTGGCCTCGGATTGTTGCTCGGCCTCCTCATCCTCACCGGGTTTGGGAATCAGGCCGGTCCAGCTACCCGTCTGGGCCAGGTCCGGGGCGGACTCGGCCGCAGCCATGGGCAGGGCTTGAGTCATGGCCGTCGCCGGATCCGCGGACGCGGCGGCTGCTCCGTAGGCACCGGCAGGCATCTGACCGTGCTGCGCCGCACGCAGAGCAGTCGCGAACTCCTGCGCGGTCTGGAAACGGTGATCCCGGTCCTTGTTCAACGCACGTGCCAACACGGCGTCGAGCTGAGGTGTGACGTCTGGATTCAGCGACGACGGGGCAGGGGCGGGTTCTCCCACATGCTGGTACGCCACGGAAACCGGACTCTCACCCACAAACGGCGTGCGCCCGGTGAGTAGTTCGAAGAGCAGGCAACCCGTGGAGTACAGGTCGCTTCGAGCGTCCACGGTCTCTCCGCGAGCCTGCTCGGGGGAGAGGTACTGGGCGGTGCCGACCACGGCCTGGGTCTGCGTCATGGTCGCAGCGGAGTCCGCCACGGCGCGAGCGATCCCGAAGTCCATGACCTTCACGGTGCCAGCCTCGGTGATCATCACGTTGGCGGGTTTGATGTCGCGGTGGACGATGCCCTGAGCGTGCGAAGCCGCCAGGGCTGCCAGCACCCCGAGCGTGGCGTTGGAGGCATCCCGCAGGGACAAGGGGCCATTGGCGAGGCGTGACTTGAGCGTATGCCCCTTCACGTACTCCATGACGATGAAGGGAACCTTCAGGCCAACGTGCTCACCGGGCAACTGCACATCCGTGTCCCCGGTGTCATACACAGCCACGATGCCGTGGTCGTTGAGGCCTGCAACAGCCTTGGCTTCACGACGGAAACGGGCCTGGAACGTCTCATCTCTGGCCAGGTCAGAGCGCAAGATCTTCACTGCGACGTCACGGCCGAGCAGGACGTCACGGGCCAGCCAGACATCGGCCATGCCGCCGCGTCCGATCAACCTGCTGAGTTCATAGCGGTCGTTGAGCACATGCTGCTGCGGAGTCGCAGCGGGACCACCTGCGGTGGGCTGGGGTTCTTCCGGTGTACCGGTCACGGGGCACCTCCTTCTGGTCTTGTTGGATTAGTTCTCGTCACCGTCAGCTGGCCCCTCGTCCTGGGGGCCGACGTCTGTTTGAGGTTCCTCGGGTTCAGTTGTCTGATCCCCTGGAGGGGTGGAGGGGTCCACCCTGGTCGGCTCCGTGGTCTCGGGCTCAGGCTCCGTGGTCTGGGGCTCCGGTTCCACGGTCGGGGTCTCCACGGGTGCCACCGCGTAGGTCAGCGTGATCCGGTTGGTCGGATCAAGATCCTGATCGGCAGGGGACACGGAGATCACCACTCCAGCGGAGACCGATGAGGTGGTCTCCGTGGAGAGGCCCACGTTGGTGAAACCCTTACTGGCCAGGATCTGCTGGGCCTGTCGGTAGTCGAGTCCCTCCACCTCGCTGGAATCCAGATAGATCGTGGTGTCCTCATCCTCGGTGGGGGATTCCGAGGCGGGTTCGGAGGAGGTGGACGCCGGAGCGGAGGTGGTCGGATCGTCGTCTCCACCGACCCACTTGGAGATCATGACGGCGGCTGCGGCGATGAGACCTGCAGCGACGAGGGCCACGATCAGCCAGATCCACCACTTCTTCTTGCCTCCGGAGTCTTCCCCTGCCGGGTCGTCCGGGTTCGGTGGCACGGCTCCGCCGTCATCATTGGGTCGCGCGGTTGCAGACAACGTGGAGTCGTGCACCGCGGGCATGGCAGACGTTCTCGGGGCGGACTGCGCGGAGATGGCGTTCGTGGCCTGCGTGGCAGGCGTTTGAACGGAGGTCATGGTTTGCGTCGCGTCCATGTCCGGCCCCAGGAAGGCCTTCATACCCGGAACGGCATCAACGGCATCCTGCACACGGCCGGCCCGCAGGGCGTCGGCTGCGAAGGCCAGCTTCGAGGCATCCGCCGGTCGGTCCTCAGGACTCTTGGAGAGCAAAGCGAAGATCAGCGCACGGATCGGCACGTCGATGGTGTCAGGAAGTGCCGGTGGTCGGTCATTTACCTGCGCCAGGGCGATGGCGATCTGGGACTCACCGGAGAACGGACGGCGGCCGGCCAGGCATTCGTAGCCGATGACGCCCAGCGAATAGAGGTCGGACTGGCCGGTGGCGGTCTGCCCGGTGGCCTGCTCAGGGGCCAGGTACTGTGCCGTGCCCATGACCTGTCCGGTCGCGGTCAAGGGAACCTGATCCGCGAGCCGGGCAATGCCGAAGTCGGTGATCTTGACCTTGCCTGAAGGCATGATCAAGAGGTTTCCGGGCTTCACGTCGCGGTGAACCAGCCCGCGTGCGTGAGCGGCGGAAAGGGCACGCGCGGTCTGGGCAATCACGGACAGCGTGAAGTCGGGCGTCAGGACGCGCTCACGTTCGATGATCGTGGACAGCGGTTCGCCCGGAACGAGTTCCATGACGAGGTAGGCGCTACCGTCCGCCTCGCCGTAGTCGAAAACGTTGGCGATGCCGTCGTTGTTGAGCAAGGCGGTGTGGCGTGCCTCGCCACGGAAACGCTGGAGGAATCCAGGGTCTCCCATGTATTCCTCTTTGAGGATCTTGATGGCGACGATCCGCCCCAGGACGTTGTCAAGGGCCTTCCAGACCTCGCCCATGCCACCGATGGCGATCCGGTCTGTCAGCTGGTAACGACCACCCAGTGTGGTTCCGCTCGTGGGCCTCACTTGTCGAACACCGCCCTTTCCACCTTGTTCATGATCGTGCTGGTGAGCCCTTGGCTCTGTTCGTAGGTGATGTTCTGGACATTCACCGTGATGGCAACTTCCGGGTCGTCCGCCGGAGCGAACCCGGTGATCCAGGCGTGAACCCGTCCCGTATCGCCAATCTGAGCGGTGCCGGTCTTCGCGGCAAGCTCAATACCCGGAACTTGGGCCTGCATGGCCGTACCGCTCAGGGGCGGCTGCTTCATCAACTCCGTGACGTCGTTGGCCACCTTCTTGCTGGTCACATCGCCGTACTTCTCCGCCTTGAAGGAATCCAACACCTGCAGATTCGGGTTGGTGACCTCTTGGATCAATTGTGGCTTCATCAGCACTCCGTCGTTGGCGATGCCCATGGCGACCATGTTCATCTGCAAGGCGGTGGCCTGCACGTCTTGCTGTCCGAGCGAGGAGTAGGCGAGCCCGGCTGGGCTCATCTTCTCTTCCGGCCACACGGACTTCGAGGTCGGAGCCAGTCCCAGGTCCTTCGGCTTGGAATTGAATCCGAAGCGTTCGGTGACCTCTGTCATCTTGTCCTGACCGATCTTCTGGACGGTCTGGGCAAAGGGAGTGTTGCAGGACTGCGCCACGATGAACTTCAGCGGGGCCTTCTCCGGCCGGCTGGCGCAGCTGCCGTGGTCAAAGTTGGCAAGCTTCTTGTCGGTGCCCGGGGGAGTCCAGTTGGGGGAGTTGTCGTACTCGCCGTCCACCTTGAAATCTCCGGTCTCCAGGCCGGCCACCAGATCCAACAGCTTGAAGCTGGAGCCGGGGGAGACACGGGTATACACCGCAGGATTCCAGTTGAGTGCCAGGTTCTCCCGCTGCGAGAGTCCGGCCTTGTTCTGCTCCAACTGTGCACTCGACTGCACGGCCATCAGATTGGTGTCATAGCTCGGTTTGGAGACCATGGCCAGGATCTTGCCGGTCTTGGGCTGGGTCACGACCACGGATCCCATGAAGTTGTCTGGCAACGCATCGTAAGCGGCCCGCTGGATCTTGGGATCGATGGTCAGGGTGACGTTGGCCCCCTGATCAGACGAACCCGTGAACAGGTTGACCAGGCGGTCAAAGAACTGCAAGTCGCTGGTGCCGGCCAAGGTGGTTTCCTGGGAGGACTCCAACTGGGTGGCCCCGGAAGCGAAGCTGTAGTAGCCGGTCAGCCCGGAATACAGGTCGGTGTCGTGGTAGACCCGGCGGTAGTCGAACTGCGAGCCATCCGAGTTCTTCACGCTCTCCGCGATGGGCTTCCCGTCCACCAGGATGGCGCCACGAGGTTTCCCGTAGTTGGCGATCAACTTGCGGTTGTTCAGGGCGTTGTTGTTCAGCGCATCTGCTGCGAAGAACTGGATGTAGGTCGTTGCGCCCAACACGATCACCATGAGGGCAACCAAAGCGACCCACACACGTCTGACGGCCTGGTTCATGCTGCACCTCCCTTAGGTTCGGGCGAAGTCGGGCTCGGCAAGGTCTGCTCAGGAGTGGCGTCCAGGGCGGAGGCCTCCTGCACCTTCAGGCGTTTTTCGATGGCACCCTGATCCTCGCTGGACAGCGCAGAACCGCTCGTGGCGGGACGTCTGGCGTTATGGGAAATCAGCAGCAGGAGCGCAACAAGGATCCAGTTGGCCAATAGGGAGGAGCCTCCGGCGGAGAGGAAGGGCGTGGTGAGGCCGGTCAGCGGCATGACGCGCAGGACACCGGCGGTGACGACGAAGAACTGGAGGCACAGGGTCGCAGTCAGACCCACGGCCAGGAGTTTGCCGAAGCCGTCCCTGGCACCCAGGGCGGCACGCAGGCCGCGACTGATCAGCAGCAGGTAGAGCATGACGATGGCCGCCATGCCGACCAGGCCCAGTTCCTCGCCCAGAGCGGCATAGATCATGTCGGAAAAGGACAGCGGGATCTTGTCCGGGCGTCCTTCGCCGATGCCGGTACCGAAGATGCCGCCGTTAGAGAGGGCGAAGAGGCCCTCCGCGATCTGATACGAACCGCCGTACTGGCGGGTGTAGATCTCCGGGTCAAAGACGTTCAACCAGACGTTGACTCGTGCTTGGACGTGAGACATGAACATCATCGCGAGGACACCACCTGCGGCGATGAAGGCCATGCCGATGGCGATCCAGGAGATGCGACCGGTGGCCACATAGATCATGACCATGAACAGGCCAAAGAAGAGGATGGCGCTGCCGAGGTCCTTCTGGAAGACCAGCACGCCGAGCGCGGCCAACCAGGCGACCAGCATCGGAGCCATATCCCGCAGGCGGGGGAGCTGGATGGGGCCGATCTTTTTGCCAGCTAGCAGGATGAGGTCTCGCTTGGAGCCCAGATAGGAGGCGAAGAACAGCGCCAAGGTGATCTTGGCGAATTCTCCGGGCTGGATGCCGAAAGACCCGATGCGGATCCAGATCTTGGCGCCGTTGATGACGACGCCCAGTCCGGGAACCAGTGGCAGCACCAGCAGCACGGCGGAGACGCCGAGCCAGATGTAGGTGAAGGGGCGCAGGATGCGGTGATCGCGGATGGTCCAGAGCAGGATTACGGCACATGCCATGCCGAGGCCCGTATATAGAAGCTGGGAGGTTGCGCTGGTGCGCTCACCTCCGAGTTCCAGCCGGTGGATCATGGCGAGACCTATGCCGTTGATGGCAACTACGATCGGAAGGATGAACGGATCGGCATATTTGGCCCAGATCCGCAGGGAGATATTCATCCCGAGTGCCAAGGCACCCATGACGGCCACATGGGTGATCCAGGATCGATCCTCGACTGAGGAACCCACGGGGGAGACGGAGACCAGGAAGTCGGCCAGCGCCACCACGGCCAAGGAAGGCACCAGAAGGAACAGTTCCAGGTTGCGGCGGGTGCGCTGTTTAGGGGGACGCCCTGTATCGGAGACGGTCATTTGGGAACCACCTCGGTGCAGTAGGCCGGTTGCTTCTCGTCGTCCTCATCGTCGGCAACGACTTCGCACTGGCTCTTGGCCGTCACCATGACCTGGGCAAGCGTGGTCAGGGCTTCCTGGCGGGAGGTGCCGGCAATCCCGTTTTCCAGGTTCTGCTGCGTGTAGGCGGGAAGGACGTCCAACGGCACCTTGGTCTTGGTGTCCACGTGGGAGAGTTTGATGGGGCCGAGGTTCTGGGAGACGCCCTGGAACAGGGCGACCTTCCCGTTGTCGACGCCAACGTAGTACCTGGTTTGGGTCCATGAGTAGCCGAGCCAGACCACGGAGGCCAGCAGGGCGACACAGACCGCGAGGATGGCAGGCATGAACCAGCGATGGCGTCGTTTGCCTCCGCGCTCCGCGTCGCGTTGGGCGCGAAGGGCCTTGGCCTCCAAGAGTGCAGCCTTGTGATTGAGCATGGCCGCTGCGCGACGTTCCCCGGTTCCCTGAGTCACTAGGGGGATCTGGCCGGATTCGGTGGCAAGGAGGGCTGCTCCCACGAGCTCGTGGGGGCGTGCGGCCATGTCGTGACGCAGGAGGGCCTGGGTGGCCTCGAGGTCGCCGTCAGCTGCGACCTTCAGCTGGGCAGTGTCGGGTGAGGGATCATCGCCAGCGTTGGGCCAGTGAGAGGCAGGGGGTTCGGATTCGGAGTCCATCACCTGGACCACCACGGCCGTGACGTTGTCGGGACTTCCAAGCTCCAATGTGCGCGCCACAAGACGGTCAGCGGCCTCTCGCACCGACGGTGCGGTGCGCACGATCTGCTCGGTTTCCTCCTCTGGCACCACGGCGTTGATGCCGTCGGAACACAGCATCCACACTTCGCCGGGCTCGACAGAGTACTCGTGGAGATCCAGTTCCGGAGAAGCGTCCGAGTCGCCCAGGACCCGCATGATCACGTTGCGGTGAGGATGGACCTTGGCCTCATCCTCGGTGATCCGTCCCTCCTGCAGCAATTTCTGCACAAAGGTGTGGTCCTGACTGACCTGTTCCCAGGTGTCATTCTTCAACCGGTAGGCACGCGAATCACCGATATGCGCGTAGCGGAAACGATCTCCGGTCAGCAGCAGTGCAGTGACCGTGGTTCCCATGCCGGAGAGTTTGGGGTTCTGATCGACGAGTTCGTTGAGGATGATGTTCGCCGACTGGATCTCGTCCGCCAGGACGGTGTCCGGATTCTCCAATTGCGTGCTGTCCAGGTGCACAAGATCCAACACGGTGGAGGCGGAGGCGACGTCGCCGCCCACATGCCCGCCCATGCCGTCGGCCACGACAGCGAAGTAGCGGCCCGCATAGCCGGAATCATCATTCTTCTTGCGAACCTTGCCCACGTCAGAGGCGGCCGCGAAGTCCAGGTAAAGGGACATACTCAGGGCCTCAGCTCCATCACGGTCTTCCCGATCCGGATGCGCTGGCCGGGCTCCACAGGCTGGGCGCGGGTGAGCTGGTTCTCGTCGATGAATGTTCCATTGGTGGAACCGAGGTCCTCGAGGAACCAGCGGCTACCTTGCGGGAACAAACGGGCATGACGGCCCGAGGAATAGTCGTCGTCCAACACTAAGGTGGCCTCCTGCGCTCGGCCCAGAAGCAGCGGGCTGGCGGCCAGCGGTAGCTCCGTGCCGACCCGAGAACCCTCCAAGACCACGAGCCGGTGTGGGATCACTCGCTCCGGTTCGGTGGAGGTCGGCGGGACGTTGGGCTGCGCGGGAGCTGCTCCTGCCGTGGCGACCCGGGTGCGCTGGCCCACGGCAAGGTCACGGCGCAGGGCCATGATCACGATCAGGATCATGATCCAGATCAGGGCCAGGAACCCGAATCGGAGGAGTGTGACGACGAGTGGTGCCATGTGTTTACTTGTTCCGTTCTGTGTCACGCAGGAGACGGAACGTCACCTTGGTGTGGCCCGCGGAAATCACGGAGCCGTCGGTCAGGACTTCGTCGCCACTCACCTTGGTCCCGTTCAACCAGGTTCCATTGGTGGAGCCCAGATCTCGGACGAGCACCTTGCTTCCCTCGCGGGCAATGCCGATGTGCTTACGTGAAACGCCTGCATCGGCGACCTGGATGTCTGCCTCGGAGGAGCGCCCGATGGAAATGGTCGGAGCGTTGATCGCGTAGCGACGCCCTTCCACCTCGATGACGGGGACCAAGGGGCGACGCTCGGCGATGGGAGGAGTCGATTCCGGGGGTGCCACCCGCGTTGTGGCGCCCTCCGGAACCTCGAAGGGCTCCTCTGCTGCGGGGCGCGCGGGGCGTTGGCGGGGCTTGGCTTGGGGGCCGCCCAGCGAGGCGTCGATCTCGACGTGGCCGCGGGACAGGTCGGCGTCGTGACGGAAGGTCACGGTGATGGCGTCGCGCAGCGTGTAGTCCTGGGCCTCCGCATGCTCCAGCGCGACGTCGGCCAATTCCTGGGCGAGGCGAAGACCCCACTCTCGGGCCTTCGCGAAGTCGTCGTCGCCGAGCCGGACAGTGAAGGCGTGGGGGGCTACCGTGCGTCCCTCTGAGAGGGCGAACGATTCGTTGTCCATGCAGTTACGGATGAGGTTGGCGATTTCTACTGGCTTCACACCATCGCTGGCTGCTCCGCGGAATGCGCGCGAGACGACCTTTTCGATGCCGCGTTCGAGGCCCTTGACGAGTCCCATGGGGCCTCCTTCCTTCTGCCGTACCTGTTCGTGACATGACGTCCTGACCACGCGGTCGCGGGGTCCGGTCCGGTCCGACTCTACCGAAAGCGGCTGAAAGCGTGCCCTGATTCTGGTGTGCGGGTGCAGATTCGTGGTTTCTGCGGTGCAGGGACCCGTGCAGACAGAGGCTGTCGCGGCCGGTTTGGAGGCCCGGCTGGGAGTGTCGAACAGGGTGTGACGAAGGCGACGAATCCCCGATTATGCATTGCTGCAGGGCATCCGCTAGGCTAGTTATCACTGCGGTCCTGATGGATCGAAGTCACTCTGCGCGAGTGGCGGAATTGGTAGACGCGCTGGCTTCAGGTGCCAGTGATCGCAAGGTCGTGGGGGTTCAAGTCCCCCCTCGCGCACGAATGAAATGGCCCTTGACCCCGGATAATCTCCCGGGTCGAGGGCCATTCGCTTCGGCAGTGTGAGAAAAGTACTAAGCCTCCTCGTCAGGCCGTGGTGTTCTTGCCGGGCTGGGGTGAAGGGCCAGGCGTCTGGAACGTGCAGGCTGCCGCCATGCCATCAGACTTCGATGACTTCAGCGAGGAAGTCCGAGTCGAAGGCGACGCGTTCGGTCTCGTACCACGCGGCTGATTCTGACAGCTCGGCGGCTGCCTCAGGATGGATGCGGCGCGTCAGTGTCACTTGCGCATTGCGGCGAGGTCGGCACGAATCTGCGCGTGCACCTCGTCCGCATCGAGCAGTTCAACGTTGCCGCTCTCGATGTCGTCAATACGCCGCCGAAGCTCGGTGCGCCAAGCCGTGTCGACCTCGCCCTGATCCACGGTCGCATCCTCGGCGTCGAGGCTTTGCAGCCCGCGATGGATCACGGCAGCACGATCATGCTGATCGAGTGCAAGAAGCGCCTGTTCTACTTCCGCAACGTTCATGGACATGCACATAGCGTACGCCGTGGCACCTACAACCTGGCGAGGCCCTGAGCGATGATTCGGGCGGCGTCGGGGAACGCACCAGGATTCGGGCAAGAGAAGTTCAGGCGGAGGTATCGTCCGGCTGGTTCGGCCGGGAACCAATCGTTGCCCGCAGCGATGATGAGGCCTTTGGCCTCGCAGTCGCGGGTGAGCTGGTGCAGGTCGGTTTCGTCGGGCAGGCGCAGCCAGAGATTCAAGCCGCCGCGGGGCACGGCGTCGAGGTGCGCAGCCGGGGCGTGCTCGCGCAGGGCATCCACTAGGAGGTCTCGGCGGGCCGTGAGCTGCTGTCGGAGCGAGCGCAGGTGCGTGCGCCACGCCGGTTGCGTGACGACATCGAGGGCGACGGCTTGGAGTGCAGAGCTGACGTACATCGCCTGGGCCTGGCTGTCGGCGAGGATACGGTCATGGGCGGGGCCGCGGGCGATCAGCCCGGCGACGCGCACCGCGGGGGAGACGCTTTTGGTGAGCGAGCGGATGTAGACGACGTGGCCGCTGTCGTCGCGGGCCGCGACGGGTGCGGAATCGGTGGTGATGCCGAAGTCGTGCGCCCAGTCGTCTTCGATGAGGAACGCGCCGTGCTTGCGCATCATTCCGAGGATGGTGTCACCCAGTTCGGCTGACCACTGGCCGCCGGTGGGGTTGGCGAAGTTTGGCTGCGCATAGAACGCGCGCGCCCCGGTCTGCGCGAAGGCACGGTCGACGTCGTCGGGATTCGGTCCGTTGGGCCCGGACGGAATGGGGATGAGTTGCACGCCGACCTGCGCTGCGGCGAGCATGGCCCCCCAGTAGCTCGGCGATTCGATGAGCATCGGTCGCCCCGCACCGACGAGGGCCCGGAACAGCGTGCTGAGGCCGCTCTGACTGCCGGGCAGGATGACCACGTCACCCGCCGCCGGCGCGGTGAGGCCCGCCGGAGTGATCGCGCCGAGTTCGGCAGCAAACCAGGATTGCAGTTCTGGTAACCCGGCGACAGGCGGGCGGCTCACCACTGCCTCGCTGCGCGCAGCGCGGGTGAATGCTGCCCGAACCAGGCGTTGGGGCAGTAGTTCCTTGTCGGGGTAGCCCGAGTGCAGTGCGATCACGTCGTTCGGCGCGGTGCGCAGTGCCGACGTCAGGCTCGGGATGCGATGCTGCGGCGAGCCGAGCGCGGCCGTCTGCCACCCGTAGTCGTTCGGGCGGGCGGTGCGGGTCGCGCGAACAAATGTGCCGACACCGGGTCGAGACTCGATCACCCCCTGCCCGATGAGGACCTGGAGCGCCTTCTGCACGGTCACTGGGCTGGCCCCGAACCGGGCGACGAGCTGCCGCGTCGAGGGGAGCTGCGCGCCCGCGTGCGCTGCCGCGATCCACTCGCGGAGCGCTGACACAATCCGGTCACTGCTACTATTGGACATGACAGTGAATGATACCGCTACTCACGATTCTGCGAAACCGCTATCGACGTCGCGTGCCGGTCTGTGGTGGGGGTTGCTCGGCGTCACCGCGTTCTCGTTCACGGTGCCGTTCACCCGCGTCGCCGTCGAGAACGGGCACATGTCGGCCCTGTTCGTCGGGTCGGGCCGCGCGGTGATCGCCGCATTGCTCGCCGCACTTGCGCTCGGGCTGACCCGGCAGAAACTTCCTCGCGGGAAGCAGTGGCTCCAGGTCGCTGTCGTCGCGGGCGGCGCGTTGGTCGGGTTCCCATTGCTCACCTCATTCGCTCTGACCACCGCACCGGCGAACCACGGGGCCGTGGTGATCGCGCTGTTGCCCGCAGCAACGGTTGTGTGCGCGGTGCTGCGCACGGGCGAGCGCCCGGCGCGCGCGTTCTGGGTCGCTGCCGGGGTCGGTGCGGTAGCTGCTGTGATCTTCGCCGTGATCCAGGGCGGCGGCTTCGGCGGCGTGCACGTCTCCGATTTACTGCTGTTCGCCGCGGTGATCGTGTGCGCGATCGGCTACGCGGAGGGCGGGCTGCTCTCCCGCACGCTGGGATCGTGGCAGACCATCTCGTGGGCCCTCGTGCTGGCCTCGCCACTGATGATCCTGCTCACCGGCATCGCCGTGGTTCGGCAGCCGCCCACGGGCACGCTCGTTGAGTGGGGAGCGTTTACGTACCTTGCCGCCGTGAGCATGTTTCTCGGGTTCTTTGCCTGGTACCGAGGCCTCGCCATCGGCCCGATGGCGCAAGTGAGTCAGGTGCAACTCTCTCAACCCGTGATGAGTATCCTCTGGGCTGGTCTCCTGCTGGGCGAGCGCATCGGATGGCAGACCGTCATCGGCGGTATCGCCGTGATCGGCTGCGCGCTACTGGCCGTCCGGGCCAGGAATCGCGGTCAGGGCCGCTGACCTTGTGACGGGCGAGGCACCACTCGAAGGCGCGTCGTTGGCGTGCAGGCCACTGTGCCGATCGCAGAGCCGGGGATTCACCGTGGAGCTGGGCAAGGTATGGCTCTGAGGTGAAAACCTGGCTCTGTGAGGAGCTGAGTGTTGGGCGCGAACGTGGCGTTGGGTGTGGACGGGACCCCGCAGGTAGTGCACCGGGATCGAGGCTTGCCGACGCTGGTTTTGCCGTTCTTCTTTCAACGGCGATGAACAGATCACACACTTGGCTCGATTGGAACCACACCATTGATGCGAAGCCTCAAAAGCTAAGCAACCGGCCTACAACCCGTGTGATCACAGGGATGCAGACCGATCGCAGACACGCATTCTGGGACATAACCCGAATAAGCCCAGACCCAGTTCGTACAGGAGTGACGGCTACGGGGTTGGTTGGTGCGGACTTACTGCGCGGTGAGGTTCTGAGCGATGATCGCGTGGCAGCTCGCGCACGGCACCACCGAAGTTCGGTGTGCCAAGCCGCTTCGACCTTGCCCTGATCCACGGTCGCATCCTCGGCGTCGAGGCGGGAGGCACTCTGCCTACTCCCATGAGTAAGTAGACAGCCCTCTTGCCCTACTCCCTGTTGGGATGCACGCCTATCCCATACACACATTTGTGCCTATAACCCGACGTTCGGGCGGGCCGGACTGGACGCGACGTAGGCTGGTCGGCATGGCGAGCTCCTGGGAGACGGATCAACGCCCCATCAGGGCGGTTGGCGTGTTTCGTGATGCGCAGATCGACTGGGGTTCTTGGCCGGCGAATGTGCCTGCCATCCGAGATTTCCTGAACGTGGCGGAGGAGGGTTTCCCGTACTCGGGCTGGGAGTTTGGCCCAGGGGTGACGTTCCTAGTGGGGGAGAACGGTTCCGGGAAGTCCACCCTCATCGAGGGTCTGGCCGAGGCGGCCGGCCTTCCAGCAGAGGGAGGCACTCACAACGGCGGGGCTGCGACCAGACGTAGTGAGTCTCCTCTGGGTGAGTGGTTGAAGGTGATCCGCGGCAATGTGGCCGGTCGAGGAGGATTCTTCCTCCGGGCGGAGACCATGCACGGTTACTACACGTGGTTGGAGGACCTTTTCGACGGCTCCGACTTCCATGCCGATGCTCGCATGCACCGGCTCAGCCACGGGGAGTCGTTCAATGCGTTGCTGCAGGAGAAGCTCAATCATCCGAAGTACTCCACTCCCTTGGTGCTGCTGGACGAGCCGGAGGCCGCACTGTCCTTTGACTCCACCCTGAACTGGATCGCCAATCTGGACAGCATGCGGGCACGGGGAACCCAGATCATCTGCGCCACACATTCCCCGCTCCTGTGCTCCCTGCCCGGGTCCACGATCTTGGAGTTGGGGGAGTGGGGTCTCCGAGAGAGCGCGTGGGAGGACTTGGAGCTGGTGCAGAACCACCGGCGCTATCTCGAATCCCCTGAACGCTACCTACGGCATTTGCTGGCGGACTGAGCGACCTCCCGCGACGGCCGGATCAGGCTGGTTCAAGCCAGCTCCGGCCGAATCAGCCCACCTCAAGCCGGCTTGTGCGCAGGACGTACCGCGATCGATTCGATCTGTGCGGTCTCCGGCGCGGAAATCGCGTGACGCACGGTGGCGGCCACGGTCTCCGGTGTGACATAGGTGTATTCGTCGCCGTGCGTCCCCTTCTCCTGGCGCAGACGATGTCCCATGTCGGTGCTGACGTACCCCGGATGGATGGAGGTCACGCGCACGCCGCGCTCGCGTTCTTCCTCGCGCAGGCAGTCCGCCATGGTGCGCAGCGCGAACTTGGTGCCGGTATAGACGGCTCCGTCCGCGTAGGAGAACGTCCCGGATCCGGAGTTGATCATCACCACGATGCCGCGGGCCGCCCGCAGCGCCGGGAGGAGGCGGGCGGTCAGATCCGCGACGGCGAAGACATTGACCTCAAAAGACTTCCGCCAGTCCTGCCTGGTGAAGCTCTCGAAGGGCCGCTCGTCTGCCACGCCCGCCGAGTTCACCAGCACGTCTAGCCGTGTCAGCCCCGCCCGTTCCACGGCGTCTGCCACGGCCTGTTCGTCCGCCAGGTCGGCGATGAAGGGGACCACGTCGGCGCCGTCCGGCAGCGCTCCGGCTTCGTTGATCCAGTCCAGTGACTCCAACCGTGAAGCGCCCGCGTACACGGTGTGGGTGCCTGCCAGGTCCATCAACACCGCGCGGCCGATACCGCGAGAGGCGCCGGTGATGAGGGCGATGGGACGGGGAGAGGTGTTCTCAGTCATGGCTCCCAGCATGGCACGAGTGGAACCCAGCGCTACATCGTGAGCAACGGCGGCGGACCCGGAACCGAGACGAGCCTGCGCCCCGTGTTCCGGTATCGTCGAATCACCAAGGTTTTCATCCCCGGATGAGGGCGGGAGCGCGCCCACCCCTCGCAATGAAAGGACGCGCAAGCGACGTTATGACCCGGAGTGAGCAGATTCTGGACACGTATGTGTCCTTGCTGGTTGATGGTGGGGTGCGGCAGGCCACCATCGAGGCAGTTGCCCGTAAGAGTGGGCTGTCGAAGCCGGGCCTGCTGCATCACTTCCCGTCCCGAGCGGCCTTGGATGACGCCCTGATTGGGCGCTTGCGGGAGTTCGTGGCGGCGGACGTCGCCGCGATGGCGGAGGCCACGGACGGTGCGGTGCATTATTACTTGGCCTCGTCCCTCGAGGTGGGTTCAGATCTGGAACGCGGGGTAGTCGCGGTTACGCGGCTGGGGCAGGCGGGCAATGCGCAGGCGCGCGCGGCCTTGCGGGATGCCCGTGATGCCTGGTTTGACCTGTTGCTGGCTCAGTTGGGGAACCCGGTTATGGCCCGGCTGGCCCTGCTGGCCGGTGATGGCGTGGCCTACCAGGCGGACATCACCGAACCGGGCGCGGCCCCCTATGTGGATAACGCGGACGTGGAGGAGATCGCGGCGGCCTTCGTGGCCCGCTGACGGTGTCGTGGGCCCTTATGCCCGACGACGGGTGGCGGGCTGTGGTTCCCACGCCGCCGCAGGCGGCGCGTGGGACCGAACCCGGCCACAGGCCGTCGGGCACTATCCGGTCGTGAGAGCCAGCGTCAGCGAACAGGCCACCAGCACGGCCACCGCCAGCACGAGGCTGCGAAGGACGTGTGCCTTCAACGGGACCTCCACCCCGGCCACCCGGCAGCGCCAAAGCCACAACAGGGTCGCCAGCGTTCCCCACGGCGTCACGATGGCCCCGGCATTGACGCCGACCAAGAGGGCAACGGTGCGGGAGGCATGATCTGCGGCTGCCGGTTGCAGTGCCAGGAACGCCGGGAGATTGTCCACGCCGTTGGCCGCCGCAGCGCCGACCCCGGCCACGCGCGCCAAATCCCAGCCTCCCATCCCGGAACCGAGGGCGGCGGCCATCCACTGGTCAAGGAACAGGGGCCGCAGTAGCTCCACCAGGATGAACAGGGCGAGCACGGCCAGTACCATTTTCCACGGCACGGACAGCGAACGCCGTTGCTCGGGGCGTCTGACCCAGAACACCGCGGCCAACAGCAGCGCCGCGATCACCGTGGGAACGGTCGGGGAGACGCCCGCACCGAACAGTGCTGCCAGGACCACGCAGACCACCGCACTGATCCAGACCAAGGTGCGGTCCGGGGTGGACGTCGGGGCGGGGACCTCGTAGCGACCCCGCAACAGCCCCGGCCAGAACGCCACGATGACCACCAGCGTCACCACGGAAGCGGTCAACGCGACCGGCCAGGTGTGCGAGGCGAAGGACCCTGTCAGCGGAGAATTCGATCCCGTGCTGAGCAGGTTCGTCAGATTGGACACCGGAAGCAACAGGGATCCGGTGTTGGCCAGCCACACGCACGTCACGGCGAAGGGCAGGGGATCGCGCCCGGCCCGTTTGGCCATTGAGATTGCGACCGGAGCCATCAGCACCGCCGTGGTGTCCAGACTCAGGACCGCGGTGATCGCCAGGCAGCCAACGGCCAGGCCCACCCACAGCAGCCAGGCGCGGCCACCGGCCGCCACGAGCAGGCCGCGACCCACCACGTCGAACAGGCCGGAACGGTCGCAGACCTCGGAGACCAGGGCGATGGCCAGCAGGAAGACGAGGACAGGCAACACCTGGGCCAGGAAGGGAAGCACGGATTCACAGTAGTGGCTGAGCACCAGGCCGGATGACGCTATGAGGCGCCCGAGCTCTGGCAACCGGCCGGGTGGGGTTAGCGTGGCTGACCATGAGCACCGAACACGTTGCAAAGGATCTCGGATTCCTCCACATCGTCCCCTTCGAAGGGGACCGACCCGAAGTTGGCCTGCTTGACGCTGTGGACCTCTTCCGACAGGCGGAGGAACTCGGCTTTGATTCCGGGTGGGTGCGCACCCGCCACATGCAGTACGGCGCACCAGCCCCGGCGGTCATGCTCACGGCGCTCGCCGCAGCGACCCGCCGGATGCAGCTGGGCAACGCCGTCATCCCGCTCGAGTTCGAGAACCCCTTCCACTTCGCCGAGGAGATGGGGGTGGCGGATCTGCTCTCCGGAGGACGGTTGCGGCCCGGAGTCAGCGTTCACCCTCCCCGATTCGAGGCCGAGACCGCCGACCTGGTGTTCGGCGCGGGACATCAGCAGCAGGACTACTCCTATCAACGCATCCTCACCACCTTGGACCTGCTGCGTGGGCGCAAGGTGAGGGACGTGGCCGAGTACGGCGGGTTTGGGGGAGACCTGGACTCCGAGACCGTGCAGCCGCTGAGTCCAGGGCTGGCTGACCGATTCAGTTATGGGGCCGGATCCTTGCGTTCCGCGACCTGGGCCGGCGCCAACGGGCTGGGATTGTTGACCTCCAACATCTCCAGTACGGAGAACGGGGTGCGGGACTTCGACCAGGCCGTAGCGAACCAGATCCTGGCCTACAGGGAGGCGCGCGCCGCGTCTCACCATTCCGGACCGGGACGCGCGGCCATGGCGCGCGTGGTCATTCCCACCGACGGAGCCTCCCCGGAACAGCTTGCACGGTGGCGGGAGTACGTGGAACGCCGCACGCCCCGAACCAAGCAGATCATGGGGGAGAAGACCATCATTGCCCCGGATCTCATAGGCTCCTCAGAGCAGATCGCGGAATCCCTGCTCGCCAATCCGGGCTTCGCACTGGCAGACGAGGTCATCTTCGAGTTGCCGTTCGAGCTGCCTGCAGGGGACTGGCGGCAGCTCTTGGAGGTGTTGGCAGGTTCGGTGAGGCCCCTGTTGCGGTAGCCGCAGGTGACTCGGCATGGGGCGATGAAATATTTTGGTCTCACAGGGGTCGGAACGTGATTAGTCGAACTGATATCGGTTACGCTGTTATTCCCGAGCCGTCATGGACAGCGGCTCACATCCCTTGAGAACCACCTGGAAAGTGAGTCCGTCATGGCGAAGACCTTCCGTAAGATTTCCCCCGCGCTGGCCGTGCTGAGCATCGCTGCCCTCTCCCTCACCGCTTGCGGTGGCGACAAGAAGGAAGCCGAGGCTCCCAAGAAGGAAGAGACCTCCTCCTCCGCGCCGGCACCCGAAGAGACCACCGAGTCCCCCGAGGAAACCACCGTAGCTCCGGCTCCCGAAGAGACCACCGAGGCTCCGGCTCCCGAAGAGACCACCGAGGCTCCGGCACCCCCGGCCGCTGGCGGTTCTGAAGCCTCCGGTGGCGACGCAGCTGCTTGCAAGGCCGTCTTCGACACCCTGCAGTCCAGTAGCTCCGAGCTGAGCGCTGTGGGATCGGACCCGAAGAAAGCCGAGGCCGCGATCCGTAAGGTGGCCACCGACATCGAGAAGGATGTCGCCAACATCTCCGACCCCGAGGCCAAGGCCGCAGGCCAGACCATCGCGAAGTTCTTCACCGACGTCGCCGATGCCGCCAAGAGCCAGGACATGAGCAAGATCCAGCAGCTCTCTGGCGAAATCTCCAGCGCCGACTCCGACTACATGAAGTCCGCGACCAAGCTGGGCATGTGCATGGCCGGCCAGTGAGCTGACATCCCGCGCTGACGTTCAAGCGCGGACCACGTCGGGGTGGTGACACGGGATCGTGTCACCACCTCGACGTCGTTGTGCGCGGGCTGGTCCAGGACGTAGGGCAGTCGAAGGCGGCCGCGGCGCGGCCGACCATGCCCTGCGGTGCCGCCCCACGCCGTCGGGCATAGCGCCTCCCAGATAGGCCACCACACCCCGGTGCATGAGAAGGCAATGCAACCCACGTGCACCGGTGAGCGCGACCAC
>JBQDZM010000021.1:47673-49116 GCA_052108535.1 Galactobacter sp. | reverse complement strand
CTAGTTCCTTCAATGCCCGACGGCGCCGTCCCCCACTTCCGTGGGGGACGGCGCCGTTCGCGTGATCGGCCAGAGCCGTCAGCGAACGTGGAGATCCCGGTCAGAGGCCGTCCCAGGATCAGGTGTGGACCTCAGGGGCATAGTCTTCCGCGCACGGAATGTTGTCATCGGTATACGGATGACCGGTGCCCAACTTTGACCGCGACTACAACAAGCCGTCGGTCGGATATCTCCGCTTCGATCCGGTAGTCGCCCACCCGGTAACGCCACAGTCCGGCGAGTGGACCGTTCAGCGCTTTCCCGCGAACTCTCGGATCATCAAGGGAACAGATCTCCTCCAAATACTCCTTAATACGGAGCTGAACTGTTCGATCAAGCCGACGGATTCCCCGATCAAACTTTGCCGTCGTCTCCAACCCCCATCGGGTCACAATCCGAGTTCTTCCCAGAGTTCAGAGGCAGGTCTAGACGGCCGACCCTGCTCTTTCCACTCCTGGAAGTACTCGGAGAGATCCTGATCATCGATACCTTCATCTAAGAGATCCGAGGCAACCTCATTTACCGTCCGTCCTTCCTGCGCGGCAAGTTTCGCAAGACGGCGCTCCCGGTCCGGCGTCAGTTTGATCGTGATCACCATGGTCGGTTCCTCCTCATCGCTCGGTTGTGGAATTCTACGCAGTCGGGAAAAGCCTGGATACGGTCAACGCCAGGTTCTCAGGCGAAGGCCGGGATGCCCGTCAGCTCGCGGCCCAAGATCAGGGTGTGCACCTCGTCCGTGCCCTCATAGGTGCGCACGGATTCCAGGTTGGCTGCATGACGCATGATGGGCTGGGCCGCCTCGATGCCGTTGCCGCCCAGGATGGTCCGGGACTCGCGACAGACCTCGATCGCGGTGCGGACGTTGTTGAGCTTGCCCACACTGATCTGATGGATCTTCAGCTTGCCCGCATCCTTCTTCCGGCCCAGGTTCAGCGCTAGCTGGAAGCCCTTGTTGACGTCCAAGGCCATATCCACGAGCTTCTTCTGCGTCAGTTGGAAGCCCGCGATGGGCTTCCCGAACTGCTCGCGCTCCAACGAGTACGCCAGCGCCGTCTCCAGGCAATCCCGGGCGGCACCCATGGCACCCCAGAGGATCCCGTAGCGCGCCTCGTTCAGGCAGGAAAAGGGCCCCTTCAGCCCTCGCACCTCGGGGAAGACCGCTGAACCTGGCAGTCGAACCTCATCCAGCGTGATCTCGCACTGGACCGAGGCGCGCATGGACATCTTCGGCTCGATCACCTCCGCTGAGAACCCAGGGGTGGCCGTCGGGACCACGAATCCACGGATCCCTTCGTCGGTCTGCGCCCAGATCACGGCCACGGACGCCAACGACGCGAGCCCGATCCAGCGCTTGGACCCGTTAAGGACCCAATCATCGCCGTCACGCCGGGCGAAGGTCTTCAT
>JBQDZM010000021.1:39415-47573 GCA_052108535.1 Galactobacter sp. | reverse complement strand
GCCTTCTCGTACCAATCGGCAATATTGGGCCGGATGGCGTTGTCCACGAAGTCCCGGACCGTGGCCCTCAGGGCAAGCTCATCGGCGCTGAGATCGTCATCGAAATCCAGCAAATCCACGGTACTGAACGGGGTGGTCATCAAGTTCCTCCTGTGGCGCGGCGGTGGGCGAGGCGCGAAACGTGTCGAACCGTCCACTCGGTACAGTTATCAACTTAGCCTGCTGAGCTTGGGGCTGTCTCCCCCACGTCCAGACCAAGATCGTGTGCCGCCGACACCAGACGTTTGCCACGGCTCCAAGTCTTTGCGCCGTCAACGAAGACCATGCGACAACAGATCGGCGCCGCAGTGCTGTTCTAGATGATGTTCATGGAATGGCTCCCGCATGGGGCTCTTCTCATTCGTCCCCGAGAGCGCCCAGGCCACCACCCCATGACGAATATAGGAGCATCCTCCAACTGCGAGCAGCCGTATTAGTCTCAGCCCATGACGACCGACGACCCTCGATGAGTCTGCTACATGACATCTGCCCGTCGGCATGCTGCGAACGGCGACGAATGCTTGTATACTCTCTCCGTTCCACTCGGCTTCAGACAAGATCAACTTTTGTTGAATGCTTGTACTAGAGAAAGTTACCACTCGCATGCTTGACCTTATTGGGCAATATTTACAGCCCATAATTTGGGGTATCCTTGTAGTTGACATGGCGATACTACTGCTAATGCTCGTGAAGTTCATGACTCGTGTGAATTTTCTACGGAAGCAGTCGAGCAAGTACGTAGGAGAGTTGCGGGCGATACTCGCAGAAATAGACAAGGGAAGCGTTCAGGCAAAAAAGCAGGCCAAAGCCTCACCTTCACCTGTAGCGCGCGAGGCCTGGCTCGAGTATGACAACACCTTGGTCAAGGATCGCACCACGGGCGAGCAGCGCTCCACCGCTGACGCCCAGTACTTCTTCAATAGCCATACTCTGGCCCCGAACCTTTTCGAGGACGGAGCTCTCGCCGCGCGGCCGTCTCAGCTGACAGCCGTCGGCGTGCTCGCAACCTTTCTCGGCCTATCCATCTCCCTGCTCGGCCTACAATCCGGCGATGGGGACGTCGATGGGCTCATGGACGGGATTAACACCTTGATTGCTGGCGCAGCAACCACGTTTATCACGTCTGTAGCTGGAGTCGGGTCCAGCCTTTGGGCCACCGCATATATCAAAGCGAAACAACGCAAGGCGTCTGCCGAAATCGCTGAGTTCGAAACCACGGTGGACAACAAATTTGAGCGCTATTCGACTGAAGCCGGCCTGATCGATATTGGAACCTATACTCGGGAATCAGCTGGGGCGCTGGCAGAGCTACACGAAAAAATCGGCTCTCAGTTTCAGACCGCCGTGAGGGGACTCAGCACCGACATGGAGGCGGCCATGGTCGCCGCCATCAGCAGCTCGCTCGCACCAACCATGGACAAGTTGGCGGACTCGGCGTCCAAGCAGTCCAGCTCGATTCTCGAGAATCTAATTGAGCAGTTCTCCGGCCGCCTCCAAGACGCTGGAAGCTCACAAGCAGCAGCGATGAACTCTGCCGCTTCTGGTCTGACCGACTCCGTGCTGGCTATCACTACCCAGGTCAGCCAGTCGCTCGAACGTATGGAGAATGCATCCAGGCAGAGCAATGCGGATCAGGCTGCCCTCATCGACCAACTGCGCACATCCGCTCGAGACCGCATGGATCAGGAACGCCAGGCCAGTTCCCTCGCACTCTCTGAGTTCCGCGATGCCACTGCAGCGGATGTTGCTGCTCTCCGGCAGGTCTCGGAAGGCAATGCTGCCGCATTGAACGAACAGCGCGAGAGACTGCCGCACAGCAGCAGACGGCTCAGTCCAAGTCCGCCGAGAACCTCCTCCGAGTCAGCTCTCAAACCAGTGAGTCCATGTCTGCTGCTGCCGAACGCTTGCAACAGATCACTGCCTCCTTGGACAGCATTGCCCAGGAGTTCTCGCGGGCCAGCACGTCTGCCGCGGGGGACCTGCGTCAATCCGTCTCCGGCTTGGCCAATGTCACGGCGTCACACGAACGCGCCGTAGAGGCCCTTGACCGTCACGAGAAGAGCATCGATCGCATTAATTCGGTTTCGTCCTCTACGGCGGACAGGCTCTCCGACGCAGCACAGCAAGCCCAAACATCTTTCTCCACGTTGAATACCGAGCATAAGCAGTTCCTCTCTGATATGCACGACACCTTCACCCAGGTCCAACAGGAAATGACAGAGGCCGTGGAGTCCCTCTCCAAGACGATGGCCACGTGGTTGACGGAGTACTCCACGAATGTCCGCACCCAGACCAATGACCGTCTGGACGAATGGAACCAGCAGACACGCGAGTTCGCGGGCGCCATGGTGGAAAACGCACGAGCTCTGGGAGACCTTGTGGATGAGATGGATCGGAGGGAAGCGAATGGCTCTGGGCCGACAACGACGCTCCGCTGATCCAAGCAGCGACGAGCCCAACTACTGGATGTCTTTTACCGACTTGATGGCCGGTCTGGTATTCGTCTTCATCCTGGCCATCGCCGCGCTCATGGTGCAGCTCGTCCAAGCACAACAGGATGTGAAGTCACAGCAAAGGGACTTCACACAAAAGACCCAAGACTTTTCCCGGCAAGTTGATGATCTAAGCCAAGCAGAAGACATGCGACATGAGATGCTCATTGACATCAAGAACGACTTGGCCAAACAGGGGATCCAAGTGATTGTTGCCCAGAACGGATCAGTTATCAGCATCCCGAGCGACCTCCTCGGCTTCGAAAAAGGGCAATATGACATCGAAGGTGGATATAAGACAGTTAGCCTGAAAATTGGAACGGCAATCGCCGAGTCTCTTCGGTCCGATGAACGACGTAAATACCTCGATACAGTCTTCGTTGAGGGGCATACGGATAGTGCGAACTTCGAAGGCCTGGAAGGAACTGGCAACTGGGGGCTATCCACGTTCAGAGCCATCTCGCTGTGGCGCCTCTGGGACGAAGATCTCCCAAAGGATCACCGGCTCGACTCGATGACCCGGGCAGACGGAGAACCGCTCTTCTCGGTGTCTGGATATGGGCAAACACGACCGATCGAACAAGATCAGTCGACCGACACGGGTGCTGCCAAGAACCGACGGATCGATATTCGCTTCACCATTGTTCGCCCCGACTCCGATCAGTTGCGAAAAATCGAGAAGAAGGCAGACTCCAAGTGAGATTCGATCTCGACCTACCCTCGGCCGAATCCACATTGTCGGCGCGGTCGGCCAGCAGCCGAAGGGAATGGGAGCGCCTGATCGAGCGGACCGAAACCTTAACAAGGAGTGCCGGCCAAGGCAGCGCCTTCGAGGCGTTCCGCAAGCGTGCCCGGCAACTCCTGAAGAGCACCGATCCAGTTAACCATCCGGATGTCCGAGACCGGCGTATGGCGCGCGCCGTCGTGACGCTCTGGGCCGACGACCCCGAACTGGCAAAAGACACGCTTCGAACAAAGCTGCTCCGCATGGCCACTACGGCTGGGGCAGGGAGCCGCTTATTCACCTACACGTTGGCTCGCGTCTACTTCACGTACTTTGATTCCTTGAATGCTTGGGAAACCGGGCTCCTCGAAGCGCTTTCCGATACGCTGCGGGAACAGACTGAGTTACTGAAACAGTCTCCCCGAGCCGACCTCAAATCGGCGTTCAAAAAGCTGCCAGAGTTTTGCTCAACACTTGATGGTCCGCGCGAACTGGCCAAGGCTGTCGTTCTGCAAGGTACCGACCTCGAGTCAACGATGCGCACCAGTGGGCTGGGCGACTATCGGACCGGTAGATACGCGGAACTGGCCAGGCAGTACGTCTATCTGGACCAGATCCGCGCCGCTGACCCCCGGATTCAGCATGATTTCTTAACCGACTTCCGAGATCAGCCACTCACCCAGGCCCTGATGTCGGACGGCCGCCTCTTTGGGCACCATGTCCTAGAGGCCCTCGCCGACGTTGAGGGAGAACCCGGACACCAATGGCAGCAAACAGCCCTTGACATCGCTGGCGACCCCCGTGCACGTGAAAGCACTAGCTGGAGTCGGTGGTGGTCCGCAGTCTCGAAGGAGACCAGAGATCGTGTCATCGGTTGGCTCTCAACTCGGGATCTAGAACTCTTCCTTGAATCGGTGCAGGCTTACGGCGAAACAGAAGATAAAACTGATCTACTGCGTATGTTCCCGGATCGCAAAGATGTCCTTGAGGGCCTAAACGCTCAAGGGCTTATTCGCGAAACGCGGCTGTTCGCCGGAACAAAGGCGCGTCCCCAGCTACGCCATCTCGCCGGAGAGTACATGACCACAAAAATTACGCCCCTAGTCGGGGCCAACACGCTCGACCTCTCCGTCATCGTCATCGACTGCGGGCCCTTTCAGATCGTTGAAGGGTCCCACTCCTTCAAGATGTGGTGCTTCGTTGACGACGGTCTGACCTTGTTCCCACGCTGGTCCTCAACATCGGTCAATCGTGACGAACTGACAAAGAATATCGCGTCCCACATCGGACTGGACAGCTATCTGGCTGTAGCCCATCATTCAAAGAAATGGCTGTCCGATCTCTTACTCTTCTTGGAAAAACACGGGATTCCCTTGGACCCGCAGTCGATCATGTCCAGAGAAACTTACGAATTTGTGAACCGAAGCTATGCTTTGCCGGTAGCCACAAGGAAGCCACGGAAGTAGGTACTAGGTCTTGGGTCTTCGCCAGTTCCTTCGCCAGCGTCGCAACGCTGCCACCCATGTGTCCTCGCAGGCACCAGATGACGACGGCTCCGTTTTCGGGATTGATTACGACGTGAACGGCGTCAATTTTCGGGCCCCTCTCGAAGTTTTTCAGGACTTGCAAGCCGGACGGGGAAGTGCGGCCTCCCTAGATCAGTTCGGGCTGCTCACACTCCTCGTCGAGGACGAGTGCGCGGTAAAGCTTCCCAACGGCTTCCACATGCCTTCATCTGCTGCGGTGCGTCTTGACGCCGAGGCCATCGACATTCTTGATCTCCCGGACCCCATTCCGGGCCGACTTGAGACTGAGGTGTCTTCCAACACCACCAGTCGCCGATATGCCATGACGGCTTTCCTCGAGTTGGAGGAATGGGGCCAAACCCCTGTTCAGCGTATGGGTCCTGTGGTCCAGGTCGGCGATGACGATTTCCTGCTTTCACCGCGGGAGCTTGCGGTGCTAGAAGCCATCGAGAAGCATCAGGCACTTCCCGCAGATGAGCGCACCGAACATGCCAACGTGCAGTTGGTCGCTCTGATCCAGGCCGTTCGCGAAACGCCCGAGGCGCAACACCCCTTGAACTCGATCCACCAGGATGTACAGCCTTCCTTGGGCGCCTTGGAGAACTTCAAGACTTCTATTCCTGAAGATGCCAGACTGGCCGTCCAGCAGAATCCGGACAAATCCTTGAGTCTGTATTTGGACCTTGGCCTGTCCATGTCGGCTGAAGACTTTGAGGAGCGTATGTGGCAGTTGGACGAAGGTGACATCCTCAGGGTGGATAACCACTTGGTGCTTCTCGAAGACAAGATCAAACGAGCTGCAAAGAGCGTCGGAGGCGTTCGAATCCCGGCAAAGGATGTCCCAGGTTTTCTGGCTCATCCGGAACAGGTGCTTGATCCGGACCTCATTAACCTCGATCTCAGCTTCGGCGTACGAGTGGAGGCCATTGGCGCTCTTGTTCCCGTCACGTTCACAGACTTGAACAAATCTGATATCGATTGGCTGTCTGCCGCAAATCGGAAGATTGCACCTGAGGAGTTCGCTAGCAGGTTGACTGCTCAGAGTGAGGTTGAGGACGCTCGAGAAAAGGCGGACGAGGCGTGGACCGTCGATTCCACGACCATGGCCGCCGACAAACATGTTGTGGACATCAGCGATCACGAGCGCACTACGCGGGCCCTCAACGAGGCCGAAAACAGGATTCTACGCAGCGCAGCCGAGACTGAACGGGAGATAACCCCCTCTCCCATCGAGGTGTCTCCGTGGGATCAGGTCACCGTCGGCATGATCATCGCCGAGTCGGCGGATGCCGCGGATGATTTGCATCAGCGGATTGAAACGGCTGCTACTTCGTATCAGCCAGATCTCACTGGACTGAAGTTCACACCGCACCCTCATCAAAGCGAAGGCATTGTCTGGATGGGAGGTCTCATGCTCACCTCCCTAGACCGGCAATCGTCTCCTCGTGTCCAGGGAGCGCTCTTGGCCGATGACATGGGTCTGGGGAAGACGTTTATGACTTTGGTGGCCCTGCGCAATTTCTCGGCAGAGCAGGTTCTGCATGATGGTGTGAGCAAGCCTCACCTTGTGGTTCTTCCGCTCGGCCTGATTGAGAACTGGGAGGACGAGATGCGTCAGGCGTTCGACACTCCCCCATTTGATGACGTCGTTGTCCTCCAGTCGCAGCGTGACTTGGATCGTTTTCGGCTCGACGGCGCTAAACCAGAGACCAAGGTGCGGGCGTCCACCTTGGACGATGAGGGCCGCGTCAAGGACGGTTCGTTGCGGCTTTCCTTGCGCGTCGGAGAGCCACAGGGGGAACAACGTCTCGATCAGCCCGGCCGTTTAGTCCTGACCACGTACGGTGCACTGGCCAGGTACCAGCTTTCCTTGGGTCAGGTCGAGTGGGGTGCAGTGGTCTTTGATGAAGCTCAGACAATGAAGAACCCGGAGACGTTGGTCTCTCGTGCCGCTAAGGGACTCAAGGCGGATTTCAAGCTCCTCGCCACGGGAACCCCGGTGGAGAACTCTCTCAAGGACATGTGGAACTTGCTGGACACCGCTCAACCTGGGCTCATGGGAACCTGGCCGGGCTTCAGGGGAAAGTGGGTCCTCCATCGGCATGCGAGCGACGACAGAAGCGACTCGGGTTACCGTCTGCGTGAAGCCATTGGCAACTTCATGTTGCGCCGGTCAAAGCAGGATTCCCTGGAGGGCCTGCCCAACAAACTGGTCCACACAGGCCGGCTTGCACCCGCGGGAGATGACACCGTTCACGATGAACGGCTAGCAGTGTTGATGCCAGCGGAGCAACGGCAGGCGTATGACCAGGTGCTCCAGCAGCATCCGAAGGGTAATCGCGGCGCCGCTTTGAAGACCCTCCAGGACCTGCGTTCCGTGAGCCTGCATCCCAGTACCATCGCTAGGAAACTGCAGGAGAGTTCCCCTGAAGAGTCTGCGCGCTTGCTTGGCCTGTTCGCTGTTCTGGATGCCGTTAAGGAACGTGGAGAAAAGGTCGTCGTCTTCGTCATCAACAAAATCCTGCAGCGGCGCCTAGCCATGTGGATCCAGAACCGGTATGGCCTGCTTCCCCACGTGGTGAACGGAGATACTGCCGCAACGTCTGGGACCAAGACAGCATCCCGCAAGGAATATATTGCCGATTTTGAGGCGCAAACCGGATTCAACGTGATCATCCTGTCGCCGCTTGCTGTGGGAGTTGGTCTCACTGTTGTTGGCGCCAATCATGCGGTGCACGTTGAACGGCATTGGAACCCTGCGAAAGAGGCTCAAGCCACGGACAGAATCTATCGGATCGGTCAGACTAAGGATGTCCATGTGTATCTTCCGTTGGCTTTGCATCCGGAACTCACATCGTTTGATCTGAACCTGGATGAGCTGCTTCAGTCAAAGACTGACTTGAAAGATTCTGTTGTGGTTCCAGGAACCGTAGAGAGTGAGCTCGAGCGCAAGCTCGGCCTATAAGGCAGGCACGAATAAACCGAATAGGCCATTGTCGGGCGTCTGCGACGTAACCAGGGAAGCATTCTTAGGAGCCCCCTGGACGCAAGAATGTCATCGCATCGCGACCTGATATGCTTACCGACCTCGAACGACACGCCTTGCCTTCGCCAGCGAATTTGAGGATGGTCGACCGGGAGATTCCCGGCACCCCGGCCGCCCTGTTACTCGTCAATTCACTTCGCAGAGTCCCCACAGTTGGAACGCAGCTGCCAGGGTGAATAGTTCGTGTTGGCTGAGCGGCGGTATCGACGGCGGGGTCTCCGTCATGGAGGTGAAAGCGGTCCGTTCACTCAACCGCGCCGGTTCACGCATCAGTTCATCGTTCAGGTCACTATGGTCCACATCTACCCCATCCCAACATCAGGCTCGGCAC
>JBQDZM010000021.1:38241-39315 GCA_052108535.1 Galactobacter sp. | reverse complement strand
AGCCCGACGGCGAGCACCACCATGGCGCCAATGGCCAACGGGTAGCCGAAGGCCCAGTGCAGCTCCGGCATCACGTCGAAGTTCATGCCGTAGATGGCCCCGATCAGGGTGGGTGCGAACAGGATGGCGGCCCAACCGGAGATCTTCTTCATGTCCTCGTTCTGCTGCGCCGAAACCAACGTGGCGTTGACCTGAAGAATCTGATTCAGGGCTTCTCGCAATTCGGTGACGGCGGTGTTCACGCGGGACAGATGGTCGGTGACGTCCTGCAGGTAGGCGCGCAGTGGGTCGGGTATGGCGTACTTGCCGAAGCCCGAACGCAAGGAATCGAGTACGTCCCGCAGCGGGGCGGCCGCATGTTGAAGGTCGATAACCTCCTTGCTCAGCCGGTAAACGCG
Source organism: Galactobacter sp. (assembly GCA_052108535.1). Classification (GTDB taxonomy): domain Bacteria; phylum Actinomycetota; class Actinomycetes; order Actinomycetales; family Micrococcaceae; genus Galactobacter. The sequence continues at coordinate 38,917 of JBQDZM010000021.1, read as the reverse complement.
TTCGGTAACACCGCGGTCGCCGTCAAACACCTGGCGTTCAATCTGTTCGCGGTCCACGGTGAGCCCCTGCAGCACGGGGAAGTATCCGTCCACCACGGCGTCCAGGAAGGAATGCACCACGGCCTCGGCGCCGAGCCGCAGCAGTTCTGGGTCGCGGGGAACGCCCCTCAAATACTCCACGAAGTCCTCGCTGCCGGATTCCGAGGCCTGCCGGATGATCACCACCACGTTGTCGCGGGCCAGCAGGTGGAACTCGGTAAAGACCACGTCCTCGGCGGAGTCCACGTAGCCCGCCGCCCTGGTCACCACGAAGAGCACGCCGTCGTAGCGTTCCAGCTTGGGTCGCTGTCCTGCCCGCTTGAGGTCCTCCACCAGCAAGGGATGAAGATCCCAGAGACCGGCAAACTGATCCACTTGTTGGTCGGAGGGGTGATCGAAGCTGAGCACCACCAGCCGGTTGGTCGGGGTGCCGTCACTGAGGGTATCCGCGTCGGATTCCTGCGGCTCGACGGCTGCGGCAAACGCCGAGTCCGGGAGGTCCTCCCCCGCCGCTTCACGGAGGGCCCGGGTGATCGCCTCGGTTTGATTCTCGGGTTCCACCATGACGGCCCCAAGCTCTTCACCGTTCTCGAAGCGGGTGATCCGCATGCTCTCCGGGAAGGCTCCGGGGCGCTCC
>JBQDZM010000021.1:0-38141 GCA_052108535.1 Galactobacter sp. | reverse complement strand
TTCCTCCCGGTGTTGGACGCGGGCTGGGTTGCTGGAGAAGCGTTCGTCCGCGGCCAGGTCGGGAAGACCGAGTTCGCTGCAGAGTCTTGCGAACTGGCCGTCGTTGCCGCAGGCCACGGCCAGCGGGGCATCGGCGCAACGCAGGGATTGGTATGGGGAGATGGAGGGATGGACGTTGCCAAGTCGCCCCGGCTCCGCGCCAGCCCCGAGGTAGGCCTGTGCCTGGTTCACGAGTGCGCCCTGCAGGGAGGAGAGCAGGTTGAGCTCCAGATGAGCTCCGTGCCCGGTGATCTCGCGACGGCGGAGTGCAGCGAGAATACCGATGGTGGCGTCCTTGGCGGTGAGCACGTCCACGAGCGCAACACCGGCCTTCATGGGTTCCCCGTCCGCCGCCCCCGTGATGTGCATGAGTCCACCGACGGCCTGCACCACGAAGTCGTAGCCGGGAATCGCGGCACCGCCACTCGACCCGAAGCCGGAGATGGACGCGGTGATGAGGCCCGGGTTCTCGGTCGCCAGGTCAGCGTGCCCCAACCCGAGGCCCTCCAGCGTCCCAACTTTGAAGTTCTCTACGAGCACGTCGGCGCGCAGGGCCAGCGCGCGGGCCGTAGCCAGGTCGTCCGGGTCGGAGAGGTCCAGTGCGATGGATTCCTTGTTCCGGTTCACCGACTCGAAGTAGGTCGCCGTCCCGTTCTCGGAGTACGGCGGGCCCCAGGAGCGGGTGTCGTCCCCTGTCCCCGGGCGCTCGACCTTGATGACGCGGGCGCCGAGGTCTGCCAAAGTCTGTGTGGCGAGCGGGCCCGCCAGGACGCGAGAAAAATCGGCGACGACGATCCCGCCCAGTGGCGCCTGGCCGCGATCGGTCGGGTCGGCGAATTCATCGTTGGGGACGCGGTTCATGCTTCAGATCTCCTCACTCGCGCCGGCGACGAGGATCCGCCACCCGAGTAGTTCGTCTTCGACCGAGGCGGCCTTGGCCTTCTCGCGGTACTCATCCACCAGGTCGGTGATGCGCCCGGTCAGTTCCGTGAACTGTTCGCGACTCAGGCGCAGCGTGTGGTCAGTGAGTTCGCCGCGCACCACGGGGTCCTCGCCGGTGGTGTATTTCGGGGCCCAGGCGGCGACGCGGGCGAGTAGGTCACGGTGATCGGCGAGGATCCCTGTCAGGACGGCCTGTCCCAGGACCGGATCGGATATGGGGCGCTCCGGGGAGCCGAGCGATCGGGGCCCTCCCGCCAGCTTCCACACGCGGTCGCGTTTGTCCCGAGCCAGCTCGGGCGCCTCCTCGATCATCCCAGCCACCGCGAGCACGCGAAGGTGAAAGCTCAGCCGGTTGGCCGGTTCCCCGAGGCGCTCGGCCAGGTCAGCAGCCCGCCCGGATCCGGCCTCCCCGAGGGTAGAGAGGATGCGACGTCTGACCGGATGCGACATGGCTTTGAGCACCGCCGTTGACATGGTCGGTACCTGGGCTGCGCGGTGCTCACTCACATCGACCAGCCTATCGGGCACACAAGAAAACATGTACAGTTTTAGTTGCGCACCTATTCTTGCTCATCTACTCTCATCCTCATGAAACCCAGCACCACAGCCCCCTCCCTGTGGGCCTCGAGCCGCTACCGCCGCTGGCTCACCGCAGACACCGGCACGCAATTCGGCGACGCCATGACATCCTTTGTCCTCCCCCTCATCACCCTGGCCGCAACGGATGATCCCGCCGCGGCCGGCATCGTGGCCGCCTGCGGCATCACCGCACGGGTCCTCGCCACCCTCCCCGGAGGTTCCGCCGCCGACCGCCACCCCCGAGTTCGACTCATGGGCTGGGGCGGCGCCATCGGCCTGCTCCTGGTCCTGGCCCTGCTGACACTGGTCCTCACCGATTCCCTCGGCTGGCTCAGCCTCCTCATCCTCAACACGACCCTGGGCCTCACCGGCGGCTTCTTTGCCCCAGCCTCCAACGCCGCCCTCAAGAATGTGGTCGACGCTGGCGCGCTGGGCCGCGCTCAGGCCGCCAACCAGGGCCGGGATGCCGCCGTATCCCTGGCCGCAGCCCCGGGCGCGGGGGTGCTGTTCGGTTGGGGCGCCTGGGTCGTCTGCCTCGGGATCGGCGCGGCGCGACTGGTCACCATCCTGGGCTCGCTGGCCCTGGGACGCAGTGCGAAGTCGGTTCCTTCCTCTATGCCCGACGACGCAGCCACACCGCACGCTACCTGGTCGCCTGAGCCAGCGGCCGCCGCGCCGGCCGTCGCCGCGCCGACGGCGGACCCCGACCACCCGACGTCGGGCATAGCGGCCCCGACGACCGGCTACCGCCACACTCTTTCCTGGCTGTGGCGACGCGCGGATCTGCGCGCGACCGTCATCGTGGCCACCCTGATCAACCTGGCCTGGGGCATCGTCACCACCACAGTGCTCTACGCGCTGCAGCAGCGCGGGACGGACATGGGGGCGATCGGGCTCGTTTCCTCCGCCATGGGGGCCGGCATGCTGGTCGGCGCGCTGCTCGCGGGACCGCTCATCCGCAGGATCCCCACCGGCACGTTGGCCGTGACCGGCCTGATCCTGATCACGGCCGGGGCGATCGCGCTGCCCACCCTTCACACGGTGGCCACCGTGGCTCCCGTCATGGGACTGGCGGTGCTCGGAGTACCGGTGCTCAACGCCGGGCTGCTCGGCTACGTCACCGTCGTGACGCCGGAGACGATGATCGGCAAGGTCACTGCCGTGATCAACTTCGGGGCCATGCTGGCCATGCCACTGGGGCCGCTGATCGCCGGGATCGGCCTCGCCGGACCGGGACGCGCCGCCACCCTGTGGTTCGGGGCCGGGCTCTGCGTGCTGCCCTGCCTCATGGCCCTGGCGTCCAAGGCCTTACGGTCCATCCCGGTGGAGAGTTCATGGGCCGCACGATCCTGACCTAGACTCGGCTCATGCGTGAGATCACCTCAGAGACCGAGTTGGTTTCCCCCTCCGGGGAACTCGTCGAGTCCGCCTTGGGATTCTCCCGCAGGCCGCTGCATGACACCTCGAATCTGCCGCGCGGGCTGCGCCATGGCTGGCTGACCAAGGCCTGGGACCGCTGGACCGTGGTCACCGACGATGTCTTCTTGATCCTGACGCTGGCCGATCTCGATGTCGCTGCCCTGGTCAGGGTGTTTTGCCTGGATCGCGCCACGGGTGCGGTGGCGGAGCACGAGGCCGTGAAGTTCGTCCGTCCAGCCGATGCCTTGGTGCTCCCTGGGGAGGTCCCGCCGTTCTTTGCCCACGGCACGCTGGACGGGCTCTCCGTGCGTTTCGACGCGGCAGGTGAGAACCGCACCGTACTCCGGGCCGAGACCGAACGCGTCTCCACCGTGCTTGAGGTGGATGCCCACACCGAGTCCCTGTCCATGGCCACGCCGCTGGGTCGCGGGCGCTTCCGCTACACGGTCACCGGCCCGGCCCTGCCGGTGACCGGCCTGGTAGTGCTCGACGGTCGGGACGTCCTCGTGGACTCCCCCGCCTTCGCCACTTTGGAGCGCGGTCGCGGCCTGTTGCCTCGCCGCACCGCAACTCTGCGCGCCTGCGCCGGCGGGATCGCCACCGATGGCCGACGAGTGGGTCTAGTCCTCACGGACGGCCCCTCCGGGGCGTCCTCCGACGTCGCGGAGAACGCTCTGGTGATCGACGGCGTGTTGAACGGCCCTCGCCCACAGGTCACCTGGGACGCGCCCAATCAGAACTCCGGCAAGAGATCGGCGCCGTGGCATGCACGCGGTTCCTGGATCGATGCCACCCTGACACCGGCCCACACGCGCACCGTGACCAGCAAGGCCGGACTCATCAACGAGACGTGCCTGCAGTCGTTCGGCGAGTTCAGCGGGTCCGCCGTGTTGAGCGATGGCAGCCGCGTGGACCTCACCGGCCTGAAGGGCTGGGCGGAGCGTTCCGCCCAGCGCTGGTGAGAACGCTCAGTCGTCCCCTAGTGTGACCGCTCAGGCGCTGCCGGGAGCAGGGACGCCGATGCGGCGGTTGGCGAGCACCGGGAGGAACTCACGGACCTCGTCCACCCGCTTGCGGGTCACCTCCGCGGTGACCAGGCCCTCGACCTCGTCGGCCAGGTAGTCCACGGGCTGAGCCATGGGATCGATGACACCGGAGTAGCCGATCGTGGACGTTCCCGACGTGCCTGCTGCTGCCACCCACACGGTGTTCTCCACGGCGCGAGCCTTGATCAGGGTGCGCCAGTGATCCACCTTGTGGTCGCCCTTGTACCAAGCCGCGCCAACCAGCAGCACGTCTGCGCCTTCCAGCGCCAGGTCCCTGGCCAGCTCCGGGAAACGGATGTCGTAGCAGGTCATGACACCGAACTTCAGGCCGCCCAGCTCGAAGACCGCGCGCTGCTCGGGGTCACCGGCGGTGATCCGCTCGGACTCCTTGAACGAGAACGCATCGTAGAGGTGGATCTTCCGGTAGGTGGTCACGATGGTGCCCTTGGGATCCACCGCCACGACCGTGTTGAACGGGTTGTCCTCGCCGTTGGGCTCGTAGCCGCCCGCCACCACGGCGATGCCGTGGCCTGCGGCGATGAAGGAGAGTCGCTGGACAAAGCGGGACCAGTCGCGCGTCACGGAAGCGGAAAGATCCGCAGCCTTACGGATGGCGAGCATGGATTCCTCGGGGAAGAGCACCAGATCTGCGCCGTCCGCCTTCGCGGAACCGGCCAACCGGTCCATGGTCTCCAGGTTCTCGAAGACGTCGCCGCTTGGATCGAACTGGCCAACACTGATCTTCATGATGCTCCACTTCCTTGGACGTTGCTCACGCCGTCTTGGACGGTGGTCACGCCGACATCGGACGCGACCTGGGTACTACGTCACCGCGGACTCACCGCAGTGGTTGTGACAAGCCTAGCGAGGGCTGATGGGTTCCACCTGAATGTCACCCCACCAGCCCTCTGCAGTTCAGTCGGTGACGGGACCGATCAGGTCATGCACCACGATGGTCTGGTCGCGGTCAGGGCCCACACCGATCGCGGAGAAACGGCAGCCGGACAGTTCCTGCAGGGCCAGAACGTACTTGCGTGCGTTCTCCGGGAGGTCGTCGAGCGTCTGCGCGCCGGTGATGTCCTCGGTCCAGCCGTCAAAGTACTCAAGGATGGGCACGGCATGGTGGAAGTCCGACTGGGTCATGGGGACCTCGTCGTGACGGACACCGTCCACGTCGTAGGCCACGCACACCGGGATCTTCTCCAGACCGGTGAGCACGTCCAGTTTGGTGAGGAAGTAGTCGGTGAAGCCGTTGACGCGTGCCGCGTAGCGGGCCAGGACCGCGTCGTACCAGCCGGTGCGGCGCGGGCGGCCGGTGTTCACGCCGTACTCGCCGCCGGTCTCACGCAGACGATCGCCCATGTCGTCGAACAATTCGGTCGGGAACGGGCCGGCGCCAACACGCGTGGTGTAAGCCTTGATGATGCCTATGGAACGCTGAATACGGGTGGGGCCGATGCCGGAGCCCACGGAGGCGCCACCCGCGGTGGGGTTGGAGGAGGTCACGAACGGGTAGGTCCCGTGGTCCACGTCCAGGAACGTGGCCTGGCCGCCCTCCATCAGGACGACCTTGCCCTCATCAAGGGCGTTGTTCAGCACCAATTCCGAGTCGATCACCAGCGGCCGCAGTCGATCGGCGAAGCTGAGGAAGTACTCCACGATCTCGTCGGCCTCGATGGCGCGGCGGTTGTAGATCTTCACGAGCAGCTCGTTCTTCTGGCGAAGCGAGCCTTCCACCTTCTGGCGCAGGATGGACTCGTCGAAGATGTCCTGGACGCGGATGCCCAGCCGGCCGACCTTGTCCATGTAGGCCGGGCCGATCCCACGCCCGGTGGTGCCGATGGCACGCTTACCGAGGAAGCGTTCGGTGACCTTGTCCATGGTCTGGTGGAACGGGGCCACCAGGTGAGCGTTCGCGGAGACGCGCAGGCGTGAGGTGTCCGCGCCGCGGGCCTCGAGTGCGTCCATCTCCTCGAAGAGCGCCTCAAGGTTGATGACGCAGCCGTTGCCGAGAATGGGGGTGGTGGACGGTGCGAGGATGCCGGCTGGAATGAGCTTGAGCTCGTACTTCTCGCCGCCCACGACCACGGTGTGCCCGGCGTTGTTGCCGCCGTTGGGCTTCACCACGTAGTCGACGCGGCCGCCCAGCAGGTCGGTGGCCTTGCCCTTACCCTCGTCGCCCCACTGGGCTCCGACGATGACGATCGCTGGCATGGAATCTGCCCTCCGTTTGCCGCTTGGTGTCTGCGGCGGTTTCCGGTCCCGCGGTTGGGGCCCGGGGTCCGGGTCCCCCCGAACACAGGAATGCCTCCCGCACCGAGTGTCCTGTCGCGAGTGCCGTGAACGGCACCCAAGCCAGGGGCGGACGGGCAAGAGGCTCTTGCCATCCGAGTTTAGCCGCGTGGTGGTTGAACGGCCCAACCCATGACGGGCGCGCCTCCAGCAGACTCTGATTTACCCCCTTCTCGGATCTGCCCCTCTCCTCGAATTTGCCCTCGTTCTCGGATCTGCGGCACCGAACCAGCGCCGCACATCCGAAAACAGAGGCAAATCCGGGATAGCCACGTGGCTCGGATCCGCGATGAGCACGTGGCACACATCCAGGATGACCACGTGGCTTCAGTCCCATGTGGCTCGGATCCGCGAGGGCCACGTGGCGTCAGTCCTACCGCTAGGCTCCAGCTATGGCTTTGACGCGCGCACAGGTGGTTGGGACCGCCACCACGATCCTGCGCGAGTATGGCCTGGGGGATCTCACCATGCGCCGCCTGGCCCGTGAACTCGGCGTGGCGCCGGGTGGCCTGTACTGGCACGTGGCAGACAAACAGGACCTGCTGGTCGCGGTGACTCAGGAGCTGTTGGACGCCGTTGATCTCAGCGACGCCCCCTCCCCGCCAGAGTTGGGGCGACGCCTCGCGACCGCCTTGCTTCCTGTGCCCGACGCCGCTGACGTCCTCCGCGTAGCCCTCACCTGGCGCCCGCGCCAAGTAAGAGTCCTGGCGTTCCTGAGGGAGAGGGCCGCTAGGCACGGGGTCCCAGAAAGCGAACTCGAGGGGTGGGCGCGCGGCGCCCTTGACCTCGTGTTGGGTGCAGTGGCGGACCATCAGGAGGCGGCCCGGGCAGCGGTCGCCCCACCGAGTGCACCCAAGGGCGCAGCGGTAAGCGAGTCGGAACCTCGCCCCGTCCCCCCGACACTCGAGGCAACGCTGGCCAGGGTCCACAGCGCGCTCACCCGCTGGTCACGGGGCTGAGAGCGGCCACTCTTCGCCCGTTCGCCGCGTCAGGGCCGGGTTTCCACACCCAGGCCGAGTTCTGCCATGCGGAAAGGCGGCCCCCACGTGGATCGTGGTGTTCCAGAGGGCGGGGCAGCAGAGGCGCGGGTGCACCGGAGGGCCGGCGCGAGGAGGCTGCGCTAACCCGCTGGCTGCGCTGACCCGCGGGATGCGCTAACCCACTGGACGCACCTCAGCCCAGGGACTCCCGCAGCAGGTTCTTGCGGATCTTGCCGGATGCGGTGCGGGGCAGATCCTCCACCACGGTCAGGGTGCGAGGGATCTTGTAGCGAGCCAGCTTCCCGTCCAGGAATTCCATCAGCGTCTCCGCAGTGATCTCCGCGGAACCGCGAGGCACCACGAAGGCGTGCGGTGCCTCGCCCCACTTGGGGTGCGGCACGCCGACCACGGAGACCGCGGCGATGTCAGGGTGTCCGGAGAGCACGGCCTCCACCTCGGCCGGGTACACGTTCTCCCCGCCGGAGACGAACATGTCCTTCAGCCGGTCAGTGACGAAGAGGAAGCCGTCCTCGTCCAGGCGCCCGAGGTCTCCGGTGTGGAACCAGCCGTCCGCCTCGAAGGAAGAGGCGGCGTCGGGGCGGTTCCAGTACTCCTTAATGACGTTGGGTCCCTGCACCAGGATCTCGCCCACCTGACCGGCCGGCAGCTCGTCGCCGCCTGGTTCCACGATCTTGATGTCCACGAAGAACTGGGGCAACCCGGAGGCGCCGATCTTCTCCAGAGCAAAGGCCGGCGGCGTCGAAGTGGCACCGGGAGAGGTCTCCGTCATGCCGTAGTTCATGGTGAACCCGACGCCCTTCTCGGCGTAGGCGTCGATGACGTGTTTGGGCATCGCGGAGCCACCACAGGTCAGGTTGCGCAGGCTGGAGAGGTCGGCCGGTTCCCACGCCGGGTCCTCCATGAGCATCTGGAAGGTGGTCGGGACGCCGGCCAGGGTCGTGACCCCGAACGACTGGATGAGCTCAAGGACGCGAGCCGGGACGAAGCGGGTCTCCACGACCAGGGTGGCGCCCTTGAGCAGGGTGGGGAGGACGCCCATCCCTAGGGAGGCCACGTGGAACATGGGCGAGATCATCAGCGCGACGTCGGTGGAGGCCACGTCGTAGTCGATGAGGACGTTGAAGCAATTGGAGGTCAGGTTGCCGTGGGTGAGCATGGCGCCCTTGGGTCGCCCGGTGGTGCCTGAGGTGTAGAGGATGACGGCCAGGTCATCCGGTTCTACCCGCACGTCGTCGTCGAAACGTCCGACGGCGGCGGACCGCTCCCGCAGTTGGTCCAGGTCCCAGGTGATCAGGTCGGTTTCGGCGGCGGCCGCCGCCGGGACGGCGGCACCTGCGAGGGAATCGTCGTACACAAGGACGCTGACACCGGCGTCGTCGAGTTGGTAGGCGAGTTCACCAGGGGCCAGGCGGGTGTTGAGCGGGACCACGACGGCTCCGATGCGACCGGCCGCGAAGAGCACTACGACGAATTCTGGTGAGTTCTCGCCGAGGTAGGCCACGCGATCACCTGGGCGGACCCCGGCAGCGGCAAAGGCCGCGCCCGCGCGGGCCACGGAGTCCTCCAACTCTGAGTACGTCAGGCTCCGGTCACCGGCGATGATGGCCGGCTTGGGGCCGGACTTGGCGAGCCGTCGGGTGAGCCAGGAGCCGAGTCCCTGATTGAGCATGTGTGATCTCCTTTGATCTCAGCCAAGCTTGATTCAGGCACCAAGCCGTTGCCGAACACAATCGTTGCTGAGCTCAACGATATGTGTCAAGCGTCACGCCTCGCTCCCCTCAGCTCACCAGCTTGGCCCGCAGCGCCTCCAGTCGATCGACCCCCAGGCCAGCGTCCAAAAGGTACTGCCGGGCCCCGCCGAAACGATCCTCCAGGACGCCCAGCGTGGCATCCATGGCCTCCGGCGGTGACCCCACCATCAGCTCCCGCAACGAGGCGGAGATCGGAATCCCATGCGCCTCCAGCCGCTGCAACTGCTTCCGCTCCCACACCCCAGACAAGCGGGATTCGGTGATCGCGTAGTCGGCCACAACGCTTTCCCGGTCCACGCCGACCGCGGCCAGACTCAGAGCGGACACCACACCGGTCCGGTCCTTACCCGCAGCACAATGCACCAACGTGGGACCGGAAGCCTCCGCCACGACGCCGATCACGCGGACCAGATCATCAGCGTTGTCCTCCAACAGGGAGGCATACAGCTGGGACAACGCAGGTAACTGCAACAGGTCGAGTCCACCCGGAGCGTCCTGGCGCCCCTGCAGCAACGGGACGCCGATGGACCGTGCGCCAACGGGAACCACATCGGGAGCCGCGGCAATCTCCTCCTTGGAGCGCAGGTCAATGATGGTGTCGACGGCGAGCCGCCGCATTTGCTCCACGCCGCGAGGCGACACGCTCACCAGAGCATCGGAGCGGAAGAAAACTCCCGGCCGCAATCGCCGGGCACCGTCTCCCGGGGACGCTGCGACGTCGCGGAAGTTCGCGGTCCCGTCCACCAGAGTGCGCTGTACTCGCCACTCGTCCCTGCGATGCTGTTCTCCGGACTCAGCCAAGACGACCTCCTGAAGCCTCCAGGTAGCAGGATCCGCACAGTGACTCATAGGTGACTTCGCCGCCGTCGATGGCGACCTGATCCCCGTGGAATACGAACGCGCCGTCCACACGGCGGGTATTGAACACGGCCTTGCGACCGCAGCGGCAGATGGTCTTCAGTTCCTCCAAGGAATGCGCCACCTCCAACAACCGCGCGGCCCCCGGGAAGGCGTGGGTGCGGAAGTCGGTCCGAATGCCGTAGGCGAGCACCGGAACCCCGTCCAACACGGCGATCCGCAGCAGATCATCGACTTGCTCCGGGCTCAGGAACTGGGCCTCGTCCACGAGTAGACAGGCCACGGGAGCCACGTCCACGTGTGGCACCAGGGCGTCAGGGTCGTCGCCGTGGGCCACCCCCGCGAACACGGCCCGCACGTCATCATCCGGGTGGATGACCAGGTCAACGGGCCGGGTCACGCCCAGCCGGGAGACGATGGCGTCATCCCCCTTGGTGTCCACCCCCGGCTTGGCCAGCAGCACCCGCTGCCCGCGTTCCTCATAGTTGAACGCCGCCTGCAACAAGCCCGTGGACTTGCCGGAGTTCATGGCCCCGTAGCGGAAATAGAGCTTGGCCAACTGGAGCCTTTCGCCTCGGGAACTAAATGGGCCGCGATGTGTGAACCGCGGCCCATCCAGTCTAGGCGCCGCCCTCGATGGCCGCTTCCGCCGAGGCGTCCGAATCCCTCAGGAACGTGCCGATGCGGTCCACCTCGTCCACCTCACCGATCGCGGCGGCCGCCCGACGCAAGGCGTACAGGGACCGCAGGAACCCACGATTGGGCTCATGCGAGTACGGCACGGGTCCCTGGCCACGCCAACCGGACTTGCGCAGGGCGTCCAGTCCGCGGTGATAGCCCACGCGAGCGAACGCGTAGGACTCCACCTCGCGCCCGTCCTTCCACGCGTCGTCGGCCATCAAGGCCCACGGCAGGGACTCGGCCGGGAAGGCACGGGCCAGGTCCTCGGCTTCGTCGCCGGCGTCGTAGCGGGCCACGAGGTCCGGATGCTCCGGCAGGAGCGTCTCCGGAATCCCGAGCAGGTTCTCGCCAATGTTCACTTGACGGACTTCCCGGCGGAGCCGAGCTGCTGTGCAGCGGACACCACGCGAGCGGCCATCCCGGCCTCGGCCAGGGCGCCCCAGACGCGGGGATCGTAGGTCTTCTTGTTGCCGACCTCGCCGTCCACCTTCAGCACGCCGTCGTAGTTAGCGAACATGTGCCCGGCCACGGGACGCGTGAAGGCGTACTGGGTGTCGGTGTCGATGTTCATCTTGATGACGCCGTAGGAGACGGCGTCGGCGATCTCCTGGTCGGTGGAGCCGGAGCCTCCGTGGAAGACCAGGTCGAACGGGGAGGGCTTGCCGATCTTGGCTCCGACCTCCTCCTGGATCTGCTTGAGGATCTCGGGGCGCAACTTCACGTTGCCCGGCTTGTAGACGCCGTGCACGTTACCGAAGGTCAGTGCGGTGATGTAGCGACCCTGCTCGCCTGCACCGAGGGCATCGATGGTGGCCAGCGCGTCTGCGGTGGTGGTGTAGAGGGAGTCGTTGATCTCTCCGACCACACCATCTTCCTCGCCCCCCACGGCGCCGATCTCCACCTCGAGGATCTGGTGGTTTGCTGCGGTGCGGGGAAGGATGGTCTGCGCGATCTTCAGGTTCTCCTCGAGCGTCTCCGCGGAGCCGTCCCACATGTGGGAGTTGAAGAAGGGGTCGCGCCCGGCCTTCACTTCGGCTTCGGAGGCCTCGATCAGCGGCAGCACAAAGCCGTCCAGCTTGTCCTTGGGGCAGTGGTCGGTGTGCAGCGCCACGTTGATGTCGTAGGACTTGGCGACCTCACGGACGTAGGCCACGAAGCCCAGGGAACCGCGCACCATGTCCTTGACGGAGGAGCCGGAGAAGTACGCGGAGCCGCCGGTGGAAACCTGCAGGATGCCGTCGGAACCCGCCTCCTGGAGGCCGGCCAGGGCCGCGTTGACGGACTGGGAGCTGGTGACGTTGATCGCCGGGAAGGCGTATTTGCCGCTCTTGGCGGCGTCGAGCATCTCGTTGTACTTGTCCGGGGTTGCGACGGGCATGTCACTCCTTGGGTCGGTGCGGGCCGCATTCAGGGTCCGCGAGCTGAAGCGCCGATGGCTTGTTCATGCCACCGATCACGTCCTCCTTCCATCCTAGCGATGGGGGCCAGGAAGATGCGATGGTCTGCCGCGGCCGTTACTTCGGTGCGTTGCAAACGCTCCATATGAACGACGGAATGCACATTCCCGGGATTAATCCGCCAGACTGAGGGAGTCACATTCCCCACCCGGAGCACCAATGAGCACGCCGAACGATCCAGAGCGCACCACCGATGACCAGACGGCGAATGGCGACGGCACCGCAGGCGTCGGCCGGCCGCAGCCCGGCGCGCCCTGGGGCGCTCCCCCTCCACCCATGCCCAACGCCCCGGGTCCGGTCCCGCCCCAGCCGTCGGCCCCGACGGACCTTCCTCAACCGACGGGGCTCCCAGCACCCCCGCCGCCGCCAGCGCCCGAGGAGGATGCGACGATGCCGAGCATCCACGAACCTTACGGTGCCTGGTTGTCGGAAGCGGACCGAGCCGTCGGCGCGAGTAACGGTGCGCCGTCCTCCCCGCCCAGTTGGGCACAGACCGCTGGGCGCCCGCCCAAGACCGAGGAACAGCGCAAACACGGCATGAAGACCAAGCGACGCATCATCGTCTGGGTGATCGTGGTGCTGCTGGTCGGCGCTCTGATCGCGGCCGCGTTCGTTACACGTTCGGTATTGGCCAAGGGCAAGTATGGGCCGCAGCATCAGGTGGAGGGCTATCTCCAGGCGTTGGTGGACGGTAAGGCATCAGCTGCCACGAAGCTGATGGACCCCAATGTGACCACCGCAGAACGGGCGCTGCTGACGGATGAGGTGTACCAGGTGACCGAGGGCCGCCCCACCGATTTCAGCATCACGTCCACCGAGATCAATGGTTCCTCCGCGACCGTGAAGGCTGACGTGGTACAGGACGGGAAGACCGACAAGGTCACCTTCACACTGGTGAAGGACGGTAAGCGTGACGTGGTCTTCGATTCCTGGCGGCTCGATTCTGGGCCTCGCCAGGGTGTGGCCGTCGGCACCGTCCCCACCAAGGTCAAGGTCAACGGGGTCGAGGTGGAACTCGGCAAGGCCGCTGCCGCAGCCAAGGAGGGGGATGACTCCGGTTCCGAGCTTCCCCTGCTGCCCGGCGAATACACGTTCACCGCGCCCAAGGGGTCCTCCTACGTCAGCTATGGCGACAACATTCAGGTCGACGTTCGCCTGAACGGCGAGGATCCTTCGCAGGATCCGGTCTCTTTCAGCACGTCCTACACGGAAAAGGTCTATACCGACGCTGCCGCCCAGATCCAGAAGAAGATCGGTGGCTGCGACCAGGACAAAGAGATGTTCGTGGAGTCCTGCCTGGCCGCGTCATGGGAGGACACCGGGTATGCGGCCACCCTCAAGATCAAACGTGCTTGGGTAGGAACGCCCCTCGTCACCATCGAGTCCGAGGACTTCGAGACCGCCGTCTCCGGCGAGGACATGCCCGGACTGCACGGGAATCTGAGCGCCACCATCGACGCTCAGTTGCACGTCGAGGCCAGGGGTCGTGACGATGCCGAGGACAAGGACGGTTACTACACGGACGCCACCTTCAACCCGTTCTCCAACGGCACTGACAGCATGGTCTTCCCGATCAAGATCGACGGAAACAAGCTCACCGTGGGCGGCTTGGATCAGATCGACCGTTACGACCCGAACAACATCAGTGCCGACAATCAGAGGAAGTACTCGCAGTACAAGCAGATCGGCCAGTGACGCTCCGGCTGGCAATTGGCACGAGTGCCCGGGTTGCCTGGTGAGCACACGTTGACGGCGCTCGAAGGATCCGCGCCGATCAGCTACGGCACGGTCCGGAAGATGAGTGCATCGTGGGGGCCGGGCGAATATTGCGCTCGGCCGACTCTCGTCGACCCGCCCCTCACACGCCCTGCCCGAACTCCCATCGCCTGATCCAGGCGTGCATGGCCACGGCCGCTGCGGAGGCCGCGTTGATGGAACGCGTGGAACCGTACTGAGCGATGGAGAGCGTGGCCTCCGCCGCCTGCCGCATCTCTTCCGAGAGCCCCGGACCTTCCTGCCCAAACACCATCACGCAGCGTTCGGGAAGGTCGTAGGTCTCCAACGGCACTGAATCGGGGAAAATGTCGATACCCAGAACGGGCAGGCCCTCTGCCGCTGCCCAGGCAACAAAATCCTCCACGGTCTCGTGGTGGGTGACGTGCAGGTAGCGGTCGGTGACCATGGCGCCGCGCTTGTTCCAGCGGCGCTTGCCCACGATGTGCACCTGCGTGGCATTGAAGGCGTTGGCCGTGCGCACCACGGTGCCGATGTTCATGTCGTGTTGCCAGTTCTCGATCGCCACGTGGAACGGGTGCCTGCGCGCATCCAGCTCAGCGACAATGGCATCCATGTTCCAGTAGCGGAACTCGTCGAGGACGTTTCGGCGGTCACCGTTGGCGAGGAGCTCGCGGTCGTAACGGGGGTCCTCCGGCCACTCGCCCTCCCATGGGCCCACGCCCACCTCGTGACGGGCTGCCGTATCGTCACTACGAGTGGCGGATCGTTCGCCGCCCGAACTCGGGGCCTCTTGGCCGGAGCCGGCGGCTCCGTTCTCATGTCCGACGGCGGTGTTCGGCTTCTCGTCTTGGCTCACCGGCCCGAGCTTAGTCGCTGGGCTGCCTGCCCAGACATTCCGTCACAGCCCCACACATCCCGCTCGTCCACCGCCTCTCCCCCAGACATTCCGTCACAGCCCCCTACAGAAACCATGAGGTGCAGACGGAAAGCCTCGGGAGAAGGCGAGGGCGGGGCACTGCACGGCGGACCAAGCCGGGCCTGGCGATGCACTGTGGGGGCACGGCAGGGAAACGCGACCCTACTTCACCGCACCAGCCGTGAGGCCTCCCACGATGTAACGCTGCAGCGCCAGGAAGATCACCACGACCGGTAGCGCAGCCATGACGGCGCCTGCGGCGAAGGCGGACCAGTCCGCATAGTTGGGGTTGGACACCATCTGGTACAGCCCCACCGCGAGCGTCTGCTTGTCCGGGTCCACCAGAATCACGGACGAGATCACGAAGTCGTTCATGGTGGCGATGAAGCTGAGCAGTCCGACCACGGCCAGCACGGGAGCAACGAGTCGCAGGATGATGGTGAAGAAGATCCGGGCGTGCCCTGCGCCATCCAGTTTGGCGGCCTCGTCGATGGAGATCGGCACCGTGTTGAAGAAGCCGTACATCAGGTAGGTGTTCACACCCAGCGCCCCACCCAGGTAGACCAACACCAACGCCACGGGGGAGTTGAGGCCCAGCCAAGGCACCAGGTCACCCAACTTGGTGACCAGCATGAACACGGCGACCACGGCCAGCAGCTGCGGGAACATCTGCACCAGCACCAGGGACAGCAGCCCCACTCTGCGGCCCTTGAACCGCATCCTGGAGAAGGAGTACGCCGCCAAGGCACCGAGGAAGACCGTGCCAAGCGCCGTGGCGAGGCCAACGCCCAGAGAGTTCAGGAACCACTTGCCGAAGGGGTGATCCGGGTCGGTGAGCACACGGACGTAGGAATCGAAGCTGACCTGGGAGAAGAGCTGATTGGAGCCGGTCAACGTGCCGGTGGGGTTGAGGGAAGCGGAGAGCACGTAGACGATGGGCAGCAGCGCGTAGATGCCCACCACGATGCCGACCACGTGCCGCCAACCGGTGGTGCGCAGCCACGCGGCGGGCGACCGCCGCCGTCGCGCATTGGAGAGTATGTCAGGGAGATGCTCAACGTTGGCGGACATCAGTTGACCTCCTCAAGGGCCTTGGTCTTGCGGAAGCTGATGATGGAGATCGCGGCGACGATCACGAAGATGATGATGGAGAAGGCGCTGGCCAGGCCGTAGTCACGCGACTGTCCGGTGAAGGCGACCTTGTAGACCAGGGAGATGAGGATGTCCGTCTCCCCCACGGGGATGGAAGCATCCATGTCCCGCGGACCGCCTCCAGTGAGCATGTAGATCAGGTTGAAGTTGTTGAAGTTGAACGCGAAGGACGAGATCAGCAGCGGCGCAACGGAGACCAGCAGCAGTGGGAACTTGATGTGCCGGAACGTCTGCCAAGGGCTGGCACCGTCCATGCGGGCCGCCTCCTCGACTTCCTCCGGAATCGACTGCAGGGCACCCATGCAGACCAGGAACATGTACGGGAAGCCGAGCCAGAGATTCAGCAGCAGTACGGCAGCCTTGGCGAGGGTGGGGTCCTCCAGCCAGGGAATCTGGGCGCCGCCCAGCATGACTTGGTTGAAGAACCCGAAGGACTTGGAGAACATCCCGGAGAAGACCATGGCGGCCAGGAAGGCCGGGAAGGCGTAGGGCAGGATCATCACGGCCCGGTAGATCTTGCGCCCCTTCATCCCCGGCCGGTTGAACACCACCGCCAGGAACATGCCGAGCACGAACGTGGACAGCACGGAAACGCAAGCGAAAACGATGGTCCAGGCCGTGACCTTCAGCAGGGGCTCTCGGATGTCCTGATCCGTAAAGGCCCGGGTGAAGTTGTCGAAGCCCACGTTGATGCGCCAACCAGGATTGAGTTGCTCTCCCGCAGCGGTCTCGAAGGCGCCGTTACCGCGGTCGGTGTACACGGCACCCGTGGCCGAGTCCGTCATGGTGTCGGCCGCCCGCTCGTAGCTCAGGGTCGAGGAGTACTCATAGGCGGTGCGACCGTCCTGGGTCCGAAGCGTTCCCTCCGCTGCGTCCTCCGAGACGGGGACGGAGAGGGAGAAGACCTCGTCCTGCCTGCCGAGCAGGTCGTTGAAGGACAGGCTGGTCCACCCATCCAGGCCTGAAACCTGCCCGGCGGAGACGGTCGCGTCCACCTGGTGCAGGGGCTCGTGCTCGGTGCCGAGCAGGGTGTCACCGGATTCCGGGTCCTGGACCACGAATCCGATCTCGCTGCCCTTGGTCACCACGGCCAGCGGGTAGGACGGGGAGTTCTCCACCCTGACCTGGTTCTGGCTCAGCAACGCCTGGGCGGCCTCGTCCTTCTCCAGAACGTGCCCGGAGGAGTAGTTGGTGAAGGCGATGTAGCCCGTGTACCCGATGGTGAAGATCTGGAAGATCAGCAGGAACGCGATACCGGGGGTCAGATATTTGGCAGGCAGCAGGCCCTTGCGCAGGTAGATGACGTTGATGACCACCAGCGCCACGGCCACGACGCCGAGGATCACCCACTCCTCCTTGCCCGCCAGGATGATCAGCAGCAGGACGGCGAGCGCGTCGAGCAGCGCCAGCATGGCGATCTTGAGGACGAAGGGACCCAGGCGTGTGACGCCACCCTGTGCCCGACGGCGGGTGGCCGGGCCTGCGGGCCCGTTGCCGGTGCCGTCGGGCATGGAATCGACACCGCCGCGTGGCGGCGTCGTGGGCGTGGTGGTGGTCATGATGTCTCCGACTGCACGCGGCGATTACTTGGCGATGGCCTTGGTGACCTTGTCCACCAGGGCCTTCCAGGTCTTGGCCGGGTCCTTGCCGTTGATGATGGCGGCCTGGGAGACACCCCAGCTCTCGAACACGGTGCCCATCTCAGGGATAGCGGGCATCGGGACGGCCTTCTCGCCCGCCTTCTGAAAGCCTGCGATCACGGGATCGGACGCGGCCTCATCGGCCGAAGCGGTCAGTGCGGGCAGCACGGCCGAGGACTTGAACAGGCGCGTCTGGGTCTCCTGCGTTCCCATGTAGTTGACCAGGAAGTCGGTCGCAGCCAGCTTGTTCCTGCTGTGCTCGTTGACGAAGAATCCCTTGACGCCGGCGAAGGGGACGGCTGGCTGGTCGGTGGGGGACGCGATGGGATCCACGCTGAGGTTGATGCCTGCGTCCTGAGCCACCTTCACGTTCCAGGGCCCTGTGAGCCAGAACGCGGCGTCGCCCTTGGTGAACTTGTCCGAGGCGATGTCGCCCGTGATCTCCGTGGAGAAGTTCCCTGCCTTGCCTTCCTTGCCCAGCCAGGTGGCGAAGTCGCCTCCCTTGCCGAGTTCCAGCTGAGTGGCGTCGTAGTCACCGTTCTCGTCCGTGCCGAAGACGGGTGCACCGAAGGCGGTCTGGAACGGGTAGAGGTGGTACGGGTCGCCCTCCTTGCCCTGCTGCACCACGAACGGATACTCGGCTCCGGAGTCCTTGCCTGCTGCGATCATGTCATCGAAGCTCTTGGGCGCTTCCTTGACCAGGTCCGCGTTGCGCAGCAGCGCCAGGTTCTCCACCGCGTAGGGCAGCATGTAGGTCTTGGACTCGTACGTGGAGGCCTTGATGGCCACATCGGCGAAGTCGGAGGACTTGTCGCCCAGTTCCACGGGGGCGGCGATGCCGTTCTTCACGAGCTCGCCCACCCAGTCGTGAGCGCCCATGACCACGTCGGGCCCGGAGGCGTTGGAGGCTTGCTGGATGAAGTCGTCCTTGGCCTTGTCGGTGGACTTGGAGACCACTTTGACCTTCACGCCGGTGGCGGACTCGTAGTCCTTGACCACGGGGGTCAGCGCGGAGACGCGTTCGGCGTCCACCCACACGGTCAGCGACCCGGAGCCGGCCTTGGCGGCCGAGGTGGAGTCGGTCTTGTCTTCTCTACCGGAGGAGTTGCTTCCGCCGCATGCGGTGAGCGCCAGAGCGGTCAGTGCCGCCACCGCGCTGGTCTTGAGCAGGGAGTGTTTCCTGGCCCGAATCTTCGTTGACATCGGGTGCCTTTCGTTGTGGAGGTAGCACGTGCGGGCGGTCATCGAGCCCATTGGGTTGTAAGCGCTTGCATCGTGTTGCTTTAGGGACTCTCTCACAGATGTATACGTGACTTCAACCACTACGCGCGAAACGGTGAACAGTAGATTGCAAACGTTTACATTCAGTTCCGGCCGCATCTAGAGTTGTCGCCATGACCCATGCGAGCCTCGACGCCGAGTCCACCGCGAACACCACGTCCACCGAAGCGAGCCATCCGGGCAAGCGACCCGGCACCACTCCGGCCCCTGTCACCGCTCCGGGCGACGAGTGGTGGCGCTCCGCGGTGATCTATCAGATCTACCCGCGCTCCTTCCGTGACGCCTCGGGCGACGGCGTGGGCGACCTCCCCGGCGTGGTCGAGGGGCTGCCCGCTCTGGCTCGGCTGGGCGTGGACGCAGTGTGGCTCTCCCCGTTCATGACCTCTCCGCAGCGCGACGCCGGCTACGACGTGGCCGACTACCGCGATGTGGACCCGCTCTTCGGCACCCTGGAGGACTACGACCGCCTCGTCGCCACCGCCCACGACCTCGGCCTGCGCGTCATCGTGGACCTGGTCCCCAACCACACCTCCTCCGACCACGAGTGGTTCCAGCAGGCGCTGGCCGCGGCACCGGGTTCGCCCGAGCGCGCCCGCTACATCTTCCGCGAGGGCAAGGGCCAACACGGCGAACTGCCGCCCAACAACTGGGAGTCCGTGTTCGGCGGCAGCACGTGGACCCGCACCACGAATCCGGACGGCACGCCGGGCCAGTGGTACCTGCACGTGTTCGACCCCTCCCAGCCGGATCTGGACTGGACCAACCCGGAGGTCCGTTCGGAGTTCGAGGACGTGCTGCGCTTCTGGCTGGACCGCGGCACCGACGGCTTCCGGGTGGACGTGGCCCACGGCCTGATCAAGGAGGATGGGCTGCCGGATTTCGTCCCCGATGAAGGGGCGGGTTCCATGGGTGGCGGCGATCAGGACCCGCCGTTCTTCGGCCAGGACGGTGTCCACGAGATCTACCGCGCATGGCATCAAGTGCTGGAGGAGTATGACGGCGAGCGCGTGCTGTGCGCCGAGGCGTGGGTTTCTCCGCTGTCCAAGATGGCGCGCTGGGTTCGTCCGGACGAGATGCAGCAGGCGTTCAACTTCGGCTACCTGAGCTGCGACTGGGACGCCACCGAGCTGCGCAGCATGATCGACGAATCGCTGCTGGAGTTCGGCAACGTGGGCGCCCCGAGCACCTGGGTGCTCTCCAACCACGACGTGGTACGCCACACCACCCGCCTATCCTTGAGTCAGGAGAGCCCGCAGGGCGACGGAGTGGGC
Organism: Galactobacter sp.; assembly: GCA_052108535.1. Classification (GTDB taxonomy): domain Bacteria; phylum Actinomycetota; class Actinomycetes; order Actinomycetales; family Micrococcaceae; genus Galactobacter. Next base: position 18,079 of record JBQDZM010000021.1, on the reverse strand, counting down.
CCACTCACCCCCGGCCTGCCGGCGGCGGCCCCTGCCCTTCGTCGGGCACGCGCTGCCACGGCGCTGATGCTCGCCCTGCCCGGCGGGGCGTACCTGTACCAAGGCGAGGAACTCGGGTTGCCCGAGGCAACCGACCTGCCCGACGACGCGCGCCAGGACCCCACCTGGTTCCGCACCGAGGGCGAGCGCTACGGGCGCGACGGCTGCCGCGTCCCCCTCCCGTGGCAGGCCGACGGCGAGACGCTCGGGTTCAGCACCACCGGTGAGTCATGGCTTCCTCAGCCCCCGGACTGGGCCGGGCTGTCCCGCGCTGCCCAGGAGGGCGTGCCCGGATCCACGCTGTCCATGTATATGACGCTGCTGAAGCTACGTCGAGAACACCGGCTGGCGCATACTGATCTGGTGTGGCTGGACGGCCTGGATCCGGGATTGCTCGGTTTCCAGGTCGGCGACGTGATCGTGGTCGCCAACACCGGGGAGCAGGACCGCGCTCTACCCGTGCGTGGGGAGCTGCTCATCTCCAGCGATCCGGATCTACCGGCCGACGCCACCACACTGCCTGGCGACACCACCGTGTGGCTACGCAACGCGGAGCGGATCGCCTCATAATCCAACCGTCCCGACCCGAGCACCGGCAGGAGCAACGTACACGGCATGACCGAATCCAACCACCATCAGGGCGTGAGCATCCGGCAGGTTGCGGACGCAGCCGGTGTCTCCACGGCCTCGGTCTCCCGCGCGCTGAGCGGAAGGGGCGCGGTCTCGGAGGCCACGCGCGCCAAGGTGGTGGCAGCCGCAACCCGGCTGGGGTATGTGGTCTCCTCCTCCGCATCCTCGTTGGCGTCGGGACGCACGCGCAGCATCGGCGTCATCACGCCCACCATGGACCGGTGGTATTTCGCCACGGTGGCCGGCACGGTCGCTGATCAGCTGGCCAGATCCGGATACGACACCACGCTGTACTCGGTGACCGACGATCCGGCCGAGCGGGAGGCGCTGTTCGGCACCGTGGTGCGACGCCGCCGCGTGGACGCACTGTTGGTGGTGGCCCTGGATCTGAAAGCCGGGGAGAAGGAGGCGCTGGCGGGGTCGGGACTGCCTGTACTCGGAGTGGGTGGGCCCTTGCCGCAGCTTCCGGCCTTCACAGCAGACGAGACGGATATGGCCAGGCAGGCCACGCAACACCTACTGGGTCTGGGACACCGTCGGATCGCCCACCTGGGAGGCTCCGCGGAGTTCAACGTGGACTTCCACGTTCCGGCCAGACGCCGCGAGGGCTGGGCTGCAGCCCTGCGTGAGGCCGGGGTGGAACCGGACTCTGTTCCCGTATCCACGGCCGACTTCACCGTGGCCGGTGGATTGGACGCAACGTTGTCGCTGCTCGGGTCCGGAGAGGCCCCCACCGCAATCTTCGCCGCCAGCGACGAGATGGCCATCGGCGCCGTGCTGGCCGCCCAACGACTCGGTTTCAAGGTGCCCCAGGATCTGAGCGTGGTGAGCATCGACGGCCACCCACTGGGTGAGGCCTTCGGGCTGACCACCGTGGATCAACACGTCCGGGATCTCGGTGCGCTTGCTGCCGATCGCATCGTGGCGCATCTGGACCGCGGCGTCGATCTGACCTCCGAGCACACCGCATACGACCTCGTGATCCGGTCCTCCACGGCACGACCCCGCCACGATTGACGCCGCACCGCCTCCTCCCTAGGCATTGCGTCACCACACCAAATTCCCTGCCGCGCCTGACCCGCCCCCTTAGACATTCCGTCACCACCTCCCACATAAAGCACGAGGCGCCGACGGAAAGCCTGGGGAGACAGAGGTGACTGGAGCGCAGCCTCACGGCCTAGCCTCGGGAAAGTATCGTTGGCCTGACCGAGAAGACGTCTACAGGGTGCCGTCGTGTCCCTTGAGCAGCGACGCGAAGTCCGGCGAGGCGCCGAGGTCCATGCCCGACGATCGGTGCCCCGGTCCGCGCGTCGCGGCACCTGTGGTGCCGTGCGCGACGCTCGGGGCCTGGTCGGTCCGGTCCTGCGCGAATCCGGCCACGGTGTTGCCCTGCATCAGCACCTGCGTCACCAGTTCACCCGCGGCCCGGCGGATTCTGGAGGCAAGCGACGTGGAGGTCTCGGTGGAACCGAAGTCCTCCGTAGCCGCGAAGACACCCGTAGGAACCACCATGGCGTGCATGTAGGCGAACAAGGGGCGCATGGCGTGATCCAGCATCAACGAGTGCCGTGGCGTGCCACCCGTGGCGGCGAGCAGGGTCGGCACGTCAGCCAGGGCATCCTGATCCAGGACGTCGAAGAAAAGCTTGAACAACCCGGAGTAGGAGGCTTTGAACGCGGGACTGACCGCGATCAGGGCGTCCGCATTGGCCACCAAGTCCAGCGCGTGAGCCACGGCCGGCGTGGGCAGACCGCCGGAGATCATGGTGGTGGCCAGGTCCACGGCAAGCTCGCGCAGCTCGATGAACTCGATCTGCGCGGACTCCCCGCGGTTGCTCACCTGAGTCTCGACCGCCGACGCGAGTTGGTCGGCCAAGAGCCTGGTGCTGGATGGCTCAGAGAGTCCCGCCGTCACCACCACGATGTTGACGCTCATCGTGCCGCCTCCTTCTCCGATTCCTGCGCTGCTTGCTGCGCCCGGGCCACCGGAGAGGAGATCACCTGGCGGAAGTTCGCATCGCTGGGCAGTGCTGCGAGTTCCGCGTGCGTTGGCGCGTGGTCCGGGACGCCGGCGGGACGTCGCTTGGCGAACTCCTCGCGCAGCACCGGAACCACTTCCTTGCCCAGGATCTCGATCTGTTCCAGGACCATCTCCTCCGGAAGGCCCGCATGGTCCATCAGGAAGAGCTGGCGCTGGTAATCCCCCACGGCGTCGGCGAAGCCGAGCGTGCGTTCGATGACCTGTTCCGGCGTGCCGACGGTGAGCGGGGTCTGACGGGTGAAGTCCTCCAGGCTGGGACCGTGACCGTAGACAGGAGCGTTGTCGAAGTAGGGGCGGAAGACGCGCTTGGCCTCGGCCTCGGTCTGAGCCATGAACGCTTGGCCACCCAGGCCGACGATGGCCTGTTCGGCACCGCCGTGGCCGTAGGCCTCGAAGCGCTCACGGTAACGCTGCACCATCTGTGCGGTGTGTTCGATGTTCCAGAAGATGTTGTTGTGGAAGAAACCGTCACCGTAGAAGGCGGCCTGCTCGGCGATTTCGGGTGAGCGGATGGACCCGTGCCACACGAACGGCGGGGTGTCCTCCAGCGGGCGCGGTGCCAGGGTGAAACCGCGCAGGGGCGTGCGGAACTGCCCTTCCCAGGTCACGTCCTCCTCGCGCCACAGCTTGCGCAACAGGTGGTAGTTCTCGATGGCCAGCGGGATGCCGGAGCGGATGTCCTTGCCGAACCAGGGGTACACGGGGCCGGTGTTTCCTCGACCCATGATGAGGTCCACGCGGCCGTCGGAGACCGACTGCAGCATGGAGAAGTCCTCCGCGATCAGCACAGGGTCATTGGTGGTGATCAGGGTGGTGGAAGTGGAGAGCGTGATGCGTTCGGTCTTCGCCGCGATCCACGCCAGATTGGTGGTGGGAGAGGACACCACGAACGGCGGATTGTGGTGCTCACCCTGAGCGAAGACGTCCAGCCCCACCTCCTCCGCCTTCAGCGCGTACTTGCGGATGGAGGCCAAACGTTCCTGCTCAGTCTGCGAACGCCGGCCGGTGGGATCGGGGGTCAGGTCCCCCACGGTGAAGATGCCGAACTCCATGTCTGACGCACTGCCCTTCCACTGTTCCTGGCGGTGAGGTTTGGTCACATCCGCCAACTGATTGATACGTCAACTATAACCATGGCGGGCCCGCTCTTGTTCCATGACGTGTATCACGAACTCTCCCATTACAGTGGTGCTGAACAACGGAGCCTTACACAGCCCGTGCCGCATCACGACATGAGCATCGAGGGGAACAGTCATGAACCAACAGGAATGGCTGGAATACCGCCGCAGTCTGGGTCTGCCCGCAGACCCAGAAAAGGACTTCCCACCGAGTTACCGCAGCGACCCCAAGATCTACCGTGGCCCCGACGTCAGTCGCAATACGGACATGACCGAACGGCAGCGGCGCAAGGCCGAGGCCACACAGGAGGCGGCCCGTCGCGCTTCTCGCGCACAGCAGGCACCGCGGGCACAGCGGGCACAAGCGCCCACCCCGAACACCAAGCAATCCGCCCAGACTCAACGGGCTATGGCAGACGCGCTGCGCAGCTTGCAACAGAAGGCAGGCGGAACCCCGCCACCTGCCGCTCCCGGCCGCCCAACGTACGGCGGGCAACCCACCCCCGGTCCGCGGAAGAAATCCAACAACCCCTTTGGCTGCTGCCTTCTGATCGTGGTCATCGCCATCATCGTGATCAGCTACTTGATCCCCGGTCGCGGCGGCCTCCTGGACATCTTCAAGCCCTCAGGCAACACGTCCTCCAGCAACAGCTACAGCACCTACCAACAGAAGCGGAATGCGGAGGACGCCGAACAATCCAAGCGCGCCCAGGCTCAGGCCAAGGAGTTCATGGACAGCTTCGTCAAGGGTGATGCCGACGTCGTCACCGCCCTCAAGGAGACCGGGAGTTCCGCCTACGACACCAGCCTCTTGACTCCGGAACAGGCCGAAGCCGCCATGGGTGAGGATGCCGCTTGGGAACACAGCGAGACCTCCCTCATCGGAGCCATGGCCAACGTTGACGGCTACATCCTCACCTCCTCCGACCGGATCCCGGTGTCCATGCGACTGCTGCGCACTGACGACGTCTGGAAGCCCACCGGACTCCGGCTCCCCATCATGCGAGCAGGCAACGGGCGACTCCCCAGCGAGCTCACGATCAATGGCGTCAAGGTGACCATCCCGGAGGATCGGGCCTACTCCGGCTTCCTGATCTGGCCAGGTACCACCACGGTGGAGCTCCCCACCGGCGGGGACGTGACCTACGCCCATCCCAAGCAAACGCTCGACGCCACCAGCGAAGTGATGCATATGGGTATCGGACAGACTCTCAGGATCGACGTGTCCCCGGCGCGCTGAGCGCCGCATCCCGACACAAGCAACAAGGGGATGAGTCATGAACCAACAGGAATGGCTGGAATACCGCAGAAGCCTGGGACTCCCGGCGGACCCAGAGAAGGATTTTCCGCCCGGCTATCGCAGTGAGCCCAAGGCAGCTCAGGGACCCGACGTGGTCCGCAACACCGGGACAAGCCAGCAGCAACGACGCCGGACCGAGTCCTCGCACGAAGCCGCACGGCAGGAATCCCGCAACCAAACCCGCCCCGGCCCCACACCCAATGCGCCGGGGCGTCCCACCTATGGCAGTGGGCCTTCCCAGGGGCCACGGACGAGGTCCACCAGGTCCCTTGGTGGCTGCCTGGTGGTCGTCATCGTCACCGTGGTCCTCTTCGCAGCGGGGGTGATTCCCCTCGGCAAAAGCGTCATGAACCTGTTCTCCAGCGGCTCCACCGGGACCTCGAATAACTCTGGCCCGTACAACTCCGCCCAGCGACGCGAAGCGGATGAGACCGAGCAGTCCAAACGCGCCCAGGCCAGGGCCGGGGAATTCATGGAGCAGTTCATCAAGGGTGATCCCGAAGCCGTCGAGATCATCAAGCAGTCTGCGGGATCCACCTACGACACCCGCCTGCTCACTCCGGCCCAGGCCCGGGCGGCCATGGGCGCAGACGCCCAATGGACCCAAAACGGTGCCACCGTCAGCGGCTCCCTCGCCACCGTGAAGGGATTCATCCTGACCCCGTCCGCCAAGATCCCGGTGGAGTTACGCCTGATGCGTTACGCCAACACCTGGGAACCTTCCGGGCTCCGGCCACCCGTCTTGCGCTCAAGCGGTCAGAAGTTCCCGAATGGCACCAAGATCAACGGAGCCAAGGTCGACCTCGGAGCGGACCAGTCCTATACGACCTTCCTGGTGTGGCCGGGCACCACCACGGTGGAACTCCCGGCAGACAAGTTCACCACTTACACCAAGCCCAAGCAGACGTTCGAGGCCACGGGCGAGATCTCCTCTGTGTCCACCGGAAGTCCCATGAGCGTCACGGTGGACCCCAAGCGAACGGCGGAGTTCGGCAAGCAGGCCAAGGCCGCAGCGGGGGCCAATCTGAAGACGTGCCTCTCAGCTAAGACCCTGGCCCCGAAGAACTGCCCGTTCGGGGGTTCCGTTGCCAACTCTGTTTCAAAGGTCAGCAACGTCAAGTTCACTCAGACCGTGCCCGTGAAAAAGTGGGAGCTCTCCGGTAGCTACGGCTCCGAGCGACTGTGGGGCACCGGAGGGGAGGTGACGGTGTCTGCGAGCGGCTGGAAGACCACCGGCAACGGCCAGGGCCACATCACACGCATCACCGGAACCTGGGACACGTTCGTGGGGGAAGTCGCGGTCAAGAACGGCAAGGTGGTCTTCACGGCGCACTGAGTTGTCCTCACGCCGCACTGACACGCCACCTAGCCGCCAAGCCGCACTCAGCGCTTCAGGACTGAAGCCACCGCCGCCCTGACCTCCGCGACGGTATCCGCGGCGAGCGCGGCTTCTGCAGCGTCCTTGCACTGCTGCAGCGACACCTCAGCAAGGGACCGGCCGACCACCGGCACGGCGGCGGCATTCATGGACAGTGAGTCCACGCCGAGTCCCACGAGGACCGGCGCCAACGCGGGGTTGGCGGCGGCCTCCCCGCAGACCCCCACGGGTTTCCCGGCCGAACCGGACACCGTGGCTGCGATCAGGCGCAGCACGGCGGGCTGCCACGCATCGTTGAGTTGGGCCAAGGGCGCCGAGAGCCGGTCGGCAGCCATGACGTACTGGGTGAGGTCGTTGGTGCCCAGGGAGACGAAGTCCAGATTCTCCATCACGGCACCGGAGCTCAACGCGGCGGCGGGGGTCTCCACCATCACGCCGACCGTGAGCAGTCCGGCCGCGCGGGCCAGGGAAGCGAACCAGGTGGCTTCCTCCGCGGTGGCGACCATGGGCGCCATAACCCAGACCTCGGTCTCAGGGCAGGCGTCCGCCGCGCGCGCGATCGCCGCAAGCTGTGTGGTCAGCACGTCCTGGTGCGCCCACGCCGTGCGGAGTCCGCGGACCCCGAGCGCGGGGTTCTCCTCGCTGCCCGCGGTCAGGAAGGGAAGCGGTTTGTCGGAGCCGGCGTCCAGCGTCCGAATCACCACCTTGGCACCTGAGAAACCGGAGAGCACTTGGCTGTACAGCGTGGCCTGTTCGTCCTCATCGGGTGCCGTGGCCCGGTCCAGGAAGAGGAACTCGGTCCGGAACAGCCCCACACCCTCCGCCCCGGATGCGAGCGCCACGTCCACGTCCTTGGGCCCACCGATGTTGGCGCGCACCGCCACACGATGACCGTCTGACAGGGCCACGGGGCCGGTCAACGGCTCAACGGATGCGCGAACAACGGGTTCGGTCAGAGCCCCAGCAGATTCCTGGGCCGTAGGGTTCACGATCACCTCGCCCGTGCCCCCATCAAGGAGAACGGTGGCCCCCGATTCCACATCGGCGGCCTTCCCGGAGCCGACCACCGCGGCGATCCCCAGCGAACGCGCCAGGATCGCCGTGTGCGAGGTGGGGCCGCCCTCTGAACAGAGGATGCCAAGCACCCGTGCCGGGTCGATGCCCGCCGTGTCTGCCGGGGCCAGGTCCCTCGCCACCAACACGTAGGGCTGGTCCAGGTCCGGTAGTCCTGGCGGCGTCTGCCCGGTGAGTTCTGCGACCAGCCGGGCACGGACGTCGAGCACATCGGTGGCGCGTTCCGCGGTGCGGCCGCCCACGGCGGCCAGTGCGGTGGCGGCGTCGCCGAAGCTGCGCCACACGGAGGACGCCGCGTCGAGGCCCCCACTCCGCACGCCGTCCTCTGCGTCAGCCAGGACCGACGGATCGGTGACTAGCGCGGCCGTGGTGGAGAGAATCTCCGCGGCCTCGCCCGTTGCTGCCGCAGCGCGTTCCTCCAGCCGCGCGGAGACCAGCTCCGCTGCTTCGGCGATCCGCGCCGCCTCGGCGTCCCGATCCGCCACCGTGCGGGCGGCGGGTTCGGTGATGGGCTCGGCCATCCGGGCTGCCTGCCCCACGACGCGCCCCGGACTCACCCCCACGCCGGCGCTGGGGCTGCCCCCGACCTGCTCCCCCTCCCCCCGCCGTTGGACATTCGAGCGGTCGTTTGGACGCTCCGATGACCAAACGCCGTTGGGATCGGCCTCGCCGAATCCGGTGGCGATGAGGGCCGCCAAGCGATCCACGGCCTCGACAGCGCCCTTCCCCGCGCCGGCGACGGTGACGGTCTGCCCGCCCCGCGTTCCCAACCCGGCCAAGCCCATGGGCGAGCTGGCCGCCACGGGCTTCCGCCCGGCCGTAACAACGCTCAGCCCCGAAAGCCCCGGAAATTCCGCCCCGAGTTGCGATGCCAGGTGGGCCACCTGGGCGGCCGGGCGAGCATGCAGGCCCGCCGGATTGATCAGGGTGACCTCGCGAGAGACAGAGGAATCCGTATCATCGGCAGGATCTGCGCCAATGCCCGACGGCGCGGCACCGACCTCCTCGTCCGTCCCCAAGATCTGTTCCACCTTGGGCGCCAGCGCCCCAGCCGCCTCGGCCAGCACTGCGTCCAGGTCCGCCCCGCCGCCGGCGGCGATACACGCGGACAGCGTCCCCTCCACGAAGGGGGCGGCGGCCAGCCGTACGGGCGCGTCCGGGTCGGCCAGGAACTCGAGCGCCATTTCGGCGCTCAACACCGCGGAGCCCAGATCCGTGAGGATCACGACCCCGTGGCCCGGGTCGGCACCGACCTCGCCCAAGACCTCCTCGCACGCCATGGCGACGGCGGCAGCATCGGTGCCGAACCCGCCGTCGGGCATTCCGGCAGCGACCGCCATCGGCGGCAGCGCGTCCGGCGCGGCCTCCGCGGCCAGGCCACGGGCCGCCTCGGCGAGCGCGCGCGAGTGGGAGACGAGGACCAGGCCGACCCGGGCGCTCATGCCTCCTGCACCCGCGCCAGCGTACGCAGCAGCAGGGCCATGGACGCGGCGCCAGGATCCATGTGCCCGGCACTGCGTTCCCCGAGGTAGGAGGCTCTGCCCTTGCGTGCCACCATCGGGACGGTGAGGTCGCGTCCCTCCTCCGCCCCATCCGCAGCACCTTGCACCACGGAGAACAGACTGTCGTTGGCATCGGCAGTATTCACGGCGTACGCGAGCGCGTCCACCATCGTCTTGTCACCAACTTCAGCCTTGCCGCGGGCCACGACACCGTCCAGTCCGGCCCTGAGCGCATCGGTCAAGGCCCGCCCGTCCAATTCCGTCACCGGCCCGGCCCCCACGCCGAAGCGCAGGAAGAACGTGCCATACAGCGGACCCGATGCCCCACCCACCGTGGACACCAAGGTCATGCCGACCGTTTTCCCGAGTTCGGCGACGGTGGCCGGTGGGTTCTCCTCCAGTTTCGCGGCGGCAGCCTGGGTCCCGCGGGCCATATTGAACCCGTGATCGGCGTCGCCGATGGCCCGGTCCAGGTCCGTCAGTTCATCCTTGTGCTCCGCGACGGCGTCGCGGTAGGCCTTGATCCACTCGGTCAGCATGGCGATATCGAGCGTTTCCATTTAGGCACCCCACCTCAGGCCGGACGTATTCACAGGAGCGTCGTAGAGGCGCAGGTCTTCCTCATCCGCCCGCAGCAAGGTGAGGGAACAACCGGCCATATCCAGTGAGGTGATGTAGTCACCCACCAGCTTCCTCTCCACGCTCACGCCGCGCTCCTCCAGCAGCTTCGCGACCTCGCCGTAAACCAGGTAAAGCTCCAGCAGCGGGGAAGCTCCCATGCCGTTGAGCAGTGCAATGACGGGTCCGGACGTGAAATCCAAGTCCTCGAGGATGGGGTCCACAAGGTCCTTGGCGACCTCCTTGGCGCTCGCCAGCGGGACGCGCTTGCGGCCCGGCTCGCCGTGGATGCCGATCCCGAGTTCCATCTCGTCTTCGGGTAGATCGAAGGTGGGCTCCCCTGCGGCCGGAACGGTGCAACTGGTCAGCGCGATGCCGTAGGAGCGGCCGTTGGCGACCACCTTGCGGGCTTGCGCCTCCACGGCGTCCAGGTCTGCGCCTTCCTCCGCGGCGGCACCTGCGAGCTTCTCCACGAGCACGGTCAGCCCGGTGCCGCGCCGACCCGCGGTGTAGAGCGAATCCTGCACCGCGACGTCGTCGTCCACCAGCACGGAGCGAACGTCCACACCCGTCTCCGCGTTGGCGAGTTCTGCGGCCATCTCGAAGTTCATGACGTCACCCGTGTAGTTCTTCACGATGTGCAACACACCCGCACCCCCGTCCACACCCTTGGTGGCCTCGGCGATGGGGTCAGGGGTGGGCGAGGTGAAGACCTCACCGGCCACGGCGGCGTCCAGCATGCCGACGCCCACGTAGCCACCGTGCAGCGGCTCATGCCCGGAACCGCCCCCGGACACCAGGCCGACCTTGCCCTGCTTGGGCGCATCGCCCCGATAGACCACCCGATGTTCCAGGTCCACCCGCAACTCGGGGTGAGCCGCAGCCACACCCACCAGGGAGTCGCGGACCACATCGTCCACGTTGTTGATCAGCTTTTTCACCGCTTGACCTCATCCTTCGTGCTCGTTCGGGCTTGTGCTCGTTCGGGTGCGCCGCCCGCCCCGGTGCACAACTGAAGTGCACAACGCGCGGACGCCACATCGAGTTCGATACGCCTCCGGTACGAGCCCGTCAACGCGCTCCCTCATGGCATGACTCTTGTCGCTGCGAGGGACCCGGTCAAGGGTCATCTGGCATTCAGCCCCGGTCCCACACCCGCGACTCCACCCCGGCCGGTATTACGCTTGCTGTCCGTGACTGAATTCGATGCGGCGCTGACCGGGCCGCCAGTGGCAGACCACGTACGCCGCGACCTGGAGCGCACCGGCGAGATCACCCTCGACGCGGAGCAGGACCAGCTGCTTGGGCAGGTGGGCGCGTGGCTGGACCTCGCCTGTCTGGACGGCGCCCTGACCGAGGGCCGGGCGGATGGCCGGGCGGGGGACCAGCCGGAGCGCCAGCCGAAGCGCCAGCCCCACAATCTCCCGGTCGGTTGGTTTATCCACGGTTCGGCCGGACGCGGGAAGACCTGGCTCCTCGGTCGACTCTTCGCCGCGGCGCCCGTCCCCGAGGCAAGCAAGCGCCGTGTGCATTTCCACCAGTTCTTCCTCGCCCTCCAGAAGCGACTCGGCGCCCGGATCAGCGCACGCGATGCCATCGAGGCCACCGTGGAGGACCTCCTGGCCGGAACCCGATTGTTCTTCTTCGACGAACTCCACGTTCAGGACCCCGGGGCCGCCGCGCTCCTGAACCGCCTGCTCGCCGAGATCGCCACACGCCGCGTCCCGACCCTCATCACGTCCAACTACGCGCCGGAGGGACTGCTCCCGCACCGCGTCTACCACCACGTAGTGCAGCCCGGAATCGACACCCTGCGCACCGCGTTCGAGGTCCGTGAACTGCTCGGCGCCACGGATTACCGCCGGCTCGGCGGCGGCTCAAGCACCCGCTTCGCCTCAGGCACGTGGGTACTGACGCACAGTGCCATGCCCGACGACATTGCTTCCGTTCCGCCCGCCGACGCGGCTTCCGCCGCGGCCGGGACCGTGTCAGTCACCGCGTCAGAGGCCACCACCGTCTTGAAGGATCACCACACCCTTGCCGCTCTGGCCGTGAGGGGCGGGCAGGTGGTCTTCGACGCCCGCACGTTCCTGGAGTCCCCCGTGACCTCAAAGGACCTGCTTGATCTGGCCGCCCAGTTCGATGAGTGGCTGCTGCTGGACCTGCCGCCGCTGTCAGAGCTGACTCGCCCCACACGCCAGCGCCTGGTCACCACGGTGGATGTCCTGGTCGATGCCGACATCAAGCTAACGGTGACCTCACGCGTGCCCCGCTCGGCCGTCGCGGACATCGTGGATCCCCCGGCGGACTGGTTCCGTGCCGCCTCCCGGCTGGACATGCTGGGAGAGGCCACGGCCTGACCCGAGCAAGGGACCTGAAGCAGAGCAAGGGCCCCGGCGCGTGCAACCACTCGCCGGTGCCCCTTGCTCGTCGGGTGGGGTCAGCTCAGTCCAGGCCGAGTTCGTCCTTACCGAAGAGGGCCAGGTACGGCACGCCTGCCTCGTCCTCGATGCGTTCCTTGGCTCCGGTGTCGCGGTCCACGATGACCGCCACAGCGCGCACATCGCCGCCCGCCTTGCGAACACCCTCGACGGCGGTCAACGCGGAACCACCGGTGGTGGAGGTGTCCTCCAGCACCACGCACGAGCGGTTCTCCACGCCCGGGCCTTCCACCTGGCGGCCCATACCGTAGGACTTCTGGGCCTTACGGACCACGTACGCGTCCACGTTCCGGCCGGCTTCCCGGGCTGCGTGCATCAGGGCGGTTCCAACGGGATCAGCGCCCATGGTCAGCCCGCCAGCGGTCTCGAATTCGATGCCCGCCTCATCCAACAGTGCCAGCAGCGTACGTCCCACCAAGATGGAGGCCTCGTGATGCAACGTGATCCGGCGCAGATCCACGTAGTAGTCGGCTTCCTTACCTGAGGACAGGGTCACCCGTCCACGGACCACAGCAAGGTCCTTGATCAATTCCAGCAGTCGTGCGCGGTCTTCAGCGAGGCTCATGACCTCGATCTTATCCGGGCCGAGCGCCTGGATTGGTAGTCTGTCTGGGATAAAGACCATCACTGCATCAGGGAGGATCGTGTCCGGCCAGCCGCACGACGACCACAGGTCCGAGCAGCCCGACTCCGAGCTCGACCCCAGCCAGCACGTCGAAGAAGTAGACCAGGAGAACTCGGAGAACTCCGAGCACCAGCCGGAGGCTGAGGCCGGAGCCGAACTCTCCGGGGGCATTTCTGCGCCCTCCGGCTGGGAACTGGACGACGACACCGACGCAACGGTGGACCTCCCTGCAGTACGCATCCCCAGTGAAGCTGGTGACGAACCGCAGGACGCTGAGCCGTCCGGGGACGAGATCATGGAGCAGATGTGGGCGCAGTTGCGTGCCCGCCAGGTGCCGACCGAACCCGCCGAGGACTCCCCTGCCACCGACGACGTAACCACGGACTCGGCTGAGGACCTGACCGACATTGTGGAGCCGAACTTCGACGATCTGGTCGCTGAAACGATCTTAGAACCGGTCGTAGAACCGGACGCGGAGGAAACAGAGGACACGGACCGCACAGGGGAAGAAGCCGAGGTGACCGCGACGGCGGTCGCCGCGCCGTCGGGCAATGTCAACGCCGAAGGCCTACCGCTGCGCCCCCGTGAACGCGGCCGCAGATCGGCCAAGCCTGCCAAGAAGAGCCGCACGCTGCTGTGGGCCGTCCTGGCCGGAATCCTGGCGGTGGTCATCGCTGTTGGCCTGATCCTGTTCTTTGCCCTGCGCAATAACGACGACAAGGACAACATCGGCTCCACGGTGGACTCCATGCCCACCAGCATCCAGAAGGGATCACCGGCCGCCACCGTCCGTGATCTGGGGGCTGCATTCAAGGACGGCGATGCAGAAGCCGCGCTGGACCTGCTGCAAATCCCGTCGCTCCAGGGTTCCGCGGACCAGCATCCGCTCCTGACCAACGAGGTCTATTCCAAGGCGGGCAACCGCCCGGAGTCCATCACCCCGGCCAAGGAATCCTATGGTGTGCCCGCTTCCAACGCACTGACCGCGGGTGTGTCCGCCACCATCAGCCAAGGCGGAGAGGAGCAGGAGATCTCCCTCCGGCTGACGCGCGCGGACGCGGACTCACCGTGGAAGGTCACGACCGCCTCCCTGCCCGCACTGGATGTCACCGACGGCGCTGGCGCCAAGGTGAAGGCCAACAAGGTGGACGTCACCCTGCCGGGCAAGGCCGATGACTACTCCACCCACCGGCTCTTTGTCCTCCCCGGCGACTACACACTTCAACGCACCAACACGAAGTTCGTGAACTACCCGACCGCGAAGTCGTTCGAGGCTTCCGGACTGGCACTCGCCTCCGACCCAGACGCGGAAACCACCGACCTCGGCAGCGCCTCACTGTCTGGCACCCTCAACGATGCGTTCAAGAAGGAAGCGGACAAGTCGGTGGACTCCTGGCTGAATGCCTGCATCGCTTCGAAGGACATCGCTCCCAAGAATTGCCCGTTCGGCGCCGATGACGGCGGCCAGACCGTGAACAACATCAAGTGGACGCTGGACAAGAAACCCACCAAGGACTACCCCGATCTGAGCGTCACCAACGCCACGGTGGAGGGCAAGGACGGGAAGGCCTCCGTCGAGGCCAAGGTGAAGCAGAACGGGGAGGACGCCACTCTCGAAGCAGAAATGGACTTCCAGTTCACCGGAACGCTGAGCATCAAGGACAACAAGGTGATCTTCACCTACGCAGGCTGACCCGACCGGAACCGACGTGTTGCACGTCGGTTCCGGTTGCGTTGCACCCGAGCATCCAACAGCGCGTCACTTCCCGCCGGGCGCCCGGTGTCACTACTGTTGATCCCATGCGAGAGCTCCAGCAGCAGATCATCACAGAACTTGGCGTCCAGCCGGAGATCGATCCGGCCCAGGAGGTGGCCCGGCGGGTGAAGTTCCTGCAGGATTACCTGCACTTTGCCCATGCCAAGGGTTTCGTCCTCGGCATCTCCGGGGGCATCGACTCCTCGTTGGCCGGTCGGCTGGCCCAATTGGCGGTCGAGGGCTTGCGCGAACAGGGCGAGGACGTCGACTTCGTGGCCGTCCGCCTACCCCACGGCGTCCAGGCGGATGAGGAGGACGCGCAAGCCGCACTGGCGTTCATCAAACCACGCACGTCTTTGGCGCTGGACGTCAAACCCAGTGTGGACGGGCTGGCCTCCGCTTACCAGGACGCCACCGGGTCGGAACTATCCGATTTCACCCGTGGAAACACCAAGGCCCGGATGCGGATGGCCGCCCAGTACGCCATCGCGGGTGACCGCGGGTTGCTGGTGATCGGCACCGACCACGCAGCGGAGTCCCTCGTCGGCTTCTTCACGAAGTTCGGAGACGGTGGCGCGGACATCCTGCCCCTGTTCGGGCTGCACAAGGCCCAGAACACGGAATTGCTGCGCTACCTTGGCGCCCCGGAAGCGCTGGCCACCAAGAAGCCCACCGCTGACCTCTTGGATCTGAACCCCGGCCGCGCCGACGAGGACGAGCTCGGCGTGAACTACACCGACGTCAACGCCTACCTTGAGGGTAAGGACGTCCCCGCGTCGGTGGCAGAGGCGCTGGAGGAGAAATTCCTCCGCACCCGCCACAAGCGCACCGTCCCCGTGACCATCCTCGACACCTGGTGGAAAAACTGATGAATACCGCAATCGAAGGCATCGAGTCCTGGCTCACCGACATGGACGGCGTGCTCGTCCACGAGAACGCGCCGATCCCCGGCGCCGCCGAGCTTCTGCAGGGATGGCGGGACCAGGGACTGAACTACCTGGTACTCACCAACAACTCCATCTACACGCCGCGAGACCTGGCAGCACGTCTGGCCTCATCCGGATTGGAGATTTCGGAGGAGAACATCTGGACATCCGCCCTGGCGACGGCGGCCTTCATCGCCGACCAGCAGGACACGGCCCGCGTGTACTGCATCGGTGAGGCCGGACTGACCACGGCGCTGCACGAGGCCGGTGTGATCCTCACCGACACCAATCCCGACTTCGTGGTGCTCGGCGAAACCCGGACGTACTCGTTCGAGGCCATCACCAAGGCCATCCGCCTGATCATGGACGGCGCCCGGTTCATCTCCACCAACCCTGACGCCACCGGGCCGTCGTTGGAAGGCGTGCTTCCGGCCACCGGCGCCATCGCGGCCCTCATCACCAAGGCCACCGGTCGGGTGCCTTACGTGGTCGGTAAGCCCAACCCGATGATGTTCCGTTCCGCCATGAACCGCATCCAGGCACATTCGGAGTCCACGGCCATGATCGGCGACCGGATGGACACCGACATCATCGCCGGAATAGAGGCAGGCTTGCGCACCTTCCTGGTGCTCTCCGGGATCACCCACAGGGGTGACATCGCCCGTTTCCCGTTCCGCCCCAACTTCGTCATGAACTCGGTGGAGGAACTGCTGAGCTGAGGCCGTCCGTCACAGTTCACGGTTGAGACTGCTGGCTTCTCGGTCTCGGCGACCCGGTCCGCTAACGTGAGACTGCAATGGTCGTGGTCCGCCCCGAAGGGGTAAAACCCACGGCGAAAACAGAACCGGAAGCAGACCCGCGGAAGTCAAGGGAGACACCATGTCCGTGACAGACGAGTATCGCGCAGCCCGCGATTTCCTCCTCGAGGTGCGTGAGGACTACGCCCGTGCTCGCGCCGAGTTCGAATGGCCTCGTTTCACTCACTTCAACTTCGCGTTGGACTGGTTCGACGCTGTGGCCGCTTCACCCCGCGGCGATCAGGAAGCCCTGGTCATCGTGGAAGAGGACGGTACCCGCACCGCGCGGACGTGGAAGAGCCTGAGCGAGGGATCCAACCGGGTGGCTAACTGGTTCCGAGAGATCGGGATGAAGCGCGGCGACAAGATCATCGTGATGCTGCCCAACCGCGAGGAACTGTGGGAATTCACCCTGGCCGCGTTCAAGTTCGGTGGCGTGGTGATTCCCACGACCACACAGATGGTCGCGGACGATCTCACCGACCGGGTGCAACGCGGCGGAGCCACCTGGGCCGTCGCCGGCACGGGTGATCTCAAGAAGTTCGACGATGTCCCGGGCGAATACACGCTCATCGACGTGGACAACGCTGCCCCCAACGCGCTCCACTACGCCGACGCGCTCAACCAGAGCGCCGAATACATCCCGGCTCAGGAGACGGCTGCGGACGCGCCGCTGCTGATGTACTTCACCTCCGGCACCACGTCCCAGGCGAAGCTGGTGGAACACTCCCATGTGTCCTACCCCGTGGGCCATCTGTCCACCATGTACTGGATCGGCCTCGAGCCCGGCGACATCCACCTGAACGTGGCCTCCCCCGGCTGGGGTAAACACGCGTGGTCTAACTTCTTTGGCCCGTGGATCGCCGAGGCCACGGTGTTTGTCTACAACTACTCGCGTTTCGACGCGCGCGCCCTGATGGATCAGATGGCGCAGGAGAACGTGACGAGCTTCTGCGCCCCACCCACGGTGTGGCGCATGCTGATCCAGGCGGATCTGACCCACTTGAAGACCCCGCCGCAGAAGCTGGTTTCCGCGGGTGAGCCGCTCAACGCCACCGTGATCGACCGCGTGGCTCATGCCTGGGGCCCCACGATCCGCGACGGCTTTGGGCAGACGGAGACCACGGTGCAGATCGCCAATCCGCCGGCCACACCGGTGAAGATCGGCGCCATGGGTTATCCGATGCCGGGCTTCGACGTGATCCTGGTTGATCCTGCCACCGGCGCTGAGGCGGACGCGGGCGAGATCTGTTTGCGGCTGGATCCGCGGCCGGTGGGTCTGATGAAGGGGTACCTCAACGACGCGGAGAAGACCACCAACGCCATGCGCGGCGGGATCTAT
Source organism: Galactobacter sp. (assembly GCA_052108535.1). Lineage (GTDB taxonomy): Bacteria > Actinomycetota > Actinomycetes > Actinomycetales > Micrococcaceae > Galactobacter. The sequence continues at coordinate 493 of JBQDZM010000021.1, read as the reverse complement.
CACACGGGTGATATTGCGGAGCGGGACGAGAACGGGATCATCACCTACGTGGGCCGCGCGGACGACGTGTTCAAATCCTCCGACTACAAGTTAAGTCCGTTCGAGTTGGAATCCGTCATCATCACCCACCCCGCCGTGGCCGAGGCCGCCGTGGTTCCCTCCCCCGACCCGATCCGGCTCTCCGTCCCGAAGGCCTACGTGGTGCTGACCGCCGGGTATGAGGAGTCCGCGGAGACCGCAGAGGACATCCTCGGCTTCTGCCGTAAGGCATTGGCGCCGTTCAAGCGCATCCGTCGCCTGCAATTCGCGGAGCTGCCCAAGACGATCTCCGGCAAGATCCGGCGAGTGGAGCTGCGCCAGGCGGAGGATGCCCGGCATGCCGGCGAAGCTCCGGAGGGCCTGACCGCCCACGGCGAGGAGTTCAAGGACACGGACTTCCCCAATCTCCGGAAGCAGTAGCCCGCCTCCGGGAGGTGGGAAGGTGCCCGACGAT
>JBQDZM010000020.1:42321-49908 GCA_052108535.1 Galactobacter sp. | reverse complement strand
CACCCGTCGGTACAGAACCCACCCAGCACACCGACGGACGTGACTTCGCACCGACCGACGTCGCACTACACCGATAGACGGCACCGGCGCACTACACCGATAGACGGCACGGCCACCGCAAGCCTGCCAGCTTGGCACATTCAGCCAGCGCCTGCGCTGGTCGCAATCGTTTCAACTCAGCTCTGCTGCGATCTCCCGTGCCACGGTGAGGCCGGATTCGATCGCGCCGTCGAAGAAGCCGGCCCAGAGGTTGGCGTAGTCGCCGCCGGCGAGGTGCACGCGTCCCTCAGGCCTGCGCAATTCCTCCTGATAGGTGCTGTAGGCGCCCGGGCGATGGATCAACCAGGTCTCACCTGCGTAGGGGTCGTTGTTCCAGTCGTGCGCGGCGATCTCGACGACCTCGAGGTCATCACGCCAGACGTTCAGCGCGGCTTGTACCGCTTCGATCGAGTCAACGTCGATTTTGGTGGCGTCCGCCCCGAAGGAGACCAGGACGGCGGTATCTCCGTCCACGAATTCGGTTCTGACCACGGACAAGGGATGGGCACCAGTGGAGTAGGCGAAGAATGGCTTTTTCAGGCCCTTCACCTTGATCCAGAGTTTCACCCCCTGAGAGGCGGTGCGTGCCAGAGAGGCTGCCCGCTTCTCAGGCGACATGGGAGGGTTCACCTCGAGCTCGTGCAACACGTTCCGAGGGAGGGTCACCACGGCTTGGCGCGCACGTACGGTTGACCCATCAGCTAGGGTCGCCGTGACCGAGTCCTCGTCCTGCTCCAACCGGGTCACGGGGGAGGAGAGGCGGATCTCGCCGTCCACGTCGTTGGCAATCGCGTTCACGAGCCCCACGTTCCCGTCCTCCAACCGGTAGATGGAGCTGGCCTCATGCATCACCTTCCACGAACCAGCGGTTGCCGCCGACCAACGTAGCGCTGCCGAGAACCCGACTTGGTCCAGGGGACCGTTGCAATGTCCCACCCACGCGGCTTCGTTGGGGCCGCGCTCCGAAGCGGGCAGATCCAGGCGGTCCAGGGCCTCCTGTAGGGATAGCTGATCCGCAGCGATCCAATCGGGGTCGGAACTGACCTGGTCCGGGCGAGGCAGTAGAGCACCGGCCCCACCGACCAGGGCTTCCATCCCGCGGTCGATGACGGCCATGTACTGGGCCAGATCTCCCTTGACGATTTTGCCGTCCGCCATCCAGTAGGTCTCCTCCGACTTAGGGCCACGCCCCACGCGCAACCCGTAGCGGGTGACCTCGGCCCATACGTGGGGTTGGGTCCAGTGCAGCCAATTGCCGCCCAACTCCAAGTGATGCCCCAACCGCTCGGTGGTGTAGAGGCGTCCGCCCAACCGATCGCGCGCCTCCAAGACCATCACGCTGTGGGAAGCGGAGAGTTCGCGGGCGGCTGTCAGGCCGGCGAGCCCGGCTCCGATGATGACGACGTCGGTGTCGAAGGGTTGCTGGCTCATGGCTAGGGTTCCGTTCTTGAGGTTCGTTAGTTGTGCGAGGTGCGCGAGGTGTGGGGGCGGCGGGCAGAGTCCCCGAGGCGCTGATCGTGAGCGTAGGGGCATTCTCCGCCGCTCATCCATGCGACGTATGTATGAGAAAGCATCTCGAGTTATGTGTACGTACGAAGTGATGAAGCGGCAGACTGGGCCCATGGCAGCACTCATCACCGTGGGGGATCTCGTGGGGGACCCGATTCTGAATACGACGGTCCTTGCGGGGAGTTCGGGGCTGGACGCGCAGGTTCGCTGGGCCCAGACCAGCGAGGCCCCGGATCCTTGGACCTGGCTGGGCGAGGGCGAATTGCTCATGACCCTTGGCCTGAACCTTCCGCGCGACCCGGCGGCGCAGGCCGGATTCATCAGGCGGGCGCGTGAGGCTGGGATCGTCGGGATGGCAGTGGGCGACGACGGCTACGCGCCCCAACTCAGCGACGCCATGCTCGCCACGGCCGAGCTCCTCGGCTTCCCCCTGCTGCTGACCGGGCACGAGACCCCGTTCGTGGTGATCTCCCGAACCGTGGCAGCCGCCACGTCCACCGCCCAGGGTAAAGGCGTGCTGATCCTGTCGCGGCTCTACCAGAAGGCCGGCGAGCGTACGCGTGACCCGCGCTCAACAACATGGCTCACCGATCTCACTGGAATGGGCGTCCGAGTCGTCGAACGCACCACGGGAATGCCCGTCCTCGGCGACCGGCAGGAAGCTTCCCCGCAGTCGGCACGGAGGCACGCCTTGGATACGGACCCGGCCACCGACCTGTACGTCGACGCAGACCTGGACCCGTTGGTGCTCATCCACGTCAAGCAGCTCCTCACCATCGACGCTCAAGCCGTATTGCGGCGGGCCCTCGATGCGGTGCGCTACGGCGAGGAACAGATCCGCGCCGCGTTGGATCCGGTCGCGGCGCACGCGACCCACCCCGGTGGGGTGGGCACGGACGGGGCACACGCCGTCGGGCAGCGTCCCTATCGCGTTCTTGCCGTGCCCGACGGCGCGGGGCGCCTTGCGCTGTCTCTGGCCTTGGCTCGGTATCCGGCGTGGGTGGGTGAGGCGCTGGGCGTGGTGATCGTGGTGGCCGCGGAAGAAGACCTCGACGGCGTGCAGCCGCTGGTGCAGGAGGCGTCGCAGGACGTCGGGGTCTCGCTCCTCCACGCGCGGATCGACGACGCTGGCGCCGCCGTGCGGGAGGCCTCCGACGCGCTGAGTGCAGGGCAAGGGGTCAGGGAATTTGCGCCGGAGTCGGTGTCGCTACTGGCTCGATCGGTGACCGAGGCGCAGCAGATCGTGGAGCAGGTTCTTGGACCACTGACCAAGTATGACGGGCTGCGGCACACGCTGTTCACCGTGCTTGAAGCAGATCTCTCCATGCAGACGGCAGCGGACGCTCTCGGGATCCACCGGCAAAGCCTGGTCTACCGACTCAAGCGGATTCGTGAGCTGACCGGACACGACGTCCATAGGGTTCCGGACCTGACCAGATTGTGGCTGGCGCATGAGGCCTGGTCCTTGTTGCACGCCGCGTGACACGCGTCGGTAGATCAGCACACGCGTCGGTGCGGATCGCATGATCTACACCGACGCGTGTGTCACTGCACCGACAGGTGTGCTCAGACCAGTTGGGCGTTCAACGTGATCTCGATGCCGGCCAGTGCCTGCGACACCGGGCAGTTCTTCTTGGCGTCCTCGGCGATGTCCGCAAACGTCTCGGCGTCCAGCCCCTCGACCTCCGCCTTGAGGTTCAATTCGCTGCTCTTGATACCCTCACCCGGGACGAAGGCGACGGCAGCGGTGGTGGTCAGGGTGCCCGCCGGCGTCCCGTTCTGGGCCAGGGCATTGGACAGCGCCATGGAGAAGCAAGACGCATGCGCCGCGGCGATGAGCTCCTCAGGAGTGGTCGTGGCATCCGCGCCCTTTGAACGCGCCTTCCAGTTGATGGGGTAGGTGCCGATGCGGGACGAGACGAACTCGACCGCGCCGGAGCCGTCGGTGAGATCTCCGGTCCACGTGGTGGTGGCCTTCGAGGTGACGGGCATGGTGTCCTCCTACTTGCTGGTTCAATGATGCGATTCCTACGCTAACCACGCGATGAGGTCTGCGCCATGGGTCCGGTCCACACAAGCAGCGGCACGAGCGCACGTCCGTCGGTATGGATACTGTGATTTCTACCGATGGACGTGTCAATGCACCGACATTCGTGCAGCGCGCTCAGGAGTGTGAAGAACGTCCCGCTCTCAGTGCCAAGGATCCACGGTGTCTACGTTTTACCCTGGAAGGCATGTCTGCTTTCTACGGAATCGAATCTCCTTTGCCGGCGCAGGACGCCCGCCAGGCACGCAGTGCAATCGGTTCGCTGCTTCAGGACCATGAGGAGCGCACGGAACGTCGTCGCCGCTCCAGCATCCCAGAGGGGCGGGATCTGGAACTGACGCAGGCCGTGCTGAAGGAATTTGCGCAGCTGGCTGACCAGCACCGCATGAGCGAGGCCCGCCAACTTCTGGCCTCGGTCCACCCTGAAGAGGACGCGGAGCACCCTGCCTTGCTGCACGTCATCGGCGCAGGCACCACCGCCTTGGACCAGTGGGCCACGCAGCCTGATCTGAAGGCAGCGGCCCGCAACGTGAAACTCGTGAAGTGGGGCAAGCCCGCAACCAAGGCCGCCCGCGACCTGCTGGACGCAGCACGGACCGCCGAGGCCTACGCGTCGCTCGAAGATCTGGTCAACGAGCACGGCTGGGAGGCCGCGTTCGAGGGCGTTGCCGTGGCGACCGCATCCCTCTTGGCCGCCGTTGCCCGCAAGCGTGGCGTGAAGGTTCAGCGCGTGAGTGAGACCCTCCTGCCCGACGCCTCCGGTCCGGTCCCGCGCCGCGCCTCCTGGCAGACTCCCAGCGCAGAGATTCCCAGCACAGAAGAGACTTCGGGCGCAGAGGATGCGCCGCAGGCGCCGAGCGTTGCCCAGGCCGCGCCGCAGGCGTCGGCTGAGACCGAGCCGAGTGTCGCCGTCGGGCAGGACACCGCGGCCGAACTGGCAGCCACTCCGGTCGTGGCGGGGATCGCGGCTTTGGCAGAGTGGATCGGGGACGGAGCCACCGTGACCGCGTCCGGGCAGCTGCGGCGCGCAGATATCGAAGCCGTCGCCGCGCTGCTGGGAATGCACGCCCGCGGTGTGGCCAAGCGTCCGGCCGACGGCGAAAATGGGACCCTGCAGGACTCCTCGAACCCCTTGCAGGTGCGTTCAGCCGCAGATGTGGCCGCGTTGGGCCTGTGGTGGGATGTGCTGGTGCGCGGCGGCGTCCTCGAGGTCGCCAAGACCCGCGTGCAGGTCGCTGCCGCGGACAAGTACGTGGGTGAGACCTCAACGGAGGACGCGGAAGGCTTCGTGGCCGCCTACGTGCTCTGGGCCATGAATTCCCTGCTGGAGGCGGAGGCCGCCTCCGCGAAGAAGGCTGCGGTTCCGGCCGCTGACGTCGCGGCAGAGGTGGGGCAGGCGCTGGTGGCCGCCGCCAACGCTGCCGCCCCCGTGGAACGGGACCGGGTTGCGTCCACCGACTCTCCGGTATCCGACGTGCTCTCCGCGTTGGAGGACGTCCAGATCCTGGGTCGTAACGCCGACGGCGACCTGTCGGTTCCGCTGGAACTGCGCAACGCTGTGCTCAACGCCGTGGCTGGCATGAAGGCCTATGCTCCGGAGGCGTTCGCCTGGTTCCAGGCCTGAGCATTCACATGGCTTGAGCGTTGACGTGGCCTGAGTCCACGATGCCGAGGGGCGGCGCCGGTATCACCGGGCGCCGCCCGTTGCCGTCGCCAGAAGCGTGGGGCCGGTCAGGATTCTGGCTTCGGAAGGACGCAAACCTCGTTGCCCGACGGGTCCTTGAAAGTCCGCCAGGGCAACTCGCCCCATCCGCCGTCGTACTCCTGGCCTCCCAGCGCATCGATGAGCGCAGCCGCTGCGTTCATGTCGTCGCCGTCCTCCAGTCGGAGGTCCACGTGGATCTGGTTCTTGGCGTGGGCCGGTTTCCGTGTGAGTTCCGGGACGAACTCCAGCACGGGGCCAGTTCCGGAGCCGTGCCGCAGGGCGCGTGGTGCACGGCTGGGGGTATCAACCCAGCCGGTCAGGCGACGCCAGAACTCGGCCGTGAGGTCCAGGTCGTGCGCGTGCAATGGGAGGGCTGCCAGCGGCCCCGATCCTGCGTATTCTGGGCGTTCTTCCAGGACACAGAAGGGGTTCGCTTCCGGGTCCTGCAGCACCGTCCACTCGACCTCGCCTTGGCCGATGTCGCAGGGACGGGCCCCAGCACGAAGCAAGGACTCGACAGGGTCGGCGACGCCATCGACGTGAGGCAGCTCGGCCCCGTTGAGGTCCAAATGTAGCCTCGAGGGCTCGTTGGGCTGGCCAGGCACCGGCTGAAAACACAGGTCGAGCGCGGGGCCGTCCTTGACCTGGAGTCTGGCCTCGAAGATGCGAGGCTCAGCAGTGAGGGGGATCAGGCCCAGGGCTTTGGACCAGAAGCGACCCAGCCGTTGAGGGTCTGTTGCATCGAAGACGAGGTTCTCGAGATACATGGTCCCCCAGGCTAGCTGGTGCTGCGCGGTGCGGGGCATGATGGGCGCATGACGCAACGACAGCAGACCCCGCAGCTGGAGATCGTGGTGCAGGACCCCGAGAGCGCACGCACGGCCGTACTCAACGGAGCCGACCGCGTTGAACTCTGCGTGGGGCTCGGGGCCACCGGCGGCCTGACCCCCAGCCTTGGACTCACCCAGGCGGTGGCTGCCCAGCTGCAGCAGACACCCACCCATGACGGAGAGACTGCCGGTCTGGCGGTCGTGATCCGCCCTACCGAGGGCGGCTTCGACTACGACGACGCACTGGTGGAGGTCATGGCCCGTGACATCGCCGCGTTGGGCGCGGTTCAGGGTGTTACCGCGTTGGTGCTCGGCGTCCTCACGGACCACGACACGGTGGACACTACCGCCATGCTGAGGCTGATTGACGCAGCGCGGGCCGTGGACGCCGTCGACTCGCGGCGGGATGAACCCCTGGATATCGTCTTTCACCGTGCCATTGACGCGGTCCACGACCCTGCGGAGTTGGTGGAGGAAGTGGTGCAATTGGGGTGCACCCGCATCCTCACCTCGGGCGGAGCCGGGATCGCCGGAGACGGCGTCGAGACCATCACGGCCATGGTCGCAGCGGCCGCCGGTCGGATCGAGATCATGGCCGGCGGCGGCGTGATGACGGAGGACATCCCGGCGCTCGTCGCGACGGGTGTGGACGCGGTCCACCTGTCGGCGAAGCGGCAGGCGCGGACCACGCCGTCGGGCCCTGGCGGCGGCACCGCCTACCGCTGGGTGACGGAGGGAAACCTGGTTGCCGAGGCCGCTGAAGCGCTCAGGGGCTGACGTCGTGCGGGTTGACGTCGTGAGGCCGGGCTGCAGCGAGACGGGTATCGATGAGGGAGACCAGCCGCGGCGCCACCTGCCCTTGGGCGAGTAAGTCCCGTGCGGCCCGGAGCTCCCGCAGCGGAATGTCCTCCAGCGCTGTCGCAGGCGCCGCTGGCGGCGTAGCGTCCGGGGTACCGCTCACCCGCAGCTGCGTGGTGGTGGCGATATCGCTGGCGGCGACCTCGGCCAGCACCTCGGCGCCATGGCCACCGGCGGCTTCTGGCGAGCGTCGCTCGAGTTCCACCATGCGCTCGTAGGAGAGCGGATTCCCCATCTTCACGCGGTGGGCGGAGATCAATTGGGACAACATGGGTGGGCTGATGCCGAGGACCTTGGCCAGGCTCCGCTGCGAGAGAGAATACGTGCCCATGAGCGTACCCAGACGGTCTTTCAGGGTCTTGCCGTAGAGCACGGTCTGGGCAGCGCGATTACCCTCCACAGCCTCGTCGGCCCCCGGCACCTGGCTCACTTTTCCTCCCACAGGAACTCGCCCTCGTCGGACTCGATGCACTGTAGCGTGTGGCCGTCGGTGGTCGCGACTTCCCGGCCCTCCTCGTGCCAGCCGCAGGCGTCTGCCGGAGCCGCCGTTGGCGTAGACGCTGGTTCCACATCGTTCGACGTGCCCGGCGTGCCCGACG
>JBQDZM010000020.1:0-42221 GCA_052108535.1 Galactobacter sp. | reverse complement strand
GCCGTTGGCGTAGACGCTGGTTCCACATCGTTCGACGTGCCCGGCGTGCCCGACGCCGAGGCCGCAGGGCCCCGGCCGCCGTCGTCTTGAAGGGCGAGGAACCCGAGCACCACCGCAGTGGCTGCGGCGAGTGCCGCAAGCACGATGAGCGCCGGGAGCAGCCATCGTCGGCCCGCGCTGGCGGGGGTGGGTGCCGCGGCGCCTGACGCCGCGTCGTCCACCGCGGTGATGTTGGTCCGGTGCTGCAAAACGGTGGTGTCGCGGGCCCGCTGCGCGATGACGTCGTGCAGCCCCGTGGGGCGGACCGCTAGGTCCGCAGGGCCCTGCGGCGGAACCAGGGGCAGACCGGCGCCCGGCGACCCTGCTGGCAGCGGTCCCAACTGGTCGAAGATCTCGAAGGGCTCCCCGTTTGCGGTGAGCGACCAGTCCGCCGGGTCGCCGCTCGGTTCCGGGAGCAGCGCGTGGGCCTCGGCCGCGGTGGGCCGAGCGGCCGGATCGGGCGAGAGCAGACCGGCCAACACGTCGTGCAGGGCGGTGTCGCCGTCGGACGCCGGAGGCAATAGCTCACGGAGGTCAGGGACGGAACGTAGATCACGGTCGGGGATCAGGGCGTGCAGGGCGACGGCGCCCGCGGCCCACAGGTCTTGGGTGGGGGAAGGTGGCGCCCCGCGCAGCTGCTCGGGGGATAGGTAACCGGGTGTGCCGCAGACGAACCCTGTGGCCGTCAATCTGTGGTCATCGCGATGTAGTGCCACCCCGAAATCGGCCAGGTAGAGGTGCGACACGTCCGCTCCCGGGCCGCCGAAGAGCAGATTCGCCGGCTTCACGTCGCGGTGCACCCACCCTGCGGCATGGACCGCGGTCAGGGCCGCCAGCAATTGGCGAAGCAGCGCGCTGACCAAGGTGGGAGCGAGCGCGCCGTGGTCGGCGAGGGCGTCGGCCAGAGTGCCGCCCCGGAGCAGCGGCATGATCAGGGCGATCGTGTCGTCTTCGGCGACCCAGGTGTAGGGGATCAGCAGATTCTCCTGCCGATCGATGCCGTGGGCGTGGCGCGAGCCGACGGACTGTTCGCGCATGAATCTGAGGATGTCGGCGCCGTCGCGCTGTCGCATCACCTTGGCGGCGCAGAGGGCATCGAGGCGCTGGTCCACGGCGCGCCACACGGTCCCCGAGGCCCCTTGGGAGACGGGATCGAGCAGGTGGATGCGACCGGCAATGATGTCTGGCATGGCCCCATCAGACTACCCGTGAAGAGAGGAGTAACTCCGTAATCTACGCAGAGTGTTTGCAGATGCGAACCTTTCTGTGGTGGAGTGGGTGGCACTTCACGACCCCAACGGTAAGGCCATCTGATGCGCAGGAGATTGACAGCTATCACCGGATCCGTACTCGCGCTCTCGCTGTTTGCCACACCGGTGGCCATCGCCGCCCCGGATGATTCGGCGAATTCGGACGAAGTCACGGTCCCGACCATGTTGGTCCTGGACGCCTCGGGATCAATGACTCATCAAGACGGCGATGCGTCAGGCTCCACGCGCATGAAGGTAGCCAAGCAGGCGGCGAGATCGCTTGTGGATCAATTGGATAGCGACGCCCAACTCGGGTTGATGACCTACGGCGCCAACACGACGAAGGCGGCGAAGGACACCACCAAGGCTTGCCAGGACATCGAGGTGCTGGCCAAGGTCGGCACCGGAAACGCGGCCGAATTGAAGCAAGGGATCGAGGCGACCGAGGCCACTCAGGGGGAAACCCCCATCGGCGCATCGCTGAGGGCCGCCGCCGACGAACTGCCAGGGGAGGGGCCGCGCTCCATCATCTTGGTCAGCGACGGTGAGGACACCTGCGCGCCGCCGCCCCCGTGCGACGTCGCCAAGGAACTGGCCAAAGAAGGCGTGGACATGAAGATCCACACCATCGGTTTCCGCGCCGACGGGAAGACCCGCAAGGAACTGACCTGCATCTCCGAAGCCACGGGCGGAACGTATTCGGATGCGCAGGACGGGGACGAGCTGGCCGACCAACTCACTGTGCGCGCCACCCGCACGCTGCAAGGCTATGAGGTCTCAGGCACACCCATCGAGGGTGGGGACGCCCTCGCCACGGCTGTTGAGACCGAGCCTGGCACGTACCTCGACACCTTCCTTGGAGCGGAGAGCTTCGAGAGGGACGGGCAGATCAAGTACTACGAGATCGACCTGGAGGAGGGGCAGCGGGTGCACGCTTCCGCCACGTTGGTGCCGCCGCCGGGCAACCGCCAGGTGAGGGCTGCCACGAAGCAGTTCTGGATGCGTGCGAGCATCGTGGACAGGGGCGGCAAAAGCTGCACCGCGACCGATGTCAAAAACGTCGGCTCCGGCCTGACGTCCTTTACGCAGCCGGTGTTGGCCAGCGTCAGTTCGGTCCCTCTGGGGGCTGAACCGCCCCAGGGCCGGGCCGATTGCAGTACCGGACCGCTCTACCTCAAGGTGGAGCGCAGCGGTTCGGAACTCTCCGATCAGCCGCTCCCGGTGGAACTCGTCGTGGCGGTGGAACCGGCCGGGAACGACGACGGTGGCGAGCCGGCTTCCCCGGAGAAGAACGAGGGTGCCGCGTTGGGCAAGGCCCCGGGTGGCGACCCGATCGAATTCGGGACCTCGTTCGACGACGCACCGGTCGTGGAACCCGGAACGTATGCGATCGACATGGTGCCTGGGGACCTGCGCACTGTGGGTGTCGACGTCCACGAAGGGCAGAAGTTGTCCTGGAGTATCGAGGTCCTGGAACAGGACGACGACGCAATCGGCGATGCTGGCCCCGGCGTGGAGGTCATGATGCACAACCCGCTTCGGGCCCCGGTGCGGCCTCGGTCCTCTGCGCTTCACCAGAGAGCATCGGTGAATCCCGGGAGCAGTGGTGGCGGCATGGCCACACAGGTGGGTCTTTCCAACCGCGACTCCGACGAAACTGAGGTGGCCGGAAACTGGCTCGGCGGCCGTCATACTCTGCGCCTGGACTACGACACGGTACGGCCTCTTGAGGGTGACTCCCATGTGCCCACCAAGATGCTGCTCAACATCGAAGTCGAGGGTGAGGCGGGGGAGGACCCGGAACTCATGACCGAGCCCGAGCCGCCGGAGAACCCGACCATCTCCGACCAGGGCGGTGACAAGGCAGGGGCGAGCGGCGACGCGGGCATCGGCGCAGACAGTGGCGAGGGCACATTGAATGCGGACCGGGCTGGTGGAAACGAGAGCGGGGTCAATCCGTGGTTCGTCGGCGGCGCTATCGGTGCCGGTGCACTCGCGCTCGCCGCCGCAGCCCTGGCGATCGCCCTGGCTAAACGACGTCGGCGAGAATCCTGACGGCAGCGGCCCAAGCTCCCGGAGGACGATGACGGTTGCATTAAGTTGGTACCGATTTCACGCAGAACCCTTGCCTTGACGATGCTCCTAAGGGAAAACTGATCGAGTTCTTGAACGTGACCTGAGCCACGGAATCCTCCGTAACGGGTCCGAGCAATCACGTATTCAGTTCCCTAATCAGCTTCCCCAGGAAGGTCGCATGTCCAAGAACCTTGCACCGTCTCTGTCCGCGCCCGGCCGGGGTCCGGGTCTCAAACGCAGCCTGGGGCTCTGGGCCATCGTGGGGCTCGGCCTGGGCTACATGACCCCAACGGTGGTGTTCGATACCTTCGGGCTGGTCGCCAAGCAGACCGACAATGTGGTGCCGTTGGCGTACCTGGTGGCCCTGATCGTCATGATCTTCACGGCGATCAGCTACGGGAAGATGTCCGGCGCCATCCCCAGTGCGGGTTCCGCCTACACGTACGTGAAGGAGTCCATGCACCCCAACGCCGGGTTCATGGTCGGTTGGACCTCCCTCATCGACTACCTGCTGCTCCCCATGGTCAACTGCCTGATCATCCGCAGCTACCTTGAACAGCTCTTCCCCGGAACCCCCGGCTGGTTGTGGGTCGTGATCTACTGCATCGTCGTCACCACGATCATCTACTTCACGATGCAGGGGACCTCACGGGCCAACATGGTGCTGCTGATCTTCTCCGTGGTGGTCATGACGGTCTTCGTGGCCATGGTGATCTTCCAGCTGGCCCGCGGCGATGTCGGCGTCATCAACCCCCTGGAACCGTTCTTTCACGACGGAGTCACCTTTGGCGCAGTCCTCGCCGGGGCCACGGTGGTCTGCTTCTCCTTCATCGGCTTCGATGCGGTGACCATGTACGTGGAGGAAGCTAAGCACCCCTCGATCATGCCCAAGGCCATCCTCTACACCGTCATCATCGGCGGAGGCATCTTCCTGGTGGCTGCGTACTTTGCGCAGTTGCGTTTCCCGGGCTGGGAGGTCTTTCCGCAGGAAGCCATCGAGGACTCGACGCTGCCGCAGATCGGCGCCGGTGTGGGTGGCAGCGTGTTGCAGGCAGTCCTCACCGCCGCCGGCTTCTGCGCCACCTTGGCCTCCGGGCTCGCCTCTCACGCCTCGGTGTCCCGCATGCTGCTGGTCATGGGTCGCAACTCGGTGCTGCCGCGGAAGTTCTTTGGCCACATCAACTCCCGCACCCACACCCCGACCTTCAACATCATCCTGGTCGGCGTCGTCAGCCTGCTAGCGATGGCGTTCACCCTGGAGCTCATCGCGGCCTTCATCAACTTCGGCGCGTTGATCGCGTTCACCTTCGTGAATCTGTCGGTGATCGCCTGGTTCGCCATCAAACAGGGCCGCAGGCACACGGGTCGTGACATTTTCAACTACATCGTGATGCCGCTGATCGGTACCGCGATGACGGTGGTCCTGTGGGTCAACCTGAGTCTCGATGCGTTGATCGGCGGCGCCGTCTGGGCGGTGCTCGGCTTCCTCTACCTGCTTTGGATCACGCGAGGGTTCAAGAAGCCGGTGTCCGGGTTCGACGAGAGCCAGCCGGTTACGGGTGCCATCAACGAACTCCTGCGGTAGCCGTATCCGACGCAGCGGACCCCGGGGTTCCTGCATCGGATACGGGGATCTGGGGGCGGCAGCGAAGACTAGGCCGTCGGCTCAGTCTTCGCTGCCGCGGAACAGCTCGTCCTCGTCCAACATGGTGTAAACGTCGGCAAGCCTGAGGCCAAGGGCCACCGGCCTGCGTAACGCGGCGGGAACCGCCGGGTGCTTCCGATCCCCAGTGACGAACCCGAGTCGGACCAAGGTCGCGAAGGCGGCCGACACCGCGTCGGACGCCAGACCGTCCAGGTCCTTGAGTTCCTCCTCGGCGAAGCCCTTGATCTCGGCCTCGCTATGTTCCTCGCCCGGGAGTGCGGGTGCCAACGTCCACGCCAACAATTGGGTTGCCTCGACCCGTCCGTGGACCTCCGTGATGCGGCTGACCACTTCCGCCACGATGCCGTTGGCCACGCCCTCCACGGTGTCTACGGACGTGCCCGTGGGGGAGTCCCACCCGCTGACGGGGTCAGGAAGCACCCGACCGTTGGCCACGTCGAGCACCTCCGAGGTGATGAGGTTGTCCCACCACGAGGTCAGCAGCGGGAGGTCGTCGTCGGTGAAGGCGGCGTCCGGCAGCAGGTGGGAGAAGACCACCGCACGGTCCTCCTCGCGCGGCTCCCCAGCGCGGTCGGTCTCCCTGCCGTCACCGATCCAAGCCAAGAGATCCTTGATCCCTGCCACGCAGCTCAGCTGCAGCAGGGCATCGCGGCGGACGGCGGGATCGATGTCCTGCGCCGCGACGGCGGCCGCGTCGTCCAGATGTCGGGCCAGGGTGCTCTCCTGGTCCACGAGATCCTCCGCGAGTTCCTGGTTTCCGAAGTACTCGTCAAGCACCTGCTGCGCCTTGAGTCGTGCCCGTTGCCACGGCTCAGGATCGGCGTCGGTCTGTTCCTGGAAGCCCAGGTAGTCCCCGAGGACCCCGAAGCAGGCGGCAGCGACCTGTTCCCCCACCTGCGGATCCACGTCCGAGGCGTCCTCCACCTTGGTGAGGGCCACGTCCACCAGGCTCGACACGGCCTCCGGTGTGATGGGGTTGGTGCCCTGCGCCCGGACCGAGGCCAGGAGACCATTGAGACCCTTGACCTCTAGCTCCGGGCTGGGCGCGGAGATCTCCGACTGCGTGCTCAGCCAGGCCGAGAACTCCGCCAGCACGCGCTGGTCGGCCGGCGTCAGCCGAGAATCCAGTTCCGCCTGGGCCGCTCGCTTAGCCGGATTGCCGATGCCTGCGTTCTTCTTTGCTGGTTTCTTCGCCACGGTCACCAGCCTACGTGCCCCAGACCGCCGGGCTGTGGTTCACACCAGAACCCGAACCGTCTCAAGATTCGGGTCCGCGGCGCCCCGGACGTAGCCGATGGGGGAGGCCGCCACCGCACGCAGATAGTCCAGAGCCTCCTGGGTGAACTCCTCACCCGGCACCACATTCGGCACGCCGGGCGGGTACGCCGCCAACGCATCCGCGCAGATCCGACCAACGGCCTGGTCCGCAGGCACGCTCACGGACGCCGCGAAGTAGGCCTCCCGCGGGGTGGTGCGCAGCGGTCCCGGTGACGGCAGCGCCAGGATCTGAGCGGCGTCGCTCGGCAGTTGCTGACCGGGGGCTCGTTCCAGCACGGCACGCAGCGCCGTCTCGAAACGATCCAGGTCCAAGACCTTGCCGGGCCCCAGGAAGGCGGCCACCGCGCCCACAGTGGCGATCTCGACGTAGACGGCATGCTCGTTGGCCAGTGCCTCACGAACTTGGTATCCGGTGAGTCCGGTGCCGCGGACGTCGATGGAGACGCGCAGCGGGTCGGAGCCTGCGATGTCCGGATACTCCTCGAAACAATCACTGACGACCCCGAGGGTGGGGATCGAACGCACCCGACTGCGCAGCGCCTCGGCCTGGTCCACGCTGACTCCCAGCGCGTCACCACCGAGGGTCAGCGACCGTCTGGCGACGTCAATGGAGCCGAGCAACAGGGACGACGCCGAGGTGGTTTGGGTGAGCCGGTAGGCCCGTTCCAGCACCGGCTCCAGGGCGTCCGCGAACGGTCCGGGAGCAAGGTGCAGCAGAGCTGCTTGGCCCAGGGCCCCACCCATCTTGTGCGCGGAGGTGACCACGATATCCGCGCCCTGCGTGGTCGGGAACGCTGGCAAGGACGGGTGGAAACCGAAGTGAGCACCCCATGCCGCGTCCACGATCAGCGGAACACCGTGGGCATGCGCCACCTCGGCCAGACCGGGGATGTCCGCCACGGCCCCGAAGTAGCTCGGGGAGACCACGTAGACCGGGCCACGGCTGCGGGTCAACGCGGCGTCGACCTGCTCCGGGGTCAGCCCGTGGTTGATACCTCGCAGGGCATCGACTTGGGGTAGTAGCCACTCAGGGGCTGCCCCGGAGATCACCAGCCCATCCGTGAAACTAGAATGCGCGGATCGCTGAGCCAGGATGGTGTCGGAGAGTCCCAACGCATGGGCGGCGATCACGGCCATGCGGTTTCCCTGGGAGGAACCGTTGGCCAGGAACCAGGTGCGCTGCGCGCCCCAGGCTTCCGCGGCCAGGCGTTCCGCCTCCACGTAGGGGGAATCCGGGCCGACGTCGATGCCGTCCACCAGGACAGGGATGTCCATGCGGACGGCGCGCTCGCCGACGAACTCGGCGAGGCCCTCGCTCAGCCCATCCGGGGTCGCAGCGTGTCCTGGGACCATGAACATCAGGGGATCGCGGTTGGCGTGCCGCTGCAACGCCTCGACGTACGGTGCTGCTGCCTGGCCGCCGGACACGTCGCGTCCCTGAGGTCCGACGTCTTGCGTGGAGGTGTGTGTCACCGGTCACCGTCCTTCGTGGCCGCCTTGGCGTCGACGAGTGGAATGGGCCGGGTGCCTGGAATATGGGTTCCGCGCAACGACTCGCCCTTGGTCTCGATCAGCGTGAGTCCCGCGATGAGACCGATAATTCCCGCCACGGTCATGTAGATACCGGGCATGATCACGATTCCGGTCTTGGTGATGAGCCACTGCACCACGAGTCCGGCCGTGCCGCCAAAGATGGCGGTGGCGAGGTTGTACCCGAAGGCGAGTCCGGAGTAGCGGACTTGGGTGGGGAAGAGCGCGGACAGGGTTGCGGAGAGTACCGAGGTCAGCGCCACCAGCAGCAGGCCCAGCACGGCCAGCCCAAGGAATTGCAGGCCCACGTTCTCCATGCCCATGAGCAGGACCGTGGGGATGGAGAGCAGCGTGAAGCCGAGCGCGGAGGCGATGATCACCGGTTTGCGTCCGATCCGGTCGGAGAGAGCTCCGAAGAACACGATGGCGACGGCCATGAAAGCCTGGACCACCACGAGCATCATGCCCGCGGATGTGGCCGACTGCCCCAGGGTTTCCGAGAGGTAGGTCGGCATGTAGGTCAGGACTAGGTAGAAGGCGACGTTGACGAGGATGACGTATCCGGTGAGCTTCAGGAGCTGCTTGGGGAAGGAGACGATCACGGTGCCAAGGGCCTTCACCGCTGACTCCTGCTTGTGCTCCTCGGAGATCTCACTGAAGACCTCCGGCTCGTCGAGGGAACGGCGCATCCAGAGGGCCACGAGGCCCACAGGCAGGGCGATGAGGAACGGGACCCGCCACCAGAAATCCATCATGGCGTCATGCCCCACGAGCAGGGTCAGCCCGGTACAGACCAGGGCAGCGAGGCAGGTGCCGATGAAGGTACCGGAGTCCAGGAAGGCGCCGTAGAACCCGCGCTTCTTGTCGGGGGCGTGTTCGGCCATGAACACGGCAGCCCCGGCGTACTCCCCGCCCGCGGAGAAACCTTGAACGATACGCAGCAGGAACAAGAAGATGGGCGCCCAGATCCCGATGGTCTGGGCGGTGGGGAGCAGCCCGATCAGGGTCGTGGCCCCGGAGATCACCATCACGGTGATGACCAGGATCTTTTTACGACCGAGGCGGTCACCGAGGGGCCCCAACACCATGCCGCCAATGGGACGCAGCATGAAGGAGATGGCGAAACCGAACAGGGTGAAGAGGATCTGGGTGGACTTGTCCTCCGTAAACGGCTCGAAGAAGTGGTAAGCGACATACGTGGTCAGGTAGCCGTAGATGCCGTAGTCGAACCATTCGAGGGTGTTCCCGAGCGTGCCGCCAAAGATGGCCTTACGCATTTTCTTCTTCTCGGCCGGGTTCATCCCCGGATCCGTTGACGTGGCGGATGTGCCGCCGGTGGGAGCGGATGTCATGGTGGTTTCCTCCAGTAGTGGGCTTGGCTTGCTTGTTCTCTGGTGGTCTGTTGTGGCGCGGTGGGTCAGGAGTCAGCGGCGGATGAGCTCTCGAGGGACGGAGGTCAGCAGTTCCACGCCGTCGTGGCTGACCCGGACCGATTCGCTGAACTCGCAGCCGAACCCGTCCATCCACATGCCTGCGATGATGTGGAAGGTCATATTCGGTCGGAGGACGGTGGGGTCGTCGGGGCGGATGGAGACCGTGCTCTCTCCCCAGTCCGGTGGGAACCCCACGCCGATGGAGTATCCGAGGCGGGATTCCTTGCTCAAACCGTGCTTGGAAAGGAACGCCCAGTACTCGGCGGCGACGTCTCCTGCGCTCCGGCCTGGACGGATGGCGTCCAGGGTCAGCGACAGCCCCTCCACCGTCAGGTCGGCGAGGCGTTCCACCTCCTTGGAGACGTTCCCCAACGCGAAGGTGCGCGAGCAAGGGGTGTGATAGCGATGATGTGCCCCGGCCATCTCGATGGAGACCGTCTCGCCTTCCCGCAGCGGGGATGCCGTCCACGTCAGGTGTGGGGCGTCGGCGGCCTCGCCGGTGGCGATGAGGGGGACGATGGCGGTGTAGTCGCCGTCCGCGGCAGAGCCGTCGGGCATCGTGGTCCCGGTGGCCTGTGCCGTCTGAAGTGCCGCGGCCACCTCGTTCTGAGGCCGTCCGGCGGCCAGCAGGTCAGCGGCCACGTTCATGGCGTTCGTCGCCACGGCGCCGGCCCTGCGCATCAGATCGATTTCGGCCTCCGACTTCACGACGCGTAGCCAGTTGACCACGTGGGCGTCATCCACGAAGTGCACGCCGGGTAGGCCGGACGTGAGCGCACGGAAGGATCGGACCGAGAAGTAGTGAGCGTCGGATTCCATCCCCACCGGGGCCGACGTCAGGGTCGGCATCCAATCGGCGGCGATGAGCTGTTGCGCCACCCAGTCGAAGGGATGCAGGTCGGCGCGATGGATGTAGGTCTCCGGGTAGGGGAGGACCTCGTCCTGACCGAGTTCAGCGGTGCGGAAAGCCACACGCATGTCCATGTCGCGTCCCACCAGGAGGGTCCGGGCGTCGGTGGCGGAGAGCAGCAAGAACTGCGGCATGTAGAACGACCACGCGTTGTAGCCGGTCAGGTAGAAGATATTGGCCGGGTCGGTGATTAGCAGGGCGGAGAACCCGTGCTCGCGAGCGGAGGCGGCGGCCTGGTCGCGGCGTTCGCGGTACACGGCTGAGGGGAAGAGCATGGGGTGACGAGGTCCTTTCTGTGCGGGGTGGAATCGTGGCTCAGTGATTGAGGATGAGGTCGTGCAGAACGCCGGCCCCAAAGCGCAGCGCATCCACGGGGACTCGCTCGTCCACGCCGTGGAACATCGCAGGGAAATCGAATCCGGGCGGAAGTAGCAAGGGGGAGAACCCGAAACCGCGGATACCGAGCCGCGCGAACATGGGGTTGTCGGTCCCGGCCGGGACCAAGTAGGGGAGCAGCGTCGCTCCGGGGAGTGCACGCTCCACGCTGGCTCGCATGGTGGCCACGAGCTCGGTGTCAAAGGACGTCTCCACGGCCTCCACCTCGTCCGCGATCTCGACGTCCACGTTCCCACCGGCCAACTCCTGGATGCAGGCGAGCACGTCGTCGCGTTGACCGGGCAGGAAACGGACGTCGATCAGCGCCTCAGCCGTGCTCGGAACCGTGTTCTCCTTGACCCCCGCACGGAAGATGGTCGGGTTGGACACGGTGCGCAGCCCGGGGATAACGAAGCTGGAACAGGCGCCGGTGGCTGCGGCCAACTCATCAGGGTCGCTGGTCTCCGGACGGCCCAACAACTCAGCGATCCCGGCCAACATGGCGGAGGTGGTCTCCGTCAAGCTGACCTCCCACGACTCGTGACCAATACGGACCACGGCCTGGGCCAGATCAAGTAGAGCGCTCTCGTCACGGTTGATCTGCGAACCGTGGGAGCTGCGCCCACGGGCGCGGAGGCGCAGCCAGAGAATCCCCTTCTCGCCGGTCTGCACCAGGAACACGGGACGGCCTTCAATGTCCACACTGAATCCGCCGACCTCACCGATGGTCTCTTCTATTCCCGCGAAGGCCTCTGGATGTTCACGAACCATCCAGCGGGCACCGACGTGCGAGTTGTCTTCCTCGTCGGCCAGGAACGCCAAGACCAGATCGCGGCGTGGTCGTTGCCCGGAGCCCAGCAAGGTGGCCACCGAGGAGAGGATCATGCCGACCATCCCCTTCATATCCACCGCGCCGCGTCCCCAGAGGAAGCCGTCCTTCACCAGCCCCTCGAACGGGTCGACACTCCACTCCTGCGCATCAGCTGGGACCACGTCCAGGTGCGCATTGAGCATCAACGCGGGCAGTTCCCGTTGCCGCCCAGGGATCCGGGCAATGAGATTGGTGCGTCCCTCCGCGACCTCGTACCGCGTGCACCCCACACCCAACCGGGACAGGAAGTGCTCGACGTAATCGGCCGCAGCGCGCTCGCCGTTGGCCTTGCCTCCACCGAAATTGGTGGTGTCGATGCGGATCAGGTCGGAGGCCAAGGTCACGGGGTCGGTGACGAAGGTGGGTGCGGGGCCCATGGCGGACGATTCTCCTTGCTCGGACGAAGACGAAGACGACGACGAAGAGGCGGACGGGGCTGCCACGGACGGCATGGTGCGTTCGTGGCGTGGTGTGGTGCTGCCGCTACGTTATGGCCCGTTCCTGGCCAGAAGAAGGGGGCTTCCGTTGTTGCTATTGTGAAGTTGAACTTCACCATCACTGATGAAACATGCAAGAAATCTTGGAGCAATCGATGCTTGATGTGACGAGACTGCTGCTGTTGCGAGAACTCGAGGTCAGGGGCACGCTGGCGGCTGTGGCCCGGGTGCGCGGCATCAGTACGTCCGCCGTGTCTCAACAACTGCGCAAACTCGAGACGGAGGCCGGAGCTCGGCTATTGGAACAGCGGGGCCGGTCCTTGGCGTTGACGCCGGCTGGGCAACGTTTGGTCCGGCATGCCGACGGGGTGCTGTCCATCCTGGAATTCGCGGAGTCGGAACTGGATGCCGGACGGGAACGAGTGCATGGATTGGTGAGGGTGGCCGGGTTCGCAACGTTCGCCCGTCGCCACCTGCCCGGATTGATCCGTGCCGTGGAGCGGGATCATCCCGACGTGGAGCTGACCTTCCATCAGCTGGAACCGGATGAGGCGCTTGAAGAAGTGTCGGGGCGACGGGTCGACGTGGCCATCGTGGACGAGTTCCCGCATATCCCAGAACGCGTGGACCGGAATCTTGAACGGACCTTCTTGCAACGCGACGAGGTGATCCCGTTTCTGCCGGTCGGAACCGAGCCGGAGATTGGGTCGGACGAACTCGCCCGTTTGTACTGGGTCGTGGAGCCGCAAGGGACGGAGGCCAACGCTTGGGTCAAGCGCGTGTGCCGCAAACTCGGCTTCGAACCGAGGATCTTCTGTGAGAGTCCGGACCTGACGGTGCATGAGGAGATGGTGCGTTCAGGAGTGGCAGCGGCCTTCCTGCCCCGGATGCTCCTGCCGGCAGGGCGGGACTTCGGGTTACCGCGGCTGCGGATGGGCAGGGACGAAGAAGCGGAATCCTTGTGGCGTGACGTGCACGCGGTGACGCGGAGAAGTGCGGTCACCTCTCCCGCCGTTCGGGTGGTCGTTGAGTCCTTGAAACAGATCATGCCTCCGGTAACGCGGCCGCCCCTGCAATGACCGCGTCCGCTCAGGGCCGCGTGTAGGAGGTGGTCATGACGTAGTCCTTGCGTGGCCCCGTCACCCGCCATCTCAAGCTCCACGCGTGCTGGCCCGCCAGTTCCAGGAACTCACCTTGGTACAGATCCGGCGCACACACGTGCACCACTTCACTGCCCGACGACGCGTTGGCGGCTTGAGCGCGGGCGGCGCCTTGCGCGCCCGCGCCAGCGGCGTCCGGCGCGGGCACGGCCGCAGGCCACGGGTGGAAGAACCGCCCGTCCTCGAAGGTGACGTGCCAGGTTTGCGCAGGCCCGGCCGTCGGGCCTTGGGTTGGCGCCAGGAACATGGTGCGGTGGAAGGGCAGATCCGCCCCGACGTGGTGCATGGTCCCGGACTCGTGCCAGCGGAGGCGGCCGTCCGCCTCCCAGGTGAACGTGGCGCTACCCGTGGCCGTCAGGTTCTGGCCGCGGCGATCCTCAATGTCACGATGCAGCCGCCACGTGCCGACGAGCTGCCC
The DNA here is from genome assembly GCA_052108535.1 of Galactobacter sp. Lineage (GTDB taxonomy): Bacteria > Actinomycetota > Actinomycetes > Actinomycetales > Micrococcaceae > Galactobacter. The sequence continues at coordinate 28,778 of JBQDZM010000020.1, read as the reverse complement.
AGGATTCATGGGGCCCAAGCCTACTGGGCCGCGCTCAGAGCGTGGTCTGACGCTTCGCGGCGACGGTCCGCGTGACGGTCTTGTAGAGCATGAACACCAGCAGGACGATGCCGACATAACCGTTGATCACGTAGACCAGGTTGACCATCTCGTCGAAGGGCAGGATCAGGCCCACCACGGTTCCGAGGGCGGCCAGGGCCACGGTGCCGTACTTGAAGCCCCGGGTGCCGTCGGTCCAGAAGCGCTGGGACACGGTCCAGAGCAGCGGAACGCCGGTGGTGTAGATGCCGGCCAGGATCATGGCTGAGATGCCGGCCGCGATAACGGGGCTGAGGTCCTTCGCGATGACCAGCATGGGGATCTGGGAATCGAAGACCGTCTCGATGGTGGCGAGCAGACCGAGGCCGACCACGATGCAGGACAAGGAGAAGAACATGCCGCCGGTGGTGGCGCCGATGATGGCGTCCTTCTTGGAGCGGGAGGTGGCGCCGAGCGCGGCGAGGAAGGCTGCAAGCCACAGCATGCAGAAGCCCACATAGGACAAACCGGCTAGGAACCAGTTGGATGACGCGGTGGTGATGTCCAGTGAGAGGGCCAGGTTGTGGCCCTCGCCCAGGCCGGAGGGGTTGCGGAAGATCGCTGCGAGGCCCAGGAGGATCGCGATGATGGCGATCACCGGCCCGACCTTGCCGATGATGTCCACGAGACGGTTGAGGCCGAACCAGGCGGTGAGACCCACCACGGCGGCGAAGGCGATTCCGCCGATGTACTTGGAGAGTGCGTAGTGCTCCTCGAACACGGCGCCGGCGCCGGAGACCATCACCGTGAAGCTCAGGAAGACGAACAGGATGGAGAAGTAGTCGAAGAACTTCCCGATGTACTTACCGCAGTAGTAGCTGAACACATCGGATGGCTTGGCGAACTTCTCGCGGCGGCCCGTGGTGATGAACTCCACGCAGACGTAGGTGATCAGCACCATCACCACTGCACCGGTCCCGAAGATCCCCCCAGAAGCCGCGCGAGGTGTAGTACTGCAGGATCTCCTGGCCGGTCGCGAAACCGGATCCGATCAGGAAGGCCAGGATGGCTCCCGCGTACGTGATGATCCGAGAGACGCTCGCTTTGGGCGCGGTATCGGGGCTGGTGGGTAGGGTCGTGTCCGCGGTGGGCCGGGTCATAATGGCGAGACTCTCCGTGTGCTGTAGGCAGCCGGCGAACTCCTGAACGCCAACTGCTATATCACAGTGAGTCTAGTCACTGTGGCGTGACCTATGCAACAGGTGTCGGGGTAGTTGGCCTGGGCTTTGGGGCGGGCTCCGGCCTGGACTCAGGCTTAGACTCCGCGTCGAGACACGGGGCATGGGGCCGCAGCAGCCCGCCCAACCTCGATAGGATTCATGTCGTTGCGGGTGGACCCCCTCGCGGCTACCCATCCCGGCATCACGGGAGTGGGGCAAGCATCTGGGGTCCAGGACAAGGAGGCACGGTGTCAGACCCACTACCCCGTGACCCCATCGCGACGGCGAAACGCAATTGGGACCGATCCGGCTGGGGCGAAGTCTCCGAGTCGATGGCGGCCGTCACCTCCATCATGCGCGCCCAACAGATCCTCATGGGCCGAGCCGAGGCCATCGTGAAACCCTTCGGGCTGACCTTTGCCCGCTTCGAGATCATCCAGTTGCTTAGCTTCTCCCGCAAGGAGCAGATGCCCATGTCCAAGGCCTCGCGGCTGCTGCAGGTGCACCCCACGTCGGTGACCTCCGCCGTGACGCGCCTGGAGAAGGACGGGTTGGTGCGGCGTGAGGCTCACCCCACGGACGGGCGCACCATCCTCTTGACGCTGACGGATGAGGGCCGCGAGCGCGCCAGGGCCTGTGCCGAGGCGTTGAACCAAGAGTTGTTCACGGATTCTGGCTTCAACGCCCGTGACGTGGCCAGCCTCAACCGGATCCTGGCCCGCTTCAGGCAGAAGAGCGGAGACTTCGCGGCCCCGTTGGACTGACCCGCTCTGAGGGCCGGGTTTCCACACGCAGGCCGTCGTTGCTGCAGTGGCGTGCTGTGAGGGCCGGGTTTCCACACACGGGCCGCTGTTTGCTATGCGTAAAGGCGGCCTGTACGTGGATCGTGGTGCGGGTGGGTGGCGGGGGGCGGTGCGGACGGTGTGCCCCAGGCCAGTGCCCAGGTCACACGAAGGCGGACACCCCGGTCAGGGCTCGCGCCACGATCAACGAGTTGATTGTGTACGTCCCCTCATACGTGTAGATGATCTCTGCATCCGCCATCAACTTCGCGGCGATGTGCCCGGGTTCTGTCACGAGGCCGTTGCCGCCGTGTAAGTCCCGGTTCAGGGCTGCTGCCTCGCGGGTCAGGCGGGTGCAGGTGGCCTTCGCCATGGCGGCCTGCGCCATTTTCAAACGGCCGTCCTCCTGCAGCCTGGCCATCTGGATCATCATGCCCATGGCCGCCGTCGCGTTCCCGCCGATGTGGGCGATCTGCCCCTGCACCGTCTGGAAATGCGCCAGGGCCCTGCCGAATTGTTCGCGGCTGCCCGCATACTCCCGGGCGTCGTCCAGGACCGCGTGCGCCAGCCCGACGGCCTGCCAGCCCACCCACGCGCGGGAGTCGAGCAGGAGTTCATTCGCGGTGTCGAAGCCGTCGCCTTCCGGCAGCCGGTCGGACTCGGGGACGAACACGTCCTCGTAGGTGAGGTCGGCGTTCTGCATGATCCGCAGACCCAGTTTGGGGGTGATCTTCGAGGACGTGAATCCAGGGGTGGCGGGCCGCACCAGGAAGGCCTTCAGGACATCGTCGGCCTCGTCGCGGGCCCACGTGATGACGACGTCAGCCACGGTCCCCATCCCGATCCAGCGTTTGGCGCCGTTGAGGATCCAGCCCCCGTCTACGCGTCGGGCCGTGGTGGCCAGGCCTCCCGCCACGTCGGAGCCGTGTTCGGGTTCGGTCAGGGCGAACGACCCGGTGGCCGCGAACGTGGTCAACCGCGGCAACCATTCCTCGCGCTGGGCGTCGGAACCGAGCCGGTCGATCATCCCGATCACCAACTCGTTGTGGATCCCGACGAGGGCGCACAGTGAGACGTCGGCTCGCGCAACGGTGGCGTACACGAGGCCCTTGAAGAGCCGGGAGGTCCCGTCCAGTTGCAGTCTCCCGAGCCCCAGTTGGGCGGCGATCTCCAGCCAGGCGGCGGGCAGTTCCTCCCGGTTCCAGTGGTGGACGGCCTTCGGTGCGATCTGTTCCTGCAGCACCTGGTCAAGGTGGATGAGGCGCAGGCGCTCCTCCTCATCGAGGATCTCGGCGGCTCCGAGCAGGTCTCGGGAGCCCTCGGCGAGTAACCAGCTCTTGGGGGAATCCCCGGCCCCGGCGATGCCGGTGCGGCGCGATCCGGGTGCTGGTGCCGTGCCGGTCGGACCGGGATGGGACAGCGGATGCTCGGCGTTCATGCGTCGCTCCCGGAGGACTCCCGAACCCGGTCGATGATGGCGGAGAAGTCCAGCCCGGCCCCTCCGCTGTCCCGGAAGCCCCGGTAGATCGCTTCCGCATGGGCCCCCAAGGCCGCTTGCGTGCCGGTGGTCTGGATAGCGGAGAGTGCCAGGCCCAGATCCTTGGCCATCAGGGCGGTCGCGAATCCCGGGGCGAAGTCCCGATTGGCTGGCGACGTCGGCACCGGACCCGGGACGGGACAGTTGGTGGTCAGCGCCCAGCACTGCCCCGAGGCGTTGGAGGCCACAGCGTAGAGGGCCTCGTGGGAGAGACCCAGTCCCTCACCGAGGACGAATGCCTCGGCCACAGCGATCTGGGAGATGCCGAGGATCATGTTGTTGCAGATTTTGGCCGCCTGACCAAGGCCGGAGTCGCCGCAATGGACCACACTGGCGCCCATGATCTGCAGCAGGGGTTCCACCGTGGCGAAAACCTCGGGCGGGCCGCCGACCATGAAGGCCAGCGTGCCTGCCTCCGCGCCGACCACGCCGCCGGAGACGGGGGCATCGGCGGCCGGGTGCCCCGATTCGGTGGCCAGGCGCGCGGCCTCGCGAGCGTGCTCCACAGAGATGGTGGAACAGTCCAACATGATGGCACCTGCCGGGGCGGCGGAGAGCAGCCCAGGGGTGCCGTCTACCGCGTCGGAGTAGGCGGCGATCACGTGCTCACCCGCGGGGAACATGGTCAGCACCACGTCCGCGTCTGCCACCGCAGCGGCGGCGCTCGCAGCGGCGTTCACGCCCGCCTCGCTGGCGGCGGACACCGCCGCAGGAACCACGTCGAAGGCGGTCACCGTGATCCCGGCGCCCACCAGGTTCCGGGCCATCGGCAGGCCCATGTGGCCCAGGCCCAGGAAGGCGACCTTTAGATCGGGAACGGTTGGCGTGTTCATGATTCCTCCTCGTTGAGGGCTACCCGGAAGTGGGGTGGGATTCAGTTCAAGGCGGCGTTGACCGGGGAGACGTCCAAGGGCAGGTTCGGCAGCGGCGCCAGATACCTCTCCGCGGTGTCGGAGGCCACGTCCTCCAGCGTGGCGGGCTCCCACTGCGGCTTGCGGTCCTTATCGATCACCTGTGCCCTGATCCCCTCGGTGAAGTCGTGCCCGGCCAGGAATCGGGCCCCGGCCCGCCACTCGTTCTGCAACGCGGCTTGCAGGTCGCCATGGGCGCCGGCCCGCACCGCGGCCAGCGCCACGGTCACGGATGTGGGGGACTTCGACCGGATCACCTTGGCGTCCTCGGTGAGGCCTGCGGCCTCTAGCGAATGCACGACGTCGACGGCCGGCCGGCCGTCCCCGTCGCGTAGGTCGGCTCCAGCTGGGAGCCCGTACGCGTCGTCGAGCACGGGACCACGCGCGGCCAGGCCCGACGCCGGGGCGGGACGCGCGTAGCGCGGCAGCACGACGTCCGGCCTCTCCGACTCCAGGTCGGAGAGCACAGAGTTGAGCGACTCCGAGGGGACAAAGACGTCGGCCAGCCCAAGGTGGATCGCGTCCCCGGCGTCCAGATGAGCGCCGGACAGGGCTGCGTGAGCACCCGCGGCACCGGGCGCGTGGCCCAGCAGGTAGGTACCGCCAACGTCGGGGCTGAAGCCGATCTGCGTCTCCGGGAGCCCGGAGCGCGTGCGTTCCGTGACGATGCGGTGGCTGCCGTGGGCGCTGATCCCGATGCCGCCGCCCAGCACCAGGCCATCCATCAGTGCGACGTACGGTTTCGGGTAGCGCTGGATGAGCAGGTTGAGGCGGTACTCGTCCCGCCAGAAGTCCAGAGTGGCGTACGGCATGGAATCGGTGCGGTCAGGCCGAGTCATGTCCGCGTGGATCGCCACGATGTCCCCGCCGGAGCACAGGCCGCGCTCGCCCGCACCGGTGATGGCGACCCGTTCCACGACCGGGTCCTTGGCCCAGGCAACCAGCCGCGCCCAGACCAGGTTCACCATCTGGTGGGTCAAGGCGTTCACCGCGCGGGGCCGGTTCAGGGTGATCAGGCCGAGGCTGCCGCGGACCTCGAAGAGGACGGGGTCTTCCACCGGGACTGACTCGGACATGGCGCTCCTTGCTGATTCAGGATCGGTGACGGGGGTCACGTTGATACTCGCCACGCTACCCGCTCAGACGACGCCGACCTGCAACACTGGGCGGCATGACCCAGCAACCTCATGGCGCACCCGTCCCCGGTTCACTACTGCAGCACGATCTGCTGGTGATGCAGCAGATCACCAATTTCAACAGCAACGACATGACCATCCTGGACGGCCAGGAGGCCCCCATCGGCCACGTCGTGACCAAGGGATCCGGAGCCGCGCGCTTCCTGCTTGGATCGCGTGAACTGGATCTGCTGGACTGGGACGGCACCCCGCTCGCCCACATTTCCGACACCATCACGTTTGGCCGGGATCGCTTCGAGATCACCTATCCCGATGGCACCCCGCTGGCGCAGGTGCTGAAGCGGATGGCCATGTTCACCACCAAGGTGGAGATCAACGTCGCCGACGGCTCCCAACTGCAGCTGAAGGGCGACATGTTCGGCTACGACTTTCGCTTTGTGCTGGGGGAGTGGGAAGTCGCCTACGTATCAAGGCAGTGGGCCGGGATGTCCAGGGGGCTCCTGGGCCATTCGCGCTATGCCGTCAGCATGCGCAGCGACGCGCCGGACCCCGTGCGCCGGGCCATCATCTCCTGCTGCGTGGTGCTGGATCTGATCAGGCAGAAACGAAGCCGCGGCTGAGGCCGGGGCGGAATCGGTTCTCGTTCAGAGCGATCAATGGAGCCTCGTCGGCGGGTGTCGCCACGTCACGAGGTTGGCCTTGAGTGCGTACCTGGGCAGCTCGCCCCACCTATGAGGTGGGGTTTTCGAGTGTCTGGCGCGCCAGGCGCGCAGTGTGGGGCGCATCGATTGCGAGGCGATCCAATACGTCCGACGCGGTCGCGTCACCGGCCCAAGCGCGGGCGATCGCGGTCATGATCCTGCCCAAGGTGTCCGGGTGTGATTCATGGAGTCTGGTAAGAAACACATCAGGGTGTTGAGCCTCGATGCCCCACGGTTCGAGAGCGTGGTCGGGGAAATCGCGCAGATTGTGGGTGACGATTACCTGTGCCCCGGTATGGGTCGCGGCGGCCAGAACATGCCGATCGTCGGGGTCTGGGAGTTCGATCTGGTCGATGAGATGTTCATAGTCGGTGACCATGACGTCGCGGATTGCTTCGTTCATCAGCCGCCGCGTTCGATTCAACCTCGTTGGGTCGAGGTCTGGCCGGTTCGTCTCGAGATTGCCAAACACCTCGTCAAGAATCCGGTCCGTCCACTTCGGGCGCACCAGGCGCGCCAGTCCGACCCGAATCAGCACGTCCCTCAGTGTGGACGGGTAGAGCACGTTCGCGTCGTAGACGACGACTTGCGACATCAGGACAGCCCGAGCGCGTGAGCCTCCGCCGCCAGCTCGTCTGCTGCCGTTCCCCGGATGGCATCATCCTCGCGCAGGTAACGCACTAGCGACGCTGCTCGCACACGGCGGTGCGTGCCGACCGTGCGGTAGCCGATCCGCCCCGCGTCGAGCAAGCCGATCAGAAATGGGCGAGACACGTTCAGTACATCCGCAGCCTGTTGCGTCGTCAGCTCCGCGTGCGCGGGTACGAGCGTCACACCCTCTCCGTGAGCGAAGCTATCGAGTACGTGAGCGATCGCGTCCACTACTGCACGGGGCATCTCCGTGCCCATATCGGACGCGCCCACGCTCAGCCGAACGGGAGTGTCTTCATTCAGCGCATCGCCCAGGCTCCGCAACGCCGAGGCCGCCAGTTTCGCGTCTGTCGGTTCTGGCACCAGCGTCGAGATGTCACTCATGGACCCATTCCTCACAATCGTAATTATCGCAACATTCGCAATAAGTGTATCGCGGAGGGTGCTTCGTCACTAGAACAGAAGACGGTCTGCCAACTACGCATACGCCTGCAGCCAACGAAGCGCCCCAGATAGATCAACGCTGCGATGAACGTCCCGAACACCACCACCAACAAGGATCTGGTGGTGGTCCCCATGGAGGACGGCCGGAATGTGTGGATGGCGCGCACGGCGTGTTCTCCACAACGAAGCGGGTCGACGGTACGGCGACCGCCGCCGGGCTGCAAAGATGGACGGTATGGCGCTGGTCCCGAACTTCACCCCCCACGATGTGGCACAGAACTATGACGCCCGCAGCTTCAGCAGAGCGCGGGTGCTGGTCCCGTGGGCTTCCGTGGAAGAAACTCGGTGGGCGGAGCAGCGACTGATCGTGAGTGGGAAGGTGCGGGGCACCGACCTGTACTCCACCGAGGTCACGGCCCAAGCGCTCGAGTCGGGGATCGTGATCAGGTCGGAGTGTTCATGCCCCGTAGGTGTTGCCTGCAAACACGGAGCGGCGTTGGCGCTGCGGTTGCTGCAGGACAATGGTGTCCCGCGAGCCGGTGATGCGCCCGCGGCTGGGGAGACAGCCCAGGGGACGGCTGGCGGACCGCCGGCACCTCTGCAGTTCCCGCACCGTGAAGGCGCGGAGCACACCGACGTGGAGGATCTGCTGCACCGCCTGGGGATCAACGAGTCCCAGGTGTTCAGGGGTTCGCAACTGCCCGGCTCTGGCCTGCCGGGTTCGGATCTGTCCGGCGGGTCAGGGCGGAGGACGCCGCCAGGGATGCCGGGCGGGCTTCCCGACTGGGAACAGCAACTGAACGAGATCTCGGCTGAACTCCTCCGTGCACATGTAGTGCCTGAACACTCGCCACTGGCTTTGCGTTTCTCGGTGGAACCAGGACGGGCCAGCCGCTGGAACCCCGACCCCACCCCGTTGCTGCACATCCTGCCCATGAAGATGGGGAAACGTGGAACCTGGATCAAGTCGGGGGCCAGCTGGACCGCGCTGACCCAACCGTGGAACGAACCCAAGTTTGTCCCCGCCCAGTTCGCGGCGCTCTCCCGTCTGGCAGAGGCCCTCAGGGCGCAGGGCTCGGACCCTGTGTCCACCTATCAGCTCAGCGAGGCCACCCCGCACCTGTGGCGGGCACTGGAGGAAGCGCAGGAGGCCGGCGTCGAGTTCCTGGGAGAGGGGATGGCGACCGCGGTGCAGTTGGCCGAGGAACCGGTGGACGTCACGCTCGGCGTGGACGCCAGCGGAACGGACGCAACGGTCATGCTCGGTGTGGCGTGGGACGGGTACACCTGTGCCGGTGCGGCACTCACCCCCATCGGCCGTAGGGCCTTCGCCGTGGCGCTGCTGCCTTCGGAAGCCACCGGAGACCAACTGGTGCTGGCCCGGTTGCGGGCGCCCCTCTCGGAACGGCTGACCACGGTCCTGGGCTACGGCCACCAGATCACGGTCCCTGAACGGGACCGGGACAAGTTGGCCCGGGAGGTCCTTCCGCGGGTTGCCGCCAACCTACCGGTGTCCAGCGACGATCCTGACTTCAGCCCGGCGGCCCCCGAACCCCCCGAACTGGTCGCCATCGTGGACTGGGACGCGCAGAACCGAGCCACCGTGGACTTCCGCTTCCGCTACACGCAGGGGCAGGAAAAATTCGACATCTTCATGGAACCCTCCTTCCTTTCGCATCGAGTCGCTAGGAACCCGGTCCAGGAGGCCGAGGCTCTGCGGGGATGGGAACACGGTCCGGTGACGCGGGAGCTCGTGGAGTTCACGAGTGGCCGGCCGGACAGCTCGGTCACTTATTCCGCGTCCGATTCCATCCGGGTGATCCTGGAACTGATCCCGGAACTACGCACCCAGATGCTGGTGGAGGTCACCGAGCGAGTCCCCGACCTGCGGACACTGGACGGCGACCCCGAGATCAGCTTCGACGTGGTGGGCTCCGGAGAGGACCCGTACGTGGCCCGGCGCCGACCGGCTCGGCGCCCAACCGCCGACGCCGAGGGCAAGGAAGAGAGCGTCGCAGCCGAGGACGGAGAGATCGACTGGCTGGACCTCCGCGTCATCATCCGCGTGGACGGCCATGAGATCGCGTTGCCAGACGTCCTCGCTGCCCTGACCAGACACGATGAGGTCATGGTCGTGGATGGCAACGTCCTCATCCGGCTGGACCACCCCGCCTTCGATCGACTCAGGCGCCTCGTGGAGGATGCAGAATCCACCGGACTGACGGCCAAACACGAAGGCACCATGCGGGTCGGCACGGCGGACGCAGCACTCATCAAGGAGGCTGAACAGCTCGGTGCGCTGCCAGCCGCGCTGCAGCGCTGGGCAAAAGCACAGGCACCCTTGCTGGGTGACGAGCCGCCGGCCCACGTAGAGGCGGTCGGCGTCAGGACACCGCTGCGTGCCTACCAGCAGGATGGGCTGAACTGGATGCACCACCTGTACAACCATGGACTTGGCGGCATTCTCGCCGATGACATGGGACTCGGAAAGACCCTGCAGACGCTGGCCCTCATCGCCACCCTCAAGGGACACCGCCGCCGTGGGCACTTCGACGGTCCGTTCCTGGTTGTGGCCCCCACCTCCGTGGTTCCCACCTGGAAGGAACAGGCCGCCCAGCACACCCCTGGGCTGCACGTCGAGACCATCACCGCGACCGCCAAGAAGCGCGGTACCTCGATCGCTGACGTCGCGGTGGGAGCGGATCTCGTCGTCACCTCCTACGCACTCATCCGCAGCGAAGCGGATGACTACGCGGAACTGGCCTGGAAGGGACTGATTCTTGACGAATCCCAGGCCATCAAGAACCCGGCCTCCAAGACCTTCCACGCCGTGCGGCGGATCTGTACCGATTTCGCGCTCGCCGTGACCGGCACACCGTTTGAGAACAGACTCGCGGAGCTCTGGCCTCCGCTGTCCATCGCGGCGCCGGGGCTGTACCCAACGCTGGAGGGCTTCCGTGCCAACGTGGCTCGGCCCGTGGAGAAGGAGGGAAACCAGGAGGCGCTGCAGCGGCTGCGCACCAGGATCGCCCCGTACATGTTGCGCCGTTCCAAGTCGCTGGTGGCCCAGGATCTCCCGGAGAAGCAGGAGGAAGTGCTCACGGTGGCGTTGGAGAAATCCCACCGGCGCTTCTACGACACCCTGCTGCAGCGTGAACGCCAGGCGGTGCTCGGCCTCGTGGATGACTTCGAGAGCAACCGAGTGGCGATCTTCGCCGCACTCACGAGGATGCGGATGGCCGCACTGCACGCCAGCCTCGGTGGCGCGGAGGAGGACCTCCCCAGCGCCAAACTCACCGAACTCATTGAACGGTTGCGGGAGCTGGCGGACGAGGGCCATCGCGCCCTGGTGTTCTCCCAGTTCGTGAAATTCCTGAAGATCATCAGGAACCAACTCGAGGCCGCCGGTCTGGAGTGCGTCTACCTGGACGGTTCCACCCAGGACCGGGGCCGGGTGCTGAGGGCCTTCCGCGAAGGCAAGGCTCCCGTCTTCCTGATTTCACTGAAGGCTGGGGGTTCCGGGATCACGCTGACGGAGGCGGATTACGTCTTCATCATGGATCCCTGGTGGAATCCGGCGGTGGAGGCTCAGGCCGTGGACCGTACCCACCGGATCGGCCAGACCAAACAGGTCATGGTGTACCGGATGGTTTCCGAGGGAACCATCGAGGAGAAGGTCATGGAGCTGAAATCCCGCAAGGCCGAGTTGTTTAACACGGTCATCGGGGACGGCAGCAGTTCGGACGCTACGGGCTTCCTTGACCAGGACGATATCCGCGGCCTGTTGGAGTGAGCGCTCAGCCCTCGGCGACGGGGGCGGTCTCGGCCACGCTAGCGGTGTCGGTCACGCTGGCGGCTTCGGCCAGACGAACGATCTCGGCCAGACGGGAGGCGACCCGTTCCACGTCGGCCTCCTCCGGTTTCAGCAACAGCCGCTGCTGTACGGCCTGCTCGATGGTGGGGCCGGAGACCGGGAAGTCCTCTGATTCGGCGATCAGTCGAACCAGCTCGGCGACCTCTGCGTCGGTGAGCCTGCGGTGCAGGACCTCCAGCAGCGGTACGTAGTCCTGGGAGGGGATGCCGTTGGCGTAGCCCTGGCGCAGCCAGTCAAGGACGCGGGTAATGATGGAAGTGTTCATGGTGGGCTCCTACGCGAACATCTGCTTGCCGAAGACGATCAGGACAATGCCGAACAGGGCGGTAGCGATGCACAGTCCAAAGCAGACCCAGGCCAGGAACTTGTTCCCGCCAGTGGTTGTCTGGGGCTGGACCCCGGCCGGCTGCGATGCCGTGCCGAGGGCGCGGATTCCCGCGGAGAAGAGGGCGGGGAGCCCGGCACCGAAGAGGAGCCCAACGAGGAGGACCTGCCACAGGGAATTGAGGAGGCCTACGAAATCGAGATGCATGAAAGAGGCTTTCTTACGAAGTCAGTGATGCGTGAAGGGCGGGTGCTCAGGCGGCGAGGGATTCGCGGTCGGGGGTCTCGGCCTCGGCCGAGCCGTTCCAGTCGTCGTTGACGTTCTTGGAATCCACGGCGTTGCGGCGGGAGCGCAGCCAGATCGCGGTGCAGGCCGCCACCAGCAGGACGAAGATCACCAGGATGCCGTACAGGCCTCCCACCACGTGACCCAGTCCCCAACAGGCGGCACCCACGGCGGCGGCGGCGGGGAGCGTGATCAACCACGCCAGGCCCATGCGGCCGGCCACGGACCAGCGCACCTCTGCGCCCTTCTTCCCCAGGCCGGTTCCGAGGATGGAACCGGTGGCCACGTGCGTCGTGGAGAGCGGCAGTCCAAGGTGGGAGGAGGTCAGAATGATGGCGGCCGAGGAGGTCTCTGCAGCCATGCCCTGCGGGGCGGAAATCTCCACGAGACCCTTGCCCAAGGTGCGGATGATGCGCCAGCCGCCCAGGTAGGTTCCCAGCGCGATCGCCAAGGCACAGGAGGCCTTGACCCAGAACGGGATGTCGTCCTCACCGTTCAGCGCGCCGTGGGCGATCAGGGCCAGGAAGATCACGCCCATGGTCTTCTGCGCGTCGTTGGTCCCGTGTGCAAGGGAGACCAACGAGGCCGAGCCGATCTGTCCCCAACGGAAGCCCTTGCTACGGGACTCCTCGGGGGACTTGGACGTGATGCGGAAGACGGCCTTGGTGCCCACGGCGGCGACGAGGGCAGCGACCACAGGTGCCAGGAGTGCCGGGATGATCACCTTGGCGATGATCCCGCCCCATTCGACGCCGTCGCTGCCGAACCCGTGGACGATGCTCCAGACCAGGGCGGCGCCGATGAGCCCGCCGAAGAGGGCGTGGGAACTGGAGGACGGCAGGCCAAAGAGCCAGGTCAGCAGGTTCCAGATGATGCCGCCCACGAGTCCTGCGAAGACGATGAGCATCAGCGCTTCGCCTTGGGCCTTGTCCAGGTTGACGACCTCGCCACCCACGGTCTTGGCGACCTCGATGGAGAGGAAGGCGCCGACCAGGTTTAGGATCGCGGAGAGTGTCACTGCCGTCTTGGGCTTGAGTGCCTTCGTCGCGATGGACGTGGCCATGGCGTTGCCGGTGTCATGGAAGCCGTTCGTGAAGTCGAAGGCTAGGGCGGTGATAACCACCAGAATGAGTATGAGAAGTTCCTCCACACCCACCATCGTGAGGGGTGTTTAGGGGGCACGGGAACCGGATCTGGGCTTGTTCACCGACTGTTCATGTTGTGGTTCACGGGGCTTTCCCGAAGCGGTGATCTGAGCCACTAGGTTGGGCGCTGGCTATGCCCGACGACCAGTGGTCAGGGGAGGTCCCAGACCACGCCTTCGGCGCGGTCCTCCTCCTCGTCGGCACCGGCGGGTAGGTCCTCGTCGATCCGGTCAAGCAGCCTGAGTACCGCTTCGAAGAGGTGGGACGTGGCCGCAACCGACGCGGGGTCGTCGGCCTCCATGAACAGGTGCTCCTCACCCGGGAGCAGTTTCAACTTGGCGTCTGCGTCCGAGGCGACGTGGATCCTGGCCGCGTCCAGGTCGCCTTCGTCACGGAAGCTGACGTCGCCGCGGGACGCGAAGATCCGTAACGGGACGGAGGCGGGCCACGGGGCGTCCAGGAACTCTGGGCCCAGGCACGAACCGGCCAGGACCACGGCCGCCACGCCGTCGTCGTCCACCGCCAACCGCATGGCCGGGATCGCTCCGAGCGAGATGCCGCAGACCACGAAGCCCGGAGCCAGCACGCCAGCGGCGTCGGCCGCTGCTGCGTCTAGGGATCCGGGCTCTAGGCTCTGGGCATGTGCGACCCCGGAGGAGACGTCGTCGAACGTGATGCCGTCGTAAAGATCCGGCGTCACGACCTCGTGCCCGGCCGAACGCCAGGCGGAGGCAAGGCGTAGCACCCCCGGGGTCAGGCCGAGAGCGTGGTGGAGCAGGAGCAGGGTCGCCATGGCGGGTTCCTCGTTAAACAGCGGGTTATCGGTGGGACCTCACAGATCGGAGGAGACCCGCCACGGGTTGATGTTGGGGTCTTGGGCCGCGCAGATCTCCTCGATCCGCGCGGATTCCGCATCCGAGAACTGCGTGGAATCGGTGGAGTGGACGGCGGCAAGGTTCTCGTCCAGCTGAGCCGTCGAGGACGCGCCGATCAGGACGGAGGAGACGCCGCCGGAACGGCCCCCGCCGGGAAGGTCCACGGCCGGGCGCAGCAACCAGGCGATGGCCATTTGCGCCAAGGTCTGCCCGCGCTGCTGGGCCACCTCGTTCAAGGAACGAGCCTTAGCCAGGTTGGTGGGGGTGAGTGAGGACTGCACCGAGCTGCGTCCGCCGGCCGGCACGGCGTCCGCGTCGTCCAGGTACTTACCCGTTAAGAGACCCTGAGCCAGCGGGGTGAAGGCAATGGAACCGAGGCCGGTTTCGTCAAGGGCCGTCAGGAGTTCCGGCTCCACCCAGCGATTGACCAGCGAATAGCTGGGCTGATGGATCACCAGGGGAGTGCCCAACTGGGCCGCAACCTCCACCGCCTCACGCGTGTGCTCGGCGGAATAGGACGAGATCCCTACGTAGAGGGCCTTGCCCTGACGCACCAGAGTGTCCAGTGCACCGATGGTTTCCGCCACCGGGACCTGGGGGTCGTAGCGGTGTGAGTAGAAGAGATCCACGTAGTCCAGGCCCAGCCGGGTCAGGGAGGCCTCGGCGGAGGACAGGATGTATTTACGGGAACTGCCGTTACCGTACGGCCCGGCCCACATGTCGTAGCCGGCCTTGGAAGAGATGATCAGCTCGTCCCGGTACGGCTTGAAATCGGTGCGCAGCATGCGGCCGAAATTCTCCTCGGCCGAGCCGAAGGGTGGGCCGTAGTTGTTGGCCAGGTCAAAGTGGGTGATCCCGCCGTCGAACGCATGTCGCAGGACGTCGCGCTGGGTATCGAAGGTGCGGTTGTCCCCGAAGTTCCACCACAGGCCCAGAGAGATGGGCGGAAGGTACAACCCGGAGGTTCCCACCTTGCGGTAACCGAGCTTGGCATGGCGGTCCTCGGCGGCGGTCCAAGGACGGTGGGTCTCGAAAGTTGGCTCGGGAACGTACGGCTCTGTGGTCATGGTCACCAGCCTAAGCGCTGTGACCTACAGCGGGACAGGTCATGTTCTGCACCGTCGGCGTCATTCAACGTCATGCAAGGAAACGACACTTCATCTGGGCTTTAGCCCTTCCACATCGCAGGGGTGGCCACCAAGATGGAGGCATCCATCCAGAGCGATTGAGAGACCTGGCTCGTCGAGATCGCAGCAACCACCCCAATCAAAATGGGGACGGTGCTCCCGCCAGGACACGATGGGAACGCCCAGTGCTCCCACCTCGTATCGAGGACCTGTTCGGTTCCTCGGCGCGAGGCCGGTACTGGGACGGGCTCGTGAGCCCGTAGCTTCGTTCACCCTCCACCAGCGGACGCCCGCTGGTGGAGGGAGAGGGAGCAACCCACCACGCGGAGCCCTTCACCTTTTGGGTGGTGCGAATGAGAGTTGAGCACCATGACCACGCAGGCAGAGATCGCACAGGCAGAGACCACACACGCGGATCAGGTCGCCCCGATCGCGCCACCAGAGCTGACGCGGACGCCCTGGGCCGCCACCACGGTCCGCGCGGCCACCGCGAGTGCGGAGGAGGTGGCCAAGGTGACGGCCGCGGCCACTCGGGTGGCGCAGGAACTGGACCAGGACGCACTGGAACGCGACCGCGCCAACGCTGAGCCGCATCAGGAGGTGGAGCTGCTGCGTCAGGCCGGACTGCTCACGCTGCTGGCCCCCGCAGAAGCCGGCGGCGGAGGCGGGCATTGGGAATCCGCATTCCAGGCCATCCGGATCATCGCCCGCGCAGACGCCTCGATCGCGCAACTCCTGGCCTACCACTACGTCAACCAGGCGGGCATCGGCTTCTACGCGGCACCGGAGGATCAGGCCGCCTGGTGGGATCGAGCCGTGGAGGAAGCCTGGCTCTGGGGAGACTCCGTCAACCCCACCGACCCGGACCTGCTGCTCACCGAGGACCCGTCAGGTCAGGGCTGGAGGCTCAATGGTGCCAAGCGCTTCTCCACCGGCTCCTCCGTGGGACAGGTCATCATCGTCAATGCCCTCGTGGCCTCCGGCCCCCGCGCCGGCGAGGTGCTGGCCTTTGTCCTGGAGACCGACCGCAAGGGCCTGACCTTGGGTGGCGACTGGGATCACCTGGGACAGCGGCTCACGGCCTCCGGGTCGGTGCACTACGACAATGTGGCCGTGGCCCCCGCCGACGTGCTGGGCCCGGTGACCGACGAACCGGTCTCCACGCTCCTGACTCCGGGCCTCCAGCTCGCCTTCGGTGGCTTCTATCTTGGCGCGGCAGAGGGTGCCCTGACCAGGGCCCGCGAACTACTGCTCGGCCGCAGGAACTCCTGGTTCCTCTCCTCCGTGGACCGCTACGCGCAGGACCCGCTTTTCCAGGCCAAACTGGGCCGCTACAAGTCCCGCATCAGCGCGGGGACGGCGCTCGCCGAAAGGATTTTCCCCCGCTTCGACGCGCTCCTGGCTCAGGACGCCGAGGTCACGTCGGAGGCCCGTTGGGCGCTGGCGGAAGAGATCGCGGAACTCAAGGTCGTCGCGACGGAGACTGCACTGGACGTCACCCAGGGCGTTTTCGACCTCACCGGATCCTCCTCCACCGCCAACGAGGTGGGCCTGGACCGCTACTGGCGCAATGTGCGCACGCACTCCCTGCACGACCCGGTGGATTACAAGGCCGTGGAGGTGGGTGCTTACTACCTGGACGGAACCACCCCGCCGCTGTCCTTGTACACGTGATCCGTGCACGTGTTGTTCCTTGCCTTTAGCCCAAGCGCACCCCACCCGCGTCGTAACTGACCCACGCCGTAACTGAAGGACACTCATGACGATCACCGATACCGCCCGTTCCACCCGCAGCCCCAACCCCGCCGACGAACCCGCGCAGCCCGAGGTAAGGAACGGCACCGACCCGAGTACCACCGTCGGGCCTAGCCAAGCGCGGCTGTCCCGCCTGCGGGCGCGGTACGCGCCGCTGTTCGAACGGATCCGCGAGGGCGCGGCGTACCGCGATCAGCACCGCGAACTGCCGCGCCAGGAGATTCGAGACCTGGCCGCCGCCGGGTTTGGAGCCCTGCGCGTCCCCGAGGAATACGGGGGTGAGGGTCTCACGCTTCCCGAGTTCTTCGAGCTGCTCACCGACCTCGCCGCAGCCGATTCCAACCTGGCCCAGGCCCTGCGAGGGCACTTCGCGCTCGTGGAGGACCGGTTGCTGGCGCCCGTCGGCGTGCAACGGGACCGTTGGTTGTACCGCTTTGCCGCCGGGGAGATCGCCGGAAATGCCTGGACGGAGGTGGGCTCCACTCACCTGGGTGGGGTGAACACCCTCGTGACTCGCCACGA
The DNA here is from genome assembly GCA_052108535.1 of Galactobacter sp. Lineage (GTDB taxonomy): Bacteria > Actinomycetota > Actinomycetes > Actinomycetales > Micrococcaceae > Galactobacter. The sequence goes on along the minus strand of JBQDZM010000020.1, from coordinate 11,470 downwards.
GGACGGCACCGCGACGGTGACGGGGGAGAAGTATTACTCCACGGGATCCATCTTCGCGGACTGGATTGACGTGTGGAGCAGGGACAAGGCCACGGGCGAAGACGTGATCTCGCTCGTGTCTACGCACCAGGACGCCGTGGAACTCAGCGACGACTGGACGGGTTTCGGTCAACGCACCACCGGAACCGGAACCACCGTGTTCCGGGCGGCACGAGTAGAGGACGTGGTCCCGGTCTCCGAACGGTTCCGCTACCAGACCGCCCTGTACCAGCAGGGGTTGCTCTCGGTGCTGGCCGGAGTCGCCCGAGCTGCTTCTCGCGATGCCGCAGCCGCTCTGGCCGCCCGTCAGCGCGGGTACTCGCACGGTAATGCCGCGGACACCTCGCGCGATCCGCAGCTGCTCGCGGTCGTCGGCGAGGTGGACTCGGCGACGTTCGCCGCCGCGGCTGTGTCCGCGCGTGCGGCTGAGGCGTTGCAAGGGGCCTATGAGGCCGGGGTCGCGTTGCGCGCAGCGGCCAGCTCGCAAGCCGAGGACCTGCGCGCCGCGGACACGGCCGCGGTGGACCGCGCGGAACTCGCTACCGCGCAGGGGCAGGTGGCTCTGTCCACCTTGGTGCCTGCCGCGGTCACACGTCTTTTCGATGCTTTGGGAGCCTCCGCCACGGACACCGGGACGGCTCTGGACCGGCACTGGCGCAACGCCCGGACGGCGGCCAGTCACAACCCGTGGGTCTACAAGGCGCGCATCGTCGGTGAGCACGTGGTCCACGGTGAGGCGCCGATCAGGTTGTGGTCGGTGGGCAAGACCTCGCAGTCGGTGTGACGAAGGATACTTACCGCCCTTGCGACGAGGGATGAAGGAAGCGGATCCCCGCAATGGCGGGGATCCGCTTCCTGCGGTTGTGAGCTGCGTCGCGCATCGATTGCTGTGCAACCCTTCCCAAGGGTTGCCATCCCCGTGACCATTTCGTTACCGTCGTAAAGTCACGTTTCGATAACGACCCCCGAACGACCAAAAGTCGGGACGAGTCGGAACACGAGGACGATCGGCCTCATCCCGTTCGCGTTTCGTCCTCCAGTCACAGATCCTCAAAGATCGCGTATGAACGGGCAGCCATGAGCTGGAGGCGACGCAGGAGAACGTTGACCATCATGAAGAACACCAAGCTTCGCCGCGCAGGCATCGTCGGCGGCACCGCCGCACTCGCACTGGTCGCAGGTAGCGCGCTCGCCGCAGCTCCCGCCAACGCATCCCCCGTTTCCGCTGACGTCTGGGACAAGGTCGCTCAGTGCGAGTCCGGTGGCAACTGGTCCATCAACACCGGCAACGGCTACCACGGTGGCCTGCAGTTTAGCCAGCAGACCTGGAACGCCCACGGCGGAACCGGCTCTGCAGCCAATGCCTCCAAGGCTCAGCAGAAGAATATTGCCAAGAAGGTCCTGAAGTCCCAGGGCCCCGGCGCGTGGCCGCACTGCTCCAAGGCCGCAGGTCTGACCCGGAGCAACGGTGGAGCCGCTTCTGCGGGTGCCGCAACCCAGCAGGCCCCGGTCCAGAAGCGCGCCACCACCAACTACAGCAACCAGAAGGTGCAGCGCACCGCCAAGCAGACCCCGGTTCAGCAGCGCACCGTGCAGCAGGCGCCGGTTCGGCAGCAGTCCGCCGCCAAGCACGTGGCTCCGGCCGTGCAGGCCCCGACCGTGGCCAAGACCGACGCCAAGGGCTCCGGCAAGTTCGTGACCGTGAAGTCCGGCGACACCCTGGGCAAGATCGCCGACTCCAACAACGTGAAGAACTGGGTGGACCTGTACTCGGTCAACGCCGATGAGGTTTCCGATCCCAACCTGATCCTGGTGGGCCAGAAGCTGGAGCTTCCCGCCAAGTGATGCCGAGGTGCCCTCTCCTGAGGGTGCTCGTCTGAAGTCAACGCCGTCGGCCCCGAATCCACCTCGCGTGGGTTCGGGGCCGACGGCGTTTCCGGCTCCGTGGTGGTCCTGGCTCCTTGTCCCACGGGCCGCGCCATGGGTTGTCCCATGGCGCGGCCCGCGCGCGGTTAGGGTGGGTCCATGCGTATTGAGAACTCCACCGCCATCGTCACCGGGGGCGCCTCAGGGCTGGGCCTGGCCACCACGACCGCACTCGTGGAACGCGGGGCCGAGGTCTTTGTCCTCGACCTCGACTCCGCTCACGCGCGGGACATGGTCTTCACCCTGGGGGAGCGCGCCCACCTGATCCCCACGGATGTCCGGGATGAGGCGGCGGTGCAGGCCGCCGTCGATACCGCGGCGGCCGCAGGCCCACTGCGGATCTGCGTGAACTGTGCAGGGGTCGGGACGCCGGGGAAACTCGTGGGTCGGGACGGCGCCCTGTCGATGGACGTGTTCATGAAGGTGGTCGGCATCAACCTTGGCGGCACGGTCCACGTCATGGCCAAGGCCGCCCAAGCGATGCAGCGGGTGGAGCCGGCCGGTGAGGAACGTGGCGTCATCATCAACACCGCCTCGGTCGCGGCGTTCGACGGTCAGATCGGACAGATTGCCTACGCAGCATCCAAGGGCGGCGTCGCCGCGGTCACCCTCCCAGCTGCCCGCGAATTGGCCCGCGATCTGATCCGAGTGGTCACGATTGCCCCAGGCACGTTCGAGACGCCGATGATGGCGTCACTGCCGGAAGCCGCGCGTGAATCCTTAGGCGCGCAGGTCCCGCACCCGTCCAGGTTGGGGCGGCCAGAGGAGTATGCGAACTTCGTCTTGGCCATCCTGGACAACCCCATGCTCAATGGGGAAGTGGTCAGGCTGGACGGCGCCATCCGCATGGCGCCCCGGTAAGGGCCCCTCGGTAGGCCCCTCCGCGAGCCGCCTCGGCAACGGGCCTACGCGGGCGTCCCGCTCACCAGCGCACCCAGGTATTCCGGAGTCACTACGGTGAGGTCGCGGACTAGCTGCAGGCCGGGTCGTTCGGGGACCTCCACATGCAGAGGGATGCCCACGGTGGTCAGTCCGGCGCTCAACGAGGAGGTGGTCCCAGGGATGGAGTCCTCGAGCGCAACCGAGTGGGCCGCATCGATGGGCGCCTTGGGGGTGCCATGTGCGGAATCCAGGAGGGCCAGGGCCATCAGGTACGGTTCGGGATCGGGTTTTCCCTTCTCCACGCGGTCGCCCGTGACCCGGATGCTGAACGGATCGAAGCCCAGGTTCTCCACGACCGCATCCGCCATGGGCATCTCGCTCATCGTCACGAGCGCTTGCGGGACTCCGGCCTCATGCAGGGACCGCAGCAGATCCTTGGCGCCCGGGCGCCAGGAGATCTCGGTCGTCATCCGGGCGACGACTTCCTCGATGAGGGTGTCGATGATGGCACGCACGGACAAACGCAGTCCGCGGGAGCGCAGCAGTTCCGCGGAATCCGGCAGCGCATTGCCGACCATCAGCATGGCGTCCTCATGAGTCCACGGAAGGCCATGTTCCGCCATGATCCTGGATTCGGCGTCCATCCACAGCGGCTCGGAGTCCACCAGGGTTCCGTCCAGATCCCACAACACCGCTCTGGGAAGTTGGGTACCGGGATGAGTCGTCGGTGACACGGGCAGACACGCTCCTACGAGGACGGGGTCGGTGACCCTCCCGAGTCTACGGGCAACCCGACGGGCCCCACTGGCCTAGACTGATAGCAGAAATGTTCGAGTCGCCGGTGGTGGGCCAGCCGGCTGATCTGGACGGCCAAACAGGCACGGAACGGGAGGTGAGCCCTCATGGCAGCGCAATTCGCGGACAACGCCAGCGGCGGACGAGCCGCACCCGGAGCAGATCGGCAGGACGCCGGCGGCGGCGCAAACCGCTACGGCGCCGCAAACCGCTATGGCGCCGCCTGGCAGGTCGGCGAGGGCGGGGCGGGAACAGGCAAACCGAGTCAGGCACAGGGCTTCCCGTCACCTGCGCAGGACTACTTCCACGGCGGACTCGACCTGAATCGGTTACTGGTCCGGGACCGCGCCTCGACCTTCATCATGCGCGTCTCCGGGGAGGCGATGGTGCCCGGAGGCATGTCCAACGGGGACGAACTCATCGTGGACCGCGCCCTCACCCCACGAGACCGCAGCGTGGTCGTGGTGGTGCTGGACGGCGAACTCACGCTGCGGCGTTGGTACCAGCGCGAACACGAAGGCCAGACGCAGGTGCTCCTGGCCACCGACGACGGAACCCGTTCCCATCGGGTGGGCCCGGAGACCGATCTGGTTGTCTGGGGTGTCGTGACCCGGTGCCTGCATCATGTCTGAGCTGGTGGGCCGTGCGGAGGACTGGCGCCTGCAGCACATTCAGCGTGACCCCGCCTCTGACCCTGCGGCGGGCATGCGGCACGAACGCACCGCCCTGGTGGACGTGAACAACTTCTACGTTTCCTGCGAACGGGCTTTCGACCCCACCCTGAGTCACCGTCCCGTGGTGGTGCTCTCCAACAATGACGGTTGCGTGGTGGCCCGCTCCGAGGAAGCCAAGGCCTTGGGGATCGCGACCGGGACGCCGTGGTTCAAGCTGGCCTCGTCCGCGGACCGGTTTGGGCTCGTGGCCCGCAGCTCCAACTACGAGCTTTACGGAGACATGTCCGCCAGAGTGATGGAGGTGCTTGGCCGTCACGGGCTGTGGCAGGAGGTCTACTCCATCGACGAATCCTTCGTGGGGTTGGCCGGCACCCCGGAGGAACTGCTGCGGCTGGCGGACCAGATCCGGGCGGATATCGCCCGATTCGTGGGCGTCCCCGTGTGCGTCGGAGTCGCTCCGACCAAGACCCAGGCCAAGCTCGCCAACCATGTGGCCAAGCGGACCCCGGCGTTGGGCGGCGTCTGCTCTTTCGATTCCCTGGATCCGGCCGCGGTGTGGGCGCTGCAGGCACGGCTGCCGGTGACGGGGCTGTGGGGTGTGGGGCGGCGCGGCGGCGCCAAGCTGATCGCTGAAGGATACGAGACCATCGCGGACCTGCGGCGTGCGGATCCGTCGGTGATCAGGAAGAAGCACTCCGTGGTCCTGGAACGGACCGTGCGGGAGCTGAACTCGGTGTCCTGCCTACAGGCCAACGAGGTGAAGTCGGACCGAGCCCAGGTGATCTACTCCCGCAGTTTCTCCCACCCGGTCACCTCCCGCGCGCAGATCCGGGAGGTCGCCAACCTCTACACCCAGCGGGCCTGCGTCCGGCTGGCTGAGCAAGGTCTCCGTGCGCGCGTGCTGACGGTTTCTGCGGGCACTAGCCGCTTCGCCTCCGGTGAGGCGTCCTTCCCCTCGGTGTCCGTTCCGTTGGGGACGCCCACCGCGGATCCGGTGCTGCTGACTCGGCTGGCCGTGTCCGCGCTGGAGTCCATCACCCATCCCGGCGTTGACTACGTCAGGGCAGGGGTCATGTTCTCCGGTCTGGAACGCGACGGTGAACACGGTGGGCAGGACACGCTCTTCTCCCTGGAACCAGCCGCGCCCCAGAGTGCCATGCCCGACGGCGGTGGCCCGCCTTCCGCACTCCGGGAACCGGAGTCGTCGGCACAGCTGGGACAGGCCGACTCCGCTGAGGGCCTCAACGATGTGCTGGCGTCCGTGCGTTCCAGATTCGGCACCACGTCGATCGGCCTCGGGGCTGGCGGCTTCGCGGAGGAACCGGGCTGGAGTATGAAGCGGGACTTCCGTTCCAACCGCTGGACCACGGTCTGGGAGGAAGTCCCGGTAGTGAAGGCCTGAGGCTCATCCCACGGTCGCGGTCACCACGTCGCGGGGAGTAGTCACAACGCCAAGCCTTAGAAGGTCTCCGAGTTAGAAGGTCTCCGAGGCGCCGCGGCTCATCCATACGCCGTGCCCCGTGTCCGAGTCCCAGCAGGTCAGCCCGGTCTCCGCGGAGGCACACACGAAGTTCCGGTAGTACACCACCTCGCCGTAGCCCACAACTTGCCCCTTGGTGTTGGGGGTCATGTATAACGGAGCGTCGCCCTTCGTGCCAATTGTTGGTTTGCCTTTCCCGAAGTAGAACCACCAGTTGGTCGCTGAATCACTGCCCCCATAGGGCGCGTCCTGAATATAGGAATGGACTCCGCAGCCCGTCCCGTAATCCGGGTTCGTGGTGATGTCGCAACCGATATTGCCGCTAGGAGTCGAAACCGTGGCTACCTCGGCGGAACCGAAGGGCAGGGTGTGCACCGAGGTGATGGGCTTCGCGCCATCGGGGGCTGGGCCGCCTGCTCCGGGGTGGGCGTGTGCAGGAAGGTCTGGCTTGGGGTTGGTACTTGGTTTGTCTGATCCCGGGCCGCCTTCAAGATCACCTGAGGCAACGATCTCGCCTGCCGCTTCGTCCCACGTGTAGGTAATCACGGTGGCACCGCTAGCTTCTGCGTTCGCTTCTCCATCTTTGGTCCACCGGTAGGTCACCTCGATCGAATCGTTGGACAGCCGTTTCACGACTGGCGCCCATCCGTACTTTGAGCCGTCGGGAGCCTCCTGATATTCGCCGTGCACAAACAGGGCGATCGCGTACGGCGAGGACCCGGTACCTCTCGCCAACGGGTATCCAATCCACGAGAGGGTGGCACACGGATCGTAACCGGACAGGTTCGCATGTTGGCGATCCCAGCCGTTGCTCGCGTTCATGGCATCGTCGTTGCCAAAAGGATCGGGGAGTTGATCGAACCCTGCATCGGCTGCATCCTCGGGCGAGGTATCCGCGCAGGATGGCACTGGTGAGGCGCTGGGGGTCGGTTGCGCACTCGGCGGGGCAGAGTTGCTAGGGGTGGCAGAGTCGCTACGGGTGGGAGGGTCGCTACGGGTGGGAGGAGCGGCCTCCGAACCGAGAGAGCACCCCGCCAACCCCAGTATGACCGCCGCGCAGAGACCCCATAGTTTTCGCATCGCGTTCTCCCCTTCGAATGGTTGAGTGGAAGCATAGTGGATGTTTGGATGACGGTTTAACGGCTCCTCGCACGCGCCGACGGCGCCGTCCCCGACGCAAGTCGGGAACGGCGCCGTCGGGCACCTGGTGGTTTAGAAGAGCATCACTTCAGCTTGATGAAGTCACCCTTCTTACCGGAGGCGTTGTGGTGATGCAGGAGCATCAACTGCTGTCCCGGCTCGGTGGTCTTCACCGAGATCTGGGCGCCGTCCAGGTCCGCCACCGTAGTGGCGGAGGACTGCACGGTGACCGCAGGCGTGACGGGGTTGTAGGCGATCCAGTCGGTGGTATCCACCGGCGCCTGCTTGCCGTCCTTGTCGGTGTAGTACTCGTTCCACGTGGAGACCCGGTACTGCACCTTGTCTGCGTTGGCCTTGGTGACTCCGAGCGAATCAAGGGAGACCGGCAGCAGCGCCACGTTGGTGTCGAAGGTGTTGGAATCCACGTCACCGAAGAGCCCGTTGAGGGGCTGCAGTTCCACGGCTTCACCCGCCGCAGTCACGGTCTGAACCAACGGCAGGTCCAGGCCGTCAGCGGCGTTGGTGTAGGAGGCGAAGTCCCACTTGCCGTCGCCGTTGACGTCGTAGTCCACCTGGATCTGGTTGGCGCCGGCCAGGTTGGGCCAGGCCTCGGCGGTGGAGACCCCGACGCTCAACACGCCGTTGGCAACACCGACCGACGGTGCGTTGGAATTGGCTCCCACGTTGGTGAGGTCCATCTGGCGGGCGCTGGGCACCTGGTCCAGTTCCTTACCGAGCTTGGGGCTCTTGGCTCCGAGCGTCAGCGTGGACACCAGGGAGGTGTACCCGTCCTGGTCCAGCTCATGGCCGCCCAGGCTGATCTTGGCCTTGCCAGCGGAGACCGTGGACTTGGCGACCTTCATAGCAGACGTCGGCTTCGGGACGGCCGTGACGGGCACCCGCAGCGTCGGAGCGCCGGAGGCGGTGAACTGCACGCGGCCGGTCACGTCTGAGAGGTAAGCGCGCTCGATACCCTGCTGCTGTTCAGCCATGGTCGGGTCCAGCGTCTTGACCAGCTCGGCCGGATCAACGTTCAGTGTCACCTTGACGGTGGCCACGCCCTTCGACGGGACCTTCACGGACGTCTTGTCCAGGGTCACGGTGGCCCCGGGGACCTCGGTCGCGGCCAGATACTTGGCCTTGTAGGTGCGCGCCTTGTTGCTGAGGTTCTTCAGCTCAATCTCCCGCGTCACGGACGTGGGCTTAGATCCCACCTCGAGGTTGCCAAAGACCACGGAGACCACGTCGGCGGCCGCCTTGTCGTAGGCCACCACCGTGTTCTTCAGGGCGGAATCCGCCTCGACTCGTCCGGAACCCACACGGTGAGGACCGTAGGCGATCTTGCCCGCCTTGATGTCCGTTGCCGCAGTGTTCATGACGATCTGCTTGACCTGGTAGGCGTTGTAGTTGCCGCTGGAGGCCACGAGTGCGGCGATACCGGCAGTGTGCGGCGTGGCCATCGAGGTACCGGACATGCTTGAGGCGCCGTTACCGCTGCCCACGTCGACGGAGCCGATCGAGGTGCCCGGTGCCGCGACATCAGGCTTGGAGATGCCGTGCTGGCCGTGAACACCGCGGGAGGAGGACGCATTCAGCGTGTCCAGTGCCCCCGTGGGGCTGGCGAAGGTGGCCTTCTTGGTCGGATCCACGGAGACCTCCAGGGTCCCCTTCTCAGCGGCGGGCAGCAGCTTCTTGGCGCCGGACGCGGTCAGCTGGATGCCGGGGATCTTGTCGTTACCGGCGATACCGGCGCTGAAGGACTCGGTCGGTGAGTCCAAGACCACGCCTGCGGCGCCGGCCGCTGCGGCCGTGTCGAAGCGCGCGCCCGAACCGCAGGGAAGGTTTTCACCCGTTGGATCGTCGGTCCAGTGCAGCCAGACCCACTTGCCCTTCACCGCGTCGTCGGTGATGGGTTCGCAGCCGGTGGTGGTCGCGTCCCCTCCTGGCACTACGACGGTGCCGGCCGCGGGTTCGGTTCCCCAGGCGTAGTTCACCGAGAGCTGTGAACCGTAGGCACCCTTCTGGGCTGCTGGCGCGGTTACGTCGGTGGTGTCGATCGCTGCGGAGGAACCCACGGAGTTCGCCACGGTCAGCGCGGAGGCAGAGTTACCGGGGGAGCCGCCCACATCGGTGACGTCGCCGGCGTTACCGGAGGCCACCACGGAGAGGATTCCCTGTTCGGTGAGCGCATCGATGATGGCGTTCTCGGGGTCGTCCACGGGGGAGCGATCGGAGCCCAGGGACATGTTCACGATCTGTGCGCGGTCGGAGAAGTCGCCGTCGTTGTTGGGGTCCAGCACGTAGTCCAGGGCCTGGCCCACCACGTCGGAGGAGCCGGAGCAGCCGAAGACCCGGATGCCGACCAGAGACGATTCGGGAGCCGAGCCCGGTCCCACGCGCATCTGCTCCACCTTCTTCTTGGTGAGCGAGGAGTACTTGCCCGTGAACGTTTTGCCCTTGGCATCCACGCCGTAACCGGCCGCGGTACCCGCCACGTGGGAGCCGTGACCGGCTGCCTGGCAGTCAAGCGGGTTGGGATCCGGGTGAGGGATGGGCTGGTAGGTCGGGTTGTTCGGGTTGGCGTCGTAGTCGTCGCCCACCAAGTCCCAGCCGCCGATGAACTTCTCGGGGTCATAGAGCCCGGAGTCTGCAGACGGCAGTGCCTCGGAGTCCTGGGCCTGCTTGTAGGCCTCGAGGGTGCCTGGTCCGCCGAAGGAGGCGTGGGTGTAGTCGATGCCGGTGTCCAACACGGCGATGGTGATGCCTTCACCAGTCTGCTTCTGCTTGGTCCAGGCGGCCAGTGCGCCGGTGTCGATGTCGCTCGTGGCGTTGGTCGGGGACTTCGGCACAATGGCGGAGACCTTGACGACGTCGCTTCGGGAGGCCAACTGGCGAAGCTTCGCTGCATCACCGCGCAGGGCCACACCCGGGAGGGCGTTGGAGGTCTGGTAGATCACCTTGGAGTCGGAGGCCTTGGCCACGGTCTTGGCCTTGGCGTCGATCCCGGCGCGGATGGACTTGACCTCCGCCTTGGTGTTCTTGTTCGTGGCCGAGCGCTTGGTGGGACCACCCGAGTTGCCCTGCGTCTGTGCAAAGGCTCCCTTCCCTGCGAACTGGACGTAGACGTCCACGTCGCCCTTGGCGGTACGCAGGCCGGAATTGACCTTGATGTTTTGGAGCCGGTCCAGCTGGTCGTCTGAACTGGTGATGGTGCGGGCATCCGAACCGTCGGAAGCCGGAGCTGCGTGGGCGGGGAAGGCGGTGAGGGTCAGGGCTGCGCCTGCCGTCAGGGCCACGGCTCCGCTCAGCCAGCGTCGTGATCGCTGCGTCATGGTGCTCCTCTTGAGGGAAGTGGGTGTTGTGTGCCACAGGGTGTGGTGCACGCCTCAGTATGGTCTGACGCCGTGATGGTAAAAGTCAAGCAGATCTTTCATATCTCGTGATCTTGAAACACAATTTTCATACCGCTGTTGGCTTTCGCTCGCGACCGCGCCGGCACGCCCAGCAGCCGCCTGCCCGACGGCGTGTGCCCGACGCACGCGGGGCGGCACCTTCCGTGAGGAAGGTGCCGCCCCGGGACGGTGCGTCGCGCGACCGAGCGGTCACACGACGCTAGGCATTAGACCCAGCTGGACATCAGCCAGCCAGGCGGGCCCCGCCCTGGAAGACCGCATCAAACGGCGTCGCGGCGGAGAGCCGGTGCTGGATCGCGGTCGTCACGAAGGTCTTGGCCTTCTTCGCGGCCTGCAGCGGGGACTCGCCCTTCGCCAGCTCAGCGGTGATCGCGGCGGCCAGAGAGCAACCAGCGCCGGAGACGGACACCTCACCGATCTTGGGAGCGGCCAACACCTCCGTGGTGCTGCCATCCGTGAACACGTCAACGGCGTCCGCGCCGGCCAGGCGAACGCCGCCCTTGGCCAGCACCGCAGCGCCGGACTTCTCGTGGATGATCTTGGCTGAGCGCTCCAGGTCCTCCACGGAGGAGACCTTGATCCCGGACAGGATCTCGGCCTCGAACTGATTCGGCGTCACGAACGTGGCCTTGGGCAGCAATTTGGCCTTCAGTGCCTCATCCGTGTCGAGCGCGGCGCCAGGCTCCTGGCCCTTGCAGATCAGCACCGGGTCCAGCACCACGTTCTTCCATGCCTGGTTCTCCAGGCCGGCCGCCACGGTGGCGATGGTGTCCGGGGTGCCCATCATGCCCAGCTTCACGGTGTCCAACCGGCCGGCATAGGCGGCCTCGATGGCCTCCAGCTGGTCCGCGATGACATTCGGGGCCACAGGCACAAAGCGGTGGTCCCAATTGTTCTTGGGGTCAAAGGAGACGATGCACGTCAGGGCGATGATGCCGTAGGTGCCGAGTTCCTCGAAGGTCTTCAGGTCGGCCTGGGCGCCGGCGCCGCCGGTGGCCTCGGAGCCGGCGATCGACAGGGCGAGAGCAGGAGTGGGATTGGTCATGGTCCAAGTTTAGGACCGCTCGGTACGTAGACCGTGCGCGCCCTCGTGAAAGAATGTCACCTGGTCGCCGGCGGAT
>JBQDZM010000019.1:12149-51472 GCA_052108535.1 Galactobacter sp. | reverse complement strand
GCGATGACCGCCGCGATAGCCGTGGTGGGGAGCGTCGTTGGGACGATCGCGGCCCGAAGCGCGATGACCGCGGTGGCGACCGTCGCGATAACCGTGGTGGAGATCGCCGCGATGACCGCCGCGATAGCCGTGGTGGGGAGCGTCGTGACTTCCGTGGTGGCGATCGCCGTGATGACCGTGGTCCGAAGCGTGACGGCTACCGCGGCAAGCCGGAGGGCGCCGGCCGAGACCGAGGCCGAGGAGACCGTGAAGGCGGTCGCGTTGATACCCGCGCCTCAGTCCGTGAGGCAGGGGACAACCTGCCGGATGTGGACCGTGACGTCACCGGTGAGGAACTGGACAAGTGGACGCAGCGAGAGCTGCAGTACCTCGACGAATTCCATCGGGGCTGGGTTGCTCGCCACCTGGTGATGACTGCCCGCTACCTGGATGACGACCCGGAGCTCGCTTTCAAGCATGCCACCGCGGCCGCACGTCGTGGGGGCCGCGTCGGCATCGTCCGCGAGGCCGTGGGCATCGCAGCCTACGCCTGCGGCAAGTACCAGGACGCCCTGCGCGAACTTCGTACCTACCGCCGTATCAGCGGCGACGATCAGCACATTGCTTTGATCGCGGACTGCGAGCGTGCTCTGGGCCGCGAAGGCAAGGCCATGGAGACCGTGACCTCCCCGGAGGCCCGCGCGCTCACTGGTGCGGCTCGCGCAGAGGCGGCCATCGTGGAGGCCGGCATCCTGCTGGATGACGGCAAGACCGCCGAAGCCGTGAAGGCGTTGGAGATCGACTCCCTGGACATCAACCGGGCCTACGAGTTCAGCCCTCGCCTCTACGAGGCCTACGCCGAGGCGCTGGCCGCCAACGGCGATCAGAAGGAATCCAAGCGCTGGCGTGCACGCATCGCCGTTGCAGAGCGCGCCTTGGGGACCATTTCGGACGACGAGGAAGCCATTGTGGACTTCGGTGAAGGTCCCGACGTCGACGAGCCGGCCGATCCCGAGGCCGTGGCCCTGATCGAAGCGCAGGAAGAGGAAGCACGCGAGGCCAAGCGAGCCGAACGTGAGGCCAAGCGCCAGGAGAAGGAACGCGCGCAGCAGGAGGCCAAGGAACTGGCCGCTGAGACCGCCGCAGCGGAAGGCCTGAACACCGTTTCCGATGACTCCCTGGCCACCGGTGGCGAGGACGAGGACGGTGACAAGCTCCCCGAGGGTTTCGAGGATCCGTTCGCAGAGCAGTCGGAAACTCACGAGCACAACGTCGATGACCTCGAGGCCTCCGACGACGCCTTCATGGGATCCGACGCTGATGCAGAACTCGAGGGCGCGGATTCCGAGCACGCGGATTCCGAGGACGACGCCCGGTGACGACCCCTCCGAGGCTGGCGGACCGTTTCGACGGACTTCTGTGCGATCTGGACGGCGTGGTCTACGCCGGCACCAACGCCGTGGTGGATGCCATCGAGTCCCTGAACCGGGCCGCCGGCCTCGGACTCAAGATCGGCTTCGTGACCAATAACGCTTCGCGTCCCTCCCAAGTTGTGGCTGATCAGCTCAACAGCCTGGGGTTGAACGTGAGCGCGGATCAGGTCTTCGGTTCCGCGGCGGCCGCGGCCGGTCTAGTGGCCGACGACGTGGCGGCGCGTTCCGCCGACTTTGTCGGCAGGGCGCCCCGCGCCATGGTGGTGGGTGCCGAGCACCTGCGCCATGAGTTGCGTGCGGTGGGCGTGGACGTGGTCCCGACCGCCAACGAGTACACCGCTGACACCCAGCCGGACTATGTGGTGCAAGGTTTCGACCCGGGCCTGGGCTGGGCTGATCTGGCGGCCGCCGCCTTCGCGATCAACGCGGGGGCAACGTGGGTGGCTACCAACACGGATTCCACGATCCCGCGGGCCGAGGGCATCGCGCCCGGGAACGGATCCCTGGTGGCTGCCGTGCGAGCCGCTGTGAACGTGGAGCCAGTGGTGGCCGGAAAGCCTCAGCCCACGCTGATGCGGTTCGCCGCCGCCCAGTTGGGCTTGAAAGCGCCGCTGGTGATCGGCGACCGGCTGGACACCGACGTGGCCGGCGGTGTTGCTGCCGGATTCAGTACCGCACTGGTCCTCACCGGTATCGATACGGCGGAGAGTGCTGCAGCGGCCAGCCCGGACGAGCGCCCCGAGTTCGTGTTGGACACGCTGGCGGATCTCTTTGCTGAGGTGGGTCGGGTCGAGGCGGGAGCCTCGGCATGACCGAGCGTCCCGCAGCTGACGGCCTATCGGCGGACCTGAGCGAGTCGGAACGGAACCTGCTGCGGCCCGTCCTGGAACTAGACCTGGACCTGGACGGACGCGACAGCAGCGCCGACGTCGACGGCCCTGCCGACGTCGACCCGGATGATGCCGGTGTGGTGCCGGACCTGTCGGGACACGTGCAGGCCTACCAAGACGTTTTGGACTCGCTGACCGCAGCACTGGATGACGAGACCGTGCTGGGTATCGACACAGCATCGGATAACGAGACAGCCCTGGATAACGACGCTGTGCTGGATAATGACGCTGTGTTGGACAAAGACACAGTGCTGGGCAGCGCAGCGGAAACTGAAGCGGGTACCCCCCAAGCCGGGTACCAGTCGCCTCGTAACCCGGCCGCGCCAAGGCGAGGACCGCGCGTGAGCGAGCCACGGACGCTAGGCACAAGCAACACCAGCACAGCGAACATGGCCACCGCACCACGTTCAGCGCGCCTGGACGTGACGCTCGTCGAGGCCGGGCTGCAGCCCTCCAGGACGCGTGCGGCCAAGGCCGTGGCCAGCGGTCGCGTCCGGGTCGATGGACGTCTCACGTCCAAGGCCTCGGAATCCGTCCGTGAGGGCGCCGAATTGACGCTTGCTGCCGACCCCGCGGACCGTTGGGTTGGGCGGGCCGCACACAAATTACTCGGCGCCTTGGAGGCCTTTCCGCTACCCGTGGCAGGCAAGGTCGCGCTGGATGCGGGGGCGTCCACCGGTGGTTTCACGCAAGTCTTGCTGGAGGCGGGAGCAGCCCGCGTCATCTCGGTGGACGTTGGCCACGGCCAACTGCACCCGTCCCTGCTCGCGCATGAGCGAGTGGAGAATCGCGAGGGTTTCAACCTGCGGAACTTGCGATCCGAGGACGTCCCAGGCGGGGTCGACCTCATCGTGGGGGACCTGTCCTTCATCTCGCTCACGCTGCTGGTGGCACCGTTGGCCTCGGTACTGCGCCCCGACGGTGACGCCTTGCTCATGGTCAAACCGCAATTTGAGGTGGGCCGGGAACGACTTTCCAGGACCGGAGTGGTCATCGACCCAGCTGCACGAAGGGCGGCCGTGGATACGGTCGCTAGTGCAGCGGAGCGGGCCGGTCTGGTGACTCTGGGTGTGGGGCGTTCGCAGTTGGAGGGCCAAGACGGTAACGCGGAGTTCTTCCTGCACCTGGTGCCGGCTGCGCGCCGCAACATGCCGGAGGCGCCCGCACGAGAATCGTTGCTGGACACCGTTGACTATGGTTGAGGGCAGCAGAAGTTCCTAGGTAGAGGACGGCATGAGGCGAATCCTGGTCCTGACCCATACTGGGCGGCGTGAGGCGGTCGGCATCGCCATTGCCGCGTGCGAAAAACTCAAGGAGGCCGGACTCTCCCCGGTTATGCGGGCAGACGAGGTGGCGCAGATCCGCGCGAACCCGGACAGCGGCTTCCTCGCAGTCGAAGTGCTGGGCCGCGACGTGCACCTGGCTGACATCGAACTGGGTATGGTCCTGGGTGGCGACGGAACCATTCTGCGTACCGCGGAACTGGTTCGCGACTCCGACGTGCCGCTGCTCGGGGTGAACCTGGGGCATGTGGGCTTCCTTGCCGAGAGCGACAAGGCCGATCTGGACGCCACCGTGACCGCGATCCTGAACCGGGACTACACGGTGGAAGAACGCATGACCATCGACGTGCAGGTCTGGTTCGACGGAGCGCGCCGTGCGCACACCTGGGCGCTGAACGAGGCCGCCGTGGAAAAAGCCGACCGAGAGCGAATGATCGAGGTCGTGGTTGAGGTGGATGGCAGCCCCCTTTCCACCTTCGGTTGCGACGGTGTGGTGATGGCAACCCCCACCGGGTCGACCGCCTACGCCTTCTCCGCGGGCGGGCCCATCGTGTGGCCCGAGGTGCAGGCCCTGGTTATGGCACCCATCAGTGCGCACGCGCTGTTCGCCCGACCACTCGTGGCGGCACCGGAATCCACCCTGGCAGTGGAGGTCCTCACGCGCACCGAAGCCCGGGGGGTGCTGTGGTGCGACGGCCGGCGCATGGTGGACCTGCCTGCAGGATCCCGCGTGGAGGTCACCCGTAGTGAGCATCCGGTGAGGCTTGCCCGCTTGGCTCAGACCCCGTTCGCGAACCGCCTGGTCCGCAAGTTCCAACTGCCCATTAGCGGTTGGCGGGGACCAGCCGATACCGGCGCAGACGCTGAGACGACCGCCCTTCCCGTGGTGGGGCCGGTCAACGTGGTGGAGCCACCACGAAACTTGGAACCGTTGAGGATCGATGAGCCGTCCCGCTCTGAAGCGGTGGACAACACAGAAGGGGAGTCGCGTTGATCGAGAGCCTGCGGATCAGGTCGCTTGGAGTGATCGACGAGGCAGAACTGCCGCTGGGGGAGGCCACTTCGGGGCCCGCCGGGATCAGCGACGCCGAGCTGCCTTTGGGCCCCGGCTACACCGTGGTCACTGGCGAGACCGGTGCAGGTAAGACCATGGTGGTCACCGCGCTCGGTCTGCTCACGGGTAAACGTGCGGACGCCTCCATGGTGCGACGTGGTCAACAGCGCGCCGTCGTGGAGGCCACTGTGGTGGACTCACCGCAGGCTCCTGCACTGGTGGAGGCCGTGGACTCCGGCGCAGAGCTGGACGAGGACGGTGACGGCCGCAGCGTGCTCTACCTGTCCAGGACCGTCTCGGCTGAGGGACGGGGGCGCGCTCATGCCGGTGGCCGTAGCGTTCCGGTGGGTGTCCTCGGCCGGATCGGGGACCAACTCGTGGCCGTGCACGGTCAGTCCGATCAGCTCCGGCTGCGTGGCACTTCGGAGCAGCGGGCCGCGCTGGACGCCTTCGGAGGTGCCTCCCTGACGCGTGCGGCGCAGGAGTACGCCACGATCTACGGGGACCTTGCTGCCGCCCGCTCTGAGCTGACAGAGATCAGGGAGCGCGGCCGCGAGCGAGCCCTGGAAGCGGAAACGCTCCAGCAGGCGCTCGAGGACATTGATGCCGTGGAGCCCCGGCCTGGGGAGGACGCGGAACTCGATGCACGGGCTCAGCGGCTCTCGCATGTGGAGGAGTTGCGGGACGGCGCTCACGCCGCCCATGCGGCTCTGGTGTCGGAGGAGATCGGCGAGGCCGTGGACGCGGTGTCCCTCGTGGATGCGGCAAAACGTGCCCTTGAAGCCGTGGACAGGGACGATCAACAGCTTGCCGAGCAGACCCAACGTCTGCGGGAGGTGGGCTACATCCTCTCCGATGTGGCCACGGAATTGGCCGGTTACGTGGAGAACCTGGATGCGGACGGCCCAGCGGAGCTGGCGGAGGTCGAGGAGCGTCGTGCCGCCCTGGCCCTGTTGTTGCGCCGCTATGCGTCCGGCGCTGAACCGAGTATCAACGATGTCCTGGATTGGGCGGAGGCCTCCAGGATCCGGCTGAATAGTCTGCAGGACGATCCGGGCAGGGCTGAAGCGCTAGAGGAGAAGGTGGCCGCGCTGACGCAGCAGCTCACGGCCGCCGCCCGTGAACTGCACGCGCTGCGTAGCGATGCAGCTGCGAAGCTGAGCGAGCGCGTAGATCAGGAATTGCACGCCTTGGCGATGCCGCATGCACACTTGCGGATCGCGGTGGAGGCAGCGGAGCCTGCCGCCCACGGTGCCGACGAGATCACCTTCCTGCTGGCACCGCACCCGGGGGCCGACCCGCGCCCGCTGGGTAAGGGTGCGTCGGGCGGTGAACTCTCCCGGGTGATGCTGGCGCTCGAGGTGGTGCTGGCCGAGGTAGATCCGGTACCCACGTTCGTGTTCGACGAGGTGGATTCGGGTGTGGGCGGTGAGGCGGCCGTGGAGATCGGTCGGCGGCTGGCCCGCCTGGCCAGGCACGTGCAAGTGGTCGTGGTGACGCACTTGCCGCAGGTGGCGGCCTTCGCGGATCGGCATCTGACGGTGACCAAGACCACCGAGGGTACCGCGCAGGCGGATGGCGGTGTGACCACCTCTGATGTTGTGGCGTTGGATCGGGACCAGCGGATTACCGAGTTGGCGCGGATGTTGGCCGGGCAGGCCGGTTCCGAGGCCGCGCGGGCGCATGCGGCTGAACTGCTGGAGGACGCTGCGCGGGAAGCCGCGGCCCAGACGGGGGCGGCGGCGAAGATCACCGAGAAGAACACCAAGAAGCAGGGGCGCTGATGTGCCGGTCGATGATAGGGTGAAGTTCCGTGGTGCAACGAAACTTTCCTCGGCAGCGGTCCAATGAGACCACCAAGCACATCTTCGTCACTGGCGGTGTGGCGTCGTCCCTGGGTAAGGGGCTGACAGCCTCTTCTCTGGGTAATCTCCTTCGCTCTCGCGGGCTCTCCGTGACGATGCAGAAGCTTGATCCTTACCTCAACGTGGACCCGGGCACGATGAACCCGTTCCAGCACGGTGAGGTCTTCGTGACCGATGACGGTGCGGAAACCGACCTGGATATCGGTCACTACGAGCGCTTCCTCGATGAGAACCTCATCGGGACCGCCAATGTGACCACGGGCCAGGTCTACTCCACGGTCATCGAGAAGGAACGCCGCGGCGATTACCTCGGTGACACGGTGCAGGTCATCCCGCACATCACCGATGAGATCAAGCGCCGTATGCGCCTGGCCGCCACCGATCCGGGTCAGGGCAAGTCCGCGCCTGACGTGATCATCACCGAGATCGGCGGCACGGTGGGAGACATCGAGTCGCAGCCCTTCCTCGAGTCGGCCCGTCAGGTACGCCAGGACATCGGACGCGGCAACGTGTTCTTTGTCCACGTGTCCTTGGTGCCTTACATCGGCCCCAGCCACGAGTTGAAGACGAAGCCGACGCAGCACTCCGTGGCGGCGCTGCGCTCCATCGGTATCCAGCCGGACGCGTTGGTGATCCGTTCCGATCGCGAGATCCCCATGGAGATGCGCGCCAAGATCGGCCGGACCTGCGATGTGGACCCGGAAGCCGTCATCAACTGCGCTGACGCTCCGAGCATCTACGACATCCCGGTGACCATCCACGCTCAGGGCCTGGACGCCTACATCGTGCAGGCGCTCAGCCTGAAGTTCCAGGATGTGGACTGGACCAAGTGGAACACCCTGCTCAACGCGGTGCATCACCCCAAGCACGAGATCGAGGTGGCTCTGGTCGGGAAGTATGTCGACCTGCCTGACGCGTACCTCTCCGTGACGGAGGCGCTGAAGCACGGAGGTTTCGCCAACTCCGCGAAGGTGAACATCCGTTGGGTGCGCTCGGATGAGTGCGCAACCCAGGAGGGTGCTGCCAAGGCCCTCAAGGGTGTTTCCGCGATCTGTGTGCCGGGAGGCTTCGGTATTCGCGGTCTGGAAGGCAAGCTCGGCGCGCTCACCTACGCACGCACCCACGGCCTGCCCACTTTGGGCTTGTGCCTTGGCCTGCAGTGCATGGTCATCGAGTACGCCCGCAACATGGCCGGCCTGGCCGGCGCTTCCTCCACCGAGTTCGACCCGGAGTCCGTGGTTCCGGTGATCTCCACGATGGCTGAGCAGCAGCAGTTCGTGGAGGGTGCAGGCGATCTGGGCGGCACCATGCGCCTGGGCCTGTACGAGGCCAAGCTGAAGGAAGGCTCCGTGGTCGCGGGCGTGTACGGAACCGACACCGCTTCCGAGCGTCACCGTCACCGCTACGAGGTCAACAACTCCTACCGTGAGCAGTTGGAGGAGGCCGGTCTGGTCATCTCCGGTACCTCCCCGGACGGCAACCTCGTGGAGTACGTGGAACTGCCCAAGGACGTTCACCCGTATTACGTCTCCACGCAGGCTCACCCGGAGTACACGTCGCGTCCCACCCGTCCCAACCCGATGTTCTCGGGCCTGGTGGAGGCCGCGCTGGCCTACGCCGGTCACTGACGGGTTCGCGATGGCTGAGCAGTCCTCACCCAAGTCCCCGGTGGATCCGGCCGCGCTGCCCGGTTTCCTGTCAGGTGAGCCTGAGAAGGCCGCCTCCGGCGGAATGCCCGACGGCGCGGCAGCCGCCGCGCTGCCCGGCCCCTTCGGTGCGTTGGTGGACGCCGCGGCCAAGGCCGCGAAGGCCGTCGCCGAGCGGGCACTGGCAGGTGCTGTGGCAGACGTCCCCGTGGACGGTGAGCCCGAGTCGGCTGAGGTCAAGTTCCACGGTCGGATCTGGGATGTAGTGTCGGAGACCTTCACGATGCCCGGGCAGGATGAGCCGCTGACCCGCGACTTCGTCAAGCACTCCGGTGCCGTGGCGATCCTGGCGTTGGATGACCAGGGACGGGTGTTGATCCAGCGGCAGCGGCGTCAGCCGGTGCGCGCTCAGCTGTGGGAGATCCCCGCGGGATTGTTGGACGTGGAGGGGGAGTCTGCGTTGGCAGGCGCCCAACGTGAGCTGTTCGAGGAAGCCGACCTGCGGGCCGGCCAGTGGGATGTGCTCGTGGATGGGTACAACTCGCCCGGCTCCTCGTCCGAGGCCATCCGGATCTACCTTGCGCGGGAGTTGAGCGAGGTTCCCGAGGGGGAACGCTTCACCCGCGGTGAGGAAGAAGCGGATATGCCGCACGTCTGGCTGGACTTGGATGACGTCATCACGGCAGTTCTCGAGGGCCGGATCGGAAACATGACCACGACTTCCGCCGTGTTGGCGTTGGCCGCCGCCCGCTCGCGTGATTTCGCTGGACTTCGCCCGGCTGACGCCCCGTGGCCTGCTCGACCGCAGGCCGGCGGTCGGCTCTGACCCGATTGGCATCGTGGGTGCCATTGACAAGGGTGCCATGAACGAGGAAGCCGGGCGTACGGAAGCCGGGCACGAGACGTCGGGCATGAGCGCCGATGCCCTGGGTCGCGGTGTGGACGCCTACCTGAACCACCTGCGGGTGGAACGCGGGCTGTCCGCAAACACCCTGGCGGCGTATCGCCGCGATCTTGGGCGCTACACCACCTACTTGCGCGGACGTGACGTCGTCCGGCCGGAGCAGGTCCGAGCGCAGGAGGTGACCGCGTTTGCGGCGGCGTTGGGCGACGGTGCGGACGGGTCCGTGGCGCTGGCCCCCCGGTCCGCGGCCCGATGCGTCGTGGCCGTCCGGGGGCTGCACCGCTTCTGGGCGGAGGAATCCATCACGGTGGAGAACGTGGCTGCGGACGTGCGGCCGCCGACCACGGGTCAGCGGCTGCCGAAGGCGCTGCCGTTAGCTGACGTGGAGGCACTGTTGTCCGCACCTGATCCCGAGACACCTGCCGGTCTCAGGGATCGGGCGCTCCTGGAGTTCCTTTACGCCACAGGTGCCCGTGTGTCCGAGGCCGTGGGGCTGGACGTGGACGATCTCCACCTGGCTGATCTGGACGTGGACGCCCCCGAGGATGGGGGACCGGCCGTGGTGCGGCTGTTCGGCAAGGGCTCCAAGGAACGAGTGGTGCCGATGGGCTCATACGCTGTGAAGGCGCTGCAGGCGTATCTGGTGCGCGCCCGTGGTCCCATGGTCGCCAAGGGCAAGGGCACACCCGCGCTGTTCCTGAATCTGCGGGGCGGCAGGCTGTCGAGACAGTCGGCCTTCACGATCATCCGTGCCGCTGCAGAACGCGCGGGGATCACCCGGGAGGTCTCGCCGCACACGCTGCGGCACAGCTTCGCGACCCACCTGATCGAGGGCGGGGCGGACGTGCGCGTGGTGCAGGAGTTGCTGGGGCACGCGTCCGTCACCACCACCCAGGTGTATACGCTCGTCACGGCCGACACCCTGCGTGAGGTGTTCCTGACCTCGCATCCTCGCGCCCGCTGATCACCGCAGCGGACCGATCACTTCAGTGGGCTGGGTGCCCGTGTGACTGGCGAACTCGCTCGTGCGGGGCCATGATGGGGACATGACCCACAACACATTCCTCATCAAGTCAGACCTCGCCAGGGCAGCCCGGGCCCTGACGCAGGTGTCCATCGACGCAGTGGCCTCCGAGGCCGGGATTGACGTTGCCAAGGCCAGGGCCTTCGAACAGGGTGTCGGTCCCCTCACTCAGGAGGAAAACCTCAAACTCCAGAGCGCGTTGGAGGGCTTCGGCGCCGTACTCCTGGCGGAGGACGGCGATGCCGGGTACGGCGTACGCCAGAAGTACAACACCACCAAGGTGTCCCGCCTGGAGAATCTCGAGAACGAGGGCGGGCTCGCCGCGGAGGATGACGTCTGAGTTCACCGACGCCAAAGGTGTCCGACGACGCGACGCGAGTCGCGCCGTCGGGCACCTTTGTTTTGGGGAACCGGCGCTCAGGCGCGGATCTTCTGCATCCCCGGATCCACCATCACGTCCTCCTGGACGGTGGCGGGCAGGCGCTCACCGAAGTACTCGACCTCCACCTTGTCTCCCAGCTCCACGGAGTTGGGCAGCCAGGCATAGGCGATGGGGTGACCGAGCGTGAAACCGTAGGCTGCCGAGGTCACGTAGCCCGCCACCTTCTCGCCGCCGGCCAGGTAGACCGGTTCCTTCCCCAGAACGATGCTGGCCGGGTCATCGATGGTGATGGTGCGAAGCCGCTTGGTGGTGGTGGCCGCCCGCGCCTCCAAGGCATCCGCACCGACGAACGGGCCTTTCTCTGGTCGCACCGCGAAGCCGATCCCCGCTTGGGTTGGCTCGTGCTCCGTGGTCATGTCCGAGCCCCACGAGCGGTAGCCCTTCTCCAGGCGCAGTGAGTCGAAAGCGTTGCGGCCAGCCGGGATGATCCCGAAGTCCTGACCGGCTTCGAAGATCAGGTCCCAGAGGCGGGAACCCACGTCAGCGGAGGCGTAGAGCTCCCAGCCGAGTTCGCCAACGTAGGAGAGCCGCATGGCGGTGACGGGGACGCCGGCCACGGAGATCTGATGCACGCGGAAGTACTTCATGTTCTCGTTGGACACGTCATCTGCGGTCAGGGAGGAGAGGACGTCGCGGGCGCGCGGCCCCCATAGGCCGATGCAGCACGTCTCTGCCGTGATGTCGCGGACCGTGGACCACAGCGTGGGATCCTCGGTAGCCAGCTTCTTGGATTCCTTCTGCAGGTAGACCAGATCGGCGTTGGTGTTGGCGCCCACCTGGTACACCTCTTGGCTCAGGCGGGCCACGGTGACGTCTGAGGTGACACCGCCTGCCTCGTTCAGGAACAGGGTGTAGGTCACGGCGCCCGGCTTGCGTCGCATGTTTGAGGTGGTCAGGCGTTGCAACAGCTCCTCGGCGCCCGGACCCTCCACGATGAGGCGCTTCAGGGTAGTCATGTCATACATGGCCACATCCGTGCGGGTCTTCCAGGCTTCCGCCGCGGAGATGGGGGAAGTGAACCGGGCTGCCCACGGGGCACGCTCGGGCTCACGCCAATCCTCCGGCAGCTGCTCCAGCAGGGAGGCATTGGACTCGTACCAGGCGGGGCGCTCCCAGGCCGACGCCTCGAGGAAGACGGCGCCGAGTTCCACCTCCTGCGTGTGGAACGGGGAGAGCCGCACATCGCGTGGGGAGGCTGGCGGCTGCTTGGGGTGGATGATGTCGTACACCTCGCGGAACTGCTGCTGTGAGGTTTCGGAGACATACTCCGGGGTGGTCTGGACGTCCTCGAAGCGGTGCAGGTCCAGTCCGGAGAGGTCGGTGTCTGAGTAGCCCTGGGTGAGGACCTCCGCCACGGCCTTGGCGACACCGGCTGAGTGGGTTACCCAGACGGCCTCGGCAACGAAGAAGCCTGCCACGTTGCGGGACTCGCCCACCAGGGAGCCGCCGTCCGGGGTGAAGGAGAAGATGCCGTTGAAACCGCGTTCCACCGTCGCGTTCCGCAGGGCCGGGATCATCTGCTGCGTGTGTGCCCACTCGTTGACGAAGTCGTCCGGGGTGAATTCCAGGGAGGAAGGCATGTGGTGATCATCGATCTGATCAGGTGTGTAGCGGGGCAGGTCAGCCATGGTGGCGGGCATGGGGCGGTGGGCGTAGGAGCCGATGCCAATCTGGTCCCCCCACTCGCGGTAGTACAGGGAAGCATCCTGGTCACGCAGGATGGGCAGCGTGCCGCCTCCGGCCTCGTTCTTGCGTTCAATGAGTTCCGGTAGGGGAGTGGACCACGCGAATTGGTGGGCCAGAGGCAGCAGCGGGACCACGGTGTCAGCCATGGCGGCGACGTTGGCACCCCAGAAGCCTGCGCAACAGACCACGACGTCCGCCTCGAAGCGGTCCTCTCCGGCCAGCACGGCGGTGACCTTGCCGTTGGCTTGTTCGATCCCGGTGACGGTGGTGCGGTCGCGGTATTCCACGCCGGCGGCCTGTGTCTTGGCGATGAGGGCGGCGGTGGCGTCCGCGGCCAGGGCGCGACCGTCGGTGGGTGTCCAGAGTCCGCCGAGCACCTTGGAGGTATCAAGCATGGGATGCAGTTGCGCAACACGGTCCACGTCGACGACCTCGGCTGGGACTCCGTAGGAGCGGTTCCACCCGGCGCGACGTTCCAGTTCCACGAGGCGTTCCGGCGTTGTCGCGATCTCCAAGCCGCCTACTGCGCGGAAGCAGCTGGTGCCGTCCGGGCGCATCAGGCCGGAGAGCTTGTTGATGGTGTACTGCGCAAACTCGGTCATGGTCTTGGACGAGTTGGTGGAGTACACGAAGCCGGGTGCGTGCGAGGTAGATCCGCCGGGGAGGCGAAGGGGACCCTGTTCCAGGACCAGGATGTTCTCCTGGCCGCGGCTGAGGAGTTCGTCTGCCAGGTTGGCGCCGACGATGCCTGCGCCGATGATCACGATCCGGGGCTGGGGGGAGGTCTTTGACATCTGCGGTGGCTCCAAGGTCAAGGATGGCTGTTGCGTCATACGCACGCGTTGCGTGCTGTGCGACCATTCTGCGATGTTGTCCTGAATCACGCAAGGGGCAGATTTCCACTGCAGAAAGAAATTCACTAGCCTGATATATCAGGGCTTGTGCGTGGGGCGCGGGCGGTTCAGAATGGATGCATCAGGTGCAACGTGTTGCGCATCACGCAACAATTGCTCTGTTGATGATCTTCCGCCCGACCACTCGCGAGAAAAACAGGCCAACGTGACCACTTCTTCTGCTGCTCCCACGGACGTCAAGAACCACTACGTCCTCACCTTCCACTGCCCCGAGCGCATCGGGTTGGTGCACGCCCTGACCGGCGTGCTGGTCCAGCATCAGGGAAATGTCGAAGAGCTCAAACAGTTCGACGACCCCCGCACGGGACACTTCTTCTTCCGCGCCGAATTCACCTTGCCCGGGGGCTCGGCCGAACTGGAGAACCTGCGTACGGACCTGGACAAGCTCGCAGAGGAGACGCAGGCGGAATGTTCCGTGCGTCCCAAGGAGCAGAAACAGCGGGTCCTACTTATGGTCTCCAAGTTTGGCCACTGCCTTGAGGACCTGCTCCACCGTGAGCGCCAGGGGGAGTTGAATGCCGAGATCGTCGCCGTGGTGTCCAACCACCCCGACTTCCGTCAGACGGTCGAGTGGCACGGCATCCCCTTCTTCCGGATCCCCGTCACCAAGGACACTAAACCAGAGGCCGAGGCTCAGCTGCTGGAGCTCGTGGACCGCTTCGAGGTGGACCTCGTGGTCTTGGCCCGGTACATGCAGGTGCTCTCCGATGACCTGAGCCGTGAACTCTCCGGCCGCGCTATCAACATCCACCACTCCTTCCTGCCCAGCTTCAAGGGCGCTAAGCCCTATCACCAGGCCTACGCCCGCGGGGTCAAGACCGTTGGCGCCACCGCCCACTACGTCAACGACGAGTTGGACGAGGGACCCATCATCGCCCAGCAGGTCCAGCCCGTTGACCACACCTTCCAGCCGGAGGATCTCGTGGCGGTGGGCCGCAACTCAGAGTGCAAGGCGCTCGCCGACGCCGTGAAGTGGCACTGCGATTCCCGCGTGTTCCTCAATGACGGCCGCACCGTGGTGCTCACCTGATCGCTGAGCCTCGGTCTGCAGAGGACCGTCGACGAGTCTGCTTCAGGTAAGAACTCCAGGGCGTGGAAGCACTCCATGCCCTGGGGTTCTTTCATGTTCTGGGTCAGTTTCTCCCTGTGGCGGCGACCAGGGCTTTTCCTGAACCACTCCCACTCGGCAGAACTGATTCGCGAACCACTCCCTCACTCGGCACAACTGATTCGCGAAGTAGCCCCACTCAGCAGAACTGATTCGCGACCTCACCCCCACTCGGCAGAATCGATTCGCGAACCCCGGGCTGCCACCTCGCGAACCATTTCTGCAGTGTCCCGGTGATTCCCGAACACTTTCTGCCGGATAGTGGCCCCCTCACGCAGCAGAAAGTGTTCGCGACCTCACCCCACTCAGCAGAACTGATTCGGGAAGTAACTCCACCCGGCAGAATCGATTCGCGAACCCCGGGCTGCCACCTCGCGAACCATTTCTGCAGTGTCCCGGCGGTTCCCGAACACTTTCTGCCGGATAGCAGCCCCCTTGCCCGGCAAAAAGCGTTCGCGGCTACAGTCCACTCAGCAGAACTGATTCGGGGAGTAATCATGAATACAGACCACTACACCTATCGTGTCCGCTGGTCATCCGAGGATGAGGCCTTCGTCGGTACGGTCGCCGAGTTCCCCTCTCTGTCTTGGGTTGCTGGGGAACAGGGCGAAGCATTCCAGGGAATTCGAGTACTCGTTGCCGACGTGCTCGAAGACATGCGTGGATCGGGGGAAAGCGTCCCGGAAGCGCTCGCAGACCGCACATACTCAGGCAAGTTCATGGTGCGTCTGACACCCGAAGCCCACCGCCGACTAGCGCTCGACGCTGCAGAGCAGCACGTCTCACTGAACCGGCTGGTGGCAAGCCGCCTCGTGGGCAAGTGAAGTTCTCTGGTTGTCATTATTGCAGTTAGGCGTAGCCTTAGGTCATGACAACGCACTCGCTCGCAACTACTTTTGACCCGGCTGACCCGGGTGTTCGCTCTGACGCGCAAACTCTTGCAGAGCAGTTGCGTGGTGGTTCCCCGGTCGAAGTTGCCGTGCGCTCGATGCTTGATGCCGTTGCGCAAGGTGCGCGGGTGGTGGTGATGCGAGCAGAGGACGAAGTAACGCCGACAGAGGCGGCCACGCTTATGGGAGTAACTCGCCAGTTCGTTGACCGATTGTGCGAAGACGGAGTGCTTCCGTTCCGCCGGCTCCCTGGCAGCCGCCATCGTCGCATTCGCGTGCAGGATGTCTTGGACGTCACAGCAGAGCGTGAACAGATCCGGCGCGGAGCCGAAGCGATACGCGCATCTCTCGGGGAGTGACTCGTGGCGCGGCTGCAACGGGTGTTTATTGACACCAACGAGCTGTTCCCCTTTTCGATCATGGATCTTCTCCTGACACTGTGCGAAGATCGCCTATTTACCTGGGTCTGGAACGACGAGATTCTAGAGGAGTGGGAGCAAGTGATTGTGCGTGAAGGAGCGAGGACGCCGGAGTCCGCGCGGTCAGTGACCGCTGCGGTGCGAACCTACTTTGCTCGCTATCGCATCGAACCTGAAATCTATCGAGGTCGAGTAACCGACGATCTTTCTCCAGATCCCGGTGACCGACTTCATGCGGCCGCGTGTATCCACGGTGAAGTCGACGTGCTCCTCACCCGAAATCTTAAGCACTTTCGTTCCTCGGCGATCAGAACGGCGGGGATGCGAGTGGTGACGTCAGACGCATTTCTCTGCGATCTACTCGCACGCCGCAGGCAATCAGTAGTGGAATCATTCCGGCGAGCTGCTAATGCTAAGACGAACCCACCAATGAGTGAGGCGCAGTCTTTAGAGAAACTTAACCGTGCCGGAGCTCCAGACTTCGCTGAGCGAATGAGATCTCACCTAACTCGTTGAGCTTGCCGCAGCGCAGTCAGGACAAGATCGTCATTAGCGTCTCCTCGTGTTACGCACGCATGAGTGGTGCACTCGTAACCCAGGGCGGGGGAATCGCGCCGATTTTTCTCAGTGGATTTCTCGCAGGTGTTTTCGCCGCCTGCATCTTAACGTTTGCGCGCGAAACCTCAAGCGCGGGTGGGCCGCAGATGACCAAGCCGGCGGGAGAGCTCGTCCGCATGCACGCGCAGCCGCTCCGCCACGGCCGGGAGGTCGGCTTCGGTCAGCCGGAACGACGGTGCTGTCAGGCTGAGCGCCGCGATGGCCCCTCCGTCTGAATCGAAAACGGGGACGGCCACTGCGTTGGTGTCCTCCTGCCACTCGGACACGGCGGCCGCCCAGCCACGCTCCCGCACCTCCGCGAACGCCTGGCGCAGGCCGCTGGCCTCCACGATGGTGGTGTCGGAGAAACGTTCGGCGCTGGCGATGGCCTCCTTCGCGACCGCCGGATCGGCGTAGGACAACAGGACCTTCCCGGAGGAGGTGGCGTGCCCGGGGGTGTGGCGGCCGATGAACTGTTCCCGAACCGACACCGCCGAGGTCCCGGTCGCCTGAGCGACGTTGACAGCGTAGGTGTCGACGAGAACGGCCACGTTGGAGGTCTCGTCGAACTCAGCGGTGACCTCATCGCAGATCTTGGCCCCCTCACGCGCCAAGGTGGTGCGCGACGTAACTGCGCCGGCCACGCGGAGCGCGCCCGTTCCCACCACGTAGTTCCCGTCGTCGCGGTGCTCCACGAATCGACGCTGCTGCAATGTGGCGAGCAGCCGGAAGGCCGTGGACCGGTGAACCCCCAACTCCTTAGCCAGAGCGGACACGCTGGTGGGACCGTTATCTGCCAGCAGCTCGAGTAGCTGCAGTGCGCGGTCCACCGCCTGGACGGGAGCGACGTCTGCTCCGGGCGTGGTGTGGGTCTCAGGCATGTGTGCATTCTATGCAACACGTTCCGTGATGCGCACTAGTTGATTCACCACGCGGCGAGGCCTCGCTCCCCAAGTAGGGGGAGCGAGGCCTCAGCGTCCGAGTGCGAACCGTGGGGCGTCCGCACGGGCCTCAGACGGTAGGGGGTGCGATCAGCGGGCGATCACACCATGCGGATCCAACACGAACTTCTGTGCAGCGCCCTGGTCGAACGCCGCGTAACCCTCAGGTGCCTCATCCAGCGAGATCGCCGTCGCGTTGACGTTCTTGGCGATGCTCACCTTGTCGTTGAGGATGGCCTGCATGAGACCACGGTGGTAGCGCATCACTGGGCACTGGCCGGTGGTGAAGGACAGAGCGCGCGCCCAACCGAGGCCGAAGCGCATTGAGAGCGAACCGATCTTCGCCGCCTCGTCGATTCCGCCCGGGTCGCCCGTGACGTAGAGGCCCGGAATGCCGACCGAGCCGCCAGCCATGGTGATGTCCATGAGCGAATTCAGCACGGTGGCCGGAGCCTCGTGGTCGGAGTCCCCGCCGTGACCCTTAGCCTCGAAGCCGACCGCGTCGATGGCGCAATCGACCTCGGGAACACCCAGGAGCTGTTCGATCTGCTCGGCCGGGTCGCCCTTGGTCAGGTCCACGGTCTCGCAACCGAAGCTACGAGCCTGGGCAAGACGTCCCTCATTCATGTCACCCACGATCACCACAGCGGCACCAAGCAGCTGGGCGGAGGTCGCGGCGGCCAGACCCACGGGGCCGGCACCGGCCACATAGACGGTGGAGCCGGGCTTGACGCCCGCACCGGTGGCTCCGTGGAAACCCGTGGGGAAGATGTCGGAGAGCATGGTCAGGTCCATGATCTTCTCCATGGCCTGGTCGCGATCCGGGAACTTGAGGACGTTCCAATCCGCGTAGGGGACCAGCACGTACTCGGCCTGGCCTCCGACCCAACCACCCATGTCCACATAGCCGTAGGCAGAACCCGGGCGGTCCGGGTTCACGTTGAGGCAGATGTGGGTGTTGCCGATCTTGCAGTTACGGCAGCGACCACAGGAGATGTTGAACGGCACGGAGACGATGTCGCCCACCTTGATGAATTCGACGTCCTTGCCGACCTCGACCACCTCACCGGTGATCTCGTGGCCCAGCACCAGGCCCTCCGGAGCGGTGGTGCGGCCGCGGACCATGTGCTGGTCCGAGCCGCAGATGTTCGTGGCGACGGTCTTGAGAATGACGCCGTGGTCCACACGGCGGCCCACGTTGGCGGGGTTCACACCCGGTCCGTCGTGGAGAACGAAATCGGGGTAGTCCGTATCGATGACGGCGACCTTGCCAGGACCCTGGTAGCTGACGGCCTTGTTGCCCATGCGTGAGCCTCCTTGCTCATGAAGTACTGCTTGGACGTCCAGAAGAATCCGTGGCGGGGTGTGCCACACTCGGACACTCTAAGACTGGTGACTCGGGTCACATCAGGTCAATGGGATCAAGGCAACAGTTGTCGACAGGAAAGTGCACGGTATCGTGCGCCAGCAGCGCACGATCACGATGATCCGGACGTCAGCCTTCTTCCTCTAAGCGGCTATCCACGATTTCTTGAGCGGTGGCGTGCAAGGTCTCCAGGCAGAATTGCGTCAGCGGTGAGCCGCTGGAACCTGCGCGGACGGCGGCGACGATCTTACGGACAGGTCCGTTGTCCCCCTCGAGTTTCACGCGGACCACGTCACGGGCACCCACCAGCGGGGCCAGGCGCGGAAGCAGGCCGATCCCGACGCCGGCCTGCACTAGGGCGAGGGAGGTCTCCCACTCGATCACACGGTGGGCCACCCGCGGCGTGTGTCCGGCGGCAGCGAAGGCCGCCGTGAACAGAGACTGATAGACACCCCCGTCCACACCGGTGATCCACGGTTCCCCGGCCAGCTCGGCCAGACGAAGGCTGGCGGCTCCGGCCAGCGGGTGGTCCGCATGCACAATCACATCCAGGGGATCATCTAGCAGCGGTATCTGTTCAAAACGAGGGTCCGTGACGGTGGTGGCCTGCATTGCGATGATGACGGCCACGTCGATCTTCTCGCTCAGCAGCAGGTCGAAGCAGCGTGCGGGGTCCGCCTCGATCACATGGACCGCCATGTCGGGATGTGTGCGGTGAAGGGTCCCGGCCAGCGGGGCCAGCAGATTGCTCGCCGCCGTGGAGAAGCCGCCTAGTCCCAGTGCGGAGGGTGTCGAATCGCCTGCCGCGAACGCTGCGGCCCGCACGCGTTCCCATTCGGCCATGAGACCGTCGCTGGCCGCCACGAGCGCGCGTCCGGTTGAGGTCAGATGCAGGCCACGCCCGGACTTCGCGACCAGTTCCATGCCGAGGGTCCGCTGCAGTTCTCGCAACTGGGAGGAGATGGCGGAGGGGGAGTACCCGGTCATGGCTGCGGTGGCGTGGATAGTGCCACATTCTGCGAAGGCTCTGAGGGTGACAAGCCGGGGATCAATCATGCGAACATTCTGCACGATGAACCGGATAATTAACCGATGTTTCTTGGCGCTTCCTGGGCCTAATCTGGGGTGTGCATACGGGTTCGGGCTCCGAGGGGGAGCCCGAACCACACGCCACCCGCATCAGCCCCGCTCACGTACGAGCCCGCACCGCAAGGATGCCGAATGACCATTACCTCGCCGGTCCCTGGTACCCATGGCCGCCTCAACTCCAAGGCCCCATCGGAACAACTGGCAGAGCTGCGCAACATCTTTGCGCAGCGTCGTCCTGGTTACAGCCTCGACGCACCGTTCTATGCCGACCCCACGGTGTTCTCCTGCGACATGCAGGGGATTTTTGCTCGTCACTGGATCTTCGCGGCCTCCGTGGCCGAGATCCCCGAGCCAGGCGACTATGTCACCGTCGAGTTTGGCCCCTCCGCACTGATCCTGCTGCGCACCGAGGACGAGGACGGGAACCCCGACGGGGTGAACGTTCTGCACAACGTCTGCCGCCACCGCGGCGCACGGGTCCTCACCGAGCGCGCGGGCAACACCGGCAACATGGTCTGCGGCTACCACGCCTGGACGTACAACGAGACCGGCGCCCTGATCCACGCTTCCGCCCCCGGACAGGCCGATTTCGACAAGTCCTGCTACGGGCTCAAGACCGCGCACGCCAAGATCGTGGCCGGCCTGATCTTTGTCTGCATGGCAGACGAGCCGCCAACGGACTTCGATGAGGTCGCCAAGATCATCGAGCCTTACCTGGCACCCCACGAGATCGCCACCACGAAGGTCGCGTTCCAGCAGGAACTCGTGGAGGAGGGCAACTGGAAGCTCGTCATGGAGAACAACCGTGAGTGCTACCACTGCGACGGCCACCCCGAGCTGGCCTGCTCCCTCTTCCCCACCTGGGGCCTGTCGGAAGGCATCATTCCCCCGCACCTGGAGGAGGCGTGGATGCGCAATCTCCAGGCAGAGGCCGCCCTCCAGGATCGTTGCGATCGCTATGGCCTCCCGTACAAGGTGATCGAGGAACTCGACACCCGCGTCGCCGGATTCCGCGTCTCCCGTGAATCCCTGGACGGCGAGGGCGAATCCTTCTCCGCCTCCGGCCGCCGCCTGTCCAAGAAACTGCTCGGCGATCTTCGTGACTTCCGCCTGGGCCGCTGCTCGCTGCACCTGCAGCCCAATTGCTGGTTCCATCTGCTGGGCGATCACGTCATCACCTTCGGCGCCTTCCCGGTCAACGAGCACCAGACCATCGTCCGCACCACCTGGCTCGTGGCCTCGGACGCCGTCGAGGACGTGGACTACAACCTCGACGAACTTACCCACACCTGGAAGATGACCAACGTCCAGGACCGCGCCTTCGTGGAGATGTGCCAGACGGGCGCCTCCTCGCCCGCGTACGAACCCGGGCCGTACATGAAGAGCGAGTACCAGGTCGAAGCCTTCATCACCTGGTACGTGGAGCGCATGCGTGAATACCTCGGCGTCGACGCGGTCTCCGCCACCGGAGAGGTCACCGCATGACGGCGGCCACCAGGTCTCGGTCAAGGAAACGACGGGCCGCGCCCGCCGAAGAGGTGCCCTCCGTGGCGCCGAACGGCGAGATGCCCGACGGAGCGGTGCCCGACGGAGCGGTGCCCGCCACGATGCCCGACGGTGCGGTGCCCGACGGCGCCGGTTCCGTACCCGCAGGCGGTGCCGCGGCTGCGCAGCAGAGCGCGCCCCCGTTGCCTCCCGTCGCTCCGCCGCCTGCCAAGCCGGCACAGCCGGCGGCGGTGACCGCACCGTCGCCCAGCGCGGAGAGCCCCTTTGAACACATCCGTGGTTTGGAGATGCCCTGGAACCGGGTGATGCAGCAGGGCGGTCCGGTCGGTGCGGCGGCTCGGGCCTTGGGGCCCTGGCATCCGCAGGAGTTCACGGCCGAATGCGTGGAGGTGATTCGCGAAGGCGGCACCATGAAGACGTTCGTGTTCCGCCGGACCGACGGTGCCCCGCTGTCCTTCCGCTCGGGGCAGTACGTCAACATCGCCGTCCCGGTCCACGGGCGAGACGCCGAACCGCTGGATCGTAGCTACTCGCTCTCGTCTGCCCCCACGCAGCCGTGGACGTTCGCGATCACAGTCAAGCGGGATCCGGCCGGTCAGGTTTCCCCTTGGCTGCACGAGCACATGCACCCAGGAATGGTCGTGGAGATGTTGGGGCCGGTGGGGGCGTTCCACCTGCCCGACTACGACCGCAGGGCACGCTATCTCCTGCTCGCGGCCGGTGCGGGGATCACGCCCATGATGTCCATGATCCGGACCATCCA
This sequence comes from Galactobacter sp., assembly GCA_052108535.1. Taxonomy (GTDB): domain Bacteria; phylum Actinomycetota; class Actinomycetes; order Actinomycetales; family Micrococcaceae; genus Galactobacter. The sequence goes on along the minus strand of JBQDZM010000019.1, from coordinate 29,673 downwards.
TTCCCTGCCTGGACGTGCCGACGTGGTGCTGCTCTACCACGGCAAGGGGCCGGGGGACTATGCCTTCACGGAGGAGCTGCAGAACCTCACCCAGGTGGACAACCGGTTCTCGGTCCACTGGTCCATCGGCAACCGCGGTGCCCCAAGCGATTGGGCCTGGCTGAAGGGCCGGCTGAGCTTGGAGATGATCAACGAGGTGGCCCCGGACGCCAACGGCAGGCAGGTCTACGCTTGTGGCCCGGCCGGCTATCTTGAGGCGGCGCACCAGCTCGTCAATGCCGCGGGCGTGGATGACACGTCCCTGTTCATGGAGTACTTCACCGACACCTTCACGACGCGTCAGGAATACGCGGCCGAAGTCGCCGCCGCGGCTGACCTGGCCGAGGCATGGGCCGAGGAGAATCCGATCCAGGCCTCCGCCGCCGTCGCGGAGCCGGCCACCGGTGCTCTGCCGATCATCCAGCTTCCAACGATTGACCAGCCTGACACAACGACCGAGCGGGTGCCCGCGGCGCTCGTGGATGGTGCCGATCCACTTTCAGCGCCGGAGGCCCATGAGGCGGCGTCGGTGTCTGAGACGCGGAAGGTCGCTGAGGCGCCTGGGGCGCCGGAGGGGGCACCGCCGTCGGGCACTGACGCGCTGGCGGCCGGCACGGATGCACCCACTGGCGGGGACACCGCTGGTTTTCCCACGGTGGGGGAGGGGTCGTTGACCATGACCTTCCTCGGAACCAAGATCAAGGTACGCATCGACCCGGACGCCAATGTGCTCGATGCCGCTCGCGGCGCGGGCGTCAGGATCGGCGCCAACTGCAAGGAGGGCATGTGCGGCTCGTGCAAGTCGGTCCTGGTGGAGGGTGACGTGGATATGAACCACCAGGGCGGCATCCGTGCCCGCGAGGTCGCCAACGGGAAGTTCCTGCCCTGCTGCTCCACGCCGAAGACGGATCTGGTGATCGACGCCTGAGCGTGCCTGAGCGAAATGCAGGGTCGCGATCCGTCTGCAGGCTGATGTGGTCGGTTTGGCCCTGCATACCGATTCTGGTCCTGCAAACGGATCGTGTTGGGTGGCCTGGCCGCGGCCGAACCTGACAAACGGCGTGGGGCCGAGTTCCCTACGGAACTCGACCCCACGCCGTTGTGCATGGTGTGCCAATCAGAGGCTGCGCTGCTCCGGGCCGTCGTAGGCAGAGAGCGGGCGGATCAACGCGTTCGAGGCGCGCTGCTCGCGGATGTGAGCCGTCCAGCCGGTGATGCGGGAGGCGATGAAGATCGGCGTGAACATGTCCGTGTCGAAGCCCATCAGGTGATACGTGGGACCGGCAGGGTAGTCCAGGTTCGGCTTGATCTGCTTGGCCTCGTCCATGGCCTGCTGCAGGCCATCGTACAGGCCCAGCATCTCCGGGCGGTCGTAGTGCTCGATCATACGATCCAGCGCCGCCTTCATGGTGGGCACGCGGGAATCGCCGTTCTTGTAAACGCGGTGACCGAAGCCCATGACCTTCTTCTTGGCGGCCAGCGCTTCTTCCATCCATGCCTTGGCGCGGGCGGCGGCGTCCTCGCGGGACTCCTCCTTACGGATGCCGATCTCCGTGAAGGTGTGCATGACGGCCTCGTTGGCGCCACCGTGCAGGGGACCTTTGAGTGCGCCGATGGCACCCACCACGGCGGAGTGCAGGTCGGAGAGCGTGGAGGTGATCACGCGGGCCGTGAACGTGGAGGCGTTGAAGGAGTGCTCCGCGTAGAGGACCATGGACACGCGGAAGGCGTCGACGACCTCGGGGGCTGCCTCCTCGCCGAAGGTCATCCAGAGGAAGTTCTGCGAGTAGTCCAGGTCGGCGCGAGGTTCCACCACATCCAGGCCGCGACGGCGACGCTGGTCGTAGGCCACCACAGCGGGGAAAGCGGCGAAGAGGCGCTTGGCCTTGGCGAGCTCCACGTCCGGCTCGGAGTTGTTGGCCTCCGGATCGTTAGCGCCCAGCACGGACACCGCGGTGCGGCCCACATCCATGGGATGGCAGTCCAGCGGCAGCAGGTCAATGGCGGCCTTCACGCGCGGGTCTAGTGCGCGGCCTCCGCGCTCCAGTTCCACGAATTCGGCCAGCTCGGCCTCTGAGGGCAGCTCGCCGTTCCACAGTAGGAGCGCAACCTCTTCGAAGCTCTTCTGCGCGGCCAGGTCCTGCACGGGGTAACCGCGGTACAGCAGCGAATTGGTTTCGGGGTTGACCTTGGAGACGGCCGTGGTGTCCACCACGACGCCGGCAAGGCCCTTCTTGATCTCGGTCATAACGAGTATTTCCGTCCTTGTTCGTCCACATTGACGACCGCATCGTTCACAGCGGCGGCCTAGACCCGAAAGCCTGGGCCGCAACGGGGAACCGGTCAGGCCAGGTTGGAATTGTTGGTGTCGATATCGGTGGTCGGCACCCTGAAATTGAAGATACCGGAGTCGAAGTGGTTATAGCCCTCGTAATCCACAAGTTCGTACAGCCGCGAGCGCGTGAGCATCTCGCCGACCGCAGGTTCCTGAGTCCCCGCCTCTCGGATAGCCGTCAGCGTACGCTCGATGGCTCCCATGGCGGAACGCAGGTTCGTCACGGGGTAGATGATCATGGCGACGCCGGCATCCTGCAGCTGCGAACGCGTGAACAGCTCGGACTTACCGAACTCGGTCATATTTGCCAGGATCGGGACATCCACCGCGTTGGCGACCGTCTCGAACTCGGAGATGTCCTTCAAGGCCTCCGGGAAGATCGCGTCTGCGCCGGAGTCCACGAGGGCCTTGATGCGGTCGATGGTGGCGTCGAGCGAATCCACGCCCCGCAGGTCGGTGCGGGCCATGATCAGGAAGTTGGGGTCCCGGCGGGCATCCACGGCGGCGGCAATGCGCTTCGTGGCCGTCTCTAGGTCCACCATGTTCTTCCCGTCCAGGTGGCCGCAGCGCTTCGGGTTGAACTGGTCCTCGATGTGCGTTCCCGCCAGGCCTGCGTCCTCCAGTTCCTGGATGGTGCGCGCCACGTTCATGGGCTCACCGAAGCCGGTGTCCGCGTCGATCAGGCAGGGGAGGTCGGTGACGCGGGCGATCTGGTTGCCGCGCTGCGCCACCTCGGTCAGGGTCGTGAGCCCCACGTCCGGGAGGCCGAGCTCGTTGGCGAGCACGCCACCGGAGATGTAGACGCCATCGAACCCCTGCTCCTGAATGAGCTTGGTGGACAGCGGCGTGAAGGCCCCGGGGAACTGCAGGGCAGCGCCAGGCTTCAGCGCGGCGCGGAAGGTCTCCCGCTTCGCCGCCGGGGTGGTCTTGGAATACAGCATCAGAACAGACCCTTCGGGGAGGTCTCGAGGTCAACGGAGGCCAGGATGTTGAGCTGGTTCAACTCGCCCGCACCGAGGTTGGGCAGGTTCTCCGCTGCGGCGATGAAGCGGTCGATCTCCTCCGGAGCCACCTTGCCCGCGGCCAGCTTGCGGAACTTGTTGATGTATTCGGCGCGGCCGAAGGGCCGGGCGCCCAGCGGGTGGGCGTCAGCCACGGCGATCTCGTCGGTGAACGTGGAGCCGTCTGCGAGGGTGATCTCCACGCGACCGCCGAAGGCCTTCTCGTTGAGATCCAGGCTGTGGTAGCGGCGGGTCCACTCGGGATCCTCCACGGTGGTGACCTTGTGCCACAGCGCAACGGTATCCTCGCGGCCCGCGCGCTTAGGCGAGTAGGACTCCACGTGATCCCAGTCGCCGTCCTGCAGGGCCACAGCGAAGATGAACGGGATCGAGTGGTCCAGAGTCTCACGCGATGCCGTGGGGTCGTACTTCTGCGGGTCGTTGGCGCCGGAACCGATCACATAGTGCGTGTGGTGCGAGGTGTGCAGCACGATCGAGGTGATGTTGGTGGGATCCGCGAATTCGGGGTGCTCGTTGTGCAGCTTGCGGCCCAGGTCGATCCAGGCCTGCGCCTGGTACTCCGCTGAGTGCTCCTTGGTGTAGGAGTCCAGGATGGCGCGCTTGGGCTCGCCTGCGGCGGGCAGTGACACGGTGTAGTTGGCGTCGGGGCCGTCCAGCATCCAGGCGATGACGCCGTCCTCACCCTCAAAGATGGGGGTGGGGGAGGTCTGGCCGCGCAGGGCGCGGTCAATGGCCTCGACGGCCATCTTGCCTGCGAACGCCGGTGCGTGGGCCTTCCACGTGGAGATCTCGCCCTTGCGGGACTGACGCGTGGCCGTGGTGGTGTGCAGCGCCTGGCCCACGGCCTGGAAGATGGTCTCGACGTCCGCGCCGAGCAGCGTGCCGATGCCGGCCGCGGCGGAGGGACCAAGGTGAGCCACGTGATCGATCTTGTGCGCGTGCAGGCAGATGCCCTTGGTCAGGTCGATCTGGATCTCGTAGCCGGTCGCGATACCGCGGATCAGGTCGGCGCCGGAGGCGCCCACATGCTGGGCTGCGGCGAGGATCGGGGGAATGTTGTCGCCCGGGTGGGAGTACTCGGCGGCCAGGAACGTGTCGTGGTAATCCAGTTCACGCACGGCCACGCCGTTGGCCCAGGCGGCCCATTCGACGGCGACGGGCTGGTCGGTGCCGAAGACCTTGGATCCCTGGCCGCCGGTGGTGACCGGGTGCGCCAGGGCCTGGCTGCGGGCGGAGACGATGGGCGCGCGGTTCAGGGAGGCGATCGCCACGGAGGCGTTGTCGATGATGCGGTTGATGACCATGTCTGCCACCTCCTGCTCCACTGCGACCGGGTCTGCGGCGACCGCTGCGATCTTGTGGGCAAGCTGCTCCTCGCGGGGCAGGTTCTCATCGCTGCGGTAAACCCGCACAGTGTTCTCGATCATGCTCGTCCTCTCTAAAACGGTTGCGCCGGAACCGCTGCTTCGTTCTGCGGCCGGCGTGTCAGGGGATAAGGCGTGAGGCGCTGAACGCCTCATCCGGCCAGGGTCACCGCGGTGTCTCTGGCGTAGGTCTTGATATGGGCTTGGGCGTGATGCAGGTGCACCACGGTTTGGGCTTGGGCCAGGTCCGGATCGGCGTGGGCCACGGCGGAGGCGATGGCGGCGTGCTCGCTCGCTGAGGCGTCCAACCGGTCCGGGTGGTCTTGGGAGAGTCGACGGACCCGGTCCAGGTGCAGCCGCAGTCCCCGGAGGGCCTGCAGCAGGTAGGGGTTGTTAGCGGCCGCGTCCAGCGCGTCGTCGAGTTCGTGGGTCAGTGCGTAGTAACCGGACGGATCCACGGGGTCCACGGGAGTAGCGGCGTCGAATCGCTGGGCCAGCTCGTCGAACCGTGCCCGGACAGTGGCCGACGACGCGGCCGCCTCCGCGGCGCCGCGCGCCACCATGGTCTCGAGGCAGACTCGAAGGTCAAAGAGCTGATCCACGGATTCGGGGCGGACATCGGAGACGGTGACGCGCCCGGAGTGGTTGACGGCCAGGCCATCCGAGAGCAGCTTGGCGATGGCTTCCCGCACTGGGGTCCGGGAGATCCCCAGCCGTGCGGCGAGTTCGACCTCGAGTAAGGACGCACCGGGTTGCAGCCGCCACTCGACGATGTCGCGGCGTACTTCCTCGTAGGCACGATCACTAGCTTTCACACCATCAGTGTATACACAGATCGGAGATCTGTGTCACGTGGATGTTTCGTAAACGTCGGCTCCCCTGGATTTCTAGGAAATAGTTCCGCAGGGGTTTTCGGGGGCAGGCGACCTCGTGTATACATGAGGCAAGACCACAGTGACGTGGCTTACAGCGCGTCAGCAGGTTGGTCTCACCCAGGCAGGTCGCCCCACGGTCAATTGACCATGTCCATGACGGGCGGCAAAGAGCGTAAATCTCCCAAGGACGTGACATACGTGAGCAGCTACGAAGACACCTATCGGCGTTCGGTCGAGGACCCCGATGGGTTCTGGCTGGAAGCGGCCCAGGCGTTGACCTGGGAGCACGCTCCCACCACCGGCGTTGACGAGTCTGAGGCCCCGCTGTACCGCTGGTTCAGCGACGGCACCCTCAACCTCACCATGAATGCCCTGGACCGCCACGTCGCGGCCGGCCGCGGGGATGCGCCAGCGCTGATCCATGACTCAGCCGTCACGGACTCCAAGACCACCTACACCTATTCCCAGCTCCTGGACGAGGTCGCGACCACCGCAGGCGCCCTGCAGGATCTCGGCGTCACGACCGGTGACCGGGTGCTCCTTTACATGCCGATGGTCCCGGCCGCCGTGATCGGCATGCTGGCCTGTGCCCGCATCGGGGCCGTGCACTCCGTGGTCTTTGGCGGATTTGCGCCCCGTGAGTTGGCCTCCCGCATCGATGACGCTGCCCCCGTCGCCATCCTCACCGCCACCGGCGGTATCGAACCCTCACGCAATATCGAGTACCTGCCCGCCATCGCGGAGTCCCTGGAGATCGCGGAACACCAGGTGGCCCACGTGGCCGTGACCCATCGTGACGGATTCAAGACCTCCCTTGAGGACGTCAAGGATCGCGTTCCCGGCGCGCAGTGGCATGACACCGAAACCCTCAAGCAGGCCGCATCGCCCGCAGCACCCGTGATCGTGCCCTCCACCCACCCGCTCTACATCCTCTACACCTCCGGCACTACCGGAAAGCCCAAGGGCGTGGTGCGTGACACCGGCGGCTACGCCACCGCTCTGGCCTGGTCCATGCCCAATCTCTATGGGGTTAGTGAGGGGCAGACCATGTTCACGGCCTCGGACGTGGGTTGGGTCGTGGGGCATTCCTACATCGTCTATGCGCCGCTTTTGGTCGGTGCCACCACCGTGCTCTACGAGGGCAAGCCGATCGGGACGCCGGACGCCGGCGCCTTCTGGCGGGTCGCAGCGGAGCACGGCGCGGTGAGCCTGTTCACCGCGCCCACGGCCCTGCGAGCCATCCGGAAGAACGACCCCGAGGGTGCGCTCGTCAAGGATTACGACCTCTCCGGACTCAAGGCGCTGTTCGCCGCAGGTGAGCGTCTGGATCCGGATACCGCTCAGTGGGCGCACGACGTGCTCGGCATCCCGGTGATCGACAACTGGTGGCAGACGGAGACCGGCTGGCCCATCGCCTGCAACCCGTTCGGGTTCGACGAGAAGCCGGTGAAGCTGGGTTCACCCACGTTGCCCGTTCCCGGTTACCAGGTCAGCATCGTGGACGCCATCGGCGAGCAGGTGCAGGAGCCCGGCGTCGAGGGAAATATCGCCATCAAACTGCCCATGCCGCCCGGAACGCTCGCCACGCTGTGGGGTAACGACCAGCGCTACATCGACTCCTATTTGAGTGCCTTCCCCGGCTACTACGCCTCGGGGGACTCCGGCTACCTCGATGAGGACGGTTACGTGTTCGTCATGGGCCGCACCGATGACGTCATCAACGTCTCCGGGCACCGGCTCTCCACGGGCGCCATGGAGCAGGTCGTGGCGTCGCACCAGGCCGTGGCCGAATGTGCCGTGATCGGTGTGGCGGACCCGCTGAAGGGCCAGCGTCCCTCCGGTTACGTCATCCTCAAGTCCGGTGTCGAGATCGACGAAGCGGATCTGGCCGCAGAACTGGTCAAACTGGTTCGCTCCGAGATCGGCGCCGTGGCGGACTTCAAGGAGGTCCGTGTGGTCAAGGCCCTGCCGAAGACCCGTTCCGGCAAGATTCTGCGCAAGACCATGCGCCAGATCGCCGACGGCGAGGAGTATTCCGTGCCTTCCACCATCGAGGATCCCTCGGTGCTGGATCACCTCATTGGGGTGCTGCGCCCCACCCAGTGAAGGCCAACTTCAGTGAGGAACAGACCTCATGCCCGACGGCCGGTGCCCCGCGAAGATTCGTGGGGCACCGGCCGTCGGCCCTTGGTGGCGCCTGGGCGCCAGTCCGCGACGCCGCAGGGTCAGTCGGCGAGGCCGCGCACCCGCACGGACAGGCAGGTCACGCAGCCCTCGAGCTTCTCGAACTCGGTGAGGTCCACCGTGGTGACCTGATAGCCCAGGCCGCGCAGCAGCTCAGCGGTCTTGGGTGCGGAGGCGGACATGATGACGTGGGAGTCGGACAGGCAGACCACGGCCGTGCCGTGCTCCTCCGGGATGGGGATGAAGCGCGGGAAGATGGAGGGGTTGTCCACGAAGTCGGGGAAGCCGATCACGGTGCCGTCCGGCAACGCGGTGACGGCGGTCTTCAGGTGCAGCACCTTGGTCACGGGCACGGCGACCACGGTGGCGCCCAAGGGGGAGAGGATGGCGCGCAGCTGGCGGATGCCCTCCGCGTTGGTGCGCCCGCCCTGGCCGACGTAGACGGTGTCGCCGATCTTCAGGATGTCGCCGCCGTCCATGGTGCCCGGCGCGGTGATCTGGTTCAGGGAGCAGCCCAGTTCAGCCACGAGCTTACGGGTGCCGGCCGGTTCGGGCTGACGCGACGGGGCGCCGGAACGCATGGACACAGCGACGTTCTTGTACATCAGCACGGAGTCCTCGACGAAGACCGCGTCGGGGCACTCGGGAGCTGGTACCACTTCACGCACGTCCCAGCCAGCTGAAGCCAGTTCGGCGACGTAGCCTTCCCACTGCTGGTGGGCCAAGGGCACGTCCACGTCGACGCGTTCGATGTTGTCCACCAGCCCTTCGTTCAGGTTGGTTCCGGGACGGCGGACAAGGGCAATCTTGGACACAGGGGCCTTTCTGGCGCGTTGAGTTGAGTGATGTTGGGGGTGTTGTGGGTCTGAGCATCAGCGTAAAGGCTGGTTGAGTTCGGAATGACGACGGGACCAGGTGAAGTAGATCACCAGGGCTACGGCGATCCAGATGACGAAGGCGATCAACGTGATCCCCTGCAAACCAGACATCACGTAGATGCACGCGATCACGGACAGGATGGGGGTGACCGGGTAGCCGGGAACCTTGAAGCCACGCGGCAGATCCGGCCGGGTGCGACGCAGCACCATGACACCCACGCTGACCATGAGGAACGCGGAGAGCGTGCCGATGGAGGTGAGGTCGGCCAGGATGCCCAGCGGAAGCAGGCCGGCCAGAACCGCCACGGCGGAGCACACGATGATGGCGCCCATGGCGGGCACGTGCGTGCGAGGGGAGACCTTGGAGAAGATCTTGGGCACCAGTCCGTCGCGGCTCATGGAGTAGAGGATGCGGGTCTGCCCGTACACACAGATCAGCGTCACCGAGAAGATCGAGATGACGGCACCGATGGCCAGCAGCGTGCCGGGCCAGGTGGATCCCACCAGGTTCTGCACGATCGTGGCCAGGCTGGCCCCCTGGTTCTCGAACTCCTCCGGCGCTTGAGCACCCAGGGCGGCCACGGCCACTAAGAGGTAGATGCCGGCCACGATGATCAAGGCTCCGATCAGGGCCCGAGGCATGGCTTTCCGCGGGTTCTTGACCTCGGCGCCGGCCGTGGCCACCGCATCCAGGCCGATGTAGGAGAAGAACAGCGAGCCGGCGGCCATGGAGATCCCCTTCAGACCCTCCGGCGCAAAGCTTGAGAAGTGGTCGGCCTGGAAACCCGTGAATGCGATGGCGACGAAGAGCACTAGGACCGCGAGTTTGATGATCACCATGATGGTGTTGGCCCGGGCGGATTCGTTGGCGCCGCGCAACAGCAGCAGCATGCATAGGCCCACCAGGATCACCGCGGGAAGATTGATCACGCCACCGGCCTCCGGGGCCGCGGAGAGGGCCGCAGGGAAGTGGATGCCAAGGACGTTGTCCAGCAGGAGGTTCACGTACTCGGACCAGCCCACGGCGACGGCGGCCGCTGACACCCCGTACTCCAGGATCAGGCAGGCCCCACCAGGAAGGCGATGAGTTCACCCAAGGTGGCGTAGGTGAAGGAGTAGGACGACCCTGAGGACGGGATCGTGGACGCCAATTCCGCGTAACAGAGCACGGTGAGGCCTGCGACCACGGCAGCGAGGACGAAGGAGACCACCACGGCCGGGCCCGCCTCCGGTACGGCCTCGGACATGATGAAGAAGATGCCCGTACCCACGGTGCCGCCCACACCGATCATCATCAGGTGGAAGGTGGAGAGGTTCCGGCGCAGGCTACGCGGTGGGGAATCGTTGCCCGTCCCGCGGTCTGCCTCCTCCTGGGGGAGTCTGGTCCGGAACAGGTGCCGTACGGCCGGAGATGTCACAAGGGGCCTTCGCTGATGAAATCGAATGCGTCCGGGACCGTCCTTATAGATTTGCCGGGCCGGTCGGGGCGTGATGGAGAACGTCGATCATTCTTCGCCCACACCGCTGACCGGGGCAAAGTCATGACAGGGCACCACGCCGATGCGTCAGCGACCGGTGCGCGCGTACTCCACCTCGGGGCGCCCCTGCGTCCCGTGTCTGGAACTGCGCTGAGCCTGGCCGGTATCCACCAGGTGTTCCAAGTACCGGCGCGCCGTGACCCTGGACAGGCCAGCCACCTCGGCGGTCTCTCTGGCGCTCAGCGGTGTGCCTGCCGCATCCAGGGCCTCCCTGATCTGCACCAGTGTTTGGGCCACGAGGCCCTTGGGCAGGTCGATGGGGCGTGGTGGGGTCTCCGAGCCAAAGATCCTGTCCAGTTGCTCCTGATCCGGGATGGTCCCGGAACCGCCCAACCGACGCTGCAGATCCCGAAAGCGGGTCACGCGTGCCGCGAAGTCGTCGAACGTGAACGGTTTGAGCAGGTAGTCGGCCACCCCGGAGGCCATGGCGGCCCGGACCACCGAGCGCTCGCCGGCCGCGGTCAGCGCGATGGCGCCGCCGTGCCAGCCAGCGGCACGTAGCCCACGCAGAACGTCCAGGCCGTGTCCGTCTGGCAGGTTCATATCCACCAGGAAAAGATCGATGCCGGGGTCCTGCTGCTGGTGCCGGCGTTGGGCCAGGTACTGTCCGGCCTGCTTCTGACTGTGCAGCACGCTCACGCATTCCACTCCCGGGATGCGCCGCAGGTACTCCTGATAGACCTGTGCCGTGGTGGTGTCATCCTCGAGGACGGCGACCCTGAGCACGCTCATGCCTCTGACCCCTTCGTGGCCCCACCCGGTGGGGTGAGGCCTGTTTCTGCTGTGCCCGACGGCGGTGTGGTCGGTTGCCGCGGCAGCGGCACCTCTACGGTGAAAACGGTGCCGGAATCCGTGGCTGCCGCCACGGTGCCTCCGAGTCGCGCGCACACGCTCGCGACGATGGCCAGCCCCTGCCCTCGGCCCACGGCGTCCGTCGGTTTGGTGGAGAACCCAGGGGCAAAGATCCTCTCCTCGAGCTCTTCACCGAAACCGGGGCCGCCATCGGAGACGGACGCGATCAGCCACGGTCTCTCCTGTGACGCCTCGTCGGCGGGGTCCTCCGTGGACACCTCCACCCGGACCCAACGCCCCGCCGGTTCGGCGGCCTCGTGTGCGGCGTCCATGGCGTTGTCGATCAGGTTGCCAAAGATGGCCACCACGTCCTCGGGCGGCAGTCCGGTGCCGCGCTCCAGCCGGATATCGGTCTCCAGATCGATGCCGCGTTCCGCCGCCTCCGCGACCTTGCCGTGCAGTAAGGCGGTCAGCACCACGTCGCCGTCCACGCCGTCCTGGTCTGGCGAACCGGCCGGGAATCCCACGGAGCTGCGCAGCATCGCGTGGGCCTCTTCCACGTGGCCGATCTCCAACAGGCTCAGCAACGTGTGCAGGCGGTTGGAATGGTCGTGATTTTGTGCGCGCAGCGCCGTGGTCAGGGAGCGGGTGGTAGCAAGTTCCCCGGAGAGCCGCTGCACCGCGGTGTGATCGTGCACCGTCATCACCCATCCCATCCGGTCATGGTGGCCGGGGGACAGGGGCCTGCGTAGTGGTTGCTGACGGACCACCACCACGCGGCCGTCGATGGTGTGGGCCTGATCCTCCACCGAGGTGCCGTGGTGGATCAGCTCTGCCAGCGGACCCTCCAAGCCAAGGTCGGACACCGTGATCCCGTCTGGGTGAACCCCGTCGGGTGCCTTGTGTTGATCCTGGACCAGGTGGAGCAGGGCATCTGCGGCGCGATTGTGGAACACGACGAGACCGTCCGCGTTGGTGATGATGATGCCCTCGTCCACGGTCACGAGCGCGGCATCCGCCGCGGCGAAACGTTGCGCCATCTGCTCCGGGCCCAGGCCTTGGGTCACTCGCCGGAGGTACCGGGCCTCCCACCAAGTCACCAGGGCCAGGAGTGCGGCGATCCCCAGCACCACCGTGAGGGTCAGCGGCACGGTGGACGCCGCGACCAACTGGAGGGTGCCCACGGTCCGCCCGACCGTGAGGGCTCCGACCACCTCGCCGTCGGCATCCCTGACGGGGACCACGGCCCGCACGGACATCCCGGCCGTGGCCGTGGAGGAGGTCTCCGTGAAACCTTTCCCCTCCTTTAGAGCTGGTGCCAGCCGTCCGGAGTATTGGGTGCCTACGTAGCCCGGGCGGTGATACGTCAGCCGCATCCCGTCCAGGTCGATGAAGGTGGCGAATTCCGTCCCGGTGTCTTCCATGATGCGTTGGCTGACCTGGGTCAATCCCAGTGTGCGGGCGTCCGGGTCCGTGTGTGCATAGGCCTGGCGGACCTCGGGTTCGTCGGCAGCCAGCGTCGCCAGCGACTTCAGGGAGTCGCCCTCACTACTGAACACGGTGGCGCGAGTCTGGAGATACGTTCCACCCACCGCCACGGCCGCCGCGATCACCAGAACGATCCACTGCGCCAGCAGAACACGCCTGGCTAAGGACCACGTGCGGGAGCGACGAGCGGAACTGCGCATGCAGTCATGATCCCACCCCGCCGTCGGGCCTGGATCACCTTTGCGGTGGCAGAGATGCGTTGCGTGCATGAACACTATGACCGCAAGTGGTCTGTGACGGGGGATACACGCCAGCATGGACGAGTTCGCTCGGCCCCGGTCCCACGGGGTAGGGCTCGTCACACTTAAGTCTCAATGAGGAGCACTCATGACCACCTCGAATGAAGCGGTCCCCGCAGGCGCAGGTGCGCCCGAACCCGCGCAACCAGAGAAGAAGAGCAGAAGCCACTGGCTCTACATCGCGGTGATCATCGCCGTGGTCGCCGGAGCCGTGGTTGGACTCATGATGGGGGAGAACGCGGCCAACCTGCAGCCGCTTGCCGACATCTTCATCGGCCTCATCAAGATGATCATCGCACCGGTCATCTTCTGCACCATCGTCACCGGCGTGGGGCACATCGCCGAAGCCGCCACGGTCGGCAAGGTGGGCGGCCTCGCCATCGGCTACTTCCTGATCATGTCCACGTTCGCGTTGATCATCGGCCTGGTGGTCGGCAACATCATCCACCCCGGCGACAACCTCCAGATCAGCCCCTATAAGCCTTCCTCCTCCGGGGAGAACGGCGCCTGGGACATCATCCTGGAGATCATCCCTGGTTCCATCCCCGTGCTGCCCACCCTCTTCGTAGCCCTGCTGTGCGGCTTCGCCGTCCAGGCCATGGGCCAGCGCGGCAAGCCGTTCCTCTACGGCGTGGAACAGGTCCAGAAGGTGGTCCTCAAGGTCATGGCCTGGATCATGTGGGTTGCCCCCGTGGGTGCCTTCGGTGCCATCGCTGCGGTGGTCGGCAAGACCGGTTGGGGCGCCATCGGAGCCATGCTCGTGTTGATGGGTGCCTTCTACCTGACCTGCGCCATCTTCATCGTCGTGATCCTCGGCCTGATCCTGCGCGGCGTCACCGGCCTGAACATCTTCAAGATGATGAAGTACCTCGGCAAGGAATACCTGCTGATCTTCTCCACCTCCTCCTCGGAGTCCGCCCTTCCGCGACTCATCAAGAAGATGGAGCACGCTGGCGTCTCCAAGCCCGTGGTCGGCATCGTGGTCCCCACCGGTTACTCCTTCAACCTTGACGGCACCGCCATCTACCTGACCATGGCCGCCCTGTTCGTCGCCAACGCCATGCACATGCCCATGAGCCTTGGTGAGCAGATCGCCCTGCTGGCCGTCATGATCATCGCAGCCAAGGGTGCCGCCGGCGTGTCCGGTGCGGGCCTGGCCACGTTGGCCGCCGGTCTGGATGCTCATAAGCCCGAGATGATCGGTGGCATGGGTGTGGTGGTTGGGATCGATAAGTTCATGTCCGAGGCTCGCGCGCTGACCAACTTCACTGGCAACGCCGTCGCCACCTTCCTGGTGGGCAAGTGGACCAAGGAACTGGATCTGGACCAGGCTCGCGCCACGTTGGACGGCAAGTCCAAGTTCACGGAGGCCATGCTGGAGGAGTAGATCCTCGTGACTTCCTGATGGGCAGGACAGCGATCGGCCGGAAAGCAATCGGCAAGAAAGCCCCTGGAGATGCGATTGACCTTAGGTTTTGTGACTGAGGGACGGCGCACCTCCAGGGGCCTTCCCCTGTTCCTGGGCGTCGGCGGGGAGCCGACTGGGGCCCGGGATTGGCGCTTGAAATGCCCCGAAATCCGGCTAAACCCTCGAGTTCCACTTCAACGTCAAGGCTCGCCGGGGAAGCACTCCAGTCCCACGTGCACCACGTCCAGCGCATTAAAGTGAGGCCCGGTGAGTGGTGTAACCGATCAAACGAACACCCCAATGAACCAACGCAGACGAGCAGACAAGGATGAGGAGCATCGTGACCGACCCCAACGCCTTTGGACGTGTCCCGGCCCCCGGGGGAATGCAGGAAATCAACGCCCTCGGTCGTCCCCTCGCCAAGCTCCCCGAACCGCCCATGCTCACCGAGCACGGTCCCGCCCGCATCATCGCGATGGTGAACCAAAAGGGTGGCGTCGGTAAGACGACCTCCACCATCAACCTCGCCGCAGCGCTCGCGGAGTACGGCCGCCGCGTCCTCGTGGTGGACTTTGACCCTCAGGGCGCAGCGTCCGCCGGGTTTGGTGTCAGCCCGCACGAGCTGGACTTCACGGTCTACAACGTGCTGATGGACCGTCACGCGGATATCCACGAAGCGATCCTCAACACTGGCGTGGAGAACGTCGATCTGCTCCCGGCCAATATCGACCTCTCTGCCGCAGAGGTGCAGTTGGTCAACGAGGTGGCCCGCGAGCAGGTCCTGGCGTCGCAGCTGCGCAAGGTCAGTGACCACTACGACGTCATCCTGATCGACTGCCAGCCCTCCCTGGGCCTGCTGACCGTGAACGCGCTCGCCGCAGCGCACGGCGTGATCATCCCGCTGACGGCCGAGTTCTTCGCGTTGCGCGCCGTGGCGCTGCTGACGGAGACCATCGACAAGGTGCAGGAGCGCATCAACCCGTCGCTGCAGATCGACGGCGTGGTCGCCACCATGTATGACCAGCGCACCCTCCACGCTCGCGAGGTGCTCGGGCGACTGGAGGAGGCCTTCGGGGACAAGCTCTTCGAGACCGTGATCCGCCGCACCGTGAAGTTCCCCGACGCGACCGTGGCGGCCGAGCCCATTACCGCGTTCGCTCCGGCGCACGCGGGTGCGGCGGCCTATCGACGCCTCGCGAAGGAGCTCATCAGCCGTGGCGGAGCTCCCTGACCCGCTGACCGCGCCGCAGGCGCCGGACGCGGGGGAGGAGGCACCGCCGTCGGGCACTGATACTTCTCTGCCTAGCGCCGCCGCGCCCGGCTTTCAGGTCCGTCTCGCCAATTTCACGGGGCCGTTTGACCTGCTGCTGAATCTCATCGGTAAACACGACCTCGATATCACCGAGGTCGCGCTGGCCACGGTGACGGATGAGTTCATTGCGCATGTCAAGGCGCTGTCTGACCAGGTCGGCGCCGATGTCCTGGACCAGACCACAGAATTCCTGGTGATGGCCTCCACGCTCTTGGATCTGAAGGCAGCACGGCTATTGCCTCGTGGCGAGGTGGAGGATGAGGAGGACCTGGCCAGGCTGGAGGCCCGTGACCTGCTCTTCGCCCGGCTGCTGCAATACAAGGCGTTCAAACAGGCATCCCGGACTCTGGCGGATCTGCTGGATCGCGGACGCACGCACATTCCGCGGCAGGTCGGCGCCGACGATCCGGACGTCACGCGGCACCTGCCAGAACTGGTGTGGACCACCACTCCGGACGCCTTCGCTGCGCTCGCAGCCAAGGCGCTGGCCCCGAAACCCGCGGAGCCGGACGGTGTCGACGTGGACCATATTCACACTCAGCCCGTTTCCGTGAGGGAGCAAGCCGGCATCATCGCGGCGAGGCTGCGGGAAGCCGGCGCCGTCTCTTTCGAGGATCTGGCTGAGGACGCCTCGGCCTCCTTGGTGGTCATCGCCCGTTTCCTGGCGTTGCTGGAGATGTATCGGGACCGGGCCGTGGGGTTCCAACAGGTGGCCCCGTTGACGGAACTCGTGGTGCACTGGCTCGGGCGCGACGACTGGGATGCCGCCGCTGGCATCGAGGACGACTACATGGGTACGCCGGACCAGGTGAACGGCGCAGACCGCGGCGGCACAGAGTCCGGCGAGAGCGTCGAGGCTGGCAGGACCGACGAGGCCAGCATGAGCACGGAGGAGAACTGATGCAGATCACCGAAGAGGAACTCGCCGGACTCGAGGCCGTCCTCATGGTCGTGGATGCTCCCGTTTCCGTGGCCAAGCTGGCCGAAACTCTGGAGCGGCCGGAAGAACACGTGGATCGGATGCTTCACCATCTGCGGGCCGAGTACGACGGCACGCTGCGGGAGGGAGGCCGCATGCACGGTTTCGAACTGCGCCAGGCTGGCGGGGGCTGGCGTATCGCCGCCCGGTCCGGGCACGAGACCTCGGTCGCGCGGTTTGTGCTCCAGGGGCAGACGGCGCGGCTGTCCCAGGCAGCTTTGGAGACTCTGGCTGTGGTGGCCTATCGGCAACCCGTCTCACGTTCCCGGATCGCCGCGATCCGCGGTGTGAACGTGGACGGTGTGGTGCGCACCTTGGTGACTCGGAAACTGATCGAGGAACGCGGCGAAGACGAGGCCACCGGGGCGGTGCTCTTCGGCACCACTGGGGCATTCCTGGAACATCTGGGGCTGGATTCCATCGACGAGCTTCCCGAACTCTCCCCGCTGCTCCCAGGCGTGGAGAACCTGGACGAGATCCTGGCTGAGGATCTCTGACGACCGCGGCCGGCGCGGGTGACGTGGAGATCACGATGATGCACCCTTGGCCAAGATGCCTGCTTCTGGGAGAATAGTGTGGTTGTGCTCCCGCCCATTCCTGGCGTCGGCAGCACACGCCACCCGGCACACCGGGTGAGCAGGACGAACAATTCAAGGACGTTGAGGCAGATGACCCGTAAACCCGGCTCGTCGAATGATCCCCGTCGCCGCGGAAACCAGACTGGCAATCAGTCCGGCCGCGGCAACCAGAACCGAAACAACTTCGACCGCGACGGCGGCCGCGGCTCGCAGGCCCGCCGTGGCGAGGGCTCGCGCGGCGACTACCGCAGCGATGCCCGCCGTGACGATCGTCGTGACGACCGCCGTCGCGATGACCGACGTGACGACCGCCGTCGCGACGACCGACGTGACGACCGCCGTCGCGACGACCGCGGCGGCCCCCGTCGCGATGATCGACGTGACGACCGCCGTCGTGACGACAACCGTGACAGCCGCGACTACCGCAGCAGCG